>NZ_CP113097.1:1912500-2550000 GCF_026625125.1 Pseudomonas putida | reverse complement strand
GAACCGGCCAAGCCCGCGCCTTCCAGCCCGGTGGCGCGCTCTTTGCTACCACTGGCCTCTTAACCTTTTGTCAGCCTTAGGTTTTTTAAGGTTTATGGGCACATATTTACTAATTTCTCCTTCCCCCCGCTCCCCGCATCATCGCTCCAACAAGAACGCGTCGCCCTTCGCCGGCACGCACCCGGGCAGCACCCGATGCCCCACCTTGCCTTGGAGTCAGTCATGACCAGTGCAGCCAATTCGGCACCCCTCATAGAAAAACACACGATCGGCTACGTGCCGCCACAAGACCGCCATGGAAAGGTAAGGGATCTGTTCACGCTGTGGTTTGGCGGCAACATCGCGCCGCTGCCCATCGTCACCGGCGCGCTCGGCGTGCAGCTGTTTCACCTGAACCTGCTGTGGGGCATCGTCGCCATTCTGGTCGGCCACCTGGTCGGCGGCGTGTTGATGGCACTGCACTCGGCGCAGGGCCCGCAAATGGGCATCCCACAGATGATCCAGAGCCGCGCCCAGTTCGGCTCGCTCGGGGCACTGCTGGTGGTGGTGATCGCCGGGGTGATGTACATCGGCTTTTTCGCCTCCAACATCGTCCTGGCCGGCAAATCGCTGCATGGCGTGGTAGACAGCGTGCCGGTACCGGTGGGTATCGTCATCGGCGCGCTGGGCTCGGGAATCATCGGCATCATCGGCTATCGCTTCATCCACGTACTCAACCGCATCGGCACCTGGGTACTGGGCATCGGCATCGTGGTCGGCTTCGGCTACATCTTCAGCCACGTGCAGAGCGACGATTTCCTGACCCGCGGCGGCTTCAACCTGGCCGGCTGGCTGGCCACGGTGTCGCTGGCGGCGCTGTGGCAGATCGCCTTCGCCCCGTACGTGTCGGACTACTCGCGATACCTGCCGGCTGACGTGAAGGTATCTTCGACCTTCTGGACCACCTACCTGGGGTCGGCGCTGGGCTCGAGCCTATCGTTCATCTTCGGCGCCGTCGCGGTGCTGGCGATCCCCGCCGGCATGGACACCATGGATGCGGTCAAGCTCGCCACCGGCACCCTCGGCCCGATCATGCTGGTGCTGTTCCTGCTCAGCGTGATCAGCCACAACGCTCTCAACCTCTACGGCGCAGTGCTGTCGATCATCACCCTGATCCAGACCTTCGCCTACCGCTGGATCCCCACCGCCAAGAGCCGTGCGGTACTGTCGCTGATCGTGCTGGTGGCCTGCTGCGTAGTGGCAGTGTTTGCCTCAGCCGACTTCATCGGCCACTTCGTCGACATGGTGCTGGTGTTGCTGGTGGTGCTGGTGCCGTGGACTGCGATCAACCTGATCGACTTCTATGTGATTCACAAGGGCGACTACGACATCCAGTCGATCTTCAAGGTCGATGGCGGTATCTACGGGCGCTACAACCCGCAGGCGCTGGCCGCCTATGCCGTGGGTATCGTGGTGCAGATCCCGTTCATGAACACGCCGCTGTACGTGGGGCCGATCTCCGAGCACATCAACGGCGCCGACCTGTCCTGGCTGGTGGGCCTGCTGATCACTTCGCCGCTGTACTGGTGGCTGGCGAGCCGCGACAGTGCCTATCGCCGTCGCCAGACCAGCGCCAAGCTCGCCGCCGCTGTCTGACCTGGCAGAGGGCGCAACGATCACAATCGCCTGGAAACGGGCGGTTGTGGCAGCCTCAGGGCGCCGCCAGCCACTGCGCAGTGATGCTGTCGTAGCTGCCGTTGGCCACGCTCAGGTGCAACCACTGGTCGACGTAGCCTTTCCAGGCCACATCATCACGAGGCAGCAGGAAGGCTTTTTCGCTGTATTGCATGGCGCGCTCCGGGTTGACCGCGCACAACCCGGGTTTGAGCTTCTGCTGATAACGGGCTTCGCTGGCGTCAGTGATCATCACATCGGCCTTGCCCGACAGCAGCTCGTCGAAAATCGTCACGTTATCGTGCAGGCGTATGCTCGCCTGGCCCAGATGCGCCCGTGCGAACGCCTCGTTGGTGCCACCAGCGGGTTCGATCACGCTGACCTGGGGCTGGTTGATTTGCGCCACGGTCTGATAACGCTGCACATCGGCGCAGCGTACCAGCGGGATCTTGCCGTCGACGCCCAGTGACTCGCTGAAAAATGCCTTCCTCTGCCGCTCCAGTGACACCGAAATGCCCCCGACTGCAATGTCACAGCCTTGGCCCAGGAAGTCCGGCATCAGGGTTTTCCAGGTGGTGGGCACCCACTGAATGTTCACATCGAGGCTCTTGGCCAGGGACTGTGCCATGGCAATGTCGATGCCTTCATAGCTGCCGTCCGCACGCAGGGAAGAATAGGGCTTGTAGTCGCCCGTCGTGCAGACCTTGAGCGTACCGCGCTGAAGCACCTCATCGAGGCGCGAAACGGGGGGCGCGGCCAGGGCCGTGCCGGTCATGGCTGCCAGCAGGCAGAAGGTCAAGGGTGCTTTCATGCGGTCAGGTCCTTGTGAGCAGGGTTGATAAACGTCATCTGCGCCTCGCGCTCAAACCAGATACACCAGGTGCCTGGCTTTCGTGAAGATATCTTCACATTCCTTGTATCTGGCCTGCGCGGCCAATAGCATCAACGCAAATCCGAATCATTAACATCATGGGTAGTTCGATGTATCTGTGCGATTTGCCGCATCAGCAAAAAGCGTTCGTCACCGAGGTTCTGAAGGCGGACACCTCTGATTGCCTCAGCCAGCGCCTGCAGGATATCGGATTTGTCCCCGGTGAACCTGTAACGGTAGTGGCGCGCGCACCGTGGGGAGCAGACCCCATTCTGGTACAGGTTGCCGGCACCCGCTTCGCGCTGCGCCGTAATGAAGCCATGCGCATCGTGGTGGAGGTAGGCGTCTGATGTCCGGGACCCGCTTAGCCCTGGTCGGCAACCCGAATTGCGGAAAGACAGCCCTCTTCAACGTGCTCACCGGTGCGCGGCAAAAGGTGGCGAACTATGCTGGCGCGACGGTCGAGCGCAAAGAGGGCGTGCTTCGCACAGCGTCAGGCCGCGCATGCCGGGTTCTCGATTTGCCGGGCACCTACAGCCTGTCTGCCGTCAGCGACGATGAACGGGTGACACTGCGCGTGCTTCAGGGCGACTACCCCGGCGAGGCTCGCCCCGATTTGCTGCTGTGCGTCGTAGACGCCACCAACCTGCGTTTGCACCTGCGTTTCGTCCTTGAAGTCCAACGTTACGACATCCCCATCATCCTGGTCTTGAACATGGCCGATGCTGCGCGCAAGCGCGGTATATGCATCGACACCCGCAAGCTGTCAGCGGCGCTGAATGCGCCTGTCGTGCAAACCATCGCCGTTCGTCGCGACGGGGCTGACGAGCTGCTCAAGGCGCTCGATGCACCCTGCGAACACCAGGTTGCAGCGGTACCGATGGAAGAGGACCTGCACACCCGGGTTCGTCAGATTCTCGCCACCTGCGTGGTAACCCCGCAGGTGGGTGATACACGCGTAGATGCCATTGACCGATGGCTGATCCACCCCCTGGTGGGCCCTTTAGTGCTGTTGACGGTCATGCTGGTGGTTTTCCAAAGCGTCTACCTGGTGGGTAAACCCATCACTGACGCCATCGCTGACGGTTTCGACCTGCTGGCAACGCTGACCCGCACCCTTCTACCTGCCGGCCCGCTACAAGGGTTGCTGTGCGACGGGTTGATCGGTGGCCTGGGCACCGTGTTGGGTTTCATGCCGCAAATTCTGGTGCTGTTCTTCTGTATTTTCGTTCTGGAGGAATCCGGTTATCTGCCCCGCGCAGCGTTCATACTCGATCGACTGATGCGAGGGGTGGGCCTGTCGGGCCGCTCGTTCATCCCTTTGCTGTCGAGCTTTGCCTGCGCCATCCCGGGCATCATCGGGGCACGCAGCATCAGCGACCGCTACGACCGGCTCACAACCATACTGGTAGCGCCGCTGATGACGTGCTCGGCACGCTTGCCGGTGTATGCCCTTCTGATAGGCGCGGTGATACCCGACAAGACCATAGCAGGCGTGCTCGGCTTGCAGGGGCTGGTACTGCTTGCGCTGTATGTGCTGGGGATCGTCGGCGCCATGGCCGTAGGCTGGGTATGCAAGCGCCTGAGGCCCACGGCCATGGCGCAACCACTGCTACTGATGGAGCTGCCGGCCTACAGGATGCCCTGCGCAAGGGACCTGGCCCAGAGACTGTGGGAGCGTGGTTATCTGTTTCTGAAGAAACTCACCGGGGTGATCCTGGCCCTCACCGTCGTCATGTGGTTCATCTCGACATTCCCAGCGCCCCCCGCCGGTGCAGCCGGGGCCGCGATCGATTACAGCGTGGCGGGCTATCTGGGCAAAGCCCTGCAGCCGCTTTTTGCTCCGCTGGGTTTCAACTGGCAGATTACCCTGGCACTGATCCCGGCTTTCGCAGCCAGGGAAACGGCGGTGGCAACGCTGGCGACGGTGTATTCAGTGGCCAGCGCCGAGGATGTGTCGTCACTTGGCCACGTGTTGTCGGCGCAGATCTCGATGGCCAGCGCGCTGTCGCTGATGGTCTGGTTCGCATTCGCGCCTCAATGCATGTCGACCTTGGCGGTGATCCGCAAGGAGACTGCCAGCTGGCGGCAGGTGGGTTTGGCGTTTGGCTACATGTTCGTTGTGGCCTACGTCATGGCGTGGCTGACCTACAGCATCGTTCGGGCCGCCTCATGAGCCTCCTGGTGCAATACGCCATCGTAGCGCTCGTGCTGCTCGGCTGCGCGCGCAGCCTGTGGCGCCGTTTGAGATCGTCGGCAACTGGTGGTTGCGCAAGTGACGCGTGTGGCAGCTGCTCTGCAGGGTGTCAGCCAGCGCAAAGGATACCGGCTGAAAATCTGCCAACGCCGAGCAAGGGAAGCTCCGACCAAACGCCGTGACGGGCAGGCCTTCTACCACCCTGGGCGGCGCAGGCTGCTCAGGGTTTGTGTCGCTCTCCGCTGGCCATCGAGTGAAACGCGCGGGGGCTGAACACTATGAGCCCTCCGGCAGCAGGCTACGGTCGAACATGAACGGCCGGTCACCTTGTGGCGTATATTGATACAACTGCTGCGGCCGGCCGAGCCGTGGCTGATTCTTCTCCCCCGTATCGCGCACCCAACCCAGCTCGCGAAGTCGCTCCAGGCGCTTGCGCAGCGAGGTGTTGTTCACCGCCTGGCCCAGGCACGCCTGCATCGCGCCCAATGCATCGAGCACCGTGAACTTCTCGGCCAGCAGGTTCAGCGGCAGGCTGCTGTACACCGTCTTGCTCGCCAGCCGCTCGCGGGCACGTTCTACCAGCAGGTTGTGATCGAACGGCAGCAGCACCTTGCGGCCCAACACACTGTCCAGGTCAAAAAAGGCCAACTGGTCACCTTCGACCTGCTGCTGAGGCTCGAGCAAGGCCAGGTAATAGGTGCTCAACGACCAGCCACGCGGGTCCCGGAACGCGTTGCCTTCAGTACCGACCTGCTCCAGGTAGCGCGGCTGCACCCGGGCTTTTTCACCCAGTGCGCGCTCGGCAGCGGCCTGCAGGCTGGTGTCCGGGGTGCGGCCGTTGACCAGCACCCCGGGCAAAGCCCACTGAGCGGCATGGGGCTCGCGCTCGCGGCGATGCAACAACACTTGCAGATGCTGGGCTTCGTGGGCCAGACGCAGAGCGACGATATCGACGCTGGCCAGGACTTCGGCTGTACTCACCAAAAGACTCCACTGTTCAATGGTGCAATATTCCACCAGAGCACTTAACTAGAGCAAGCATCTTTCCAAGCAGGATATGCACTTGACATACTTACACCACCAGGTGGAATATATGACCAGCCCAGCGAGGAGAGCCCCATGAAAATCGCCAGTTTCGATGTCGACGCGCAAAACGGCTTCACCGCCAATGCCCCACAGGAATTGCCGGTGCCCGAAGGCAATGAAATTGCCGCCGACCTCAATGCAATGGCCCGACGCGCCGACCTGCGCCTGGGCAGCAAGGACGCGCACCCAGCCAATGCTGCGTGGGTGGTCACAGAACCTGGGCAAATGCTGCAACCCCTGGCGCTGGCCAATGCCGACCTGACCTGGGTCAGCCACTGCGTGCCAGGCACGCCGGGCTTCGAACTGTTGCCCGGCCTGCCCGCCCCCATCGATTACGACTACTTCGTGTGGAAAGGCGTCGAACCCGACCTGCATCCCTACGGTGCCTGCTACCACGACCTGGCCGAGCGGCGCTCCACAGGAGTCATCGAATACCTCAAAGTGCAGCAGGTTGGCGCGGTGATCGTCGGTGGCCTGGCCCTGGACTACTGCGTCAAGACCACCGCCCGGCAGCTACGCCAGGCAGGCTTTCAGGTGCTGCTGTACCTGCCGGCCTGCCGCGCCCTCACTCAGGAAGGCGCCATTACCGCCTGCGGCGCGCTGGCTGCAGAGGGCGTCATCCTCTGCGGCGACGAGGCCGCGCTCGACCATCAGCTCTCTCTGATCAAGGACGTCCACCCATGAGCGAAAGCGTTTTCGGCCCACGGATCATCCAGAACCTGCTGGATACCGACTTTTACAAGATCACCATGATGCAGGCGGTGCTGCACAACTACCCCAACGCCGAGGTGGAATGGGAGTTTCGCTGCCGTAACGGCGAGGACCTCGCCCCCTACCTGGCCGAGATTCGCTATCAGGTGGAGCAACTGGCCGACGTCACAGTCACCCACGACCAACTGGCCTATCTGGAGAAAATCCCGTTCATCAAGCCGGACTTCATCCGCTTCCTCAGCCTGTTCCGCTTCAACCTGCGCTATGTCCAGGTCGGCCTGGATGACGCTGGGCAACTGGCGATTCGCGTGCGCGGGCCCTGGTTGCACGTGATTCTCTACGAGATCCCGCTGCTGGCCATCATCAGCGAGGTGCGCAACCGCTACCGCTATCGCGAAGTGGTGATGGAACAGGTGGGCGAGCGGCTATACCAGAAACTGGACTGGCTCAAGGCGCAAGCCAGTGCCGACGAGTTGGCAGGCCTGCAGCTGGCCGATTTTGGTACGCGGCGGCGCTTTTCATACCGTGTGCAGGAAGCCGTGGTACATACACTCAAGCGCGATTTTCCGGGGCGTTTCGTTGGTACCAGTAATGTGCACCTGGCCCGCGAATATGAGCTCAAGCCCATCGGCACCATGGCCCACGAATGGTTCATGGCCCACCAGCAACTTGGCCCGCGCCTGGTCGACAGCCAGGCTGCCGCGCTCGAGTGCTGGGTGCGCGAATACCGTGGGCTGCTGGGCATCGCGCTGACCGATTGCATCACCATGGACGCGTTCCTGGGCGACTTCGACCTGTACTTCGCCAAGCTGTTCGATGGCCTGCGCCATGACTCGGGCGACCCACTGGCCTGGGCCGAAAAGGCCATCGCCCACTACGAGCAATTGGGCATCGACCCGCAAGGCAAGACGCTGATATTTTCCGATGGGCTCAACTTCGCCAAGACACTTGAGCTGTACCGGGCCTTGCACGGTCGCATCAATGTGAGCTTTGGCATTGGTACCAATCTGACCTGCGATATCCCCGGCGTCGAGCCAATGAACATGGTGATCAAGATGACGGCCTGCAACGGCGCGCCGGTGGCCAAGATCAGTGACAGCCCAGGCAAGACTCAATGCCGCGATGAGAACTTCGTGGCGTACCTGAGGCATGTCTTCAACGTCGCCTGAACACGCTCATGGCCACCGCCCGGCCTATTGGCCAAGCGGCTTTTACGGCGCAATACATCTAGCTTCACATTCATTCGCGCACCCCGTCGGTTAATACAAAAGTAGAGGGAGCGAGTGCCTTGCACCCAGCGTCGGAATTAAACACAGCCTTTTCTGTGTGAATTCACGAGGTGCAAGATCATGGCTAACGATCAAGGCAAAAGTGGACAACAAGGCGGCACTCCACAACACAACCCGGACCAGGTTTCCAACGACCCGAACAAAGCATGGGAAGAGGGACGTCAAGGCGGCCAGATGCCCGATGACAAGTGGGAAAACGATCCGCAGCGTTCAGGGGGTGGTGCACAGCAAGGAGCGACCGGCGGCCATGGCTCTGGTAGCCGCGCCGACACCGATGTTGAGAAAGGTATGGATTCCGACCCACAACTCGATGACGAAGAAGACAGCGGCATGAACAAGGACGATCGCTGATCCTCACAGGCCAGGGCGGAGGAAACGCCCTGGCCGTTAACCTGTACAGCGCGGTCGCATCCAGCCATTCAGCAATCCCGTATCGAAAACACCAGCTGACTGCCAACTCAGGCAACTTCAAGCAACCTTCACTACATGGGTGTCACGTACACAGCGACATGAACCGCGCCGCTGCCCGCGACGGCGTGGCCGCGTGTGGCAGCAGAATGGAAAAATGCCTGACCAACGGCTGTGGGCCAATGTGCAAGCGCTGCAAGGCGCCCCCCTCATGCCTGATCGACATCGCCGAAACGAAACCGATGCCCATCCCTGCCCGCACCGCCTCCTTCACCCCTTCGACGCCGGCGATTTCTAATGCTACGCGCATGGCCACGCCACTGCGCGCGAACGCCCGCTCGACAACCTGCCGGACCCCGGAGCCGCTTTCACGCAGCACCAACGGGAAGCTGCCCAGGGCCTCCAGTGTCTGGCGCGATTGTTTGGCCAACGGGTGACCGCTGGGCACGATGGCGACGATCTCGTCCTCGCGCCACGGCGTCACACTGGTGCCCAATGGCAACTCCTGCCCGGGCGGGCCTTCGATCAGGGCAATGTCCACACTGCCCAGCGCCGACACGATCTCTGCGGTGTTGCCGTGCAAGGTGCTTACCTGCACCTCGGGATACTGCGCGTGAAAGTCGGCGATCAAGTAAGGCAGCAGGTAGCTGGCGGGCGTAGTGCTGGCACCGATGCGCAAGGTGCCGCGCTCCAGCCCGCGCATGGCGTCGCGCAGTGCCTGGGCCTGGCGAAAGGTTTCGCGCAAGCGTTCGGCATGGGCCAGCAGCTGTTCGCCGGCCGCGGTAAGCCGCACACCGCGGCCGGCACGTTGGTATAAAGGCTCGCCGAATGCGTCCTGCAGCAGCTTGAGCTGGCCAGAGACAGCCGGCTGCGACAAGTGCAAAGCCAACGCCGCATGGCTGATATTGCCATGCTCGGCAACGGTGGCGAACGTTATCAGTTGTTCCGGGGTCATCCATGCAAAATATCAGCTACACGGATATTTGCCATCCTGAATTACGATTTTTTATAAGCTTATAACCAAATTAAAGTAGGCCTTGTCGATCCACTGTCCGGAGGACTCACATGGCCACGGTACCTTCCAACCCTGCCTTTGCCCCTACCCTCTCTACCCGAGGGCGGCTCAACGGCATCCTGTTCGTCGCATTGTTCGCATTCGCCGTCACCCAACTGGCGGCCCTGCCCTTCATCGCCAACCTGGGCATCAGCCCGCTCATCGTCGGCATCGTCGCCGGTGCCCTCTATGGCAACGCGCTGCGTGATGGCGTACCGGCCAGTTGGGCGGCGGGCATCAATTTTTCTGCCCGCGGGCTGCTGCGTATCGCGGTGGCGTTCTTTGGCCTGCGTGTCAGCCTGCAGGAAATCGCCGAAGTCGGCTGGGCAGGCCTCACAGTCTCGCTGCTGGTGGTGGTCAGCACCCTGCTGGTCGGCTTGTGGTGTGGCATGAAGCTGCTCAAACTGGACCGTGATACCGCCTTGTTGACCGCCGCCGGCAGCGCGATTTGCGGCGCCGCAGCAGTGCTGGCCTTCGAATCGGCGCTGCGCAGCGCGCCGCACAAGAGTGCCATGGCCGTGGGTAGCGTGGTGCTGTTCGGCACCCTGTCGATGTTCCTGTACCCACTACTGATCAACAGCGGCTGGTTGCACCTCGACACCCTGGGTGCCGGGCTGTTCCTGGGCGGCACCGTGCACGAGGTCGCCCAGGTGGTGGGCGCGGCAAGCAATATCAGCCCCGAGGCCACGCATGTCGCGACCATCGTCAAGATGACCCGGGTGATGCTGTTGGTGCCCGTGCTGCTGGTGGTGGGCGCCTGGATCAGCCGTACCCGCCTGCCGGGCCAGGCACAAGGCAACGGTCGCCTCGCCATGCCCTGGTTCGCCTTCGGCTTTCTCGCCCTGGTGCTGGTGAACTCGCTGCAGGTTTTGCCAGGCAGCGTTACGCAAGCGGTCAACAGCCTGGACACCTTCGCCCTGACCATGGCCATGACCGCATTGGGCATGGAGACACGCTTGAGCCAGATCCGCCAGGCCGGCCCTCGGGCGCTTGTGACCGGTGCGATTCTCAACCTGTGGCTGCTCGGTGGCGGGCTGGCGATTACGCTGGGTGTGCAAAAGCTCTTCGCATGACTTATGGTGTTGTCAAAGAAGGATGTTTTACCTGCACAGGAAAGACTTAGATGCCCCAACGCCATGTCATCAATGCATCCGTCAGCCCCAAAGGCAGCCTGGAGACGCTGTCGCAACGTGAAGTCCAGCAACTGAGTGAAGCCGGTACCGGAAGCCTCTACACCCTGTTTCGCCAGTGCGCCCTGGCCATCCTCAACACCGGCGCCCATGTCGACAATGCCAAGACCATCCTCGAGGCCTACAAGGACTTCGAGGTACGCATCCACCAGCAGGACCGCGGCGTGCGCCTGGAGCTGCTGAATGCGCCCGCCGATGCCTTCGTCGATGGCGAAATGATCGCCAGCACCCGCGAGATGCTGTTCAGCGCCCTGCGCGATATCGTCTACACCGAAAGCGAGCTGGCCAGCCAGCGCATCGACCTGGAAAGCTCCCAGGGCATCACCGACTACGTGTTCCACCTGCTGCGCAACGCCCGCACCCTGCGCCCGGGCGTCGAGCCGAAAATGGTGGTGTGCTGGGGCGGCCATTCGATCAGCAGCGAGGAGTACCAGTACACCAAGAAGGTCGGCCACGAACTGGGCCTGCGCAAGCTGGACATCTGCACCGGGTGCGGCCCGGGCGTGATGAAGGGGCCGATGAAAGGCGCCACCATCGCCCATGCCAAGCAACGCATGCACGGCAGCCGTTATCTGGGCCTGACCGAACCGGGCATCATCGCCGCCGAGGCGCCCAACCCGATCGTCAACGAACTGGTGATCCTGCCGGACATCGAGAAGCGCCTGGAAGCCTTCGTACGTGTCGGCCACGGCATCATCATCTTCCCCGGTGGCGCCGGTACTGCCGAGGAATTCCTCTACCTGCTCGGCATCCTGATGCACCCGGACAACCAAGACCTGCCGTTCCCGGTAGTGCTGACTGGGCCGCGCAGTGCCGAGGCGTTCCTGCTGCAACTGCATGCCTTCGTGGGGGCCACGCTGGGTGAGGCCGCCCAGCGCCACTATCAGATCATCATCGATGACCCGGCCGAGGTGGCGCGGCAGATGGTCGAGGGGCTGAAGGAGGTCAAGCAGTTCCGCCGAGAGCGCAACGACGCGTTCCACTTCAACTGGCTGCTGAAGATCGACGGCGGTTTCCAGCACCCGTTCGACCCGACCCACGCCAACATGGCCGAACTGGCCCTGCGCCGCGACCTGCCGCCGCATGAACTGGCCGCCAACCTGCGTCGGGCGTTTTCCGGCATCGTTGCCGGCAACGTCAAGGACAAGGGCATCCGCCTGATCGAGCAGCATGGGCCGTACCAGATCCGCGGCGACAGTGCGGTACTGGAGCCACTGGGGCAACTGTTGCAGGCGTTCGTCGACCAGCACCGGATGAAGCTGCCGGGTGGCGCGGAGTATGTGCCTTGCTATCAGGTTGTGACCTGAAGAAAAACGGGCCGCACTGCGGCCCATCGCCGGCAAGCCGGCTCCCACACTGATGGGGAATGCCTCCAGGAAGTTGGGCACTAATCCAATGTATTGGGGCAGTCCAGTAAATTGAAGCCCCCGCCGCACCGGTGGGAGCTGGCTTGCCAGCGATGGGCTGCGTAGCAGCCCTAATGAAGCTGACTCACTGGCATTGGGATGACTGCACCTGTAAGGGCCGGTTGACGCGCTACCTGGCGGGGTTCATCTCGCTGCGGTCGAGCAGGCGAATACTGTTACGCCCGCCACGCTTGGACTGATACAGCGCCACATCACCCTGCTCGATCAACGCCGCCAGGCTCGCCGGTGGCTGGTCGAACAGGTTGGCGCCGATACTCAGGGTCACCGCCTGCGGGGTCGGCATTGCCTGCTCGGCAAATTGCTGGAACTGGCTACGCAAAACGCCACCCAGCTCCACCACCCGCTCACTGCTGGTATCGCTGAGCAGGATGACGAACTCATCCCCACCCAGCCGCGCCGCCAGTGACCGCTCTGGCAACACCGCACGGATCATCTCGCTGAGCGTGACCAGCAGCCGGTCGCCGGCCGCGTGGCCATGCAGGTCGTTGACCAGCTTGAAATTGTCGATATCGATCAGCAGCAGCGCCCCAGGCCGGGCCGGGCTCACGTCTTTGAACAGGGGCGTGGCGCGGACCTCCAGCGCGCGGCGATTGTACAGCGCCGTCAACGGATCGCGGGCAGCGAGCCGGGCGATCCGCTCTTCACGCCGATAACGCACGGTACCGGTCATCGACAGGGCGATCAGCATGATTGCCATGGCCCCCTCGACCAGCGACACCTGGATGATCAGGCCGCCAAAGGTCGCCAGGTCGATCAGCGTGCCAGGCGTCACCGCGATGCCAGCCTTGATCACATAGAACAGGCCATGGATGAGCAGTACATACCGCAACTGCACGGCCCCCACGCTCAGCGACTTGCCGTGCGGACGCAACAGCAGGCTGGCCTTGAGTGTGAGCAGCGCCACCAACAGCGAGTTGACCATCAGCATGACCTTGGACCACTGAGGCCCTACGGGCAGCAGCAGCAAGGCGAACCAGGCAACGACGATCAGTAGCCAGGCCCGCGACAGGCGGGTCTGGGTAAAGCGCAGCACCCCCAGCAGGAAGAACGCATGCGCTACCACCAG
The DNA here is from genome assembly GCF_026625125.1 of Pseudomonas putida. Taxonomy (NCBI): domain Bacteria; kingdom Pseudomonadati; phylum Pseudomonadota; class Gammaproteobacteria; order Pseudomonadales; family Pseudomonadaceae; genus Pseudomonas; species Pseudomonas putida. The sequence continues at coordinate 2,537,048 of NZ_CP113097.1, read as the reverse complement.
CAAACCGTTGGCGAACCAGATACCGATCAACAGCAGGCCGATCCCGCGCAGCAGGGCCAGGGTGGAGCCGACGGTGATGGTAGCGAAACCCGCGCTCCAGAACAGCAGCGAGGGTTCGCGGACGCTGCGCCACTCGATCGCCAGGTACAAGGCTGCAGCGGCAGCCAGGGCGATCGTGATGGTCAGCATCGTGGGTGGATCAAGCGCCATGAAAGTTTTGGCCTATCTGGTTAACGTGGAAAACGGCTGATTGTATTCGTTTGCCATGACTTTTCAGAGAGGTAAAAAACGCCTTACAACACCCGCTTGATCAACGGCTCCAGGCGGCTGTATCGCAAGCGGCGCAAGAACCTGCGCACCTCTTTGGGGTGCTCGGCCTTGACCCCCAATGCTTGCGCCGAGTCGATCTTCGGGGCATGCCGGCGAATACCCTCCAGCTCCACCTCCCGCGGCACCGTCCACTCGCCCAGCGGGTCGTCGATCAGCAGCCCGTTTTCCAGGTCCAGGTTGAACCCGCGTGGGTTGAGATTGTTGCCGGTCAGCAACGAGTAACGCTGATCGACCCAGACGCCTTTGGCATGAAACGTATGCCCAGGGTCGCTCCAGATCCGAACCACCAGTTGGCCGCTGACGATGCCGGTTTGGCGCCGCCGGACGAACGCACGCAGGTTGTCCTCGTACAGGTAGGGCAAGGCGCCACTGGCGCTGAACGGCTCGCCCGGCGCGATATAAAAGTCATTGGCCGTCCGATGGCCGATGATCAGTTCCACCCGCACGCCACGCTCCAGAGCGTGGTCGATCTCACGCATCAATACTCGGGGCGGGTTGAAATAAGGCGTGCTGATGATGATCTGCGACCGCGCCGCGGCCAGCAGCGCGCACAGCGTGCGGTTGAGCGGGTTGCCGCGGCCAACCCCGAGCAACGGCATCACCCGCATGCCCTGCCCTGCAACGGCAGCCGGTGCGTCATACGCCATGCGCCGCAACCGTGCACGCAAGCGGCGGATATCGCCGCGCAGGCTGCGGTTGGTCGGTGGCGCCGGCAGGTCCAGGCGCGGCGTTGCAGTGTGGTGCAGCAGCCGGCGTACCAGGCCGACCATGGCATCGGCCAGCGCAGGCGACTGGAACAGGTGGTAACGGTCCAGCCGGTAGCGGTCGAAACGGTGCAGGTAGACGTTGTTCAAGCTGGCGCCGGTATAGATCACGCAGTCATCGATGACGCTGCCCTTGAGGTGCAGTACGCCGAACAGCTCACGGGTTTGCACCGGCACGCCATGAATGACCACGTCCAGCCCACGCAACTGGCGCTGGGCCTGGTACCAGGCGGCATTGCCCGGCTGGCGCCCGGCGCCGAGCAGGCCACGGCGTGCGCGAAACCAGTCGACCACGATAAGGATCTCCAGGCTCGGCCGCGCCGCTTTGGCCTGGTACAGGGCATCCAGCACTTCCTGCCCAGCCTCGTCCTCCTGCAAGTACAAGGCGACGATGACGATGCGCCGGGTCGCGGCACCGATGCGCTCAAGCAAGCAGGTGCGATAGGCCGCGGCATCGGGCAACACCTGGATGGCCTGCGGCGCGATGGCGAAACCCGGCAGCGCCGCCAGCATGGATTCGGGGTTCAAATAGTTTCACCTTCTGTCTGCATTGAGGTCCATTCCTGGCTATCGCGCCGGGGTGTAAGATCGACCCGGCAACGATCCATAACAACAAGAAACATGCGAGGCCTGCTTTTCACTGCCCCCAACGAATCACGCCTCAGCTTGCACAGGAAGATCGCAATGGTCCACCCCGTATCTGCAATCGTATCGCCTTGCCCAGCCAAGACCTTCGGCTTTCTGGTGCTGCCCAACTTCACAACCATCGGCCTGGCGTCGGCAGTGGAAACTCTGCGCATGGCTAACCTGGCCGCCCGCCGGCCCCTCTACCGCACTGTATTGCTCGCTGCCAGCGAAGCGCCGGTGATGGCCAGTAACGGCATGCGCATCCTGCCTGACCATGCCATCGCCACCGCCCCGCCGCTGGATGCCCTGTTCGTGGTCGGGTCCAACCCGATCGACCGCAGCCGGGGTAACCGGCCCTTGATCGACTGGCTGCGCCAATTGGCCCGCCAGCACGTCCCGCTGGGGGGCATCTGTACGGGCAGCTACCTGCTGGCCAAATCCGATCTGCTCAAAGGCTATCGCTGCACTATCCACTGGGAGGACATAGAGGCCCTGCAGGAACATTTCCCTGGGATCGTCATTTCCAGCCAGCTGTTCGAACTGGACCGCGACCGTTACACCTGCTCCGGTGGCATTGCGGCCATGGATATGATGTTGCAACTGGTCGCCCGCGAAGTCGACGGCCCAGACATCGCTGCCAAGGCGGCCGAATTGCTGCTGTGCGACCGTGTGCGCGGCGAGCGCGAGCCCCAGCGCGTGCCGTTGCGCACCTTGCTGGGCAGTGCCCAGCCCAAGCTTAGCCAAGTGGTGGCGATCATGGAGGCCAACCTAGAGGAACCACTGGCACTGGAGGAACTGGCCAGCCTCAATGAGGTTACCGTGCGCCAGCTTGAACGGCTATTCCACAAGTATTTGCAGCGCACGCCCAGCCAGTATTACTTAGAGTTGCGGTTGTCACGGGCGCGGGAATTGCTGTTGCGCAGCGACGTGCAGGTGCGGGAGGTGGCGCTGGCATGCGGGTTCAGTTCGCCGGCGCATTTTTCCAAGAGCTACAGCCGATTCTTTGGCCTATCGCCGCTTGGGGAGCGGCGACAGGCATCGTTGCACTGATACCTCAGTCCTTCAGTTCGCCATGAGCTGTTTCCCGGCACATCAACATGGCCACCAGCGCCACCAGAGCCGCCGCCAGCAGGTACCCGGCAGGCGCCAATTTGCTACCGGTCACATGAATCAGCCAGGTAGCAATAAACGGTGCCGTCCCGCCAAACAAGGCGTTGGCCAGGTTGAAGCTCAAGGCAAAGCCACTGAAACGCACTCGGGTGGGGAATATTTCGGCCAGCAGGCACGGCAAGGTGCCGTCGTTCATCGCCAGCATCGCCCCGAAGGAAATCTGGATCGCCAGCACCACCAGCAGGGGCTGGCCATCGAGCAGCTTGAACAGCGGCACGGTCAACCCCAGGAACAGCAACGAAGCAACCACGAGCATGGTTTTGCGGCCAAAGTGGTCAGACAGGCGCCCCATCAGGAAAATCAGGCCAATGTATGTGGTCAGCGAAACCGTCGAGGCGATGAACGAGTCACGCTCGTTCATACCCATTTCGCTCGACAGGTAAGTGGGCATGTAACTGAGCAGCAGGTAGAACGCCACAGCGTTGAGGCAGGTAACCCCAATGCCGATCGCCAAACTACGGCGGTGATGGCTCAGCAGTTCCCGGATCGGCGCCGGGGTCATGCAGGCCTTACTTTCCAACCGCTGTTCCATTTCCAGGAACTTAGGGGTGTCCTGCAGGCTCATGCGGATATAACGCCCCACCAGTCCGAACGGTGCCGCTAGCAAAAACGGCAGGCGCCAGCCCCAGCTGTGCAAGTCTTCAGTACTGAGCAGTTCATGCAAGGCGGCGACGAATGCTGCACCGAACAACAGCCCGGCGGCGGTGCTAGCCGGCACGATGCTGGTGTACAGCCCCCGTCGGCCAGGCGGTGCATATTCGGCAAGAAAGGCCGCCGCGCCGGCGTACTCGCCCGAAGCGGAAAAACCTTGCACCAGGCGGATCAGCAACAACAGGCAAGGTGCCCACAGGCCGATTTGCGCATACCCCGGCAACAGGCCGATGCAGAAGGTGGAAATCGACATGATCAGTATCGACAGAGACAGGGCATTACGCCGGCCATAACGATCGCCAAAATGACCCCACACTATCCCGCCCAGCGGGCGTACGAGGAAGGACAGGGCGAATACCGCGAACGTCGCCAGCAGGCCGCTGGTCTTGTCCGTTTGCGCAAAGAAGGTGGCGGCGATGATGGTCGCCAGGTAGCCATAGGCGGCGTAATCGAACCATTCGACGAAGTTGCCCATGAAACTGGCACGGGCGGCCTTGCGCAGGGCCTGGCGTTCGGCGCCTTGGGCGGCACCGGCGAGGGTGGGAGCATTCAGGGTGGTGCTGGACATGACGGATACCCTCTGATTCTTCTAATTGGAGGCAGGGTCTGAAGGTCATACAGTTGTTATTGTGTGGTTTGCGCCGGCCTGCGCACTCGCAGAGGCCGGCACATGCAGTCACTTGCGAATGATGTTGCGCTCCGGTCCATACGGGAACTTGGTGATGTTCTCGGCCCCCGTTTCATTGACGATCAGAATGTCATGCTCGCGGTAGCCCCCTGCCCCCGGTAGCCCTTCGGGCAGCATGATCATCGGCTCTATCGACACCACCATGCCCGGTTCCAGAACCGTATCGATATCCTCGCGCAGCTCCAGTCCTGCCTCGCGGCCGTAATAATGGCTGAGCGTGCCGAATGAGTGGCCATAACCGAAGGTGCGGTACTGCAGCAGGTCATGACGCAAGAAGATTTCGTTCAGCTCGCGGGCGATATCGCAGCAGCGCATGCCCGGGCGCACCAGCTTCAGCCCTGCCTCGTGCACCTCGACGTTGGCTTGCCAGAGGCGCAAGTGCTCGTCCGGGCAGTGGCCTAGGAACAACGTTCGCTCTAACGCGGTGTAGTAGCCAGCGATCATGGGGAAACAGTTGAGGCTGAGGATGTCGCCCGGATTGACCTTGCGGCTGGTTACCGGGTTGTGCGCACCGTCAGTGTTGAGCCCGGACTGGAACCAGGTCCAGGTGTCCATCAACTCGCTGTCGGGGCAACTACGAGCGATCTCGCGGACCATCGCCTGGGTGGCATGCAGTGCCACTTCATATTCCGGCACCTGGTCCTGCAGCGCCTCGACCACCGCAGCACCGCCAATGTCGGCCACCCGGGCACCGTGGCGAATGAGCGCCTGTTCTTCGGCGGACTTGATCATGCGCATGCGCATGCAGGGGGCACCGATGTCCACCAGTTCGGCCCTTGGGTAACAGGCGGCGAGCTTGGCATGGTTCTGCAGGTTGAGGTGGTCGTACTCCACACCGATACGCGACGCCAGCGGCAGCGCCTGCTGGATCGCCACAAAATAGTTGTCGCGTTGCCAGTCGGTGTAGACGATATTGTCGGTGCCAACCGTACGACGCCAGGGTTGCCCACCGTCTATGTTGGCGCTGATCGACACCACCTTGTCGTGGGTCACCACCAGTGCATAGGGGCGGCCGAATGAGCAGTACAGGAAGTCGCTGTAGTAGTTGACGTTGTGGTACGAGGTGAAGATCGCCGCCTCGATATCCTGCTCGGCCATGTAGGCCCTCAGCCGGGCATGCCGGGCGGCGTACTCCTGTGCGGAAAATGTCGGCTTGACCTTGTTGCCGTTGTGGATTTTCAGGGTCTGGGGCATTTGCATAGTCGGTGTTCCTTGTCGTTGTGAGCACGCTGTTTCAGGCCGGCCGCCTGAGATGCATTGCAGCAGAACGAACGAGGACGCTTTTGTACCTACCCGACCTGGAATTGGCGCGATGGCCACTTCCCCATTTGCAAACAAGCCGGCCCCCACAAGCACTCCACCACCGTCAGGCTGGGTGGTGTACCTGTGGGGGCCGGCTTGCCGGCGCTTGGGCAGCAACGCAGCCCCAACCAGTACCTCTATTTCAAATCAAAACGGTCCAGCTCCATGACCTTCACCCAGGCCGCGACGAAGTCCTTGATGAACTTGTCCTTGCCGTCGCTGCTGCCATACACCTCGCTCAGCGCCCTTAGCTGCGCGTGCGAGCCGAACACCAGGTCCACACGGGTGCCGGTCCACTTCACCTGCCCGGTCTTGCGGTCGCGGGCTTCGAAGTTTTCGTTGTCGTCCGAGGTGGGCTTCCACTCTACCCCCATGTCCAGCAGGTTACGGAAGAAGTCGTTGCTCAGCGTGCCTGGCTGGTCGGTGAACACCCCGTCCTTGCTGCCGCCATGGTTGGCACCGAGCACCCGCAGGCCGCCGATCAGCACGGTCAGTTCCGGGGCGGTGAGGGTCAGCAACTGGGCTTTGTCCAGCAGCAACTTCTCGGCCTTGACGCTGTAGCGCGCCTTGCTGAAATTGCGGAAACCGTCAGCCAGTGGCTCCAGCACGGCAAAGGACTCGACATCGGTCTGTTCCTGAGAGGCGTCGACCCGGCCCGGGCGGAACGCCACGTTGCCCGTGTAGCCGGCATCCTTGGCGGCCTTTTCCACGGCGGCGGTACCGGCCAGAACGATCAGGTCAGCCAGCGAGATGTGCTTGCCAGCGTTATTGAACTCGCCCTGGATCTGCTCCAGTGCCGCCAGTACTTTGCCCGTGCCCTGGTTGGCCGGCCAATCCTTCTGCGGCGCCAGGCGCAGGCGGCCGCCATTGGCCCCACCCCGCTTGTCAGAGCCCCTGAATGTCGACGCGGCTGCCCAGGCGGTCGATACCAGCTCACCCACACTCAACCCTGATGCCAGGATTTTGCTCTTGAGCGCGGCAATGTCCTGCTCACTGGGTAACGGTTGAACGGCCTTGGGCAGCGGGTCTTGCCAGAGCAGTTCCTCATTGGGCATTTCCGGCCCGAGATAACGTGCCAGCGGCCCCATGTCACGGTGGATCAGCTTGTACCAGGCACGGGCGAAGGCGTCTGCCAGCTGGTCAGGGTTGTCCTTGAAACGCCGGGCTATCGGCTCGTAGATCGGGTCGAAGCGCAGGGCCAGGTCAGAGGTGAGCATGGACGGTGCGTGGCGTTTGCTCGGGTCATGGGCATCCGGCACGGTACCCGCGCCTTTGCCCTCCTTGGGCTGCCACTGGTGGGCACCGGCCGGGCTCTTGGTCAGCTCCCACTCGAAGTTGAACAGGTTGTTGAGGTACTCGTTGCTCCAACGCGTTGGCGTCGAGGTCCAGGTCACCTCCAAGCCGCTGGTGATGGTGTCGCCACCCTTGCCGGTGCCAAACGTGTTGGCCCAGCCCAGGCCTTGCAGTTCAAGGCCGGCAGCTTCCGGTTCGGCGCCGACGTTGTCGGCCGGCCCTGCGCCGTGGGTCTTGCCGAAAGCGTGGCCGCCGGCAATCAACGCCACGGTTTCTTCATCGTTCATGGCCATGCGGCCAAAGGTTTCGCGGATATCCTTGCCCGAAGCCACCGGGTCGGGGTTGCCTTCCGGGCCTTCCGGGTTGACATAGATCAGGCCCATCTGCACGGCGGCCAGCGGGTTTTCCAGGTTGCGTTCGGCGGCCAGGTCGCGGTTCTGTTCTTCACCGTGCTTGGCAGGTTCGGCCACCAGGTCACCCTGCCCCGGTGCCTGCGCCTTGACCTGGTCCTTGCCGTAACGGGTGTCGCCGCCCAGCCAGACCTTTTCCGAGCCCCAGTACACGTCTTCGTCCGGCTCCCACACATCTGCCCGGCCGCCGGAGAAGCCAAAGGTCTTGAAGCCCATCGATTCCAGGGCGACGTTGCCCGTGAGCACGATCAGGTCGGCCCAGGAAATCTTGTTGCCGTACTTCTGTTTTATCGGCCACAACAGGCGCCGGGCCTTGTCCAGGCTGACGTTGTCCGGCCAGCTGTTGAGCGGTGCGAAACGCTGCTGACCGGAGCCGGCACCGCCGCGCCCATCACCGATGCGGTAGGTGCCGGCGCTGTGCCAGGCCATGCGGATGAACAAGGGGCCATAGTGGCCGAAGTCGGCCGGCCACCAGTCCTGGGAGTCGGTCATCAAGGCGGTCAGGTCTTGCTTGAGCGCCTGGAAGTCGAGGCTCTTGAACGCCTTGGCGTAGTCAAAGTCCGGGTCCATCGGGTCGGACTTGGCGCCATGTTGGTGAAGAATTCTGAGGTTGAGCTGGTCAGGCCACCAGTCTCGGTTGGTGGTGCCGCCACCTGCGGTTTGATGGAACGGGCATTTCGATTCGTTCGACATCTGCTGTTACCTTTGGGTCGGTTATCCAGATTTCAGGTCTGTGCCAGTTGTTCTTCTGCGCTGAGCACATGGGCTCATGCCTACCCCTCATCAGGTCCGGTCGGTCACGTCCGACAGGGGCTTGCGAAACTGTCACGGCGTGGCGGCAAGGTCTTGCACCCAGGTGCTCTGACGCCGCCCGCAGGGGAATTCGCAGGGCCACGGACAAGACTAGTCGAGCTTGGGCAGACTTCTAATAGAGTGGCTATTGGGGGGTGATAGGTTGGCTCTGTCAGGTGCCCAGTACGGCCACCTGGCCGCACATCCCTACAAGGCGCGCGGGCCCGCGCCGTGCTTCAATACAGCGCTAACCAACCTTCTGCGTGAGCCAAGCCCCATGAACCGCAACGACCTGCGCCGCGTCGACATGAACCTGCTGGTGGTTTTCGAAGCGCTGATGATCGAGCGCAACCTGACCCGCGTCGGCGAAAAGCTGTTCATCACCCAGTCCACCGTCAGCGCCGGCCTGGCCCGCCTGCGCGAGCTGTTCGATGACCCGCTGCTGATTCGCAGCGGCCGGGCCATGGAGCCAACCCCCCGGGCCATGCAGATCTTCGCCGAGCTGGGCCCGGCCATGGACGTCATCTCTTCAGCGATCAGCCGCGCCCGGGCGTTCGACCCAAGCAACAGCTGCAACGTCTTCCGCCTGGGGCTCTCGGATGACGCCGAATTCGGCCTGTTCCCCGCCCTGCTGCAAGCCCTGCGCGAAGAAGCACCCAACATCAGCGTAGTGGTGCGCCGGACCAACTTCCTGTTGATGCCTGGCCTGCTGGCCAGCGGCGAGATCTCGGTGGGCGTCAGCTATACCACCGACCTGCCAGCCACGGCCAAGCGCCGCAAGCTGCGTGACATCGGCGTGCGCGTATTGCGCGCTGACAGCCGCCCAGGCCCACTGAGCCTGGACGAATACTGCGCCAGGCCGCATGTGATGGTGTCGTTTTCAGGAGACATGAGTGGCAACATCGACCTTGATCTGGCGCGCATCGGCCGTTGCCGCAAGGTGGTGCTGGCCGTGCCACAGTTCGGCAGCCTGCGCGCGCTGCTGCGCAACACCGAGCTGATCGCTACCGTGCCGGACTACGCCGCCTGCGCCCTGGCTGACGACAGCAGCCTGCGCGCCGACCCGGCGCCGTTCGACATCACCGAGGCGGAACTGTCCATGGTATGGAGCGGCGCCCAGGACAATGACCCGGCCGAACGCTGGTTGCGCGAACGGATTCTGCAGTTCATGGCCAGGTAGTGCGGGCGTGGGCTCTGTTCACTTCCTGCGCTGCATCCAGGCAGCCCCAAGCCCACTCAGGCAGATGATGGCGATGCCCACAAGGGTGGTGCTATCGGGCACCTGCCCATAGATCAGCACCCCCAGCAAGCCGGCAAACACGATCTGGCAATAGCTGAACGGCGCCAGCAGAGCGGGCGCGGCATGGCGGAAGGCCTGGGTCAGCAGCAGGTGCGCACTCATGCCAAAACCACCCAATGCCAGCATCAGCAGCGCATGGTCCCAACGCGGCAGCTCCCAGAAGAACGGCACCAACGCACTCATCACCAGCGTGTTGCACAGCCCGGCGTAGAAGTTGCTGGTGGTGGGGCTGTCATAGGCGGCGAGTATGCGCGTGAGCAACTGGTAGAAGCAGAAGCCCAGCGCTGAGCCGAGGGGGAACAGGATCGCCGGGGTGAACATCGCGCCACCGGGGTGCACCACCACCAGCACGCCGACGAAGCCCAGCACCACTGCAACCCATTGCCCACGTGTGACCTGCTCCTTGAGCAGCGGCGCCGACAGCGCCGTGACCAGTACCGGGGCCAGGAAGTTGACGGAAGTCGCCTCGGCCAACGGCAGATACTGCAAGCCGGCAGTGAAGAACAGGCTGGTGCTGAGCAGGCTCAGCGCGCGCAAGGTCTGCAGCACCGGGCGCCGGGTGCGCAGCACATTGAGGCCGGACTTGGGCAGGAATATGCCGGCCATCAGCAGCGTGTGCACCACGTAGCGGGCCCACACCACCATGATGATCGGGTACAGGCCACCGAGGAATTTGGACAAGGCATCGTGGCTGGCGAACAGGAACGTGGCCACCACCACCAGGGCGATGCCGCGCAGGGGGTGGTTGACTCCGGACAACGGTGTGCTGGAACTCATGGCGTTCTCGATGGCGGCGTTGCGGCATGCAACGCCAGGTGAAGGCAGTGCGACTGCAAGGGATTCTAGAAGAGATACGACGACTTGAGGAAGGCCAATCGGCACGCGCGTGCAGAGCAATGTGTTTTTCGTTCGCTGATCGACCACTTTCTGGTGGCTACTCATGGTCCCTGACCGTCGAAACGCGCACCATCGCCGCTGGAACCTCAAACCCGGACAAGGAGTTTTCATGCATAGGCTCACCACCCGCAACGGCCTCGACCTGCCCAGCATTGGCCTGGGCACCTGGCCGATGACTGGCGCCGAGTGCACGCGTGCGGTGCACCAGGCACTGGAGCTGGGTTACCGGCACATCGATACCGCCACTGCCTACGACAACGAAGCCGCTGTCGGCCAGGCGCTGCGCGACAGCAGCGTGCCCCGCGAGCAGATTCACCTGACCACCAAGGTCTGGTGGGACAGCCTGGCGCCCGCGGCCATGCGCCAGTCCCTGGAAAACAGCCTGCGTGCCCTGGGCACCGAGCAGGTCGACCTGTTCCATATTCATTGGCCCGGCAAAGACTGGGACTTGGCCCGCAGCATCGAGACGCTGGTGGCCCTGCGCGACGAGGGCAAGGTACGCAGCATCGGCGTGGCCAACTTCCCACTCGGGCTGCTGCGCCAGGTGATCGAAGCGCTGGGCGCGCCACTGGCGGCGATCCAGGTGGAATACCACGTGCTGCTCAGCCAGCAACCGCTGCTCGACTACGCCCGTCAGCATGACCTGCTGCTCACGGCCTATACCCCGCTTGCCCGCGGGCGGGCGGCGGCGCAGCCGGTGATCCAGGACATCGCGCGCAAGCATGGCGTGTTGCCGAGCCAGGTGGCGCTCAAGTGGTTGCTGGACCAGGACGGCGTGGCGGTGATCCCCAAGGCCAGCAGCCGCGAGAACCAGCTGAGCAACCTGGCGGCGCTGGATGTGCACCTGGATGATCAGGACCGGGCACTGATTGCCGGTTTGCCGAAGGATCAGCGCGTGGTGAGCCCTGACTTCGCGCCAGACTGGAACAGCTGAATAGCGGGGCCGCTGTGCGGCCCTTTCACCCCACCGCCCCAGCTACCTGTTTCAACCGCTCCCCCGCCGGCACCGGCCGCCCGTACAGATACCCCTGAAAGTGCGAGCAGCCCTCTGCCGCCAAGCGCTGCATCTGCTCCTCGGACTCCACGCCTTCAGCCGTCGTCTTGATCATCAGGCTATTGGACAGCTCGGTGATCGCCCGGATGATCGACATCGCCTCGCGGCTGTCGCACATGTCATGCACGAACGACTTGTCGATCTTGATCCGGTCGAATGGGAACGAGCGCAGGTAACCCAACGACGAATAACCCGTGCCGAAGTCATCCAGCGATATCGACACCCCCAAGGCCTTCAGCGCGCGCAGGGTTCGCACGTTTTCCTCGCTGTTGCCCAGTAGTACCGATTCGGTGATTTCCAGCTCCAGGCGCTGGGGCGCCAGGCCCGAGTCGGCCAGGGCCAGCGCCACGGTATGCACCAGGTTGGCGTTCTTGAACTGCACCGGTGACAGATTGACCGACACCGTTTGCTCAGTGTCCCAACTGGCCGCCTCCTGGCAAGCCAGGTTCAGAGCACGGGTGCCGAGTTCGTGGATCAGCCCGGTCTCTTCGGCAATGGGAATGAAGTCCATGGGCATCACCATGCCGCGGCTGGGGTGCTCCCAGCGCAACAGCGCCTCGTAGCCCGTCACGCTGCTGGTCTGCTGATCCACGATCGGCTGGTAGTGCAGGTGCAACTGCCCCAAGTGCAGCGCGGTACGCAAGTCGGTTTCGACCAGCCGGCGCTGGCGGGCGGCGACATCCAGTTCGACGTGGAAGCACTCGAAGCGGTTGCGGCCATTGCGTTTGGCTTCGTAGAGGGCCATGTCGGCGTAACCGAGCAACTGTTCGGCCTGTTCATTGTCATCGGGGGCAATGGCAATGCCGATGCTCACCCCCACGGTGAACTGGTGCCCTTCGATCTGGAACGGCGGGCAAATCGCGTCAATCAGGCGCCGCGCCGTGTTGCAGGCAGCCTCGCGGCCATCCAGGCCAGCCAGCACCACGGCGAACTCGTCGCCGCCCAAACGGGCCAGGGTGTCTTGTTCGCGCAGTTCGCGGCGCAGGCGCTTGCCCAATGCACGCAGCAGCTTGTCGCCGAAGGCATGGCCGAGGGAATCGTTGATGTTCTTGAAGTTATCCAGGTCCAGGCATAGCGCTGCGGTCAGCTTCTCGCTCTGGTGGCCGCGCACCAACGCCTGCTTGAGCCGCTCGTTGAACAGCGTGCGGTTGGGCAACCCGGTCAGCGCGTCGTGATGGGCCATGTGGTGGATCTGGGCGTGGGCGGCCAGTTCCTCGGTGGCGTCTTCAGCCACGAACAGCACATAGTCGGCCTGGCCCTCGCGGTTCTGGCTGAGCAAGGCGCGGCTGCGCAAGGTCCGCGGACCACAGGCGGTATCGACGCGGGTTTCAGCGGCATACCCTTTGGGGTTACGCGCGCCGCGGGCGAGCTGCTGTTCCAGGTAATCGGCTGCAGCCGGTGCCAGGCACTCACCTGGCAACTGGCCGATCATGCTGCGCCCGCCCCCACCGAACAGGCGTTCGGCCTGCTGGTTGGCCAACAGAATACGCTGGCTTTCCAGGTCCTGGACGATGACGCTGGCGGGAATGTTGGCGATCACCGAATCGAGGAACTGCGAAAGCTTGGTCATCTCCTGGCTGTACTGTTCAGCCAGCTCCTTGGCCTGCAGCAGCTCCAGCTCCTGCTGATGCCGCTCAGAAATGTCGCGAGTGACCTTGGCGAAGCCGACCACACGCCCGCTGTCATCGCGCACGGCCTCGATCACCACATGGGCATGAAAGGTCGTGCCGTCCTTGCGCAGGCGTGTGCCGATTTCTTCGAAGCGGCCAGTGTCACGCGCCTGTGCAAGGTTCTGCTCGGGCAGACCGGCGACGCGCTCGGCTTCGCTGTAGAACAGCGAGTAGTGCTTGCCGACGATCTCGTCGGCAAGGTAACCCTTGGCCCGCTGGGCGCCCGGGTTCCAGTTAGCGACGATACCGTCAGGGGTGAGCAGGTAGATGGCGTAGTCCACCACGCTCTGGATCAACAGCCGGTACATGACGTCGGGGCTTGCGACTAGCGACATGAAAATTTCCCTGAACCTGCAACGCGCACGAAAAGGACCCCCAGGCCAGAGCGACCGGGTCTTGAATACAAGGTAATGGCATTATGCCGCTTGGCGGGATTTTGTGAAGTAGATCACAATTTTTTGCCCACCCCGCTCAGTGGTAAGCGGACGTTACCTGATAGGTGAGCAGGTCCGGGTCATCACCCAGCATGATTGGCTGCACCGGCCGCGGCAGGTCGGCCACGACGGCTTTGCAGAAGGCGACAGCGATGGGGTCCGGCGCGTAGCAACGCAGCAGCCAGTCGCCGGCACCGCTCAGCAACTGCAGCGCGACCGCACGGCCAATACCCTGCCGGCGGTAGCGCTTGAGGATGAACAAGTCTGCCAGTTCACTGGCATCGATGCCCGGCAGCTCGCTGCGTTCGACCAGCACGAAGCCAGCAATGAAACCATCCACCAGCACCAGGTTGGCGCTCCAGCCGTCTGCAAGCCAATAGCGCTGCAGGTGCTCTTCGTGGATGTAGAAGCGCCCATCCACCTCAACGTCTTCCTGCTCCCAGTCGGAGGACTCGTAGGCATAGAACTGATAGAGATTGCGGATCAGGTCGGCCTGGTCGGGGGTAGTGGTCAGCAGTTCGATGGGCAGCATGGTGGGCTCGGGGCAAGAGAGTGTTCGAAGGCTTACATCAACAAAGTAGCGGCCCCCGAATTATGGCTCAACTCGCCACCACAAATGGCATCAGGCGCTGCGCACCTGACGCCGTGCCCCTCACTTTTCCTCCAGTACCGCCCTGCCCTTCACTGCCCGCGGCCCTCGCCAGGCCCAGAACAGTAACCCCGGGAACGGGGCGTAGACGACGAAGACGATCCATAACATCTTGCGCTCCGCGCGCCGTTCGCTGCCGATGATGTTCCAGATGGCGAAGATCTCCAGCAAGATGACCAAGGCCGCAACAATGATCCAGATCGTACCGATTTCCATGAGCACTCTCCCGTTGGCATGTAAAGGGTTGGGTTACTGCCAGCGGCAAGGGTTCATTCGGATTTGCTTGGCTGCGCCTTTTCCAGCGCAGCCTTCAGCGCTGGCGCATCCGCGAACTCCTGCTGGCTGACCAGCGCACCCTGCTCAAGCTGCAACCACAGCACCTTGCCTTCATGCCCAGGGTAACGGCTGGCGACCTGCCCTTCACGATCAAGCATAACCCGGTAGTTGTAATCACGCATGGCGGGGATGGCGAACAGCTTGCTGATCAGCGCAGGCATGCGCTGGATATCCGCCACGAACACCGCATGGCGCGACTCCAGGTAGCCCTTGGGCTGGTCGGCCAGAGCCGCCTTCACCAGCTTGGCGCCGTCCATATCGCGGGCCACCAGCAGCACCTGCGTGCCGGCCTCCAAGGTGTAGGGCTGGTCATGTTGATCGAGCAGCGTCCACGGGGCGAGCTTTTCCCCGGTTTGCAGGGCGTTCGCCACCAGCGGCAGCAGGCTGAACAACAGGGCGACGGCGTATTTCATCGAGGTTCTCCAAGTGGGAGGCGCCAGCATAGCCCAGTTGCCTCAATACGACCTCCACTACCACAAGCCCACCCGGGCGATTGTCTTTCCACAGGCCACCGGCCACACTCTGCAGGCCAGTCAGGAAGCGGAGTCCAGAGTGCCCAGCCCACGCCAGTTCAGCAAGAAGACCAGCACCACCAACATGCTACGGCTCAAGTCCACCGCGGCCAGCCCCCAGGTGCCCTATCGCGTCGACTTCGTCCTGCTCAAGCACTTCTCCATGGCCAGTTTCACCGTGGCCATGGACGTGCTGGTCACCGCCAACCTGCTGCGCGCCGACAGCTTCAGCTTTACCCCGCTGTCGCTGGACGGTGACCGGGTGCTGAGCGACCTGGGCCTGGAACTGGTGGCCACTGACCTGGTTGCCAGCGAGCTGAAAGCACTCGACCTGCTTATCATCTGCGGCGGCTTGCGCACACCGCTCAAGTACCCCGAGCTGGACCGCCTGCTGGGTGACTGCGCCGCCCACGGCAAGGCCCTGGGCGGGCTGTGGAACGGCGCCTGGTTCCTTGGCCGCGCCGGGGTGCTGGATGACTACGGCTGCAGCATTCACCCCGAGCAGCGTGCCAGCCTGTCCGAGCGCAGCCCGCAGACACGCATCACCCCGGCCAGCTTTACACTGGACCGTGATCGGCTCAGCGCCGCCAGCCCCAACGGTGCCATGGAACTGATGCTCGGCCTGGTCCGCCGCCTGTACGGTGACGGCCTGGCAGAAGGCGTCGAGGAAATCCTCTCGTTCTCTGGTGCGCGCCACCGCCAGGTTGGGCCGGGGGCGAAAAAGTCGATGAGCCTGCACCTGCGTACCATCGTCGAGCTGATGGAGAACAACCTCGAGGAAACCCTCAGCCTCGACCAGTTGGCGGCCTACAGCGGCCGCTCCCGGCGGCAGATCGACCGCTTGTTCCAGGCCCAGCTGGGCACCTCGCCACGGCGCTATTACATGGAGCTGCGTATCACCAAGAGCCGCCGCTTGCTGCAGTACTCCGACCTGTCGGTGATGGAGGTTGCGGTGGCCTGCGGCTTTGTTTCGGTATCGCACTTCAGCAAGTGCTACGCGGCCTACTTCGGCTACCCGCCGTCACGTGAGCAACGGCTGGGCGAGTGAACGGCACTCAGGCCTGGATGTAACGCATCACCGCTTCGCAGATCATGGCCTTGTGACGCAGTTTTACCTGATCATCGAGCAGATCGATCTGGAAGATGTCGCCGAAGGTGTGGCGGTTCGATACCCGATAGAAGCAGAACGCGCTCATCAGCATGTGCAGGTCGATGACCTCGATGCCCGGGCGGAACACGCCCTCTTGCACGCCACGCTCCAGCGTGCGGCCCAGCGCCTGAAGGACCAGGCTGCTCATTTCGCGGATGGCCGGGGTTTTCTTCACGTACTCGCCGTAATGGATGTTTTCGGTGCAGACCATGCGCACGAAATCGACGTTGCGGTCGTGGTGATCGAAAGTGAACTCGGTCAGGCGCTGGATGGCCTGCTCGGCCGGCAGCGACTCCAGGTCCAGGCGGTGTTCGGTCTTGCGGATGTCACCGTACAGTTTGACCAGGCACTCGACGTACAGCTGCTCCTTGCTGCCGAAGTAGTAGTAGATCATGCGCTTGGAGGTAGCGGTGCGCTCGGCGATGGCATCCACCCGCGCGCCTGCCAGGCCTTGCTGGACGAACTCGTTGATGGCGGCCTGGAGGATGTCCTCGCGGGTTTTTTCAGGGTTGTTCTTGCGCGACTTGCGTGTCCCTTCGATCTCGGGCTGGCCGAGGGGGGCAACGGGATTGCTCATAGCTGCTCACGGGGTATTTATTGGGATTTGGACGGGATTATCCGTGAGTGGAGGGTTGGGGGGAAGCGCGCTGTTGATCGAGCGGGCAGGATTGGCGAGGGCCAGCCTGTGGCCAGGATCAGGCGCCGCGCGAGCAGCGCCCGATTTCACAGGCAGTGAACCCTGCGGGGGTTACAACACCGGCTTGCGCGCCGCCCCGCTGCGCCGCTTGGCCATCGCCGCCAAGCGCACAGGCACGTTGGCCGCGCCATAGCCGGCGTAGCCACCCTTGCGCTGGATGATTTCAAAGAAGAAGCGGTCTTCGAACGCCTCGGTGTACACGTGGAACAGCTCGCCACCCTGTGCGTCGCGGTCATACAGCACGTTGTAGTACGCCAGCTCGCTGAGAAACTCGTCGTCGAAATCGAAACGAGCCGCCAGATCGTCGTAGTAATTGAGCGGAATTTCCAGCAACGGCACACCGGCCTCCTTCGCCCGCGCCACTTCCTTGAAGATGTCGGCACAATCGAAGGCGATATGATGCACACCCGACCCGCGATAGCTCGACAGCGCGTGGGCGATAGCGGTGTTGCGGTTTTCCGAGATGTTCAGCGGCAGGCGCAGGCTGCCGCACTGGCTGCGCAGCGCACGGCTTTTGACCAGCCCGTATGGGTCGGGCAGCACCACTTCATCGTCTGCGGCAAAGTCGAACAGGCTCTTGTAGAACAGCACCCAGCTGTCCAGCGACTCGGCCGGCAAGGCCAGGGCCATGTGGTCGATGCGCTGCAGGCCACCGGTGCTGCTGGCACTGGGCTCCAGGCGGAAGTCGGTGTCGTACAGCGACGGGCCTTCCTTGCCCTGCTCCACCAGGTAGATCAGGCTGCCATCCGGGGCACGCACGGCAGGCACCTCACATTCGTTGGGGCCGACCAGCCCGCGGAACGGCTGGCCGCGGAAGTCGGTGGCGCGTTGCAGCGCCGCGTGCTCGTCCTTGACCCGCAGCGCGGTGGCGCACAGCGACGGGCCATGGGCTTCGAAGAAGTTGTGGCCAAAGGAATACGGCTCGGCATTGAGCACGATGTTGATGTCGTTCTGGCGCAGCAGGCGTACGTCCTTGCTGCGGTGCTTGCCCGCGTCGGCGAAGCCCAGGCGCTTGAGCCAGCTGCCCAGCCGCGCGCCGACCGCTTCGTCGACGGCAAATTCGAGGAACTCCACGCCGTTGTAGGCACTGGCGGCGGGCGGTGCGAACAGCACACCCGGCTCGATGGCGGTACCTTCCTGCTGCAGGCGCAGACGGGTCTGTTCCTCCAGGTACAACAAAGAACGCAGGCCATCGGCGGCGTTCTGGCGTGGCGGCGCCGCGCGGAAGCCGTCGTTGAAGATTTCCAGCGACAACGGGCCGCGATAACCGGTAGCCAGGATCGGCGCGAGGAAACCGGCCAGGTCCATTTCGCCCTGCCCCGGGAAGCAGCGGAAGTGGCGGCTCCACTCCAGTACATCCATGGCCAGGATCGGCGCATCGGCCATCTGCACAAAGAAGATCTTGTCGCCGGGGATATCGCGGATCGCAGCAGGGTCGCCCTTGAGCGACAGGGTGTGGAAGCTGTCGAGGATCACGCCCAGCGCCGGGTGGTCGGCCTGGCGCACCAGGTCCCACACTTGCTGGTAGGTGTTGACGTGACGGCCCCAGGCCAGGGCTTCGTAGCCGATGCGCATGCCGCGTTGGCCGGCATGCTCGGCGAGCAGGCGCAGGTCGTCCACCAGCAGTTGTTCGTCGCCCAGGGCGTCGGCCTGCACGTTGCTGCACACCAGCACCAGGTCGGTGCCCAGCTCTTGCATCAGGTCGAACTTGCGCTCGGCGCGGTCGATGTTCTTCTGCAGGCGGTCGCGGCGGCAGCCTTCAAAATCGCGGAACGGCTGGAACAGGGTGATGGCGATGCCGAGGTCGGCGCACATCTGCCGCACTTCGCGGGGGCTGCCGGCATAGTAGAGCAGATCATTTTCGAAGATCTCGACGCCGTCGAAACCGGCGGCGGCGATGGCTTCGAGCTTTTCCGGCAGTGTGCCGCTCAAGGACACGGTGGCTATCGAACGCTGCATGGTGGAATTCCTTGTTATGGGCTACAGGGCTGGAAGCGAGTGGTGCTGTGGGTACCGGCCGCTTGGGGCGAACCTGCGAAGGGCCGGGACCGGCAGCTCATCATCAGACTTCTTGGCATGATGAATTATTCGCAGGTAAAGTCATGGCAGCAATCACTTTGTACGGAATGGTTAGTTTTGCGTTCGATTATCGCACAAAACCCGTTTTGGCGAATTGATTCACTGCCACCCCTGCGCAACTATGAGACCAGACGCAGGCACACCGACCACCACTTTCTGCCCAGTGGCCGTTCGGCGCAACCTGCGCTCACAAGCCCAGCGCCACGACATAATAAGTTCAATAAAACGGGTACCGACCTATGCACATCTCCCTCGCCTTGCAACCCGCACCTGCTGGTTCGTCTTCACCTAGCAGACTTCGCCAGCGATCGCCGGCTTTATAAGCGCACCCCTTACTCCCGATAGCGATCGCACACCCACTGGCTGCCGCCTGACGGCGCCCGCTGTGCGGCGACAAACAAAAACAACGGAGACAACGATGGCTCACTCCAGCTCTCAAGCCAAGAAAGCGACCGCCAGCGGATGGATAGGCTCGGCACTCGAGTATTACGACTTTTTCATCTATGCCCAGGCTGCGGCACTGATCTTCCCGCAGATCTTCTTCCCCAACACCGACCCCAAGATGGCGATCATCGCCTCGCTGGCCACTTACGGCGTGGGTTATCTGGCCCGTCCGGTCGGCGCCTTCGTGCTCGGCCACTGGGGTGATACCCGCGGGCGCAAGAACGTACTGCTGCTGTGCATGTTCCTGATGGGCATTTCCACCATGGGCGTGGGCCTGCTGCCTACCTACCACGATATCGGCATGCTCGCCCCGGCCTTGCTGGTGCTGTTGCGCCTGGTCCAAGGCTTTGCGGTGGCCGGTGAAATCTCCGGCGCCAGTTCGATGATCATGGAACACGCGCCATTCGGGCGGCGCGGCTACTATGCCAGCTTCACCTTGCAGGGCGTGCAGGCCGGCCAGGTCATGGCGGCTGCCGTGTTCCTGCCACTGGCCTACTTCATGCCCAGCGAGGCGTTCAACGACTGGGGCTGGCGGATCCCGTTCCTGATGAGCGCCATCGTGCTGATCGCAGGCTTCATCATCCGTAAGGAAGTGCACGAAACCCCGGCCTTCGTGAAAGAAGAGAAACAGGCCAAGGTTGCCAAGTCGCCAATCAGCGAGGCCTTCCGCCACAGCTGGAAGCACATGGTGCTGGTGATGTTCATGGCGTTGATGAACGTGATCCCGGTGGTTGCCACCATCTTCGGCGCGGCTTACGCCGTACAGCCGGCCTACGGCATCGGCTTCGACAAGAGCGTGTACCTGTGGATCCCGGTAGTGGGCAACATCGTTGCAGTGCTGGTGATCCCGTTCGTGGGCAACCTTTCCGACAAGATCGGCCGTCGCCCGACCATGATCGCCGGCTGCCTGGGCTCTGGCCTGCTGGCCTTCGTGTACCTGTATGCAATCAGCATCCAGAACGTACCGCTGGCCTTCGCGACCTCGATCCTCATGTGGGGCATGGTTTACCAAGGCTACAACGCGGTGTTCCCAAGCTTCTTCCCTGAGCTGTTCAACACCCGCTACCGCGTCTCGGCCATGGCCATCGCCCAGAACATCGGCACCATGCTGACCGCCATGCTGCCGGCACTGTTCGCACTGGTGGCGCCACCAGGTTCGGACAACATCCCGCTGGTCGTTGGCGCCCTGGCGTTCTTCATCACCTGCATATGCGCCCTGGCAGCCTATATCGCACCGGAAACCCACCGCCTGGCGATGGAAGACCTGGGCAACCCGCAGGCCAAGCCGATGGACAAGCAAGCTTACGAGGCCAGCCGCAAGGACGGCCTGCAGACAGCAAGCCACTGACAGATGCACGGGGCCGCTCTGCGGCCCCACGCATTTCAGCCTTCAACCACCGCCTGCAAGCGCTGCCACAACTGCTCGACATGCTCACGCTCAGTGGGCAGCGCCCCCACCGAAACCCGCACCATCCAGCGCCCATTCAAGGTCGCCGGCGTAACATAAGCATCACCGCAGGCATTGAGCCGCTCAGCCCAGGCCTTGGTATGCGCATCCAGCGCTTGCCCCTCCAGCCCCGCAGGCCGGTGCACAATGCACAAGGTCTGCAACTGTACCGGCGCCAACAACGCCCACTCCCCTGCAGCCTCGATCTGCGCAGCCAGCCAGCGGGCATTGTCCATGTCGCGACGCAAGCGCTGCTGCAACGCCTCGACCCCTTCGCTACGCAACATGAACCATAGTTTCAGTGCCCGGAACCGACGCCCCAGGGGGATGCCCCAGTCGCGCAGGTTCTTCACCTCGCCATCGACCGCTGACTGTAGGTAGCTGGGGTTGGTGCTCATCACCCGAATCAGGTGCTGCGGGTCACGCACGTAGTAGATCGAACAGTCGAACGCCACCCCTAACCATTTGTGCGCGTTGACCACCACGGAGTCGGCCAGCTCGATACCGTCCCACATCCAGCGGCATTCGGGCAGGATCATCGCCGAGCCGGCCATGGCAGAGTCGACGTGCAGCCACACCCCTTGGGCCTCGGCGATCTCGCCAATCTGGCGCAAGGGGTCCAGCGCCGTAGTGGTCGTTGTGCCGGTGGTGGCGACCACTGCGCAAGGCTGGTTGCCGTCGGCCAGGTCCTGTTCGATGGCCGCCAACAAGGCATCGGGGCGCATGGCGAACTGCTCGTCGGTGGCGATCAGGTGGATGTTGGCGCGGCCGAAGCCGGCCAGCAACGCGGCCTTGTCCACCGAACTGTGGGCGTGGGCACTGACGTAGACGATCAGCGGTTTGGCTTCGGCCTGCAGGCCGCCGCGCACCAGGGCGTAATCGGTGGCACGTTCACGGGCACAGATCAGCGCGACCAGCGTGCTGGTCGACGCGGTGTCCTGAATCACGCCGCTCCACTGCCCCGACAGGCCCAGCAACTGGCGCACCCAGTCCAGGGTGGTTTCCTCCAGCTCGCTCAGCGCCGGGCTCGATTGCCATGACAGGCCCAGTACCCCAAGGCCCGTGCTGAGAAAGTCGCCGAGCACCGAGGACAAGGTGCCATTGGACGGGAAGTAGCCATAGAAATCGGGGTGTTGCCAATGTGAAAGCCCAGGCATCACCAGGGTGTTGA
Organism: Pseudomonas putida; assembly: GCF_026625125.1. NCBI lineage: Bacteria > Pseudomonadati > Pseudomonadota > Gammaproteobacteria > Pseudomonadales > Pseudomonadaceae > Pseudomonas > Pseudomonas putida. The sequence goes on along the minus strand of NZ_CP113097.1, from coordinate 2,515,181 downwards.
CGTCATCGAGGATCGCCTGGAACGGTTCGCCCTGCAGCGGGGCGCCGGCAGGCAAGGCAGATTTCAGGTAGCCGGGCTCGACCTGGGCCATCACCGGGCGTTCACCGACCGTCTGGCGGTAATCGGCAATCAGGTCGATCAATTGGTGGCCGTATTGACGGAATTGTTCTGGGGTCACGCGCGGTCTCCTGTGGGTTGTCCGCTGTCGGCGATGGGGCGTCACCAACAGCTCAAGGGCCCCAGTCTAGGCGCGTACCGCCACGCCTATAACCCCGCTTCGCGCATACCTGCTATGGCGAACCCGCATGCCCACCCTGCACGCCGAACTGTGATTGGCGCCACAGCTCGAACACCCGGTTGCGCAACCAGCGGTGCTCGGCCGACGCCTGCAGGCGCTGGTGCCACACCACCCAGTAGCGCTGGGTATGCTCCACAAACCCCAACGGGCGCCAGGCCAGGCCATGCAGCCGGCAGAGCTGGCGGGCAATGTGCTCGGGCAACGTCGCCAATGCCTGGCTGTTACCCACCACCTGCACGGTGGCCGAAAAGAACGGCACCTCCAGGCTGATGCGCCGTTGCAGCCCCTGGGCGCGCAGGTGGCGGTCGATGAAGCTGTCCTTGTCGCCACCGCCACAGATGCGCACGTGCTTGAAGGCCAGGTAGTCGTCCTGGCTCAGCACTTCGCAGGCCGCCAGCGGATGGTCGCGGCGCATCAGGCACACCGCACGGTCCTCGCCGAGCAGGCGGCCGTGCAGGTTGGCCGGCGACTCGTCGAACAGGGTGGTGGCAAGGTCGATCTCGCCGCTGGCCAGCAACGCGTATTGCCCGGCCTGCCAGGTGCGGTAGTCGATACTGACGCCGGGGGCTTCCTGCTCCAGCGCCGCCACCAGCAGCGGCAGCATGTGCTCGGCAACGTAATCGGACGCGGCCAGGCAGAAGCGCCGCTCGCAACGGGCCGGGTCGAACGCGGCGGGCTGGCGCAGGGCCTGGAGTTCTTCCAGCACCTGGCGCAGCGGTTCGACCAGGGCTTGGGCGTATTCGCTGAGCACGTAGCCGCGGCCCTGGCGCACCAGCAATGGGTCGTCGAAGGCTTCACGCAGGTGGGCCAGCTGGCGGCTCAACGCCGACTGGCTGACGCCCAGGCGCTCGGCGGCGTGGCTGAGGTTTTTCAGCTGCAGGAGGCAGTCAAGGGTACGCAGGTGGGCGAGGCTGAGGGAGGCGAAGGTTGGGTTCATACAGGCTTCCCTGTGCTGTATCACAGGCCCAATCGCCGGCAAGCCGGCCACAGGGACCACGCAGGCCCATGGCCCGCAGTGTGCCCGCAAGAACCCAGGGGGTGCGCTGCGCCCGCGGGAACCTGAGGCTTGCACCGTCCCTGTGGGAGCCGGCTTGCCGGCGATTGGGCCGCAAGGCGGCCCCGCTTTTTACTCGGTCAGGCCAACATAGACGTTCTGTACGTCATCGTTCTCGTCGATCGCTTCGAGGAACGCCTCGACTTCAGCCAGCGCCTCGGCACTGAGGCTGGCAGCGCTCACTGGGTTCTTCGGGGTATAGCCGATCTTGGCCGAGGAGACAGTGAAGCCATGCTCAGGCAGGGCTTTTTGCACTGCATCCAGGTCGGTGGTGTCGGTGATGAACAGGGTCGAGCCATCTTCCTCACCTTCTTCAAAGTCCTGGGCACCGGCCTCGATGGCGGCCATTTCCGGGTCGGCATCGCCGTCGGGCATGGCTTCGATCAGGCCCACATGGTTGAAGTCCCACGCCACCGAACCGCTGGCACCGAGTTGGCCCTTGCGGAACAGCACGCGAATCTGCGCGACGGTGCGGTTGACGTTGTCGGTCAGGCACTCGACGATCAGCGGCACCTGGTGCGGCGCAAAACCTTCGTACGTCACCGCCTGGTACTGCACGGCATCACCGTCCAGGCCCGCGCCCTTGCGGATCGCCCGGTCCAGGGTCTCGCGGGTCATGGAAGCCTTCTTGGCTTGCACGATGGCCAGGCGCAGGCGTGGGTTCATGTCGGGATCGGCGCCCGACCTGGCCGCGATCTGGATTTCCTTGGACAGCTTGCCCATGATCTTGCCCTTGGCATTGGCAGCTGTTTCTCTATGCTTGGCTTTCCACTGTGCGCCCATGTCGACTCTCTTGTTTCAGCGGCCGGTTCAGGAAGCGACCGGCCAAAAAGTGGGAGCAGTTTATACGCCCTCGGGCCAGTGTTCGACAAGAAATCTCATGCTTTGTCGGCCTTGCCCGCCGCCGCGGCGAAGCGGGCCAGCCGTACGTCCAGGTGGCGTGGCCGCAGCCCCCGGTCTTCGGCGCGCTCCTTGCGGCGAATGGCATTGCGCACCATCAGCGACCCCAGGTAGCGGATCGGCTCCGGCGGGAACAGCCCCAACGGGCCCTTGACCAGTGGCGAGCGGGTCCACGGGTTGTCCAGCCCCAGCGCCAGGGACGAGAGGATCTGCCCGCCCATGTGGCACGGCCCTACCCCGCTGCCAGAATAGCCGAAGCCATAGAACACGTTGCCCTGCCCGTCCAACCGCCCAAAGAACGGCAGCCCGGTCACCGAGCGGTCCGAGGGGCCGTTCCAGCTGGCCGCCAGCGGCACCTCGGCCAAGGCAGGGAAGAAATCGGCCAGGCTTTCACGCAGCAGCGGCCGGTACGGCGAGGGTTGATCGAACACCGGCAGCATGCGCCCGCCATAGGCGAAGGTGTTGCCACCCTTGCCGAGCATCAGCCGCCCATCAGAAGTGTTGTGGTAGTAATGCACGAAAATCCGTGAGTCCAGCACGCTGATGCCGTTGTTCAGGCCGATCTCGCGCAGCAGCTCGGGGCACGGCTCGGTGATCACCATGTCACTGGAAACGATCGCCACGCTGCGCTCGAACTGCGGGAAGGCTCGCGCCATCCAGGCATTGAGGCCGAGCACGACACGGTCGGCACGCACCGTGCCATGGGCCGTGCGCACCTGCACCGGAGCGCCGTGCTCCAGGCCGGTCATGGCTGTGCCTTCATGGATGCGCACGCCGCGCTGCAACGCCACCCGCCGCAGGCCGCGCACCAACCGGCCTGGCTGCACGGTGGCGGCGGCTGGCGAAAACCAGCCTTCCAGGTGCCGCGCTGAACCGGCCAAGCGCTGCACCTCGTCCAGTGGCAAACGCTCGAATGAATTGATCCCCTTGTGCTCCAGCGCAGCGATCACCGCATCGGTTGCGCCCACCTGGGCCTGGTTGGTGGCGGTGTACAGGGTGCCGTCCAGGCGGTAGTCGCAATCGATGCCATTGGCCGTGCAGAATGCGCCAATGGCACCGATGCTGCGCTCCGACTCGCTTACCAGGCGTACCGCTTCGGCCACCCCGAACAGACGTTCGAGGGTGAAGTACTTGGCCGACCACGACAACGCACACCCCCCATTGCGCCCACTGGCGCCCGCACCGCAGATGTCTGCCTCGATCAGCAGCACGTCCAGCGACGGTACTGCCTCCTTGAGCATCAGCGCGGTCCACAGGCCGGTGTAGCCGCCGCCTACGATGCACACGTCGCAGCGGGCATCGCCTTGCAGCGGCGGGCATACCGCGTCCTGCTCACAATCCAGGGCCTGTTGCAGCCAGAAGGGTCTCATTCGCTCGCTTTCCTTTAGGTACGCAGTGGCTTGATCGCCATGCTGGTGTTGGGAGCCACATCATTGGCCTGGGCTGCACTGGCCGGCCGGCTGTTCCAGTGCGGCAGCAGCACCAGGGCCGAGAACAGTGCGCAGCCAGCGAACACGATGAACACCGTGACGCTGTCGAAGTAACCGGGCAGCAGGCCGCCAAGCACCGCGCCCACCGAGCCGCAGCCGTTGACGAAACCGGCTGCCGTGGCACCGGCCTTGGCCGTGCCGAAGTCGATGGCCGCCGCGCCGCTGATCATCGAGTCCGGCCCATACAGGGTCAGGCCCATGAAAAACAGCAAACCCACCACCATGACGATGCTCCCGCTGTGCATGGCGGCCATGAACGCCGCCAGGGCCACGGTCAGCAGCACCAGGCTGATCACACAGGCCGGCATGCGCCGTGCGCCGAACAGCTTGTCCGAAGCCAGGCCAATGATGATCGGGCCCAGCAGCCCAGCCAGTTCAAAGGCCGTGGGGATGATCGCAGCGCCTACCTTGCCCACCGAGGGCATCTGCTCGAAGACGATCACCGGCCCCCAGAGCAGGATCGCGTAGCGCGCCGGTTTCAGAAGAAAGTACGCCAGGCCCAGGGTCAACACCGTGCGGTTGTGCAGGATCTCGCGCAGCGGCGCCCAGACACTGCACAGGCTACCGGCCGGCACCATGCTCTGCGGCTCAGGCTCGACCGCCGGCAAGCCTACATCTTCGGGTTTGTTGCGCTGCAGGAAGAAGAACAGCACCGCCACCGCAGCAACCACCGCGGCACTGGAGAAGAATGCCGCATGCCAGGTGCCGATCAGGGTGTAGGCCCACCAGCCGGCGAACGGCGAGGCGACCAGGCCGCCAAAGGCATAGCAGGAGCTCCACAACCCCAGTACCCGGCCGCGCTGCACGGCGGGGAAGAAGCTGCCGATGTTCTTGCACAGCCCGGCCCAGCCCGTGGACTGCGCCAGGCCTTGGATCAGCATGCAGGTGGCGAAGATCGGGAAGGTAGCGTAGCTGCCCATCACCACGGCTGCCGCCGCCGAAATCAACAGGCCCCCTAGCACCACCACGCGCGGGCCGAAACGGTCGGCCAGCATGCCCCAGGTGAACTGGCCGACCGCATAGGCGGCCAGGTAGATGGCGTCGAGGTTGGCCATCGATGCCTTGTCGAGCATGAATGTCGGGTCTTCACCAATGCCTAGCTTGGCCACCGAGAAGGCCTTGCGGGTGAAGTAGAAGGCGGCGTAGGCCAGCCAGGTGATCGCGAAAATCTGGATGCGCCAACGTTTCAACGCGGCTAGAGAGTGATTCATGTGCGTCTGACCTCTTGCTCAAGTGTGCCGGCAGAATGTGAATAAACGCCTGTCTTGTTTTTGTGTTGCGCACTGCATGACGTGGCTCGTCATCTGGTCAGAAGGCGCGGGGGTGCGCGCCATGTCCCACAGCTGCTCGTGGCAGCGCCGGGGTTGATGAATATGGAAACAGCTGGTGACTGATAAATAAAATCGATTTATCGTATTTCACACATAAGCTCAGCTTGTTACTGGAGTCGACATGTCGGTGTCCCACGCTCAACTCAAGGCCTTCCATGCAGTGGCCGTGCACGGCAGCTTCACCCGGGCGGCAGAAAAGCTGTTTCTGACCCAGCCGGCCGTCTCCGACCAGGTGCGCAAGCTCGAAGAGCGCTTCGGGGTGTTGCTGTTCCACCGCAACAAACGTTCGGTGCAGTTGACCGACCTGGGCGAGCGCCTGCTGGGCATCAGCAAGCGCCTGTTCGCCTGTGAGGCCGAAGCCCACGAACTGCTGCAAGACTCCCGTGCCCTGCACACCGGCAGCCTAGTGCTGGCGGTGGATGCGCCGGTGCACGTGCTGCCCCAGATCGCCCGCTTTTGTCAGCGCTACCCGGGCATTCAGGTCAAGGTCGAGACCGGCAACACCGATGAATCCCTGGCCCGGCTGTTCAGCTACCAGGCCGACCTGGCACTGTTGGGGCGCGATGTCGACGATGAGCGCCTGCACTGCGTGCCGCTGCGCCGCGACCCGATGGTGGCGTTCGTCTCGCACAACCACCCCTGGGCCAGCCGTGGCTCGATCAGCCTGGCAGACCTGGACGACACGCCGCTGGTACTACGCGAGCCTGGCTCGGTGACCAGGCAGACGCTTGAGGAAGAAATGCAGCGCGCTGGCTTGCGAATTCGCCCCGCCATTCAGGTCGAAGGCCGCGAGGCGGCGCGCGAGGCGGTGGTGGTCGGGATTGGCGTGGGGGTGGTGTCGGCCGCCGAGTTCGGCGCCGATGCGCGGGTGTGTGCACTGCCCATCGTCGATTGCCAGCGGCACCTCACCGAGACACTGGTGTGCTTGAGCGAGCAGCGTACCCGGCGGGTGGTGGCCACGTTCCTGCAGGTGGTACAGGAAAGCTTGTAGCGGCCTTGCGGGCGTCATCGCCGGCAAGCCGGCTCCCACTTGGATCGCACAGTGGTTGAGCTTGCGCTGTACCGGTAGGTCGGGGGGTTGCACAGTCCCTGTGGGAGCCGGCTTGCCGGCGATTGGGCCGGTAAATCCAATGCAAGACTCAAGAGAAAGCCCCGCAAAAGCCATCCTGGCTTGAAAACGCCCAGCACCTCCACTTTTGAGTGCCGTGTTCAATAGGCCAGTGAAGCCTTCATAACTATGCTGGGTATACATCCCTGTCAAAATGCATACCCCATGCTCTACCGTCTAGCCGCCGACACCCTGGTGCTGCTGCACCTGGCCTTCATCCTGCTGGTACTGTCAGGCGGCCTGCTGGTGCTCAAGTGGCGCCCCGCCCTGTTCATCCACCTGCCCGCCCTGGCCTGGGGCCTGGCGGTTGAGGGCCTGCACCTGGAATGCCCGCTGACCGACTGGGAAAACCGCATGCGCTTCGCCGCAGGCGGTGCCGGCTACCACGGCGGCTTCGTCGAGCACTACATCTGGCCGCTGATCTACCCTGCCGGGTTGACCCCGCAGATCCAATGGCTGCTGGGCGGCGTCGTGCTGCTGGTCAACCTCGTGATCTATGGCTGTGTGATCTGGCGCTGGCGCCGCTCACCTACCGGGTTGCGATGACGAACAGCCGCGGGAACGGCAGCAGCACCTTGCCGTCGGTGGCCGCCGGGTAGTCGTGCTGCATGGCCTGCAGGTACATCTGCAGGAAGTCCGCCTGCTCTTTCTCGTCCAGCCTGGCCAGATAAGGCCGCAGGGCCGACCCCTTGAACCACTCCACCACCGCCTCGGCGCCACCGGTCAACGGGTGATGGTAGGTCGTGCGCCATACGTCCACCCGCGTACACAGCGGGCTGAGCAGGTCGTAGTAGAACGCCGCGTTATGCCGGGGCGGCAAACTCAGGTCGGCGAATTTATCGGCCCAAGGGCCACGACCGGCAATCTCGCGCAACTGGCGGTGGGCCGGCTCGTCAAGGTTGTCCGGGGTTTGCACAGCCAGGCTTGCACCCTCACTGAGCTGGCGCACCAGGTGCGGGTAGAGCGAACCGTGGTCAGGCAGCCATTGCAGTGAAGCGTTGGCCAGGATCAGATCCTGCGGTTCGGGGGCGGCCCACTGGGCGATATCGGCGATTTCGCAACGCACCCTGGGGATGCGCAAGCGCTGGCGTGCACGGGCCTTGTCGATCATGTCCGGGTCGCTGTCCAGGGCCGTCACCTGGGCGTCGGGGTGGCGCTGCAACAGTATTTCGGTGGAATTGCCTGGGCCGCACCCCAGGTCGGTGGCATGGCGCACCGGGCGTGGCGGCACCGCGGCAAGCAGGTCGCGCACCGCACGGGTGCGTTCGTCTTCGAACAGGGAATACTGGGTGGCGGACCAAGCCATGAGGGGCTCCTTTTGGCGGGCAATGTGCTCAGCATAAGCCATCTGTCGCCTGTACGGGCCCTGTCGAGGGAACTGTTCGCGGATCCTTGAAGTCAGTCCTCTTATGCGTATGCCGATGAAACCCTTCCTGGCCCTGGCCCTTCTGGCCCTGATGGCTGCCGCCGCCCTGCTCGGCTCACCCTGGATGAACGGGCGCTTTCACATGCCGGATGAGAAAACCCCCGCCCATCAACGCGAAACGGCCGGGTCCACGAGGGAGCCGGCCGCTTCGGGCAAGCACTAGCGCTTAGTGCTTACGGGCGCTGCGCATCTGGTGCACCACACCCATGGCCACAACGACGGCCGCGGCAATACCGGTGGAGATCACCAGGATCTGGTAGTCAGGCATGAAAGCCATGGTCACCAGCGCGGCGACGATGAAGGCGATCACCAGGTAGGTCAGCCACGGGAACAGCCACATCTTCAAACGGACTTCCTTGCCCTCGGCAATCAGCTTGCGGCGCATGCGCAGCTGCGAGAAGGCAATGACCAGGTACACCAGCAAAGCGATCATGCCGGTGGTGTTCATCAGCGTATCGAGCACGTCTTTCGGGCGCAGGGTCTCGCTGAAGTTGATCAGCGCGCACACCACGGCCACGGCGCACGAACCGATGATCGCATTCACCGGTACGCCGGTACCGGGGCGGGTCGACTTGAAGAACGACGGCGCATCGCCACGCTGTGCCAGCGAGAACAGCATGCGTGAAGCGGTGTAGTGGCCCGAGATCAGGCAGCTGCTCACCGAGGTCAGCACCACGAAGTTCATCAACAGCTCGGCATACGGCACACCCAGCAGTTCCAGGGTGCGGCGATACGCGCCATAACCGGAAACGCCCAGGTGCGGATCGTTCCACGGCACGAGGCAGACGATCAGGAAGATCGAACCGACGTAGAACAGGCATACCCGCCACACCACAGAGTTGGTGGCCTTGACGATTTGAGTGGCCGGGTCCTTGGCTTCGGAGGCGGCGATGGTGACGATTTCGGCACCCAGGAAGGCGAACATCACGCCAAGCAACGCCCCGATCACCGTGGTGATGCCATTGGGCATGAAGCCTTCGGCGGTCAGGTGAGTGATGCCGCGCACTTCACCGAACTGCCAGATGTTCATCACCGCTGCGGTACACACGATCAGGAAGCAGACGATCGCGATCACCTTGATCAACGCGAACCAGAACTCGAACTCACCGTAGTGTTTGACGTTGAAGAAATTGACGGTGATCAGCACCAGGGTCGTGGCCAGCACGAACACGTTGACGCTCACATCAGGGAAGAAACCATGCAGGATCTTGCCCGCCACATAAGCTTCCCAAGCCATGAGGATGACCCAGTACCACCAGTACAGCCAGCCGATGGTGAAACCGGCCCAACGGCCGATGGCGCGGTCGGCGTAGGTGGAAAACGAACCGGTGTCGGGCGACGAAGTCGCCATTTCACCCAGCATGCGCATGATCAGTACCACCAGGATGCCGCCTGCCAGGTAGGCCAGGACAGCCGCCGGGCCGGCGCTGTGGATCACGCTGCCGGAGCCGACGAACAAGGCGCCGCCGATAACCCCGGCGATCGACATCATCGTCAGGTGGCGCGACTTGAGCGAGGCACTGAGTTTGCTCTCATGCCCGCTGTTCGCGGTGGTGGTTGTGGATGTTGCGTCCATCAGTTGTGTACCCCGTGCTTCTTTTTATCCAAGGAAAACTGTAAAGCCGCGATGGTCATCGGCCTCACCTGTACATCAGTGCTAATGCGGGCAGGAGGTGTGCGGTTACACACGCAGGCCTTCCATGGCGGCCTGCTGACGCGCCCCAGGGTTTGCCCCTTGGGCGAACTGAACATGCTTTATGTGGCGATATCTGACACCTAATGTAAAAATGTCCGACACATAGAGCCATGCACAGTGGCATGAAAGTCGCACTGCACTGTACAGGTCGCCGATGCAATACACCCTGCAGGCGCCTGCCGTTACGCACCCTCAAGGCCCCCGAATGCTTGAATTACACCCAGACTCCTCGACGCCGTTGGTCAACCAGATCATCGACGGGCTGCGTGAGCTGATCGACAACCAGACCCTCAAGCCAGGTGCCAAGGTCCCGTCGATCCGCGCGTTTGCCGCGACCTACTCGGTGAGCACCTTCACTGTGGTCGAGGCGTACGACCGCCTGGTTGCCCAGGGGCTGCTGGTGAGCAAGGGCAATGCCGGGTTCTTCGTCAACCGCGCGGCGGCGGAACTGCTGGAGAACCACGGCGCCGAGGCCGATGCCAGTCGGCCCTCGTTCAACTCCGAGTGGTACCTGCAGCAGATCTTCGAGACCCGCCAGTTGCCATTCAAGCCGGGCTGTGGCTGGCTGCCCAACGACTGGATGTACGAAGAAGGCCTGCGCCGCGGCCTGCGCCAGGTTGCCGGCAGCCCGCTGGAGCTGTCCGGCTATGGCGACCCGATGGGCCTGCCGGAACTGCGCGCGCTGACCGCGCAGAACCTGCAGCAGGAACTGTCGATCGTCGCCAACCCGGCGCAGCTGATGCTCACCCACGGTGCCAGCCAGGCCCTGGACCTTGCCGTGCGCACGCTGGTGCGCCCGGGCGACGTGGTGCTGGTGGACGATCCCGGCTACCCCAACCTGATGAGCATCCTGCGCACCCAGGGCGCCACCCTGATCGGAGTGCCACGCACCCCCAACGGCTACGACCTCAACCACCTCGAACAGCTGTTGGCGCACCATCGCCCGACGGCTTTCTTCACCCAGCCACACCTGCACAGCCCGACCTGCTCGCGCACCCCGCTGCCGCAGTTGCACCGCTTGCTGCAACTGGCCAGCCAGCATGGTTTTCGCCTGGTGGAAAACAACCTGTACGCCGACATGGTCGCCGAGCCACAGCCGTGCCTGGCAAGCCTCGACCACCTGCAACAGGTGGTGTACGTGGGCAGCTACTCCAAGAGCATTTCGCCCAACGTGCGGGTCGGCTACCTGTTGGCCAACCCGGAACTGGCGCAGAAGCTGCTGCACCTGAAGATGCGCTCGGGCCTGACCACCTCGCAGGTGATGGAGCGCGTGGTGTACGCCGCGATCATCGACGGCCGCTGGCGCAAGCACCTCAAGCGGCTGCGCCAGCGCCTGGCCGAGGCCCACCAGGACGTTGGCCGGCACCTGCACCGGCTGGGTTTCGAGCTGTTCATCGAGTCGGATGAAGGCATGTACATATGGACCCGTCACCCGGCGCTTCCCGACAGCGCTGCACTGCTCGATGATGCGCTGGAGAAAGGCATCATGCTCGGGCCCGGGCAGTTGTTCATGGTCGATGCCAAGCCGACCGGGTGGATGCGGTTCAATGTGGCGTTCAGTACCGACCCTGCGATGTGGGAGTTGTTGGAGAGGGTGCTGGTCAAGCACGTGCGCCGGGCGGGCATCTAGGGCTTACGGAGGGTGCTGCGGGCCTGCTGGCCGCGGCATTTTCAGCCTCTGCACCTCAAGCGCCGCGCGCGGCGCTCTATCCGATGGGTGCTATGAGCACGCAACCTCTATGCCGTAACCCCCGGCCCCGCTAACCACGGCACTGGCCATGCCACTGATCCTGCTGAACTTGGATCCGATCCAATGAACGGGTATGCTCGCGGCAATAGCCAATTGCCATCATTCAGGCACGCACCACGCCTGAACTTCAAGGACGAGCCCTTTGCCCAGCAACTCAACCCGCCATACGATCGCCCGCCAGTGGCAACTGCTCAAATTGCTGCCAGACCGCCATCCGGGCATGAGCTCCACACAGTTGCAGGCCGCATTGGCCAAGGTCGGCTTCAAGACCAGCAAACGGACAGTGGAAAGAGACCTCAACGAGCTTGCTTCGCTGTTCCATTTGCGCTGCAACAACAAGGGCATGCCCTACGGCTGGTACTGGCAGCCAGGCCGCAGCCCGGGTGCGGCTCAAGTGCTGCAGCCGGATGCGCTCTGCCCTGCCCGGCAGATCGAATTGCGCGCCTGGGTGGATGATGCCCTCGCACGGCGCCTGGAAGATGAGCCCTTGTCAGATGACATGCGCCTGGCCCCGCACGGCGACGGCGGCGCGACACTGGATGCCACCGTCGACGACAGCCGCGCGTTGATGGGCTGGCTGCTGTCCCAGGCGGGTTCGATACGTGTACAAGCGCCAGAGGCATTGCGCACAGCCGTGATCGAGCAGTTGCGCCAAAGCCTGGCCCTGCACGACACCGGCCACTAGGCGCCAGCTGGCACCCTCAGGAAGGCAATACGGGCTTGCGCGGCCGCGCCAGGCAGGCGTAGCCCAGGCCCAACACGCTGAGCACCAGCACACCAAGCAGCACCATCAACTCCCGGCTGTAGCGCGCCACCAGCGCCGGAAAACCGATGAACTCTCGGTACACCTGCACATCCGCCACACCCTCGGCATGGGTGATGCTGATACCACCCTGGCGGATCTGCGAGTAGTCGGCATCGAAGTAGACCCACACCTTGCACGCCCTGCCACGTTCGATTACAGGGATCTCGATCATGGCCGTGGGGGCCTCGTAGAGGGTGTCGTTCCCTGAGCCGTCGCGCACTTGCACCAGGCCCTTGGCCGGCAGCCGCACCTTCACCTCGCGCACCTCGGTGTCACCTGTGTTGCGCAGCTCGATGAGCAAGCCGGTACGGTGATCCACCAAGCCGGCCTCGAACGGTTTGGCGAACAGTTGCGCGTAGGGCGCCTGGGCAAGGTCGATCAGCCTGTCGACCTGATCCTGGCTCAACGCCCCCTGGCCGATGCTGGTGATGCGTGGCTGCAACCGCTCGTACTTGAGCTGGTCGTTGGTCTTGCTGATACGCTCGCTGAACTGGCTTGGGTAAGTGAGGTAGGCGTAGGTCAGGGAAGCTTCAAGGCGGGCGTCGCCCTTGAGCGCCACATAGGCCACCAGCCAGACCATCAGGCCAAGCAACAGGGCTACGAGAAGTTTCCCGATTTTGTCCCAACTCAAGGGTAAATTTCCTTCTGTCACGGCGTCGACGGTTCAGAGGCCACAAAGGGTGCCAAGTTCAACACCGCCAGGCAAGCACTCAGTGGCCCCTTAACCCTTCAGGCAAAGCGTTCGACCTGCGCCTGGGTGCGGCGCATCAGCACCTTGCCCTGCCGGATCGACACCAGCGCATGGCCCTGGCTGCGCACCATCTCATAGTCGTCCGGCGCCGACAGCAGCAACAAATTCGCCGGGCGCCCCACCTCGATGCCGTAGCGCTCGCCAAGGTTCAGGGTGCGCGCGCTGTTGTCGGTGATCAGGTCCAGGCAACGTTGCAAGTCCTCGTACCCCAGCATGTGACAGATGTGCAGCCCGGCCTCGAGGATGCGCAGGATGTTGCCATTGCCCAATGGGTACCAGGGGTCGACGATGGAATCCTGGCCGAAGCACACATTCATCCCTGCGCGGTCGATTTCGGCGACACGCGTCAGCCCGCGGCGTTTCGGGTAGCTGTCGAAGCGCCCTTGCAGGTGGATGCTTTCGGTCGGGCACGAAACGAAGTTGATGCCCGACATTTTCAACAGGCGGAACAGTTTGGAGCAGTAGGCATTGTCATACGAGCCCATGGCCGTGGTGTGGCTCGCGGTGACCCGTGCCCCCATCCCGCGTACCCGCGCCTCTTCGGCCAGCACTTCGAGGAAGCGCGACTGCGGGTCGTCGGTTTCGTCGCAATGCACGTCCACCAGGCAGCCCGTGCGCTCGGCCAGGTCCATGAGGAACTTGATCGACGACACGCCCTGATCGCGGGTGTTCTCGAAATGTGGAATGCCACCGACTACATCGGCGCCCATCGCCACCGCCTCGGTCATCAGCGCCCGCCCGTTGGCGTACGACTCGATGCCCTCCTGCGGAAACGCGACGATCTGCAGGTCGATCAGCTCGCGCACCTCTTCACGCACCTCGACCATCGCCTTGAGCGCGGTGAGCTTGGGGTCGGTCACATCCACATGGGTCCGCACATGCTGTATGCCATGGTCCACCAGCATGCCGATGGTCTTCTTGGCGCGGGCCTTGATGTCGTCGTGGGTGGTGATTGCCTTGCGCTCGGCCCAGCGCTCGATACCTTCGAACAGCGTGCCACTCATGTTCCAGTTCGGCTCGCCAGCGGTGAGGGTGGCATCGAGGTGAATGTGCGGCTCGACGAAAGGCGGCACCACCAGGTTCTGCTGGGCGTCCAGGTCATCGGGGCCGGCGGCCATGACGACATTGGCCTGGGGCACGATGGCGGCGATACGCTCGCCGTCCAGCTCGATGCGCACCAGGCCGGCCTTGCCGCGCAGACGTGCGTTGATGATGTTCATGGAGTTACTCCTTGCCTTGGGCTTCGGTCATGCGCCATATCAGCATAGCGACCGCAGCGTTCATACGGAAAAGCGGGTCGTCCAGCGACTGCCCGCTCAGTTGTTCGATGCGTTGCATTCTTTGATTGATGGTGTTGCGGTGCAAACCCAGGCGCTGACCAGCCTTGAGGCCATTGCCGTTTTCCTTGAGCAGCGCATCGAGGGTGTGCAGCAGTGCATTGGGTTGTTTACGGCCGGGGGCGCGCAGCGGGCCGAGCGTCTGGGCGACGAAGTCATCGAGCAGCGAACGGTCGCCAATGCCCTGCAACAGGCGCAATACCCCCAGCTCGCTGAAGTCGCACAGGCCGGTGGCTGGGCGCAGGTTTAGCGCCACCTCCAGGGCCTGGCGCGCCTGGTTGAGGGCCTGGCGGTATTGGCCGCAGTCCTCGGCAGGGCTCGACAGCCCCATGAACAGCCCCATCTCGCCTGCCTGCGCGGCCAGTTGCCGGTGCAGGGCAGCCAGGGCTGCACGCAAGTCCGGGGTATCGGGCAGCAGCAACACGAACAGGTCACCGGCCAGTTGCGCGGTGACCGCGCCGGCCCGGGCCCGGCACCAGGCTTCAAGCTGGTCTTCCAGGGTTTGGCGGGTGTCCTGCCACAGGCGTTCGCCTTTGGCCAGGCCATGCCGTTCGAACAGCCCATCGACCGCGGACAAGCGCAACGCCACCAGACGCCGTGGCCCGTCCAGGTCGAGCTGCAGGTGCGCGGCCCGCTGCCGGGCGATCGCCAGGCTTGGATAGTCACCGCTCAGCAGTTGCCCGAGGATGTCGTCGCGCGAGCGACGCACCTGGGCCATCTGTACCAGCGCGGTACCGATCAGGTGGGTGACCACCACCATTTTCAGGGCGTAGGGCTGTTCGATCAGTGGCAGCCCCAACTGCTCGGCGCGCTCGATTACCGCGGCCGGAATGCATTGGATGAAGGTGCCTCCCGTGAGGATCACCAGGCCGGCGATACCCACCGCATCGCCGTCTTCGACCAGGCTCAACAGGTTGCCCTCGCCGCGTGGGTGGTTGATGCCGGTGACGAACACCAGTTCGCCGCCCATCACCCATTCGGCGATGCCCTCGTTCTCCGCCACATAGGGCCAGCGCACCCGCCGCTGCAAATTGCGTGCGCCCGCCCGCACGCTCATCTCGTGCAGGCCGGGCAGGTGCAGGATCTCTTCCAGGGCCAGGCTCACGGCTCGACCCGCGCCTGGCCCAGGGCCCGGCGTCGGCCACCCAGCTCAAGCAGCACGATGTAGCACAGCGCCGACGTCCCGATGCCCACCAGTGGCGCCACCCAGGGCGAGGCATAGGCCGCCACCGCACCGACGCCATAGGCGCACAGCCCCAGCAGGTTGTAGCGCGGCAGGCTGACCGTGGCCAGGGCCGGATACTTGCCACGGTGGCGGTACCAGAAGTCGGCCATGATCACACCCCCCACCGGCGGGATGATCGAACCCAGCAGTACCAGGAAGGGAATCAGCAATTCGTACATGCCACCGATCGCCAGCACGATGCCCACCCCTGCCGCTACCAGCGTGGCCGTGCGCCGGCGTTCGCTGCGCACCAGGTGGCAAGCTGCGGCGGCAACGTTGTAGAGGGTCGGCCCCTGGATGGTCCACAGGTTGAGGCAGAGCATTACCACCGCTGCGAACGACAGCCCTTGCAGCATCATCACTTCGACGATGTCGGCCTGCTGATAGGCCATCGCGCACCAAGCGCCGGCCACGACCATCAGCCCATTGCCGAGCAAAAATGCCACCACGCTGGCCGTCACCGCCACCCGCCCACTGCGCGACAGGCGCGTCCAGTTGGTGGCCTGGGTGGCGCCGCTGGCAAAGGTGCCGAAGACCATGGTCACCGCCGCCGAGAAGGTCATGGTTTCATGCGGCACCAATGCCGCCAGTTGCTGCAGGCCACCCACGTCGCGGGTGGCGATTGCCATGGAGATGATCAGCAGGGCGAACATCAGCGGCACCGATACCCGCGACAACAGGTCCAGCCCCTTGAAGCCGACCATTGCCGTGATGCTGAAGCCCAACCCGAACAGCACCATCAACGGCACGGTGAACCCCTCGGCCAGCCCAAGCAGCTTGACCAGCACGATCGCCACAGTGGCCGTACCCCACGCATACCAGCCCAGTTCGGCGAAACCCAGCAGGAAGTCCGACAGCCGGCTGCCGGCCTCGCCGAAGCAGAAGCGCCCCATCAGTACAGTGTTCAGCCCGCTGCGCGAAGCGATGAACGCCAGCGCGGCGGCGTAAAGGGCCAGCAGGGTGTTGCCGAGGGTGGCGATCCAGAGCATGTCGACGAAGCCGAAGGCCATGCCCAGCTTGCCCCCGGCGAACATCGTGCCGGTGAAGAAGGTGAAACTGAACAGGACCATGGCGATTGGCAACAGGCCCTTGCGGGCATGCTGCGGCGCCTCGCAAAGCGGGAATTCTGAAGGGGAACTCATTGTCGGGTGCTCCGGGTTGAAGTTGGAGCAGGCAGAGCAATATGCGGGCCGCTTTCTGGCGGGCGGCTGTACCTCGAAATAGCGGGCGCACGGCATGGTAAATAGTGGGCAATGTGCACAGATGTGCACGTTCCTAATGGTTTTTTATGTGCCAGATGACTCAATTTGAGGCCGCCGCGCACCAAAGCGGGACGCGGCTGGGTAGTTTCCACCCGGCCGCCCCTGAAGGACGACGCGGCCGGTCAGGCCGAAGCGGTGCGTGGCATCAGTTCATAGGGATGCTTCCAGCCCGGCAGCGCCTGGATACGCGCTTTCCACGCCTCGATATGGGTGAACTGAGCCAACGGGATGCCGGTATCTTCCGGCATGAACACATAGCCGGCCAGCGACAGGTCGGCGATGGTCAGGCGCCCACCGACCATATAGGGCGTTTTCGCCAGGTGCGCATCGACTACTTGGTAAGCCGCCGTGGCGCGCTCTCGCAGAAACTGAGTCACCGGTGTTTCGCCAGCGTTCTTCAGGCAGAAGATGAAACGCAGCGCCGCGTAATAGGCAGTGAACTTGTGGTTGTCGAACAGCATCCAGCGCCAGATTTCGCGCTTTTCGTCGTCATCGCGCGGGCCGAACTGGCCGGTGCGTTCGGCGAGGTATTCGAGAATGAGCGCCGATTGGGTGATCGTCTTTCCCGCATGCTCCAGCACCGGCACTTCGCCCTGCTCGTTGACCTCATCCCGCCAGCGTTGGTCGCGGGTCTGGCCGTTGAAGAAATCGACGAACACCGGCTGCCAAGCCTGGCCGGTGAGCTCGAGCATGAGTGCGGCTTTATAGGCATTGCCGGATTCGGCGAAGCAATGGAGCGTGTAGTCGGGCATGGTGATCCTTCATTTTCCCAGGGGCGATAGCGCTGTTGGTCAGGGCCGTAAAGGGGCCGCCAGCCCGAGCAGACCACGCCGGCTCGACACGGTCAATGCAATACGCGCAAAGTAGAGCGCTACCCCCGCATGCCAGGACGGCCCCTATGCCCTACCCCACACTCCCTCGCACCCTGACCACCCCGCGCACCCGCCTGGTCCGCCCCGACCCTGCGCTTGCAGCGCAATTGCGCCAGGCCCTGCTCGATAGCTATACCCTGCACCAACCCTTCCTGGCCTGGGCCAAGCCAGACTGGACGCTGCCGGAAGTGCGCGAAAGCCTGCAGCTGAGTGCCCGTGAGTTTCTCGACCCCGCAGCCGAAAAGCGTTACTTCGTGCTGCACCTGGACAGTGACGCAGTCATTGGCTGCATCGGCCTGCGCCCGGGCAACGCTGAGTACGAGGTGGGTTACTGGGCCAGCCAGGCGTTCACTGGCAAGGGACTGATGCGCGAAGCATTGACTGGCTTGCTCGATGCCATCGCAACCCCGGTGTGGCTGACCACCGACATCGACAACCAGGCCAGCCAGCGGCTGGCGGAGCGTTCCGGCTTCGTCCGGGCCGGCGCCAAGCTCACCGAACTCGACCCGAGCACGCCGCGCCCGCTCTATCGACGCCCCTGAGCCCCGGTGCTGCTGGCTTTGCGAACGGTGCGCGACGGTATCGATGCATCAAGGGAACTACCGCCTCAGTTCTGCCATCTTACTCACTGAGTGGTATTTCCCTTGGGCTTCACGCTATTGGAGAACACGCTATGCGCCACCTATTGCTCGCCCCTGCGCTGCTGCTCCTGCTTCCAGCCGGTGCTGCCATGGCCCGCGTCGATGCGGGCGACGTCGCTACCTCGGCCGGTGTATCCGCCTCGCTGTATTCGACCTTCAAGGATGACAAACGGATCATCCCCGCCCGTGACGAGCTGTCTGCATTCGTCGCCAGCGGCGGTGCCATTCGCGGCGCCTATGTAGAGTCGGCGTTGGAACAGGCACGTAAGGACAATCCTGGCTTGCAGGCCAGCGATGAGGAGCTGGCTCGAGCCATCTTGTCCCAAGATGACCCAATGGCTCACCACTGAGGCCTGTATGGCCTCAGGGCCGCCCAGATACACGCGTGGGGGGGCTAGGTTCAGCGGTTCACCCTGCCCAGGTTGAACAGATGCCTATGCCCCGCCCTCTCTACGCCATTGCCTGACGTTCTCGATCGCCTGGGTCCAGGCAACCGCTGCCCAACCCCTTCCCTAAACTACAAGCGCCGTGTTCCGGTAGACACCTCAGGGCTACTTCACCCCCACCCGTCCATGCGCATCGTCGCCCGCACCAGCCGCTGCTCCTCCTGCTCGATCTCGCGCAAACTGTCACGAATTCCGTTGATGTGCTCACGCGCCGCCCGCTGCGCCTGCTCCGGCAACTGCTCCATCACGGCGTGATACAGCCGCGCATGCTGGCGGTCGATCTGGCGTTTCTGCGCGGGGCGGCAATACAGGTTGTTGACCGATGCGAACACCGTGCTCAAGGTCAGATCACTGAGCGACTGCAGGGTGTACACCAGCACCGGGTTGTGCGAGGCCTCGCTGATCGCCCGGTGGAAGGCGTGGTCGCGGAGGGCGTGCTCACGCGCATCCAGCCCTTCGGGCGCGGCGTGGGCGGCGAGCATGTCCTCATAGCGGCGGCGGATCAGCAGGCGGTCCACCTCGGTGGCCCGCAACGCCGCCAGGCGCGCCGACTCGGCCTCGAGCAGCGCGCGCACTTCCAGCAGGTCGAACAAGGTGCGCGGCTGCGAGCTGAACAGGTGCATCAGCGGCGTGATACCCACCTGCTGCCCGGTCAGGTCGGCGACGAACGAGCCGCGCCCCTGTTCGGTGTCGATGATGCCGCGCCCACGCAGGATGCGCAGGCCCTCACGCAGCGCAGAGCGCGAACAGCCAAGCTTTTCCACCAGACGCCGCTCCGAAGGCAGGGCCTGGCCCACCTTGAGCACACCCTCGACGATCAACCGTTCGACCCGCTCGGCAACCTGGTCGGCGACCTTGGCTTTGCCTTCAGCAACCATGCGCACCCCTCCACTGGTAGGACCACTTCCATAGCTTGCGCCAATCTATACGCCTGAACGGGTAAATAAACAGCAGCAGGCACAAAAACTGGTAGGACCAGTGTGCTTCGCACTCGACCTGGTGCGACCGGGCGCGCAGGCTGCGGGAGTAAGCGGTTTACCCACAACAACAAAAATTGCCGTTGAGTGAGCCTGATGAACATTCTCTACGACGAACGGGTCGATGGGGCGCTGCCTGCCGTTGACCAGCCTGCACTGCTGCAGGCCTTGCGCGAAGCGCTGCCCGACCTTGAGATCCTGCATCGCCGCGAAGACCTGGCACCTTACGAGTGCGACGGCCTCTCTGCATACCGCACCGTGCCCCTGCTGGTGGTGCTGCCCGAGCGTCTGGAGCAGGTGCAGACGTTGCTCAGGCTCTGCCACCTGCGCGGCGTCCCCGTCGTGGCTCGCGGGGCCGGCACGGGGCTGTCAGGCGGCGCATTGCCATTGGCCAAAGGCATCCTGCTGGTCATGGCACGCTTCAACCGCATTCTTGAAGTCAACCCGTTAGGCCGGTTCGCCAGGGTTCAGCCCGGGGTGCGCAACCTGGCCATTTCTCAGGCCGCGGCGCCACACGGCCTGTACTACGCGCCAGACCCTTCTTCGCAAATCGCCTGCTCCATCGGCGGCAACGTCGCGGAAAACGCCGGTGGCGTGCACTGCCTGAAGTACGGTTTGACCGTGCACAACCTGCTCAAAGTGGAGATCCTCACTGTCGAAGGCGAACGCCTGACCCTGGGCAGTGATGCCCTCGACAGCCCAGGTTTCGATATGCTGGCGCTGTTCACCGGTTCCGAAGGCATGCTCGGCATCGTCACTGAAGTGACCGTCAAGCTGCTGCCCAAGCCTCAGGTCGCCCGGGTCCTGCTGGCCAGTTTCGCCAGTGTGGAAGACGCCGGCCGCGCCGTGGCCGAAATCATCGCGGCCGGGATCATCCCCGGTGGCCTGGAAATGATGGACAACCTGGCGATCCGCGCCGCCGAAGACTTCATCCACGCCGGCTACCCGGTTGAGGCCGCGGCGATCCTGCTATGCGAACTCGATGGGGTGGAGGCCGACGTGCAGGACGACTGCGAACGCGTGGCAGCGGTACTGCAGCAGGCCGGTGCCGACGAGGTGCGCCTGGCCTGTGACGAGGCCGAGCGGGTGCGCTTCTGGGCAGGGCGCAAGAACGCATTCCCTGCCGTGGGGCGCCTCTCGCCAGATTATTACTGCATGGACGGCACCATCCCGCGTCGCGAACTGCCGCGCGTGCTCAAGGGCATCAGCGAACTGTCCGAACAGTATGGCCTGCGGGTGGCGAACGTGTTCCACGCCGGCGACGGCAACATGCACCCCCTGATCCTGTTCGATGCCAACCTGCCCGGGGAGCTGGAACGCGCCGAAGCCATCGGCGGGCGCATCCTGGAACTGTGCGTGGCAGTGGGCGGTAGCATCACCGGCGAACATGGCGTGGGCCGCGAGAAAATCAACCAGATGTGCGCGCAGTTCAACAGCGACGAAATCACCCTGTTCCATGCCGTGAAGGCAGCGTTCGATCCCCAAGGGCTGCTCAACCCAGGCAAGAACATCCCCACCCTGCACCGCTGCGCCGAGTTCGGCGCCATGCATGTGCATCACGGCCAACTGCCCTTTCCTGACCTGGAGCGCTTCTGATGAGCCTGGACCGTGACATGAGCCAGGACCTGCTCGAACAGGTCAACCAGGCCTTGAACCTGAACACCCCGCTGCGCATTCAGGGCAGCAACAGCAAAGCCATGCTGGGCCGCCCGGTGGCCGGGGAGATCGTCGATACCCGCCGCCACCGCGGCATCGTCAGTTACGACCCGACCGAGCTGGTGCTCACTGCTCGCGCCGGTACGCCCCTGCAGGAAATCGAAGCGACGCTGTTCGAGGCCGGGCAGATGCTGCCGTGCGAGCCGCCCCACTTCGGCGCCGGTGCGACCTTGGGTGGCGCGGTCGCGGCGGGGCTGTCCGGGCCGCGCCGGCCCTGGGCCGGTTCGGTACGCGACTATGTGCTCGGCACGCGGGTCATTACCGGCCACGGCAAACTGCTGCGCTTTGGCGGTGAGGTGATGAAAAATGTCGCAGGCTACGACGTGTCGCGGCTGATGGCCGGCAGCTTCGGCTGCCTGGGCCTGCTGACCGAGGTATCGCTGAAGGTACTGCCACGGCCGCGCCAATGCCTGAGTCTGCGCCTGCCGATGGACCGCCATCAGGCCCTGGCCGAGCTGGTTGAATGGGGCCAGCAGCCATTGCCGATCAGCGCAGCCTGCCACGACGGCGAAGCGCTGTACCTGCGCCTGGAAGGCGGTGAGGGCTCGGTGCAATCGGCCCGTCAGCGCCTGGGCGGCGACGTGCTCGACAGCCGGTTCTGGAGCGAGCTGCGCGAGCAGCGCCTGGCCTTTTTCGACGGCGACGAACCGCTGTGGCGCCTGTCGGTACCGATCAATACCGCCGAACTGGACCTGCCGGGGCGCCAGTTGATCGATTGGGGCGGTGCGCAGCGCTGGCTGAAGTCCAGCGCCCCGGCATCGGTGATCCGCGAGCAGGTGGCCAAGGCCGGCGGCCACGCCACAGGCTTTACCCCAGGCGAGCACAGCAGCGCACCTCTGCCCGCCGCGTTGATGCGCTACCACCACGCCCTCAAGCGGCAACTCGACCCCCAGGGCCTGTTCAACCCTGGCCGCCTGTACCCGGACCTGTGAGGCCACAGCATGCAAACCAACCTGAGCGAAAGCGCCAAGCGCCTGGCCCGCGCCGAAGAGGCCCAGAGTATCCTGCGCGCGTGCGTGCACTGCGGCTTCTGCACGGCCACCTGCCCAACCTACCAGCTCCTCGGCGATGAACTGGACGGACCGCGCGGGCGCATCTACCTGATCAAGCAAGTGCTCGAAGGTGCACCCGTCACCGCCAGCACCCAACTGCACCTGGACCGCTGCCTGAGCTGTCGCAACTGTGAGACCACCTGCCCGTCAGGGGTCAAATACCATGACCTGCTGGACATCGGCCGCGCCGTGGTCGAGCAGCAGGTGCCCCGCCCGCTCGGCGAGCGCCTGCTGCGCCAGGGTTTGCGTGCAGTGGTGCCGCGCCCGGCGCTGTTCAAGGCGCTGACCCGCGCAGGCCAGGCCCTGCGCCCCGTCCTGCCGGCCCCCCTCAAGAGCAAGTTGCCCGCCCAGGTGGCCGCCCCTGGCAAGCGCCCGGCGGTGCGCCACGCGCGCCGCGTGCTGCTGCTTGAAGGCTGCGTGCAGCCGGCCCTGTCGCCCAACACCAACGCCGCCACCGCGCGGTTGCTGGACCGCCTGGGCATCAGCGTCGAGCCGGCGTTCGAAGCCGGCTGCTGTGGCGCGGTGGATTACCACCTCAATGCCCAGGAGCAGGGCCTGCAGCGTGCCCGGCGCAACATCGATGCCTGGTGGCCCGCCATCGAAGCGGGCGCAGAAGCCATCGTGCAGACGGCCAGCGGCTGCGGCGCCTTCGTGCGTGACTACGGCCACCTGCTGGAAAAGGATCCGCTTTACGCGGCCAAGGCTGCAAGGGTCAGCGCGCTGTCACGCGACCTGGTGGAAGTGCTGCGCGATGAACCGGTCGAGCAATTGGGCGTGTGCCACGAACAACGCCTGGCGTTTCATTGCCCGTGCACCCTGCAGCACGCCCTCAAGCTCGGTGGCCAGGTGGAGCGCTTGCTGGCGCGGCTGGGCTTCACCCTCACCCCAGTGCCGGACAGCCATTTGTGCTGCGGCTCTGCCGGTACCTACTCGCTGACCCAGCCAGCGCTGTCGCGGCAACTGCGCGATAACCGACTCAACGCGCTGGAAAGCGGCAAGCCGCAAGTCATCGCCACCGCCAACATTGGGTGCCAGACCCACCTCAATGGTGCCGGGCGCACACCGGTACGGCACTGGATCGAAATCATCGAAGCAGCCCTGAACCCGGAGAACAGCCATGCATAGCAAGCCCGTGATAGGCCAGACCGAAGTTGCCCGCCTGCTCGCAGCCGCGCGCCAGGAGGCTCTGGCGCATCAGTGGAATGTCACCATCGCGGTGGTCGACGACGGCGGCCATCCCCTTGGCCTGGAGCGCATGGATGGCTGCGCGGCAGCCAGCGCCTACATCGCCGTTGAAAAGGCCCGCAGCTCGGCCTTGGGGCGCAAGGAAACGCGTGATTACGAACAGATGGTCAACGGTGGGCGTACCGCGTTCGTCACAGCGCCGCTGCTGACCTGCCTGGAGGGCGGCGTGCCGTTGCGGGTGGATGGCCAGGTGGTTGGCGCCATCGGTGTGTCCGGGGTCAAGCCTGAGCAGGATGCCCAGGTGGCCAAGGCCGGGGCAGCGGCCATCACGTAACCCGCGCCTTGACGATTCACCGCCACCAGAAGAGCCGGGCCGTGGATAGCTTTCGCAGGTCGACCGCTTGCAAACCACCCGGCCCTCCCTACATGTTCAGAAAATTCCTACCCAACCTCTCGGAAGCGTCCTACTTGCCGCCCACCACCATGGAAAACATGATCGGCTCTTGTGTCCCAGAGGAAGCAGCGCATGCATCCACACACCCGCACCACTGCCGAGCTGCGCAGTACCCTGCGCGAGCTGCTGGCTCATGATGTCAGCAACCCTGACGATGACCCGCACCTGTCGGGCGTACTGTTCTTCTGTGCCACCGACGAGCGCACGCGAGGGCTGATCGAACGCATCGAGTTGCTGGCCAGCGACTTGTTCTTCGACGCCTGCGGCCGCCTCATCGCCCACCGCATCCGCGCCATTGCCGTCGAGGGTGTGTCCATCAAGCAAAAACGCAAAGCCCCCGCCGACGAGACCGTGATCCGCATTTCGCTGCTAAACAAAGGGTACATCACGGTAAGTACCGCACGATTCTGAAGCCAACAGCCAACGGCGACACCGCCGCAACGCTGTCGCTCAATGCTTACTTTGCCTTTGCCTTTGCCTTTGCCTTTGCCTTTGCCTTTGCTTTTGCTTTTGCTTTTGCTTGTAAAGCGCGCGGTAGCTCAGTCACCGCAAATTGCGACTTCAGGAGGCCAAGCGCAGGTCTTGCGGAGGGAGGTGACGGGCATGGATGCCCGTCAAGCGCTTCGGCCCATGGATGGGCCGTGAGCGCGGTCCTCCCGGGAGCAAGGCCGGAGCGAGGGAACCCCGAAGCGAAGCGCAGGGGCCGGATGACGGGAGCCGGCGGTTTTTGGTCCCTTTTTGCCAAGACAAAAAGGGACCCGCCGTAAGGGCGGAAAGGTGAGTAAGCGCCACCATGGCAACCGGATATGCCCACCCGAATTAAAGCCCCCCCAACTTCTATCTTGCAGCTTGCAGCTTGCCGCTAACCTAGTGCCCAACCAACCTAGCCCGATACCGCCCCGGACTCTCCCCCGTCCACTTCTTGAACGCCCGATGAAACGCACTAGGTTCCTGAAACCCCGCCTGCTCGGCAATTTCAGCAATGCTCATCACCCCCTCGCGCAACCGCTCGAACGCCATGGCACGCCGCACCTCATCCTTGATCTGCTGGTACGAACGCCCTTCGCGCTCCAACTGCCGACGGAATGTACTGGCACTGATACCCTGCCACTGCGCCATGGCCGCCAGCGTCGGCCATTGCCCATAGCGCCGGGCACGCAGATGCCGGTACACCTGCGCCACCAACCCATTCTGATTGCGAAACCGGATGACCAACCCCTGCGGCGCACTCCGCAGGAAAGTTTTCAGACCCGCCAAGTCCTGGACCACCGGCAAACGCAAGTAGGCACTGTCGAACTCCACCTCGGTACGCCCGCTGCCCAGGCGCAAGTCCGGGCCCCACAGCAGCAAGTCGTCGTCCTGTGCCGGGCGCGCCACGGCAAGCTCAGTGCGGTCGATGGCCAGACGGCGCCCGGCCAACCAGCACAGCAGGCCCACCACCAGCACAAGATAGGTCTCCTCGGCATACACCCGGGTCAACGGGTCGGCAATGTCCGAATGCACACTGATCACCGCCCGCCCCGCGCGCACCGTCAGGTTGCCCCGCAGGTCACGCAGAAACAGGCTGAAATTGCCCAGGCATTGGCGCAGGGCCTTATCCAGGTTCGGTTCCTGAATAAGGCCGCGGCAGATCAAGGCAAAGCTGCCCAGCGGCATGCCATGGCTGTCCAGGCGAAAGAACTCGTCGTCCAGCAGCTGGATCTGCGTCAGCCATAGCTGGGCGAACGCCTTGGCAGGTACCCGGGCCTGCGGCTGGTCGAGCACCGCCGGGTCGATGCCCACTGCACGCAAATGCGCATCACGCACCCCGGGCTGGTCGCGCAGGGCATGGAACATGGCATTGAGAAAGTACACCGCGACCGAATCGCTATCGCGCATGGCGTTATTCGCTGTCTATGCTGAGTGGCAAAAAGTGCCAGGTTGACTGAACAGATCCGGCATAGGCTGGTACAGGGCCTTTGCCTAGACTCGGACTCAACGAGGGAGCGCCAACCATTCTCGCAGAGCCTGGCCCGCTCCCGCCATGCCTTCGCAATCGGAGCCTCTATGAGCAGCACAGAAATCTACGTCGTCAGTGCCGTCCGTTCCGCCATCGGTGGTTTTGGCGGCTCGCTCAAGGACCTGCCCCTGGCAGACCTCGCCACCGCCATCAGCCGCGCCGCCCTCGAGCGCTCGGGCGTAGCCCCTGAGCAGGTCGGCCATGTGGTGATGGGTAATGTCATCCCTACCGAACCACGCGATGCCTACCTGTCGCGGGTCGCCGCGATGAACGCGGGTATCCCCAAGGAAACCCCGGCGTTCAACGTCAACCGCCTGTGCGGTTCGGGCCTTCAGGCCATCGTTTCCGCCACCCAGTGCCTGCTGCTTGGTGATGCCGATGTGGCCATGGCCTGCGGTGCCGAGTCCATGAGCCGTGGCCCTTACCTGCTGCCGCAGGCCCGTTGGGGTGCGCGCATGGGCGACCTGCAAGGCATCGACTACACCGTCGGCGTGCTGCAGGACCCGTTCGAACACTTCCACATGGGCATCACCGCGGAAAATGTCGCCGCCAAGCATGGCATCACCCGCCAGATGCAGGATGAACTGGCCCTGACCAGCCAACGCCGCGCTGCCCGCGCCATCGCTGAAGGCCGCTTCGCCAGCCAGATCGTGCCGCTGGAGCTGAAAACCCGCAAAGGCACCGTCGAATTTGCCATTGACGAACACGTGCGCGGCGATGTGACCGCCGAACAGCTGGCCGGCATGAAAACCGTGTTCAAGAAAGACGGTACCGTGACTGCCGGCAACGCCAGCGGCATCAACGACGGGGCTGCCGGCCTGGTGCTGGCCACCGGTGACGCCGTGCGCCGCCTGGGGCTCAAGCCGCTGGCGCGCCTGGTGGCCTATGCCCATGCCGGCGTCGAACCGGAGCTGATGGGCCTGGGCCCGATCCCGGCAACACGCAAGGCGCTGGAAAAGGCCGGCCTGAACATCAGCGACCTGGACGTGATCGAGTCCAATGAAGCCTTCGCAGCCCAAGCCTGCGCCGTGGCCCAGGCGCTGGATTTCGACCCCGAGAAGGTCAACCCGAACGGGTCCGGCATTTCCCTCGGCCACCCCGTGGGTGCCACCGGGGCGATCATCGCCACCAAGGCCATCCATGAACTGCAACGCATCCAGGGCCGTTACGCGCTGGCCACCATGTGCATTGGCGGCGGCCAGGGCATCGCCGTCGTCTTCGAGCGCGTCTGAGGGACTTGCAGCATGAGCATTGAACAGATCGCCGTGATCGGCGCCGGCACCATGGGCAACGGCATCGCGCAAGTCTGCGCGGTGGCCGGCTATCAGGTGCTGCTGGTGGATGTCGCCGAGGCCGCGCTGGCGCGCGGCGTAGCCACCCTGAGCAAAAACCTGGAGCGCCAGGTCAACAAGGGCACCCTCGATGCAGCACGCGCCAGCGCAGCGCAAGCGCGCATCCACACAAGCACCGACTATGCCCGCTTGAGCACTGCGCAACTGGTGATCGAGGCGGCGACCGAAAACCTGCAGCTCAAGCAACGCATCCTCCAGCAAGTGGCTGCCAACGTGGCGCCCGATTGCCTGATCGCCACCAACACCTCGTCACTGTCGGTGACCGAGCTGGCCGCCAGCATCGAGCACCCCGAACGGTTCATCGGCGTGCACTTCTTCAACCCGGTG
Source organism: Pseudomonas putida (assembly GCF_026625125.1). NCBI lineage: Bacteria > Pseudomonadati > Pseudomonadota > Gammaproteobacteria > Pseudomonadales > Pseudomonadaceae > Pseudomonas > Pseudomonas putida. The sequence goes on along the minus strand of NZ_CP113097.1, from coordinate 2,487,727 downwards.
CCGATGATGGCCCTGGTCGAGATCATCCGTGGGCTGCAAACCAGCGATGGCACCTATGCCCAGGCGCTACTGGTCACCGAAAAGCTCGGCAAGACGCCGATCACTGCCGGTAACCGCCCGGGCTTCGTGGTCAACCGCATTCTGGTGCCGATGATCAACGAAGCGATCTTCGTGCGCCAGGAGGGCCTGGCCAGTGCCGAGGACATCGACACTGGCATGCGCCTGGGTTGCAACCAGCCTATCGGCCCCCTGCACTGGCCGACCTGATTGGCCTGGACACCCTGCTGGCGATCATGGAAGCGTTCCATGAGGGCTTCAACGACAGCAAGTACCGCCCGGCCCCCCTGCTCAAGGAAATGGTCGCGGCCGGCTGGCTGGGGCGCAAGAGCGGCCGCGGCTTCTTCACCTACTGAGGAGCGGACAGCATGCCCCCGGTCAACGCCGCGATGCGCTGTGCCAATTTTGAAGAGCGGCGTGACCGTGCCATGGCGCTGTTCGCCGAGAAAGGCTTCGGCCAGGTGAGCATGCGCGAACTGGCGGCACACATTGGCTTGACCGCAGGTTCGCTGTATCACCACTTCCCGAGCAAGCAGGACTTGCTGTACGACCTGATCGAAGAGTTGTACGAGGAGCTGCAGGCAACCCTGGAGCCTGGCCGCCGCGCCATGGCGAGCGGGCGGTCAGCGTTGGCCTGCCTGATTGCAGCGCACTGGCAACTGCATGCTGAACGCCCCCTGCAGTTTCGCCTGGCTGCCCGGGACTTCTGCTGCCTGAGCGAAGCGCAGCAAACGCGCCTGGCGTTGTTGCGCAAGCGGTATGAGGCCGGGTTGCTGCGGTTGATCGCACCACAGGCGAAACTCCCCGACGCGGCATTGGCGGCGACGGCGCAGGTGGTGGCGACCTTGCTCAACCAGTTGCCTGGGATGCTGAAGACGTTGCCTGAGGAACAGGGGTTGGGCTTGATGGAAAGCCTGCTGGTGGGGGGGATAGAGCGAGCATTGCGCTAGGCTTTGTACGAAAAGTGCCTGCGCGACGATCATGCTGTGTTGAAAGCAGGCTCGGAATGCTCATTTACACCCCGTAAACTCCGCTTCCTCGCCGGCTTTCGCCTTGCCTGATCGCCGCTCGGCGACTTTTCGTACAAACCCAAGGCGCTACCTCTTCACCACCTCAGCACACGCGGACCAAGCACTGCTCCGATCAGGGTGGGCACCGACATCCCCAGCACGTACCAGGTCGCCCAGAACGGCACCTGCATTTCCGGGCAGTGCAGGCAGTAGACCACCGTTGCGGTCGAACCGGCGAGCAGGCCCGCTGCGGCGCCAGCCTGGCGCAAACGCGTCGGCGCCAGGCCACGCAATGCCCAGAACAGGGTGATGAACACCGGCACGCACAGCAGGGTGATATTCAGCGCACAGGTGCGCCAGGTACGCCCAAAAATCAAATCGGCACGGGCTTCGACCGGAGCCCCGAACAGGCTGATCGCCGCGCCCAGCCAGACCACCAGCAACGGCAGCCCGAGCAGCTGCCACGCTATCCCGCCGCGCACACCGGGCCTGGACAGACGCTGGGTCAGCCACAGCCCGAGCAGCGCCAGGCTGGTGGGCAAGGCCAGCTTGGCCCAGAACAGCGGCGTACGCACCACTTCGCCAAGGTCGCTACGCACGCCATAGAAGGCGACCGTCATCAGCATCGCAGCCAGTGTGCCTGCAAGCAACGCCAGCGCCAGGCGCCGTGCCAGCGCGTGACGGTCCACCGGCCCTTCACCGGCGGCCAGCAGGGTAATCAGTTCTTCAGTCTTCATGCTCTTCACTGCCTCGAATCAGCCTGGCAAGCGCCTTGAGCCCCCGGTGTATCCCCACTTTGACCGCCGAACTGGACAGCCCGGTAATGCGCGCAGTCTCCTCCACCGACAACCCCTCTAACTTGACGTGGACGATCGGTAAACGCTGGCGCTCCGGCAACCGCCCCAGCAACTTGCCAAGGTCGCGACTGGCCTCGGCCGGCGCCTCCTCGCTGACGGCGAACAGGCCACTGTCGTCCTCCAGCAGGTCATGCAACGCGTCGTGGCGCGCATAACGGCGCAGGTAATCTGCCAGCTTGTAGCGGGCAATCGCCTGCACCCACGCCGTCAGCGGCTGTTGCGGCTGGTAGGTGTGACGTGCGTTATGCACGGCCAGCAACACTTCCTGCAGCACGTCTTCGATTTCGGCCGGGCGCTGGTACAGACGCCGCCGCAGAAACCCGCGCACATGCAGCGCCAATGCCGCAAGAAACTCGCGGTAAGCCTGCGCATCACCCGCCAGCCCGCGCAGCAGCAAAACCTGCAACTGCCTCTCGCGTGCGCCGAGCGTGTCTTGAGTGTTAGTTCGTTGCATGGGGCGCCAAGGTTACACCGTCTGAAGTTTTTTCTTTCATCGAACCTTAGCCGCTGCTGCGCTTTTCAGCGCACCGGTCAGGTCAGATGCAGCACCCTGAAAATATTTTCGCGTGCCTGTAACCCAAGCAGCGGCCAGCGCGAACTAGTCCATGAGCCTGGTACATCACCACGGCCCCATCCTCTGGAGACACCCCCATGAATAGCCTCGCCCTTACCACTGCCGCCCTGGCCCTCGCTTCCATGGCCAGCGTCGCCACCGCCGCCGATACCACCAGCAATGGTGCGGCCATGGAGAAATGCTACGGCGTTGCCATGGCCGGCAAGAATGACTGCAAAGCCGGTGCCGGCACCAGTTGCGCAGGCAGCTCCAAAAAAGACTACGACGGCATGGCCTGGAAAAACGTGCCGGCAGGCACCTGCACCTCGATCAAGACGCCTAACGGCATGGGTTCACTGACCCCGATCAAGTCTTGAGCAGAGGCCGCCGACCATGAACTCAACTGCCTCTCTGGGCGCCGGGCTGGGGCTCAAGGCTGAACACTTTGCCCAAGCCCTGGCCTGCAACGCCGATGGCCTGTGGTACGAGGTGCATCCAGAGAATTACATGGTCGGCGGGCCGCGCCTGGCGTGGCTGCAGCGCATGGCCGAACGCCATGCGCTGTCACTGCACGGGGTGGCGCTGTCACTGGCAGCGGACGCCGATCCCGACCTCACGCACCTGCGCCGGTTGCGCACGCTGATCGACCAGGTGAAACCGGTGCTGGTCTCGGAGCACCTGGCCTGGTCCACCTGGCGTGGTCAATATCACCCCGACCTGCTGCCGTTCCCCCGCAGCCACGAAGCCCTGGTACGCATCAGCGACAACATTCTGCGCACCCAGGATGCCTTGGGCCGTGGCATCGCCATCGAAAACCCCAGCCACTACCTGCACCTGCAGGGGCACGCGCTGGACGAAATCGACTTTCTCGGCGAACTGGTGCGCCGCACCGGTTGCACGCTGTTGCTGGACATCAACAATGTTCATGTCAGCGCCCACAATCTGGGCTTCGACGCCCAGGACTACCTCGACCGCTTCCCGGCCCATGCCATCAGCGAAGTGCACCTGGCCGGCCACAGTCACGACGACCAAGGCGCACTGCTCATCGACTCGCATGATGCAGCCATCGCCGAACCGGTCTGGGCGTTGTACCGCCGGCTGGTCGCGCGCATCGGCGCGCGCCCGACATTGATCGAGCGCGACGGCAACCTGCCGGCCTTCGACGAACTGCTTGCCGAACGGGCCATTGCCCAGGCGGCACTCGACCACGCAGGGGCCTTGCCATGAACCTGCCCTTTGCCCAGTTCCAGGACGCCTTCATCGACGCCCTCTGCCGGCGCCCTGCCCCGCTGCTACAGAGCCTGACCTGCCAGCCGGCGTTCGCGGTCTACCGCAATACCGTGATGGCCGGTTGCGTGGACGCATTGCGAGCCAACTTTCCCAGTGTCGAAACCTTGGTCGGTACCGACTGGATGCAGCAAGCGGCGGCCGCCTACGCGCAGCACACGCCACCCGACGACCCGCGGCTGATTCGCTACGGCGCCACGTTCGCAGCCTTTTTGCAAGACAGGCAGGCCAGCCACGGGCTGCCGTACCTGGCTGATGTCGCGCGCCTGGACTGGCATTGGTGTGAAGTGTTCTGCGCCATCGAGCAACCTTGCCTGGCCCTGGCCGACCTGGCAGGCATGACGGCCAGTGACCTGGGCCGTAGCCACCTGCAGCCGCGCCAGAGCGTGCGCTGGCAATGGTTCGACGCGCACCCGGCACTGAGCCTGTGGCGCTGCAGCCGCGAAGGCCTGCCATGGCTTCAGTCACAACCCTGGGTGGCAGAAGGCGCACTGTTGAGCGCCGACCAGGATGGCGTGAACCATCAGCCACTCGAGGCCGGTGGCTGTACCTTCCTCGATGCCTGCGCGGCCGGTCACTCACTGGAAGGCGCCTCGCAGCTCGCCTTGCAACGCCAGCCTGACCTCGATTTCACCAGCCTGCTCGGTCGCCTGATGCAGGCCCGGGTCTTTCTCCCGCTTTCATTCGAATGAAGGAACGGCCATGGATACCCTACGCCCACCTGCTCCCCCCCTTGGCCTGCGCCAACGCTGGAACACCCTTGCCGACGGCCTGCAACGGCTGCTCAGCGACAGTGCTTTGTGCCTGATAGCGCGGCTGGGTATCGCCGCGATCTTCTTCCTGTCAGGCCGTACCAAGGTCGAAGGCGTGCTCACCATCACCCCCGGTACGTACGACTTGTTCCACACCGAGTATGCCCTGCCGCTGCTTTCGCCCTGGCTCGCAGCCCACCTGGCGACCTACGCCGAACACGTGTTCCCACTGCTGTTGGTGCTGGGCCTGTTCACCCGGCTTTCGGCCCTTGCCCTGCTAGGCATGACGGCAGTCATCCAGGTATTCGTCTACCCGGATGCCTGGCCTACCCACCTGTCCTGGGCCGGCCTGCTGCTGTTGCTGGTAGCCCGGGGCGCCGGCGCTTTGTCACTGGACCGATTGCTAAGGCTGCATTGAGCCCAACCGGCCAGCTATCGTTGGGCGGCGGCAAGGTGTTGTGAGAAGCACATACGCGTGGATTGCCCGTTAAACTCTTCGCAACCCACGTTGTCTTGGTACCGCACTATCGCACCGACCCTAGCGGTACACTCACGATGAAGCCCCCCGCCACATTCACCCAAGGTTCATTGACCCACCACGTCCGGGTAATGGCGTTTACCAGCGGGCTGAGCCTGCTGGCGATTTTCCTGACCGACATCCTCACGCTCACATATGTCGCCATGCTGCATGACGAAGTGCTCATTGCCGCGGTCGGCATCGCCAAAATCCTGGCCTTCTTCAATTCAAGCCTGGTGGCAGGCATTGTCGTCGCTGCAGGCACCATGATCTCCCGCAGGGTCGGCCAGGGTTCGAGCGCGTCGGTGCCGGCACTGACCCGCCACATGCTGATCCTCGCCGCCATGGTCTCGGCCAGTGTGTCTGCGCTGCAATGGTACTTTCTGGACTTCTTCGCCAGCCTGGTGGGGGCCGGTGCGCCCGCCTCACCGCTGGCCCGCCAATTCATCGCCATGACGTTGGTGGCGTCGGTGCTGATGGCGCTCACGCAGGCCGCAGCCCAGGTGCTCCGTGCGCACGGTTTGAGCGGGCGCGCGCTCGCAGTGGTGTTGGCCGGTGCCGCTTGCCTGGCCATCGTCGACCCGATACTGATCTTTGGTCTGGACCTGAAACTGTCGGGCGCCGGCCTGTCTTGCCTGGTGGCAGCCATAACAGGCAGCCTGACGGGCCTGTACCAAGTCAGGGCCCATGTCGGCCTTGGCACACGTATACGCCTGCGCCTGCTGCGGCTGTACGGCGCACGCATCATGCGCATCGCCTTGCCTTACACCCTCGCGAACCTGGCGATGCCCGTTGCCCTGACCTACACCATGGCGCAACTGGCGCTGTTCGGGGTCTCGGTCATGGCCGGCATGGCGGTGATGGACAGGGTGCTGCAGATCACCTACTGCCTGTACTTCGCCTTGCCAGGCGCGCTGGTGCCGATCCTGGCACAGAACCTCGGCGCGCACCGCCACGCCCGTTCACAGGCAGCCTTGCACAGCGCCGCCAGGCTGGTGGTGGTCTACGGCCTGGTCGCCTGGGCAGTGCTGGCAAGCGCAGCGCCGTGGCTTGGCCACGCCTTCGCACTGTCCGGCCCAGGGCAAGTGCTGATCGAGGACCTGTGCCGGTACGGGCCGGGGCTGTGGGTCATCATAGGCCTGGACTTCATCGCCATTTCGGTGTTCATCTGCCGTGGCCAGGCGGGTTGGGTGGCCTTCTACGCCTGGCTTCGCGCCACCTTGGGCACCCTGCCCTTCGTCACCGCAGGTGCAGCCCTGCAGGGTGCCAGCGGCGTCATGCTGGGGCTGTGGGTCGGCAATGCACTGGTCGCATTGGCCAGCGTCGCCACCGCCATTCTGATCAACCGCCGTGGCGCATACTGGGCGCACGAGCCGTAGGCACGAATACGACCGAGCGCTGCACGTGGCAGGTTCATACTCATATGCGAAAAATGGGTGGGTACACCTATTATTTTTACCAGTTGTGATTTTTATTGAATACCCCAAATATGGGTCGCGTATGGGCTGGGAGAGTGAGCCGAACAACGAAAGCTTACAAAGAGGTCTTTACTGATGGTACGTTCCGTTCGGATTCGTTTGCGATAGCGTTCGTGACACTAGGAGTGTATCGAGGTAGCGCCAGCCAATACTCGGCCGCAGCGTGTTATTCATACGTGCAGCTTGCTGTTCGTGATGAAGTGTACCCTATGTAAAATTAACCGTATGAGTTGGCCAAATTTTCCATTCCGACTCATGCCCGTTTATTTAACCTCTGCTTGATAAGGTGCAATTATGAGTTGGCAAGCTTATGTTGACAACAACCTGGTAGGAACTGGTTTTGTGTCTCAAGGAGCAATCCTAGGTTTGGATGGAAGTACGTGGGCATCCTCGCCCGGACTATGTATCGCCCCCGACCAAATAAAGCCAGTAGCAGACGGACTCGCAGGGATTTTGGATTTGGGGGAGCTTTTGAAAAAAGGTCTTACTGTGAATTTCAAGAAATATCTTGTGGTATCGCCACCCGATTCAAAAATAATAACGGGACGAGGGTACGGCGACGGAATTGTTATTACAAAAACTAAACATTCGATTATTGTAGGTTTCCATTATGACTCGATGGCGCCAGGTAAGTGTGCATCTGCTGTCGAGAAACTAGCTGACGAGTTGATTGAGCTTGGTTATTGATTATGTTTCTTAAGTGAGGGGGTTGCTTTCGGTGAGTGATCGCAACCTTTTTTTCTGTTAATAGTATTGCCGAATGATGACACCCTGTACTACCAATCAAATCATCGCACATCTTGCACTTTGCTTGGCTTCACGCACAAAAATTGATGCGCTTTTTAATTTTTTACTGCTACACGTGCCGGCGCGTCATAACTGCTTTAAGCTCTGTCAGTACCACATCCCCATCAATCACACTCAACTGCTTTTCAGGCGCTCCTGCTGTTTGTGCTGATCCGGGCGGTCTCGACAAAGGAAGTCGGGAAAATTACTGTCCAACCATTCTTCGTCGGACGTAGAGGCCTTAGGCACTATACGAAATCAATGTCGTAAACACCGCCGCCAGCAAGCCAGCGCGACCATCGCAGCGAAGCTGTTGCCGGCGTGCAATGGCGTGTACCCAGGCGGTGCTCCTTAAACTAACCAAACAGCCGTTCGATAGAGTTCCGCTGCCGATAATTGGGCTCGGCGAAAAGGCGTAGAATCCCAGCTTCGGTTTGCGCTTCACGTCACGCAGCACCATGCCCCGCTGCCTCCGATAGCGGTCGCAGTGGTGTCGCAAGGATTCTGCGCCATAACCTTTGCCGGCCAGGCGTCAGCGGCAGCGCTTGCGTGGCCTACCTCGATCCGGAGTGATGTGGACACGGTCAAGGCAGATGTCGCTGGCATTACCACCAAGAGGGTGAAGTGGAGTTGGATGCCACAGGCGTCACTGACCATGTGAATTTCGTCGTCAAACCGAGTACGACCGAGCGTTGCACGTGGCGGGCTCAAACACCTATTCAGAAAAATCGGTGGTACACCTATTATTTTTACCAGTTGTGGTTTTTATTGAATACCCCAAATATGGGTCGCGTATGGGCTGGGAGAGTGAGCCGAACGATGAAAACTTACAAAGAGGTCTTTACTGATGGTGCGTTCCGTTCGGATTCGTTTTCGATAACGTTCGTGAAACTAGGAGTGCATCGAGGCAGCGCCAGCCAATACTCGGCCGCAGCGTGTTATTCATACGTGCAGCTTGCTGTTCGTAATGAAGCGAACCCTATGTAAAATTGACCGTATGAGTTGGCCACATCTTCCATTCCGACTCATGCCCGTTTATTAAACCACTGCTCGAAAGGTAAAATTATGAGTTTGCAACCTTATATTGACGACTACCTGGTGGGAACTGGCTTTGTGTCTCAAGGAGCAATCCTAGATTTGAATGGAAAGGCGTGGGTATCCTCGCCCGGACTAAGTATCGCCCCCGACCAAATAAAGCCAGCAGCCGACGTACTCGCAGGGATTTTGGATTCGGGGGAGCTTTTGAAAACAGGCATTACCGTGGATGGCAAGAAATATGTTGTGTTATCGATATCCGATAAAAAAATACTGGGACGACGGGGCGGTCACGGAATTGTTATTGCAAAAACTAAACAGTCGATTGTTGTTGGTTTTCATAATGACTCGATGTCCCTAGTTGAGTGTGCGTCTGCTGTCGAGAAATTAGCTGACGAGTTGATTGAGCTGGGTTATTGATTGTTTGCTTAAAGTGAGGTGGGTGCTTTCGGTAAATGATCGCACCTTTATCTATTAATGGTATTGCCGAATGATAGCACCCTGTGCCACCAATCAAATCATCGCACATCTTGCGTTTTGCTTGGCTTCACGCACTAAAATTGATGCGTTTTTTAATTTTTTACTGCTACACGTGCCGGCGCGAAATAACTGCTTTAACCTCTGTCAGTACCACATCCCCATCAATCACACTCAACTGCTCTTCAGGCGCTCCTGCTGCTTGTGCTGATCCGGGCGGTCTCGACAAAGGAAGGCGGGAAAATTACTGTCCAACCATTCTTCGTCGAACGTAGAGGCTTTAGGCACTATACGAAATCAATGTCGTAAATACCGCCGCCAGCAAGCCAGCGCGACCATCGCAGCGAAGCGCTTGCCAGCGTGCAATGGCGTGTACCCTGGCGGTGCTCCTTACACCAACCAAACAGCCGTTCGATCGCGTTCCGCTGCCGATAATTGGGCTTGGCAAAAGACGCGGTAATCCCGGCTTCGGTTTGCGCTTCATGTCACGCAGTGCAATCACCGGCTGCATCCGCTAGCGATAGGGGTATTGCCGCAAGGATTCTGCGTCACAGCCTCTGTCGGCCAGGAACCAGCGGCAACGCTTGGGGTTCTTGTACATCGATGGGCGGTGAAGAGGTCTGCGGCTGTTTCCCATTCTGTGCCGGAAAATTCGTACCACTTGGACATGGCAGAATCCTTCGCCAAAAAAAGCGAAAACTCTAGGGAAAATCAGGCTTCCACAGGCTCTGAGTTCCAAAGGTTTTCAACAGAGCCTAGAACTTTTGCCATAATCGCCCTCGCCGCTTCAGCGGAACCGGCACACCACCCACCACAGCTTGAAGTTGGTTTATGTCAGGTCAGGATCACGAAACCGAGCCATCCAGCACACCGGTCACCAAACGCCGCCGTGCCCCCAAAGGTGAGATGCGCCGCGCCGCGCTGCTGGATGCGGCCACTGCGGTGTTCGCCAAAGACGGTTATGCGGCGGCCTCCATGCGCGACGTGGCCGAGATCGCCGGCATCACCACGGTGGGGCTGCTGCACCACTTCCCCAACAAGGTGTCGTTGCTGCAGGCCTTGCTCGATCGGCGCGATCGGCGGGTAACGGAGAAGTTTGCCGAGCTGGAGATGGCGCCGACGCTGGAGAACTTTCTGGCGTTCCTGCGCATGAGCATGAGTTTCAGCGTGCAGAACCTGCTTGAATGCCAGGCTTCGATGATGATCAACGTCGAGAGCCTGGCCGAGCACCACCCGGCCTGGCCCTGGTACAAGGAAAAATTCGCGCTGATCCACGCCCACGCCCAGGCGCACATGGCGGCGTTGGTCGAGCATGGTGAGGTGCGCAAGGACATTGATGCGACGCTGTTGGCGACCGAGATCTTCGCCGTGATGGATGGCCTGCAGATCCAGTGGCTGCGCGCCCCGGACCAGGTCGACGTCGAAGCGGTCTTCGACGCCTACCTGCTACGCCTTGCCTCTCTCATCAAGGCCTAGCGCGACGGTCAGTAAGCCTGGCTGTCGCTGACCTGCACCGCCGCTTGCAGCGGTGCAGGTAGAGGGTTGCTGTCACGGGTGGTCAGGTGTTGCGGCATCAGCGTGACCAGGGTGCGCTGCAGCGTGAGGTGTTCCGAGTCGGGGCCGACCCACACCTTGAACTTGCCGGCATCGACGTCCCAACTGTCGGTACTCTGCACGAAGTACGCCAGCGAGCGCGAGTCGATCGGCAGGCTCACGGTCTTGCTCTGGCCCGGCTCCAGGTACACCTTGGTAAAGCCCTTGAGCTCCTTCTTCGGGCGGTCGACTTTGGGGGCGATCGGCTGAATGTACAGCTGCGCGACCTCAAAGCCCGCCTTGTCACCGGTGTTGGTCAAGGTGAACGTGACGTTCACGGTGTTGCCCGGGGTCATGACATTGGTCGAGAGCTTCAAGTCCGAATAGCCGAACGTGGTGTACGACAAGCCGAAGCCGAACGGATACAGCGGTTTGGCGTGCTTCTTGTCATAGCCGCGGTAACCCAGGTAAAGCCCCTCGCTGTATTCGATCTCGGTCAGCGGGTTGTCGCCACGGTAGGCTGCCGGGTCCGGGTAGGACGCGTAGCTTGGGTTGTCTTCGATCTTCTTGTCGATGGTCACCGGCAGCTTGCCCGACGGGTTCACCTTGCCATAGAGGATTTCAGCCAGTGCCTGGCCGCCCTGTTGCCCCGGGAACCAGGCGTGCAGCGCCGCGCCCACCTTCCTGGCCCACGGCTGCATGTCGGCCACGCCGCCGCCATGGGTGACCACGATGGTGTTCGGGTTGGCTTTGGTGACGAAGTTGATCAGCTCGGCCTGCTGGTCCGGCAGCGCGTAATCGTGGTCGGAGCCTTCGCCCTCGTTTTCGTAGTGGGTGCCCGCAGCGATCACCACGGCATCATAGCTGGCGATATCCTTCGGCGGTCGCAGGGACGCCCAGCTCATCTGAACGCCTGCCAGGCCGCCCAGCGCCGGTGTGAAGTTGCCCTGCACCCGGCGGTACTCAAGCTTGACGGTGTAGGACTTGCCCGCCACCAGGGCAGCGCTCTTGCCCGAGGTGGTCAGCGCGTTGACCACGTCAGAGGAGTACGGCACGCCGTCGCTCTGCACCACCAGCTTGCCATCGACCCAAAGCTTGTAAGGGCCGTCGGCACGCACCTTGAACACATGCGCACCGGAGACGGTGGGCTTGATCGTGGCACTGAAGCGCGCGGAGAACGCACCCGCAGTCGGGCTGAAGCCTGACACGGCAGTGGTGCCGGTGTTGGTTTCATTGGTGCTGGTGGTCCAGTTCAGGTTCACCCCCGGCTCGATGCGGGTCAGTACAGGGTCGCCGCTGAGGGTGGTGTTGCTGAAGTACTCGGCCTTCACCCCGGCATTGCTGACACCGCTGCCGGACGAAGTCGGCTGGTACCAGACTGCCGCCTTGGGGTTGAGGCTCAACGCCGACAGGTAAGTGACGTTGGCGCTGTTCGAAGCCAGCTGCTGCAGCCCGCTGAGTTCGGTGACGTAGCTGTTGGGTGGCGCGTTGGCGGTGCCGAATGGCGAGGCAGGCGCCTGCGCGGCCCAGTCGCCAATCACTGCGATCCTGGCGGTGCGCGCCAGAGGCAACAGCGGCTTGCCAGCAGCGGTATCGGCATTGCGCAGCAGCACGATGCCTTCACGTGCGGCGTTGAGCGCGGCACGCTGGCCGTACTCGGTGTGCTCCAGGGTTTTCGCCGTATTGAGGTTTTCCTGGAAGTCATAGCTGACCACGGCCCGCAGGTTGCGCTTGACCTTGTCATCGATGACGTTCTGAGTCAGCTGGCCGCTCCACAGGTAGGGCAGCAGGTTGGCCTCGGTGAACTGCAGGCCCGAGGGCATGTCCAGGTCGGTGCCGGCCCATGCGCCCTTGAACGGGTCGTGAATGGCATTGAAATCACTGATAACGGTGCCCTGGTAGCCCCACTCGCCTTTGAGCACCTCGGTGATCAGGTGATGGTTTTCGCAGGCATAGTCGCCGTTGACCTTGTTGAACCCGCACATGATCGACGCCACGTTGGCGTTCTTGACCATCGACTCGAAACCGGGCAAGTACAGCTCACGCAGCGTGCGCTCATCAGCCACGACATTGACCGCCTGGCGATTCGCTTCCTGCTCGTTGGCGAGGTAGTGCTTGCCACTGGCCTGGATGCCCTGGGCCTGGATGCCGTTGACGATGGCCGGTGCCAGCACCGCGCCCAGGAACGGGTCCTCGCCACTGACGTACTCGGCGGAACGCCCGTTGTACGGCGTGCGGTACAGGTTCACGCCGGGGGAGAGCATCTGCTGGCCGCCGGAAATACGCGTTTCATAGGCGATGGCCAGGCCGAACTCTTTGGCCCGATTGATGCTCCAGGTGGCGGCCAGGGCCGACTGCGACGGGTATTGCGCGCCAAAGGTGGCGTTATTGACGTGCACGCCCATGGACGAGTCGTAGGCCACCGTGCCCTGGATGCCCCACTTGAGCAGCGGCGGGATCATGTGGCCGTCATTGACCCGGGTGAAATTGATCTTCTCGGCCTGGTTCATGTTGTCCAGGATGGAGCTGACCCGGGCCTCCACCTCGTTGCCGGTGGCCGGCCCGGCCGCCATCGCGCCTGAGGCCTGCATGACGCCGAGCGCCATCAGGCTCAGGGCCTGTCTGAAATGTTTCACGGGTTGAATCCTCAAGAACGGAATGGGAGCAGGCAAACCTGCGGCCTCACGGCTGGCTGACCAACGCCGGCGCATCGGCGGTGTCTACCGGCGCGTCGACGAAGGCATTGGCGTCAGTGGCGCCTTTTGCAACATCGCTGACGCCGGACAGTTGTTCACGCTGGTTGTCCAGTTGCTCTCGTGCTTCATAGGCCGCTGAATCGGAAGTGGCGCTTTGGGTATCTGCAAAGGCACTTGGCGCCGTGGCCAGCAGCGCCGAACAGACGAACGGCAGCAATAGTCTATTCATCGAATAGTTCTCGAAAAAAGAATGCAGGAATTAGCGGACCGCAAAACAGGGCCCGGCCGGCGCGTAAGTCTGGGCAGTTCATTGAAAAGTTCAAGTGCTCGTGAAGTGCACGATCGGCAACGTATCAAAAACCAGAAAAAACCACGCCAAATAACAGGGCGGCACAAATCGCAAAATTACATTAAGCACATGACTACAGCATATATTCGACTTTTAAATCCAACGAAAGCCTTTAGCTTGGTTTTTTCATGCTTTTTTTAACCATTTATAGCAATTCCAAACCTCTCACTAAACCTAGTTGCAATTAGGTTTAGTGGAATGATATGCTTGCGAGCCCACTGAAAAAAGCCAGCTAATTCCCATTTAAAAACCCAAGAACATAGGCTGTTGCAGCGATTAAATTTCCAAAGTATTCTCCGGGCCACCTAAGGCCTGACAACTAGTAAAGTGCCGCTATATAGCCAGCACTTGCACTAAGCCATCATGATGAAATCAACTATCCCTTCTGCTGACGATATATGTGAGTGGCTGCTCGATGCTGGCGCATTGCAACCGGCTGATATGAATCGTGCTGCACGCCTGGGCGTGGCGCAGGCAATTGGCGAACATGAAAAGCTGCGCACTTTGCTGCGCCTGGGTGCTGTAAGAGAGCAACAGATGGCCGCGGCCTATGCCCAGTTGCTGGGCGTGCCCAGGCTTGAAGGGCAGCGTGTCGACACCCCGCCTGTGGCGACCGAACGCTTCGCCCGCCACTATGGCGTGGTCACCCTCAGCGAAAGCGCCAGCCACTTGCAGGTCGCCGCCGCCGTGCCGCTTTCGGACTATGCGCTGAAGGCACTCGGTTACCAGGCGGCAAAACAGGTAGAGCTGGTGGTGGGGACCCGCGATGAGATCACCGCGTTGATCGAACAGGCCTACGGCGAAGGCCGCTCGGCCATGGGCGCGCTGATCCAGACCCTGGACGACGACAGCATCGACGAAGGCGATATCGAACAGCTCAAGGACATGGCCTCCGAGGCGCCAGTGATCCGCCTGGTCAACCTGATGCTGCAACACGCCGTCGACCGCCGCGCTTCGGATATCCATGTAGAACCGTTCGAAACCCAGCTGAAAGTGCGCTACCGGGTCGACGGCGTGCTGGTCGAAGGCGAAGCCCCCCCGGCAGGCTACGCCGCAGCGGTCATCTCGCGGCTGAAGATCATGGCCCGGTTGGATATCGCCGAGCGCCGGCTGCCCCAGGATGGGCGGATCATGCTGCGCATTCAGGGCCGCGAACTGGACCTGCGGGTCTCCACCGTGCCGACCAGTTTCGGCGAGTCGGTGGTGATGCGCCTGCTGGACCGGCAGACCGTGCGTTTCGACTTCGCCAGCCTGGGTATCCATGGCCCCACCCTGCACAACATCGAGCAGCTGCTGGCGCGTCCCCACGGCATCTTCCTGGTCACCGGGCCCACCGGCTCGGGCAAGACCACTACCCTCTACACCGCGTTGTCGGGCCTGAACACCGCCGAGCGCAAGATCATCACCGTGGAAGACCCGGTCGAATACCAGCTCACCGGCATCAACCAGATCCAGGTCAAGCCTGCCATCGGCCTGGGGTTTGCCACGGCATTGCGCTCGATCGTGCGCCAGGACCCGGACGTGATCATGATCGGTGAAATGCGCGACCTCGAAACCTGCCGCATCGCCATCCAGTCATCGCTGACCGGGCACCTGGTGCTGTCGACGCTGCACACCAACAGCGCCGCCGCCAGCATCACCCGCTTGCTGGACATGGGCGTCGAAGGTTACCTGCTGGCCTCCACCTTGCAGGGCATCCTGGCCCAGCGCCTGGTGCGCCGTCTCGACCCAGCCACCCGTATCGCTTTCCAGGCACCCGCCGAGCTGGTCGAGCGCCACCAGTTGGCCCGCTTTACGCAGCAGCGGCCGATCATGCTGTACCGCCCCAACGAGCAGGCGCCTGGCGGCGGCTACCATGGGCGCAGCGCGATCACTGAACTGCTGGTCATGGACGAAGACCTGCGCGGCATGCTCATGCGCCAGACCGATGCGGCCACACTCGAGGCCCACGCCCGGCGCAACGGGCTGGTGACCCTGTACGAGGACGGCCTGCGCCAGGCCTTGGCCGGCGTCACTTCGCTTGAAGAAGTGCTGCGCGTCACAGGTGGTGATTGAGGTGCCGAGCTTTTCCTATACCACGCTCGACAGCGAAGGCCGCAAACAGCAAGGCGAACTGGACGCCAGTGACCGTGACCACGCCGCTCGCCAGTTGCAACGGCGCGGCCTGCTGATCCTCCAACTCAGGCAAGGCAGCCGTCTGCTGCGCTCGCGCAAGGCGCGTAGCGTGTTCCAGCCAGTGGAGCTGGTCACCATCACCCAGCAGCTCACGACCCTGCTCAGCGCCGGCCAACCGCTGGACCGGGCGCTGGGCACCGTGCTGAAAAACGTGCGCAGGCCCGCCGCCCAGGCCGTGCTGGAGCGGGTGCGCGAGCAGGTAAAGGCCGGCTTGCCGCTGTCCCAGGCGCTTGAAGAACACCCCGGCAGTTTCTCGCCGTTCTACACCAGCCTGGTGCGCGCCGGCGAGGCCGGTGGTGTGCTGGAAGTGACCCTGGCGCAGCTTGGCGGCTATCTGGAACAAAGCCACAAACTGCGTGGCGAAGTGATCAACGCGCTGATCTACCCGGCCTTCTTGGTGATCGGTGTGATCGGCTCACTGGCGCTGTTGCTGGCTTATGTGGTGCCGCAATTCGTACCGATCTTCCAGGACCTGGGCGTGCCCATCCCGCTGGTGACCCGCGGCGTGCTGGCCCTGGGCGAGTTCGTCAATGCCTGGGGGCTGGCCTGCCTGCTGATGCTGCTCGGCGCCAGCTGGCTTGGCCTGGCTGCACGGCGAGACCCGCGCCGGCGCGTGGCCCAGGACCTGCGCCTGTGGCGCAACCGCCTGTGCGGCCCGCTGCTGCAGCGCCTGGAAACCGCACGCCTGGCTCGCACGTTGGGCACGCTGTTGAGCAACAGCGTCACCCTGCTCGGTTCATTGGCGATCGGCCGTGAGGTCAGTGCCAACCATGCACTGCGCGAGCATGTGGGGCACGCCACCGAGCAGGTCAGGCAAGGCAGCAGCCTGAGCCTTGCGCTGTCGGCAGAGGCCCTGCTGCCAGAGCTCGCCCTGCAGATGATCGAAGTCGGCGAGCAGTCGGGCACCCTCGGCGCGATGCTGCTCAAAGTCGCCGATGTCTATGACCTTGAAGCCAAACGCACCATCGACCGCCTGCTCGCGGCGCTGGTGCCCACCCTGACCATCGTCATGGCGGTGATGGTGGCGGCGATCATGCTCGCCATCATGCTGCCGCTGATGAGCCTTACCAGCAATATCTAGGAAACCACCCATGCCCTCCAAGCAACGCTTCAACGCCCGCCAAGCGGGTTTCACCCTGCTCGAAATGCTCGCCGTGATCGTGCTGCTGGGCATTGTCGCCACCATCGTGGTGCGCCAGGTCGGCGGCAACGTGGACAAGGGGAAGTACGGTGCCGGTAAGGCGCAGTTGGCCAGCCTGAGCATGAAAGTCGAAAGCTATGCCCTGGACGTCGGCGCCCCGCCGGCCAACCTTGAACAGCTGCTTGAGAAACCGGCCAACGCCAGCCGCTGGGCCGGGCCCTATGCCAAGCCCTCGGACCTGGTCGACCCCTTTGGTCATGGCTTCGCGTACCACTTCCCGGGTAGCCACGCCAGCTTCGACCTGATCTTCCTCGGCCAGGATGGCGCGGTCGGCGGCGAAGGCTACAAGGCCGACGTGGGCAGCTGGGAGTAACCATGGCAGCCCGCCCGCCTCGCGAACGCGGCTTTACCCTGTTCGAACTGCTGATCGTCATCGTGCTGGTCGGCGTTGCTACGTCGATCCTGGCCGTTGGCGTTGGCCGAGGCATGCTGGTCGCCCATGAGCGCAGTGCCTTGGCGAACATGGTGTCGGCGCTGCGTAGTGCGCGCGTGCAAGCCATCGCCAGCGGGCAGCCCGTGCGAGCGAGCTTCGACCTGCAACGCCGGCAGGTGCACGCGCCCGGGCGCACGCCCCAGGGCTGGCCCAAGGACTTCACCGTGCGCCTGCAGACGGCGCGCGGCCTGGGTGCGGGTTTTGAGTTCTACCCCGACGGCGCGGCCAGCGGCGGCAACATCCTGATCAGCCGCGGCCAGGCGCGCTGGCGCATCGACGTCAGCTGGCTCACCGGCCGAGTGCAACTGCGGGAGTTGCCATGAGCGGTCAGCGTGGTTTCACCCTATTGGAGATGCTCGCAGCGATCGCCGTGCTGGTGGTGGCTTCGAGCATCCTGCTGGGCGCGTTCGCCCAGAGCAGCCGGTCATTGGCACAGGTGGCGCGCAGTGACCGCCACAATGCAGCGGCGCGTTCGCTGCTGGACGATTTCGACCTGAGCCCACTTGCCCCAGGCCAGCGACGGGGTAGCTGGCAGGGCATCGACTGGGTGCTGGACGTCACCCTCGAACAGTCATTGCCCGCACGCCTGGCACTGTACCGGCTGGACCTGACCCTGGTCGACGGCGTGCACACCTGGCGCTACAGCACGCTGCGCGCTCGCGCGCCAGGCAGTGGAACATGAAGCGCCAGGCAGGCTTCACCCTGCTGGAGATCCTGGTGGTCATCAGCCTGCTGGGATTGCTCCTGGGCCTGGTCGGCAGCGCCCTGGTGGCGGCCAACCGCGCAGTGGCCAAGGCCGAGCGCTACAGCGCCCGGCTCGATGAACTGCGTACGACCCAGCGGTTCCTGCGCCAGGCGCTGGGCCAGGTGCTGCCCTTGACCGCCGCGACCGGCCAGGGCGCCCACACTGCGACGTTCGAGGGGCAAAGCGACGCGGTGGTGTTTTTCGCCCCGCTGCCAAGTTCTGTCGGGGGCGGTATCTACCGCCAGCGCCTGCAACTGCGCCAAGGGCGCCTTCAGATCCAGTTGGCCAGGCTGCAAGGCCAACGCCTGCAGGCCTGGGGCGAGCCGCAGCCGTTGCTGGAGGGGGTGAAAAAGCTGCACCTGACTTACCGCGGCTACTCCCCGCTGGGCAAAGCCACCGGCTGGATGCCCCAGTGGCCGTGGCCGGAGCGCCTGCCCCAGGCCGTGCGCGTGGCGGTGCAACTGCAGGGCACTCAGGCCTGGCCGCTGCTGCAGGTCAACCTGCTGCTTGACCTGTCCGGCGACGGTGGCCGGCCATGAGCCGCCAGCGCGGCGCGGCCCTGTTGCTGGTGCTCTGGGTCGTCGGTTTGCTGAGCGTGCTGCTCGGCGGCTTGGCGCTGTCGGTGCAGCTGCAGCAGCGTCAGGCCCGCTGGCAAGGCAACCAGACCCAAGCCGGGCTCGCCGCCCAGGCAGGTTTCAACCTGGCCGTGGCCAACCTGCTGCGCGACGGCCAGGCGCGCTGGCTCGCCGATGGCCAGGTACACGAGGCTGACTTTGCAGGCAGTACGCTGCACATCAGCGTGGTCAGCGAGCGAGGCAAGCTGGACCTCAATGCAACACCGTCAACGAGCCTGGCAAAACTGCTGCGTGCCAGCGGCGCCACTGCCGAACGCTCGAAAATCATCACTCAAGCTTTAAGGACGAGGCGCAACCAGGTACCCCTGCGAATGCTCGAAGAATTTCGCGAACTGCCCGGCATGAGCTACGCCATCTATGACCGGGCCTTGCCTTTCATCACAGTCTGGTCGGGCAATGCCCAGCCCGACCCCAGCCTGGCATCAGCCTCGCTGGCCAGTGTGCTGGGCCTGCCCCGCTATCACGGGCCAGCAGCCGATGGCGGGCCGATTCTCACCGTCACCAGCCAGGCCACGTTGCCCGGCGGCTTTGCGTCACGCCTGACGGCCACCTTCGTACTGCTGCCGGCCTACGCCGGTGGCAAGCCTTACCGAGTACTGAGGTGGCAGGATTGATCCGCCTGGCAAAACACGCTGCGGCACGCTGGTGCAGCCTGCGCCAGCTTTACCAGGCGCGCTGGAGGGGCAGCCGTGCCCGGCGCTGGCTCAGCGCATGGCGGGCCGAGCTGCTGGGCATGCTCCCGCAGGCGATCGCCGCGCGCCTGGCCAATGGTAATACGCCACAGTTGCTGCCATGGCCTTTGCCTGCCGATTGCAAGCACGGCCAGCCTGCCGTTGTGCTGCTGCCTGCCTCGCACGTGCTGGCACAGCACATCGAGCTGCCCGTTGCGGCCACGCGCAACCTGATGCAGGTGCTGGCCTTCGAGATCGATCGATACACGCCGTATACCGCCGACCAGGTGCATTTTGTCGCCCGCGTGACGCAGCGCCGCGCACCCCAGGCCCAGGTTGAACTGGTGGCCATCGCACGTAGCGCCCTGGACACCCTGCTGGCTGCCTGTGGCGAACACGGGGTACACCTGGTCGGCATCGATGCACTGGATGCCCGCGGCGAGCGCCTGATGATCGACTTGCTACCGGCCGAAAGCGCTCGCACGCGTGCTCGCCCGGGCCAGCAGGCCCGCTGGCTGTGGCTTGGCTGCGCGGCCTGCTGCGTAATGCTCGCTGCAGCCTGGCTGCAGCGCCGCGAGGGCGAGGTCCAGGCCATGCAGCGTGAAGTGGCGGCACAACGCGTGGCTGCCCAGCAGGTGCAGCACGTGCGCCAGGCCCTGGACACCACACTGGGCGCCTCGACCTACCTGGCCAGCCTCAAGGCACAACGCCCCACCGTCACCGCCCTGCTGGCCGACCTCACCGCCTGCGTGGGCGACGGCACCTGGATAGAACAGCTGGAGGTGAGCGATGCCACGCAGGTGACATTCACCGGCCAAAGCGAACGCACCAGTGCCTTGCTGGCGCAGGTAAAGACCTGCACCACGCTTGAGCACGCGCAGTTCAAGGGCATCATCCAGGCCGACAAAAACACGGGCCGCGAGCGCTTCTCCATCACCGCGCAGCTCAGCCAGGAGGTGCCGCATGCGCCCACTCACTAGCAGGGAACGCAAGCTCTGCGCCCTGAGCGTGCTCGCGCTGTTGCTTTGGCTGGCCTGGTACCTGGTGTTCGAATGCCTGCTGCTCGCCCCCCTGCGCAGCCTGGACGCGCAAGCCCAGGCGCTGCGCGAGCAGCAACGGCGCTATGGCAGCCTCATGCTCCAGCAACCTGCACTGCAGGCCCAATTGCAGCGCAGCCGCAACGACGCTGCCCAGCGCAACAGCCTGCTGCCGGGCGAAGACCCCAACGCCGTTGCCGCCGACCTGATGCAGCATGCCGTCGATCAGGTCAAAGCGCAGGCACATCTGGGCCCCGGCTGCGACATCACCCAGCGCATGCCGATCGCCCCCGCCGATCAGCACCAGGCCGAGCCTTATCGCCCGGTCAAGGTCAGCCTGACGCTGGCCTGCGCCATCGAGCCGCTGGCGGCCCTGTTGCATGCGCTGGAGTACGGCCAGCCCAGCCTGTTCATCGACCAGCTGAGCATACGCCGCCGTTCTGCGGCGCCAGCCCAGGGGCCTGCCGGGCGCCTGGAAGTTCACCTGCTGATACGCGGTTACCTGCACGCTCAGCCAGCAGCAGGAAGCGACTCATGATGCGTGCCGCTAACCTGGTGCTGCTGGCTGCCAATGCCAGTGCCCTCGCCGTGGTCGCCTGGATGCTCGTCGCGCCAAACCCACCGCGGTGGCTGCCCGCGCCAAAGCCGTCAGCGACGCCCACCTACCAGCCACCTGCGCCACTGGCCGAGCTTGCCCAGCCAGTGCGGGCCGCCACCTGGACGCACCCGATCTTCAGCGTTGACCGTCAGCCCGACCCACCCGCGCAAGGCCAGCACAGCCCTGCATTGGCCAACCTGACGCTGAGCGGCGTGGTGCTTGACGGGCAGGCGCGCTGGGCCTACCTGCGCGAAGGCCGCAAACCGGCCAGCAAGGTGGCGCTGGGCAGCACCCTGGCAAGCGGCTGGACCCTCACCCGCCTGACCGCGCTGAGCGCTACCTTCACCCGTGCCGGGCAACAGCACACCCTGAGCATGCCACTGCTGCGCCTGCCACCGCCGTCCAAGGCCTCCGCCATCACTCTTCCGCGTATTGAAACCCCATGACCATGCAAGCTTCTTCACGCCTCCCGTTCCCCACTCTGCGCGCGCCCCTGCTCGGCCTGAGTGTCGCCATCGCCCTGGCCGGTTGCGCCACCACGCAAGGTGACCTGCACACCGACCCGGCGCTGCTGCAGCAAGCCTTCAACGGCGCCGACGCCCCTGCACCTGCGCCCACCAGCCTGGAACCCGCCGCGCCCATGGCAACGGCACCTCGCACGGCGCCTGGCCGGCAGATCATCACCGGCAACCAGCGTTTCATCCGCAAAGCCCCGGCAACGCCACCGGCCCAGCAAGATGAGCAAGGCGACATCGTGTTCAACTTCACCGACCAGCCCATCGAGGCGGTGATCAACAGCGTCATGGGTGACCTGCTGCATGAAAACTACAGCATCAGCCAAGGCGTCAAAGGCAATGTCAGTTTTTCCACCTCAAAGCCGGTCACCAAGCAGCAGGCGCTGTCGATTCTGGAAACGCTGCTGTCGTGGACCGACAACGCCATGATCCGCCAGGGCGAGCGCTACGTGATCCTGCCCGCCGACAAGGCCATCGCCGGCAAACTGGTGCCACAGGTGCCGGTCGCCCAGCCGGCCACGGGCCTCGCAGCCCGGCTCTACCCGCTGCGCTATATCGGTGCGAGCGAAATGCAGAAGCTGCTCAAGCCCTTCGTGCGTGAAAACGCCTTCCTGCTGGTCGACCCGGCCCGCAACGTGATCAGCCTGGCGGGCACCCCCGATGAACTGGCCAACTACCAGGACACCATCGACACCTTCGATGTCGACTGGCTCAAGGGCATGTCGATCGGCGTCTACGGCCTGCAACGCGCTTCGGTGGCCGAACTCATGCCGCAGTTGCAGAAACTGTTCGGGCCCGACAGCGGCATGCCATTGTCGGACATGGTCAGGTTCATGCCCAACGAACGCACCAATTCGATCGTCGCCATCTCTGCGCAACCGGAGTATCTGCAGGAAGTCGGCGACTGGATCCGCACCATCGATGAAGGCGGTGGCAACGAACCGCAGCTGTTCGTGTACGACGTGCGCAACATGAAAGCGGCGGACCTTGCCCGTTATCTGCGCCAGATCTACGGCTCGGGGCAAATCGCCGACGACAAGGCAGCCAGCGTCGCGCCAGGGCTCAAGACCACCAACCTGACCTCGCTCAACGGCACCGGTAGCCAGTCGGGCCAAGGCCTGGGCAGTACGGGCATGAGCACCCAGGCCAGTATCCGCGAAGTGCCGTCGGAGGATGGCGACGAGGACACCGAGCAAGCCCTGGCCAGCAGCGCCGAGCCGGGCGACGGCTCGGCCAAGAGCCTTGAAGAGACGGTACGCATCACCGCGCAGAAAAGCAGCAACCAGTTGCTGGTACGCACGCGGCCTGCCCAGTGGAAAGAGATCGAATCGGCCATCAAGCGCCTCGACAGCCCGCCGCTGCAAGTGCAGATCGAAACCCGCATCCTTGAAGTCAAGCTCACCGGCGATCTGGACCTGGGCGTGCAGTGGTACCTGGGCCGCCTGGCCGGCAATTCGTCCAGCACCACCGTCGCCAACGAAAGCGGCAGCCAGGGCGCGCTCGGTGCCGGTGGCGTCGCACTGGGCAGCGCCTCGATGTTCTACTCCTTCGTCAGCAGCAACCTGCAGGTTGCCCTGCGCGCGCTGGAGACACGCGGCCTGACGCAGGTGCTTTCGGCCCCTTCGCTGGTGGTACTGAACAACCAGCAGGCGCAGATCCAGGTCGGCGACAACATTCCGATCAGCCAGACCACGGTCAATACCAGCAACTCCGATACCACCCTGAGCAGCGTCGAATACGTGCAGACCGGTGTCATTCTCGATGTCGTGCCACGGATCAACCCCGGTGGCCTGGTGTACATGGATATTCAGCAGCAAGTGAGCGACGCCGACGACAGCGCCGTCACCACCACGCAGCCCAATCCGCGGATTTCCAGCCGTGCGGTGTCGACCCAAGTGGCGGTGCAGAGCGGCCAGACCGTGCTGCTGGGGGGCCTGATCAAGCAAGACAACGGCCAATCCGATACCCGCGTGCCGGGCCTGTCGAGCATACCCGGGCTGGGCTGGCTGTTCGGCAGCACCTCCAAGAGCCGTGACCGTACCGAGTTGATCGTGCTGATTACACCCAAGGTCGTGAACAACCCTGAACAGGCGCGTCAAGTGACCGCAGACTATCGCCAGCAGATGCAGATCCTCAGGGAGCAGGCAGCGCTGAACAGGTAAGGCACGAACCGCGCATGGCACGCTGCGGCGCCCTTGCCGGTTGCATGTGACCGGGCATACGTGCAAGGGTAAAAAAGGAATACCCGTCAAAACAAAGGAAGCGAAGCCCCCCCATGCCAGGAATCACACGTATCCATCGCTATTTGCGCTCACTGTCTGCAAACCGATCTGCAGCCAGTGGGCGTGAAGTCAAACAAGGCGCCCGAGCTGCCTCGAAGCTCGCAGACATCCTCTGCACTCCCCGCTCTGTCCCCCCTTACTTCTACGTCGCGCCGGTGCGTGGCCCTGTCGATCGCCTGCCCCCTACCTGACAACTCAAGCCGCGTTTTTTCGCAGCGCTCGCTTGTACCCGTGTGCAAGCCGAGATGAATCACGACTCAACAAGGGGCAATAGCCAATGATCTTTTTTCAAGGCAAACGCATTTTCAGCGCCATCTTCGATATGGATGGCACCATGTTCGACACCGAGCGCCTGCGCTTCAAGACGCTCAAACAAGCGTCTCTGGAAATTTCCGGCAAGGCGCTGAGCGAGCAGACACTGATCGGTTCGCTGGGCCTGAGCGCGAAGAAGGCCGAGGCCCTGGCCAAGGCGCACAACGGTGACGACTTCCCGTACGCGCAGATCCGCCAGCGCGCCGATGAGCTTGAACTGGAGTACGTGCGCAACCACGGCGTGCCGATCAAAGCCGGGTTGCTGGAAGTGCTGGAGCGGCTGCGCAAGTCTGGCTTGACCATGGCGGTCGCCACCTCCAGCCGCCGGGCCATTGCCGAGGAGTACTTGATCAACGCCAATGTGCTCAAGTATTTCGACATCACCGTGTGTGGCGACGAAGTCAGCCAAGGCAAACCCCACCCCGAAATCTTCCTGCGCGCCGCCACCGCCCTCAACTGCGAGCCGAGCCAGTGCTTCATGGTCGAAGACTCGGAAAACGGCATGCTTTCGGCCATCCGTGCCGAAGGCCAGGCGATCCTGATCGAAGACATCAAGCCGCCGGCTCCTGAAGTCAAAGCCGGCGCGCTGAAAGCCTACCGCAGCATGACCGAATTCCTCGCCGACTTGAGCGAATGCGTGCCTGACTTGGGCATGCCGCAGCTTGAGGAGCCCTTTCCAGCGTCACTGAACCAGTTCCGTGTCGGCATTCACGGGTTCGGCGCCATCGGCGGCGGCTACCTGACCCAGGTGTTTTCCCATTGGGACGGCTACACCCGGCCGTGTGAAATCATCGCCGCCACCCGCTCGCGCATGCTCCGCGAAACCGTCTCTGCGTTTGGCCGCTACAGCGTGCGCTACGGCGCCACCTCGTTCGACCAGACCATCGAGAATGTACGCATGATCGACATGGACGATGCCGAGGCGGTGATCGACATGTACAACGCGGCAGAAATCATCGGCCTGAGCCTGCCGGAGCAGGCCATCCGCAAACAGGCCAAGGTGATTGCCCAAGGCCTGCTGCGCCGCTTCGAGCGCCGGGGCCGTGACCTCACCATCCTGATCGTGCTGAACAAGATCGGTGGCGCCGCGTTCGTACGCTTGCACGTACAGGCGGAGCTGGAATTGCTGTGCGCGCCAGACATCACCCAACAGATCCTGCAAAAAACCCATTTCGCGGAGACGGTGGTCAGCCGCATCGTGTCCAAACTCAGCAACGAGGCCCTGGTCCGTCAGTTGCGCATCAAGTCTCAAATGTTCCAGAACAGCCTTGACGACGAGCCCGCACCGGCCAGCAAACCCTCCGCACCCGTACCTGAATACGAGCGGCTGATCTGCCGCTTCCGGCCGTTCGCGCAATCGAGCAACGCGATGAGCCAGTTGCACCTGATCCTGTTCAACAGCGAGCCAGACATGCCGTTGTACGTGGAGCGCGGCAGTGACCTGCTGGAACGTCTGCGCCAAGTGAAAACGGTCGCTGACATCGCCCAGATCCAGGTCATCAAGAACCGCCTGTGGAACGGCCCTCACGCCATCATTGCCTGGTATGCAAGCGTGCTGGGCTATGACTGGGTTGGCCAGGCCATGGGCGATGAGCGGGTCAGTGAACTGGCCGAGCGCTTGATCAGCCAGGAGGTCGCACCGGCACTGGTGGCTGAGAATGCCGACATGGCAGAGGCGGTTCGCGATTTTGCCAGCACCTTTCTGGAACGCTGCAAAACGTCGTTCAAAGACCCCTGCTCGCGTGTCGGGCGCGACCCACTGCGCAAACTTCAGCGCAACGAGCGCATCCTCAGCAGTATCGACCTTGCCCACAAGCACGGCATCGAAACCCCTGGCCTGACGTTCGGGGCTGCGCTTGGCATTCACTATGCGTTGCGTTGCAGCGACAGCAAGGACCTCGAAGCGCAGACCATCAAACGCATCTACCAGCAGAACGGTGAACGCGTCGAGGCTGTGCTGACCCACAAGGGTGATTACAACGGCAAGCCTTACCCAGGGATGGATCCCGTTGCCGACGCGGTGCTGATCGAGGCCATTGCAGGGCATTTCAGGCAATTGCAGCAGGAAGAGAATGCGGTGCTGTCCGCGGTGAAGTAAGCCCAGGCTTGTGACGCCTGTGAGATCAGCGGTGCTTGATCTGACAGGCGTCCAGGCGCCCGGGGGCTGCAAACGCCGACAAAAAACCAAAATCCGATCGACCTCTTGCGCCCACTGGGCGTCCGATGAACTGCACGTGCGAATTCACTCAAGGGCAACCAGGAGGCCAATCGCTCATGAACGATCGCATCATCGAATTTTTCACCGACACCACTGTGTTCGGTATTTCCATCCTCAACCTGCTGCTGGCGCTTACTGTCGCCGCACTGACCTTTGTGGCCGCACGGGCGGCCATCAGTTTTCTGCTCAGGCGGGTGCAACGCTGGTCCGTGCATGACGGTGCGCTGAGCCATGTCATGGCCAAAGTACTGTCCGGCACCAGCAACTCCCTGCTGTTCCTCGCTTCTGTGCTGGTGGGCCTGAGCATGCTCGACCTGCCAGAGCGCTGGCTGAGCCGGGTGGGCAGCCTCTGGTTCGTGGTAGCAGCGCTGCAGATCGGCTTGTGGGCCAACCGCGCCATCGGGCTGGGCCTGGGCCGCTACTTCGCCCGGCACGGCACCCCAGGCCTGAACCAGGGCAGCGCCCTGGCTACCCTGGCGGGCTGGGGCGCGCGCGTGCTGTTGTGGTCGGTGGTACTGCTGGCCATGCTGTCGAACCTGGGCGTGAACATCACCGCCTTCGTCGCCAGCCTGGGCGTGGGCGGCATTGCCGTTGCGCTCGCTGTGCAGAACATCCTCGGCGACCTGTTCGCCTCGCTGGCGATTGCCGTGGACAAGCCATTCGAGGTGGGCGACTTCATCGTCATCGGCTCACTGTCCGGCACCGTCGAGCAAGTCGGGCTGAAGACGACGCGCATCCGCAGCCTGGGCGGTGAGCAGATCGTCATGGCCAACGCCAGCATGATCAGCAGCACCATCCAGAACTACAAACGCTTGCAGGAGCGGCGCATCGTCTTTGAGTTCGGGCTGTCTTACGACACCCCGACCGAGGCCGTGAAAAAAGCCCCGGCCATCGTCGAGGAGGCGATCAAGGCGCAGGACCAGGCGCGCTTCGACCGCGCCCACTTGCGCGGTTTCGGCAAGGAGGCATTGGAGTTCGAGTGCGTCTACATCGTCAAGGACCCAGGCTACAACCTCTACATGGACATTCAGCAGGCCATCAATTTCCGCTTGCTCGAACGGTTCTCCAGGATCGGCGCCAAGTTCGCCGTACCCGTGCGGGCCATCAAGGTCACAGCGCTGCCGCAAGGGGCCGAGACCTTTGGCCACAGTACCGAAGAGCGGGGTTTCAGAGAGGCCTGAGCTCCAGCCCCTATCGACCCAGCCCGCGCAGCGCTTCGACCAATTGTGCCTTGGTCATGCTGGAGCGCCCCTTGATGTCCTTGCTGCGGGCCTCTTTCATCAGGCTTTCCTTGGTCTGGGTCTCCAGGGAAGCGCCTGATGTGCGGGCATGGCCCTGACGGGTTTTGGCGGCACGCCTGGCAGAGTCGGAACGCGCGGTGCTTTTTTCGCCGGGCGTGGTCTTCTTGCCTGAGCCGCCAGCTTTCTCGTCACCCCCAGACTGCTTGTTGACGGTAGCCCAAGCACGCGCCTCGGCCTCATCCTTGGAGACCCCCTTATGCTCGTAGCTTTCTTCTATATGCTCAGCCTTGCGTTTCTGCTTTTCGGTGTATTTGGCTTTGTCTCCACGTGGCATGGCATTCACTCCTGCGGCAGTTTGCTAGGTGGGGTTGGGCGGGGAAGGCCCGTCATCCGTTTGGACGAGGCTTGCTGGCGGATGTTCAGCCTGATACGCCGCAGTGCCTCGGTTGCCTGCACAAAGCGAAGCCAATCAAACTTTTTCGTGCCCATGGGCTCTTTTGAAAGACATACCTTCACGCGGGAGCAAGCCATGAAGCACACCGATCGCAACAACGGCGACAGCGCGGATAAAGTCCCTCGCCCGATATCCTCGGAGCACGCCCAACAAGGCGAGCCATCGCCCGACCCTGTGCTGGAGCGGCCGGACCCCGACACCGAAGCCGTGGACAAAGTGATCACGCCGACGTCGATCAAGGAACAACAGGCGCAGACCGAGGCCATCAAGCGGCGCCTGGCTGAGGTCGAAGCCAAAAACCGGCGATAACGGAGCTGCCCACCCGCCAGCCGACAGGACGCGCCATGACGACCCACGCCCTGCAACCACCCGCCGGCGCCTGTGCGCAGGAGCGCTTCTACAGCACCGACATACCGGCCCGGCTCGACCGGCTGCCGTGGACGCGCTTTCATACCCTGCTGGTCATGGCGCTGGGCATCACCTGGCTGCTCGATGGCCTTGAAGTGACCTTGGCCGGTTCGGTGGCGGGCGCGCTCAAGGCCAGCCCGGCCCTGGCAATGACCAATACCCAGATCGGCCTGGCAGGGGCGGCCTACATCGCCGGTGCCGTATTGGGTGCATTGCTGTTCGGCTGGCTCACCGACCGCCTGGGGCGGCGCAAGCTGTTTTTCATTACGCTGTTGCTGTACATCGGCGCAACAGCGGCCACGGCCTTCGCCTGGGACCTGTGGAGTTTTCTGCTGTTTCGCTTTCTCACCGGGGCCGGCATCGGCGGTGAGTACACCGCCATCAATTCGACCATCCAGGAATTCACCCCGGCGCGCTATCGCGGCTGGGTCGACCTGACCATCAATGGTACGTTCTGGCTCGGTGCCGCACTGGGCGCGGTGGGCGCAGTGATCCTGCTCGACCCGGCGGTGCTTGGCGGCGAACTGGGCTGGCGCCTGTGTTTCGGCATCGGCGCCGCGCTGGGTTTGCTGATCCTGCTGATGCGCCTGTGGATACCCGAAAGCCCACGCTGGTTGATGATTCACAACCAGCCTGAAGAGGCCGAACGCATCGTCGCCAGCATCGAACGCCATTACCACCAGCGCGGCATCGCCATTCCCCCGCTGCAAACCCCTGCCCTGCGGCTGCGCGCGCGCGACCATACGCCACTGCGCGAGGTGTTCCACAGCCTGTTCAGGGTGCACCGGCGGCGGGCACTGGTGGGGCTGACGCTGCTGACCGCCCAGGCCTTTTTCTACAACGCGATCTTCTTCACCTATGCCTTGGTGCTGACCGACTTCTACGACGTGCCGTCTGCCCAGGTGGGCTGGTACATACTGCCGTTCGCCCTGGGCAATTTCTGCGGGCCGTTGCTGCTGGGCCGGCTGTTCGACGTGGTCGGGCGGCGCATCATGATCAGCTCCACGTACCTGCTTTCCGGCCTGTTGCTGGCGGTCAGCGGTTACCTGTTCCAGCAGCAACTGATCGATGTGACCGAGCAGACCATCGCCTGGATGGTGATTTTCTTTTTTGCCTCGGCAGCCGCCAGTTCGGCCTACCTGACCGTGGCTGAAACCTTCCCGCTGGAGATCCGTGCGCTGGCGATTGCCGTATTCTATGCCTTTGGCACGGGGCTTGGTGGCTTGATCGGCCCGACCTTGTTCGGCGCGCTGATCGAGACCGGCGAGCGCCTGAATGTCCTGTACGGCTACCTGATCGGCGCGGCGTTGATGATCATCGCGGCACTGGCCCAGGCGCTGTGGGGCGTGGCGGCAGAGCGACAGCCACTTGAACACGTAGCCAGGCCCCTGTCGCAAGTGAGCGACACCTGACCCATTCGGAGACTTTATGCTGCGCGCGTTTGAACAACGGCTCGACCCTTTCCCACCCGACGAGGCGCCCCCACCCCCGGTTGGCCTGCTGCGCTTCCTGTGGGCCTGCACGCGGGGCGCGCGCGGCTATGTGCTGGCCCTGGCGGTGCTCAGCGCCGGTGTGTCGATCTACGAAGCCTGGCTGTTTTCCTTTCTGGGGCAGGTCGTCGACCTGCTGTCGGCCTGGCAGGCAGGTGGCGCTGCCGATGGGCAGGAAACCCGGGTGTTGTGGGGTATCGCCATCGTATTGCTGACCAGCATCGGCCTGGTGGCGCTGCGCACGATGGTTCAGCATCAGGTACTGGCGATCAACCTGCCACTGCGACTGCGGTGGGACTTCCACCGGCTGATGCTGCGCCAAAGCCTGTCGTTCTTCTCTGACGAGTTTTCTGGCCGGGTTACCACCAAAGTGATGCAGACGGCGCTGGCGGTGCGCGAAGTGCTGTTCACCGTCATCGAGATCGCCCCGGGCATCGGCGTGTATTTCATCGCGATCATCGCCCTGGCCGGCGGCTTCGACCTGAAACTGATGCTGCCGTTCATTGCCTGGGTCGCGTTGTTCGGGCTGGCCCTGCTGTACTTCGTGCCGCGCCTGGGCCAGGTGGGGCAGGAGCAGGCCCACGCGCGTTCCTCGATGACCGGGCGAGTGTCGGACGCCTACACCAACATCACTCGCACTCCAAGCGTGAAGCGCATTTCGCGCGGGCGGCAATGGAAGACTTCAAGCTCACCGGCTTTCGCCAGATGCGCCTGGTCAGCCAGTTCGAGATCGTCAACCAGGCGCTGGTGGTCGGCCTGATCGCTGGCGCGGGTGGCTACGCCCTGTGGCTCTGGCACCAGGGCGAAGTCGGCACTGGCGCGGTTGCCGCGATCACCGCCATGGCACTGCGGGTCAACGGCATGTCGCACTGGATCATGTGGCAGATGACCTCGCTGTTCGAGAACATCGGCACCGTGCAGGATGGCATGGAGACCCTCACGCGCGGCCCGAAAGTGCAGGATGCGCCGAACGCCGGGGTGCTCAAGACCACGGGCGGGGCGGTGGACTTCGACAACGTCAGCTTCAACTACAACGGCGAACGCCAGGTGCTCGATGGCCTGACGCTGCACATTCGCCCAGGCGAAAAAGTCGGCCTGGTGGGGCGCTCCGGTGCGGGTAAATCCACGCTGATCAACCTGCTGCTGCGCTTTTACGACGTGGACAGCGGCGAAATTCGCATCGATGGGCAGAACATCGCCAAAGTTACCCAGGACAGCCTGCGCAGCGCCATCGGCATGGTCACCCAGGACACCTCCCTGCTGCACCGCTCCATCCGCGACAACATCGCCTACGGTCGCCCCGATGCGACCGAGCAACAGATCCGCCACGCCGCAGCCAACGCCCAGGCCGATGCATTCATCGAGCAGCTCAGCGACCGGCAAGGCCACAGCGGCTACGACACCTTGGTGGGTGAACGCGGCATCAAGCTTTCGGGTGGCCAGCGTCAACGCATCGCCATCGCCCGGGTCATGCTCAAGAACGCCCCGATCCTGCTGCTCGATGAAGCCACCAGCGCGCTGGATTCGGAAGTCGAGGTCGCCATCCAGGAAAGCCTCAATGAAATGATGCAGGGCAAGACGGTCATCGCCATCGCCCACCGACTGTCGACGATCGCCGCCATGGACCGGCTCATCGTCATGGACCAGGGGCGCATCATCGAACAGGGAACCCACAGCGAACTGCTCGCCAGGAACGGCACCTATGCCCGGCTGTGGCAGCACCAGAGCGGTGGCTTCCTGGGTGAGGATCAGGGTGTGGCCGAGGCCATGGAGTAAGCCATGGGCCATCCACGCATTGCCCTTGCCCTGGCGCTGACGCTGGCGGCCAGTACCCCCGCGCTCGCCGAGCAGCCGTTACGCCTGCAACAGCTCAAACGCTGCGGCGACTTGATGGACAGCCAGCAGCAAACCTGGTGCCTGCGCGTGCAGGGGCTTGGCCAGGCCACGCCGCAGCTGCTGCTCAACGGCAACGCAGTGGCTCCGGCGCGTATCCAGCGCCAGGGTGACACCCTGCGCCTGCAACTGGACAGCACGGCGGTGCGAAGCGGCCCGCTGTGGTTGCAGGACGGCCCGCGTGCCAGCAACGCCGCCTGGCTTACCCTGCGCAACAACCATGTGCTGGCCGCAGGGCCCAAGGAGGTGGCCAAGAACATGGATGGCCTGACCACCTATGTCGACCTGGTCAGCGTGTTGATCGAAGAGGACCACGACGGCCGCCAGGAGGCCGAACGCTTGGCGCGCAAATACGGGGCCAAGGTGGTTGGCAGCATCGCTGCGCTGAACCTTTATCAGCTGCGCCTGCCCGCCCGGGACCTGGTGCAGCGCGACGCGCTGGTATTGCGCCTGGGTGGTGAAACCAGCGTGGATGCGGTGGTGGTGGAGGAATCAGCGGCTGAAGAGGCAGAGCACGCCGCCCGCGAGGCGCCGGGTACCCGCAAGCCTGCGCAAGACTCGGACGAGTGGGCTGCCAACCGCTTTCTCGATGCGGTGCACTACTACCAGCGGCGCATCCCGGGCCGCCAGGCACCGGTGCTGCCCACCCCCATCCGGGTCGGCGTGATCGAACGCAACGTCGACTTCGACAGCGCAGACTTCGCCGACTACCTGGGCGCCTGCGAGGGGCGCCGCACCTGCGTCTATGCCCAGGATGCCAGCAAGCCGGACAACCACGGCACGACCGTGGCCGGCATTCTCGCCGCCGCCTGGGATGACGGGGGTAATACCGGCTTCCTGAAGGGGCTGGACAAGGCGGCAGGTGGCTTCGAGGTGATCGTCGAGCGCAACTCCGATGCCGGCATCACCGCCAACATTGCCGCATCGGTGAACCTGGTCGAGGACGGCGTGCGCGTACTCAACTGGAGTTGGGGCATTCACCGCGTCGGGGCGCGCAACGTGCAAGGCGACGAAGTGGACTCACTGCTGCGCTCCGGGATTGCCATGAGCGGCTATGAAGAGCTGCTCGAAGAGTTCTTTCTCTGGCTGCGCAAGGCCCATCCGGACGTGGTCGTGGTCAACTCGGCCGGCAACGGCGCCTCGTTCTCGGGCACCGATGAATACCGCCTGCCCTCCTCCTTCATCACCGAACAACTGCTGGTGGTGGGTGGCCATCAACGTAGCGGGCAGGCGTCAGTCCCCGTCGAGTCGCCAAACTATGCCGTCAAGCGCAGCACCTCGAACGTAGACATGCGCGTCGACATCACCGCCGCAGCCTGCGCCCACGCCTCTACCCCACAGGCAGGCCAACCCGGCGCGGTGCATTGCGGCACGTCCTATGCAACCCCGATGGTCACAGGCCTGGTGGCGGCAATGCTGTCGATCAACCCGCAGTTGCAGCCCGAGCAGCTACGCATGCTGCTGCGCCGCAGCGCCATGACCATCGGCGGCAACAACGACTTCGAACGAGAGGACGCCGAAGACCTCACCGCGCCAATCCTGCCTTCGGAGCGCAACTTTCAATTGCACGACCAGGACGTGGGGCGTTCGGCGCGGCTGGACATGCAAAAAGCCCTGCAGCTATCGGTGCAAAGCCTTGAGCGGGTGCGCTGAACAGCGTCCAGAACCTCCGCGCTCACGGCCTCGATCAGGGTGCCTTTTTCTCCACATCCCTGGGGGGCTTGGCCGGCCCTTGGGGATCGACCTGCGGGTCGTCCAAGTCCGGTGAGTCCGGGTCGAAACCCAGGTCATCCTGGCTGTCGGCGTGGTCGGACGAGTGCGGCCCCTTGTCTCGCGCGGTTCGTTGCGCGGTGGAATCATGCGCCGTACCGCCTGACCCGTCTGGCCGATGGGCATCATTGTCCCGCTCGACTTCCCCTTGGCCCTTGCCCTGGCCTGCTTTCTCAGGCGCTTGCGTGGTGTGCGTCTTCATTGCCCCTCCTGAACCTTTGGCGTGATACAGCACTGGCTGCCCCACGGGGGCAGCTGCTGTAACAGAGGAAGCCTGGAGGCCTGATAAAGTTCACCTGGCCATCGCTGCGCCGGGATGGGCGGCCAGCACGGCGGCTGACAACGTCGCGCTAATCGAAGATGGCCACTGCCCGGACGAACCCCGCGGACGCCTGGCGGATCTTGTAGGGGAAACAACTGACCATGAAACCGTAGGCCGGGAGCTGATCCAGGTTGGCCAGTTTCTCCATCTGCCCATAGCCGATGTCACGGCCGGCCTTGTGGCCTTCCCAGATAATCGATGCATCGCCTGTGGCACTGAAACGTTCACGGGTGTACTTGAACGGCGCATCCCAGCTCCAGGCATCGGTGCCGACCACCCTTACCCCCCGCTCCAACAGGTAAAGCGTCGCTTCGCGGCCCATGCCCACCCCGGCTTCCAGGTAGCCCGGCTGGCCAAACAGGCTGCCTGCGCGGGTATTGACCAGCACGATGTCCAGCGGCTGCAGTTGATGGCCGATGCGGGTAAGTTCGGCTTCCACCTGCGTCGCCGTCACCACGTGCCCATCGGGCAGGTGGCGAAAATCCAGCTTCACACCCGGCTGCAAGCACCACTCCAACGGCAGCTCATCGATGCCGAAGGCCCGCTCACCGCCATTGGTGGTGGACGCATAATGCCAGGGCGCGTCCATGTGCGTGCCGCTGTGGGTCGTGATCTGCAACCGTTCAGCTGCCCACGACTCATCACCGGGCAGGTCTTCCTTGCGCAGGCCCGGGAACATCGCGGCCATTTCCGGCCAGCCCTGCTGGTGGTCCATGTAGTCGATCTTTGGCAGCAAAGGCGGTGGGTCGGTGTAGGGGTTGTTGTCCAGGGTGACGGAAAGGTCCAGCAGGCGACGCTTGTTCACATTCATGCACAGATTCCTTTACGGGTTGCCGCAGTGCCGCGGCGCGGTGGCAGATCAAGGGCGTTGCGCAGCAGGCCAAGCACTGAGCCGTCATGGCAGAAACCCAGCTTGCGAGCTTGGGTTGTACGCAAGGCCGGATAACGGCCGAACAGCGCTTCGAGCTGTGGCTCGGGCTCGAAGCTGATGCAGGCGCGGTTCTCTTCGCCCAGGCTGGCCTGCAGCCCGGCAAGCACCTGGGCGATCGTCAGCTGCAGCACCGGTAGCTGCCAGACACGACGGTCACCCGGGGCTTGCAGTTCGGCGGCATGCAGCAGGTTGTCCACGCAGCAGCGGGCCGACATCCACCAGGCGCTGGCTTGAGGGGAAACCGGGCATGTGTAGGCCTCACCGGCTGCATAGGCGTGCAGCAAGTCACTCATGAACGCCGAGCGAAGGCCGTTCGGCTCGCGCGGCCGGGCGACGATGCCGGGCAGGCGCAGCGCGCGGCCATCCACCTCGCCGCGACGCGCGAGGTCCTGCAGTGCGATTTCCACCATGCGTTTGTGGGCCGCGTAGGACAGTTGCGGCGAACAGGGCTGGTCTTCATCCATGCGCAAGGGCAGATCGCCGCCGTACACCGCGACACTGCTGGCGTACACCAGCACGGGCGGTCGCCTTGGGTTGCGCAACTGGTCGAGCAGCTCCAGGCTGCCCTGCAGGTTGACCTGGTAACCCAGCTCGTACTGCGCCTCGGCGGCGCCCCCGGGCAGGCTGGCCAGGTGGAACACCACATCCACACCATCGGCCAGCGCCCGGCGCAACAAGGCAGGGTCGGTGACACTGCCGTAATGGCGGCGTAACCGCGCATCGTCGGGCAGCCCCTCCAGTTGCCGGTCCAGTATCAGTAACGCCTCGATGGGCCGCCCACGTATCTCGCCGGCCTCCAGCAGGCGCATTACCAGTTGGCGCCCGACAAAGCCGTTGGCCCCGGTGACCATTACGCGCATTGCCAACCTCCCGGCACCACACGCTGGTCGATGGCACCGAACAGCACCTCGCCTGCACGACTCCGGGCTTCCATGCGCACGCGGTCGCCAAAGCGCATGAAGGCCGTGCGCGGTGCACCGTGGGCGATGGTTTCAATGGCACGGCGCTCCGCGATGCACGCCGACCCTACAGAACGGTCCGCGTTGGACACGGTACCCGAGCCGATCAAGCTACCCGCGCTAAGGCGCCGGGTCAGCGCCGCATGAGCGATCAGTTGGTGGAAGCCGAAATGCATGGCCCCGCCATGTGGGTGGCCGAACCATTCGCCGTTCCACGCCACGTGCAGCGGCAGGTGCACGCGGCCGTCGCACCAGGCGCCGCCGAGTTCGTCCGGGGTCACCGCCACCGGAGCGAAGCTGGTGGCGGGCTTGGCCTGGACAAAGCCGAAGCCGGTCTTCATCTCCCTGGGCGCCAGGGCGCGCAAGCTGACGTCATTCAGTTGCAGTACCAGCCGCACATGCTGCAAGGCGCGTTCCGGCGGGCAGCCCATGGGCACGTCATCGACCAGCACCGCGAACTCGCCCTCGAAATCGATGCCGTGGGCCTCGCTGGGCAAGGGAATGTCCGCCCGCGGCCCCAAAAAGTCGTCGCTGGCCCCTTGG
The DNA here is from genome assembly GCF_026625125.1 of Pseudomonas putida. NCBI lineage: Bacteria > Pseudomonadati > Pseudomonadota > Gammaproteobacteria > Pseudomonadales > Pseudomonadaceae > Pseudomonas > Pseudomonas putida. The sequence goes on along the minus strand of NZ_CP113097.1, from coordinate 2,451,507 downwards.
TAGATCAGCGGAATGTGCTCCACACCCTCGATGGGGTCCAGGTTGAAGGCTTTCTGCATCAGCTCGCCGTGGCTGAGGAACGATGAAGCGTCCAGCCACTGCCTGGCCTGGGGCAGCGGCGCGGCGAGCTGTGCCAGGTCAAGGTCGAACGCACCCGCGGCCTGGTCGGCGTTGAGCTGCGCATACAACTGCTGCAGGCCGCCCTCGACCTGCGCCCAGTTGTCCAGGGCAGCCTGCAACGTAGCGGCGATGGGGCTGGCCTGGACCGCCCGCTGCAGGTCGCGGGCAACCACCAGCAGGCGGCCATCGCGGCTACCGTCATTGAGTGTGGCCAGCTTCATGGCAGCACCTCCTTGAGCTGCTCGGCGTAACGGCCGTCGAGCAGGATGAATACCATGCGCGCCATCTGCTCGGTGCGGTTGCTCCAGGCGTGGTTGGTGCCGCGCTGCACGACGATGTCACCGCGCTTGAGGTGTACCTCGTCGCCGTCCAGCACCAGCCACACCTCACCTTCAGTGACGATCCCGTAATCCAGGGTCTCTGTGCGGTGCATCAGCTTGTGCTTTGAATCGGCGTTACCCGTGCCGGCATGCGCTTCGTCGATCTCGGCGAAGGCAGCCGCTGCCTGCTCAGCGCTGACCTGGTTCTGCAGGCTGTCCGGCGGGATATCCACCACGCGGATCACACTGCCCGATGGGGCGGGGCTCAATTGCAGGGGCCGGGCGGTCGGGTCGTCGCCATTGTCCAGCAGCGCGGGGCTGCCGGCACTGTTCCACACTTCATAGAACACCGTGCCTGGCACCGCTTTGAGCGCGAAGTCATGTGCCGTGGGGCCACAACTGGCCACCACCGCCTGGCCCTGAGGATCGTGGCCGGTGACGACGCGTTTGAAGGTTGGAAGTGACTGCATGTTGTCTCCTGTCAATTACAGTGGCCAGTGCCAGGGCCGGCACCTGGGCCTGTGTTGCAAAGCTGATCGTTCACAGTGCACCCACTGCGCCCGCGCCACGGGCGCGCCGCAACAACAGCAGGCACAGCGGCGCCAGGACCAGTTGGCTGAGCGCAACCAGCAGCAACGCCTGCGGCAGCTGCGGCGCCGCGCCGCCAGTCAGCGCGAGTACCAGCAGCGGGCTGATGAATTCACCGGCGAAGATCGCGGCGGTGAACCCGCCCGTGGCCCGGCCGCGCTGGTCGAAACCGACGTGCTGCATGACCTGGCTGATGAGGCAGGGCAGCAGCAGGCCAACGCCCAGGCCATTGATCAGCACGGCCACCACCACCACTGCGTGGCTGGTGGAAAGCGCCATCAGGCCACCGCCAAGCCCCGCCGTGGCAAACCCCAGCGCCAGCAGACGCCCCGCTGGCTGGCTGGCCAGCAAGCGGAAGGCCAGTGCCCCGGCCAGCACGCCGAGTTGGTTGGCGCCCATGGTCAGGCCCACCTGCTGCGGTGCATCCACATGCAGCAGTTGCAGCAGGTAGCCGACTTGCACCGGAACGATGAACAGGCTCACACCCGCCAGGCCTGTCAGCAGGTAGATCGGCGCCAGGGCGGCCCAGGGGAAGCGTGAAGCCCCGCCATGTCGAGGCTCGACACGGCGGGCCTGCGGTTCCCATAACAGCCAGGCCATCAGCGGCAGGCACAGCACGCCTACGGCATACAGCGCGAACGGCGTACGCCAACCGTTTTCACCCAGTGCTCCGCCCAGGCCCATGAACAAGGCGGCTGACAGCGACGTGGCCACCATTTGCAGGGCAAACAGCCGCTCCCGGCGTTGGCCCTCGAAGTAGTCCCCCATCAGTGTGGTGCAGCAGGTCATGATGCCGGCTTCGGCCAGGCCGATGCCGGCGCGGCTGGCGATAATCAGGCCAAGGGAGTCCAGCCACAGCGGCAGCACCCCGCAGACGCTGTAAAGCAGCATGCTGGCCAGCAGCAAGGCCCGCCGGCCGACACGGTCCGCCAGCATGCCGGCCCAAGGTGCCGCCAGGGCAATCACCAGTGCGGGCAAGGTCAGCACAATCGGTACCAGCACCGCCACGCCGGGCGCTGCGCTGAAATGCAGCTGCATGCGTGGCAGCACAGGGGCGATCAGCACGGCCCCCAGCACCGGCAGGCAGCTGCCGAACAGCAATAACAGCGCCTGCGCCCTGCCGGACGTACGTTCAGCGGCCATGGCTCACCTCCTCCAGCGAATGCAGTCGCGCGCCGCGCGGGGTCAATTCAGCACCGGGTTGGCGCTGTTGCGACAAAGGCTCATGAGCGGGCAACACCGGCGAACGCACCTGGCCTTGCGGCAGCAGGAAGTAGGCCAGTGCCGGCAGCAGGACCAGCGCCCCGACCATGTTCCACACAAACATGAAGGCCAGCAGCACGCCCATGTCCGCCTGGAACTTGATCGGCGAGAAGATCCAGGTACCCACCGCGATGGCCAGGGTCACGCCCGTCAGCATCACCACCTTGCCGGTGAACAGCAGCGCGCGGTAATACGCCTGGGAAAGGCTCGCCCCTTGTCGCAGCTGCGCCAGCACGATGCTCATCACATACAGCGCGTAGTCCACACCGATGCCGACGCCGAGCGCGATCACCGGCAACGTCGCCACCTTCACGCCGATGCCCAACGCCACCATCAACGCCTCACACAGGATCGAGGTGAGCACCAGCGGCAACACCGCACAAAGCACCGCACGCCAGGAGCGGAAGGTCACCAGGCAAAGCAGGGTGACGGCCCCGTACACCCACCAGAGCATGTCGCGGTTGGCCTGTTTCACCACCTGGTTGGTGGCAGCCTCGATGCCGGCGCTCCCGGCAGCGAGCAGGAAGGTAGCCTGCTCGCTGTCGTTGCCCTGGGCAAAGGCCTGGACGCTGTCCACCACCCGCGCCAGGGTGTCGGCCTTGTGGTCGGTGAGGTAGGCGTAGAGTGTGAGCAGGCTGCAGTCATCGTTGTACAGGCCGCGCGGGGCGTTGGCGGTGACCATGTTCAGGGTCGCCTGGTTGTTCACCAGCTCGTACCATTTCGGGCTGCCCTCAGAGAGGCCAACCAGTACCCGGCGGTTGAGCAGCGCCAATGAGTTGGTCGAGTCTACGCCCGGCAGGCCACGCAACTGCCAGTCGAGGTCGTCCACGCGCTTGAGGGTATCGTAGGCCGAACAACCGCCAGCGGGCGTGCGCACCATCACCGCAAACACGTCACTGCTGGCACCGTAGTGCTCAGTGATGAACGCGTTGTCGCGGTTGTAACGCGAATCGGCACGCAGCTCGGGGGCGCCAGCATCCAGGTCTCCCACTTTCAGGTGCAGGCTCACGGCGAAACCGCCCGCGGCCATCAGTAGCGCCAGTGCAATGCACCACGCAGCCCAGCGGCGGCGGGTGAAGCGGTCCAACAGGCGCCACATCGCGTGCTTCTGCGCCCCGCTCGCCTGCGCCTGTTCGGCGCGCAGGCTACGGCGCGCACCTCGGGCGCTGACCCCGACATAGGAAAGCAGCACCGGCAGCAGGATCAGGTTGGTGAAGATCAGCACCGCCACGCCGAGGCTGGCGATGACGGCAAGGTCCTGGATCACCTGGATACGGATGATCATCAGCACCGCGAAGCCCACCGCATCGCACAGCAGTGCAGTGAGCCCGGCCAGGAACAGCCGGCGGAAGGTGAAGCGCGCCGCCACCAAGCGGTGCATGCCGCGGCCGATGTCCTGCATGATGCCGTTCATCTTCTGTGCGCCATGGCTCATGCCGATGGCGAACACCAGAAACGGCACCAGCACCGAGTACGGGTCCAGTTCGTACCCCAGCAGCGGCAGCAGGCCCATTTGCCAGACCACTGCCACCAGTGAGCAGGTCACCACCAGCGCCGTGCTGCGCGCACACCGGGTGTACCAGTAGAGCACCACAGCGGTGATGGCGATGGCTGCGGCGAAGAACAGCAGGATCTGCTCCAAGCCATCGATCAGGTCGCCGACGACCTTGGCGAAGCCGGTGATGTGAATCTGCACGCCCTGCTGCTGGAAGCGTTCACGCAGGCTTTCCAGTTCGCTGGCGAAGGCGTTGTAGTCGAGCGCCTTGCCGTCCGGTGTCGTTTCCAGCAGCGGCACGTAGACGATGCTCGAACGCTGGTCGAAGGCCACCAACTGGCCGATCTCGTTGGAACGTTCGACGTTGCGCTTGAGCGCCTCGAGGCTCGCGGGGCCGCCGTCGTAGCCGTCGGGGATCACAGGGCCGCCTTCCAGGCCCTCCTCGGTCACCCCGGCCCAGCGGGTGGAGGGGGTCCAAAGCGACTTCATCGCCGCACGGTCGACGCCCGGCAGCAGGTACACCGCGTCGTTGAGTTGCTGCAGGCTGTGCAGGTAATCCTTGTCGTAGATGCTGCCACTGGGGTTGGCCACGGCGATGCGCACTGCGTTGCCCAGCCCGGCAAGTTCCTGGCGGTGTTCCAGGTAGTTGTGGACGAATGGATGGTCGCGGGCAATCGTCTTCTCGAAGCTGGCGTTGAGCGTCAGGCGCGTGGCCTGCCAGCCAAGCAGCAAGGTAGCGGCCAGGCACAGCAGCAGGACCAACGCCCGATGGTTGAACAGTGCACGTTCCAGCAGCGACCCGGACATGTTGTCGAAGTCATCGAGACGGCCGCTGCAAGGCGCCGGCAGATTCATGGCATGCATGGCTCAGTCCTTCGTGAAAGAGGAAGAAGAAGGCGCCAGGCGGCGTGCACCGGCCATGCCGACGGCGACGATGGCACCGTCGGCGGCAGTGGTGGCGGCAGTCAGTGGCAGGCCATCGGAGACCGGCACAGGGTGCGCGGCAAAGTCGCTCAGGCTGCTGTGCAGCAACATCCCGGCCTGGTTGGCCAGCAATACCTGATCACCGGCGACGCGGATGGCGTTGAGCGAAGCAGCAATCGGGTTGACCAGCGCCTGGAAACTTGCACCGCCGTCATCGGAGGCGAACAACGAACCGCGCAACCCGCCGACCAGCAGCCGTCCGTTGGGCAGCACGCTGGCAGCGAAGTAGCTGCCCTCATAAGGGCCTTGCAAAGCCTCGAAGTGAGCGCCGCCATCACGCGAACGCAGCAACAGGCCCTGCTCGCCGGCGACGTACAGGTCAGCGCCCTGGCGGGCCAGGGCATACAGGTGCAGGCCGCGGCGGTTGGGCAGCAGGCCCATGGCGGACTGCCAACTACGCCCGCCGTCGGCCGTGATCATGGCCAGCCCGTAGGCACCCACCACCAGGCCGTGCTGCGCATCGGCGAAGCTCAGCGCCAGCAGGGGCTTGTCGGCGCCGTCGGCCAGCAGCCGCTGTGCGGCGGCCAGGCGGCGCTGATCCGCAGAGGCCTCGGCTGCCTGTAACTCCAGGGCCGCGGCGCGCTTGCCATCGAGCTGCAAGGCCCAGTGCTCGCCACCGTCCTCGCTGCGCAGCACGACGCCAGCGTGGCCAACCGCCCAGCCGTTGCGCGCATCGACGAACTGCACCGCGGTCAGGCTGACGCTCACTGGCACGGTCGTGGCCTGGCGCCAGGCCTTGCCATTGTCGTCCGAAAGCAGCACCACGCCACGTTCGCCCACCGCCACCAGGCGCGCGCCGGCACGGGCCACATCCTGCAGCACCGCTCGCAAGGCCTGGGGGCCATGCACTGCGGGCTGCGAGAGCACATCCACACTGCCGCCGGCGTAGGCCGGAGGCAGCGTGCAACAGGCGGCCAGCAGCCAGCCCTGGAGCATCTTGTTCATCGCACGCAACCTTTTGTTCTTGTAGTCGATACGGCCCAGGTGCAATGCGCCTGCTCAGCGCACGCCCTCACCCGCCATGGCATCGGCGGTGAACACCGAGTCCTTGTAGGGCGGCACGATGCGGTACTGCTCCTGCTTGCCGGCAAACAGGTCGCCAGCGAACCATGCGCCGGACAACAGGTCGTAGAAGCCGTTGGTCAGGGTCACCACGCCTGGCAGGTCAGGCAGTACCACCGGGGAGGTCCAGACCACCTTGGCCAACTGGTTGCGCGCGTCGTATCGCTCGCCCAGCACGGCTGCCCAGGTGTCTTCGTCCAGGTAGTAGGTGCTCTTGGGCATCACGTGGCGCTGGCCCTGCTTGAGCGTCGCCTCCACCACCCACACCCGGTGCAGTTCCCAGCGGATGGCTTGTGGTTTGAGGTGGTGCGGGTCGAGCAGCGCTTCAGCGTTGGCGGCGGTGAACACCTTGTTGGCGTTGTAGGGGATGTACATCTCTTTCTTGCCCACCAGCTTCCAGTCAAAGCGGTCCAGGCGGCCGTTGAACACGTACAGCTCATCGAAACTCATCACCCCTGCGGTGGCTGGGGTCGGTGTGTCGCAGCAGGCATTGGGCAGACGGCGGACCCGGCGCTGCCCGGGCAGGTAGGTCCACACCGCGGCTTTGTCGGCATTGAGGTTTTCAAGGCCGGTGATGGCCTCGCCCGCCCGCAGCGGCGGCCCATCGTTGGTCATGCGGATCGAGAAGAACACACCCTTGTCACCACTGCCCCCAGGCAGATACCAGGGCATCTGCAGATCGGCGCGCGAATCGTTGGTCAGCACGTGCTTGCCGTCGGCAGTGGTCAGGTACTGGTTGAAACTGGCGTGCCATGAAGCCCCGCGCCAGCGCAGCAAGTGGTTCCACATGGCTTCCACGCCATTGGCCGGGATCGGGAACGGAATACCCCCGGAGGCGCCTTCGGGCATGGCGCCGGCAGGGCCGTCCACCAGCTTGCCGCTGGTGGCATTGGCGAAGGTTGCGTCGTACACCGATTGCGGTGCGGCGGCGCTGCGGTGGGTCGGGTAGACCTCCAGCCGGTAGCTGTCGGGGTACTTCTTCAGCATCGCCTGGATGCCTGGGGTCAGCTTGTCAGCGTACTGCGTCATGTTCTGCGCCGTGATGGTCAGCAGCGGCTTTTCAGCGGCGAACGGGTCACTCCGCTTGCCGCCGTCCTGGTAAGCGCTGTCGACTTGGGTGTAGCCGCCGGTCCAGGCCGGGATGCTGCCGTCGGCGTTGCCGGCACGCTCCCCGCCCAGTGGCGTCAGGGTGGTCTTGAGCGTTGCCGCCTGCTCGGGGGGCACCGCGGCAAAAGCGCCGTGAGCGAGCAGCAGCGAGGCACTCAGGGCAGTGAACAGGGAAACGACGTTATTGTTGTGTTTCATCGGGTAGTCCTCGGTCAGAAGGTACGGCTGACGGTGAAGGCGATGAAGTCGCGGTCTTTGAGCGACTGTTCGAAGGTGTAGTTGTTGGCGGCATCGAGGAAGGTGTTTTCCGGGCCGTAGTAGTGCGTGTAGGTCAGGCCCAGGCTCCAGGTGTTGAGATAGTTGCCTTTCAGGCCGATGTTCAGGTCGCCGCCATGGTCGCTGCCAAAACCGGTACCCAAGGCCATCGAGGCACCGTTGGTGTAGCTCGCACCGATCGGCACGGAGAGGTCCAGGCCAGGGTAGATCTGCCGGTACATCGGCTCGAACACCAGGCGCAGGCTGGTGGCATCGCGGTCGGCGTTGGGGTCGACGGCGTCGGCGTTCTTGCTCACGCTCATCACCCGGTTCCAGGCTATCTCGCCCAGGAAACTCGACTCGGCGGCAATGAAGTTGGGCTCCAGGCTGGCCAGCCAGGAGACGTTGGCATGCAGGGTGCGGCCGGTGGCGTAAACCGGGTTGTCATCGTTGTCGATCGGCTCGTCCGTCGCCAGTGCATGCTGGTTCGTCGAGGCCAATGGCTGGTTCCAACGGGTGGACAGCTCGCCAGCGACGTTGAAGTTGCCCAGGGTGGTGGAAAAACTGCCGCCCAGTGCCTCGATGCCCTCCGGATAAACCCAGTAGAACTCGCCGGCCTTGCCACTGACCGGGTCGAGGTTGGCGAAGTCGGGGCGTACGTTGAGCTGCGGCGACTTGTCGTGGAAGCGAATGGCGTAGAGCCCCCAGTCCACGGTTTCGCTGCGCCAGCGCAACTGCACACCGCCCTGCCCCGAGTCTTTGGCTTCCTTGTCGTTGCCGTGGTAGAAGGCCAGCGGCTGGCCGCCCGGGAACACCGGCGCGCCAACGAACATGCGCTCTGCGCCGTCGCCAAAGAAGTCGTCGGTGGAGAAATAGCTGCCAGCTGCCGGCAGGCGGTTGGCCTCCCACTCGAACTGGTAGTAGGCGCCAAGGGAGACATCCGGCGTCAGCTGCAACTGCCCGGAAATCTGCTGCACCGGGCGGATCAGCTCCTTGAACTGGGTGTTGGGCACCGACAGGCCCTTGACCACATCCACCGGCGCCATGCCCCCGGCGATACCGTTCATGCCATAGAACAGGCTCTCGCCCCACTGCATGGCGTAACGGCCCAAACGGCCAGACACCGGCAGCCCACCGATCTCGGTCTTGCCAAAGATGAACGCGTCGAGCAACTCGCCTTTGCGCCCGTGCAAGGTGCGGGTGTCATCGGTGAACTCATCGTAATCGACCGAATAGCTGTTGGCGCGGCTGGGGTCGCCGTTGTCGGAACCCTGGTTGTAGACATCGTCATACCAGGCCGCACCACTGACCCGGGCGCCGACGTTGCCGTAGGTCACATCCAGCTCTGACAGCAGGTCCAGGCGGTTTGAAATCAGGCCTTTGTCGAAATTGCGGTCACCATCATCCAGGTTCAGGGCCGTCTGCCCTTCGGTGAGTTTGCTGCTGGCATCCTGGGTGCGCCAGGCGGCGCTGTACTTCAGGGTATTGTCCCAGCGCACCCGCAGGTCGGGGATGCCAGTGTCGAATTGCATGGCCTGGGCCTGGCTGGCCGCCAGGGCGAAAATCGCCAGGGTGATGGGTTTGAGCGGCGGCAACGGCCGGGCGGTTGCACCTTTGCGAGTCAACATCGGGGTTTCCTCTTTCTTGTTCTTGTGTCGGTGTTGGCATGCACCGCGGCGCGCCGGCAAGGCAGGGTGCGCCGGGCACAGGGATCAGATCGGCCGAGCGGTGACCTCGAGCATCTGCTTGACCAGGCCGATGCGGTCGAAGGACGGGTCCCGCTGGACCTCTTTCTCGCCCGCCAGCAGCGACATGTCGCTGATGTACTTGCAGCGCTCGAACCGGCGCCCCATGAAGCACTGCAACTGCTCGTCCAGGCTGCCGCCGGCGGTCAGCGCCTCGGCCAGCACCACGGCGTCTTCGATGGCCATGCCCGCGCCCTGCCCCAGGTGCGGCGTGGTGGCATGGGCCGCATCCCCGATCAGCAGCACGCGGCCGCGATACCAGGGCTCGTCGACGAACACCGCTTCCAGTGGCTTGTAGACGACCTCTGCGCTGTCACAGACCTGTTCGCGCAGCTCACCGATCAACCCGCCAAACCCCGCCAGGCGCTGGCGCAGGCCCGCGGCAAGCCCGGCCGGGTCCATCCACGGGTTGCCCGGTTCGTGGGAGGTGGTGAACAGGTACATCAGGTTGTCGGCCAGCGGTACCAGCCCAGCATTACCCGAGGGGCCCTGGAAGTTGGCCAGGTGGTCGATACCGGCTGCGCGCGGGAAGTTGTGGCGCCACACCGACTGGCCGGTGAATCGCGGCTGGTAGGCATCACCGAACAGCAAACCACGGATCTTCGAGTACAGCCCATCGGCGCCGACCATCAGCGCATAGCGCCCCTGGCGGCCATCGCTGAACAGCACGTCGATGCCAGTGGCATCCTGCTCGAAGCGCTCCACAGAGGTGCCCAGGCGTACCTGGGTACCGAGTTCGATGGCGGTTTCGCTCAGCACCTTGTGCAAGGCGCGGCGGGAGATGCCGACGTTGGCCGGGTACTGCGGGCCGGCCAGGCGCTGCCCCGGGATCCGCGCCAATGGGTGGCCTTCAGTGGTGTAGATGGCCACGTCTTCGAAGGCGTAGGCCGCGTTCAGGTAGGCGTCGAGCACCCCCAGGCGGTGCATCTCGCGCACCACGTTGCTCTGCTGGATGATGCCGACGCCGTAGACGGTCCACTCGGTCTTGAGTTCGACCAGGTCGACCGCTATCCCCTTGCGCCGCAGCGCGATGGCAGCGCACAGCCCGCCAATCCCGCCGCCCACGATCAGTACGTTGCTCACAGTATTCATGGCATCCCTCACGTCTTGTTCTTGTTGTTCGCCGCAGCGTGGGCGGCGGGCATGTCCTGTGCCTTGGGCACAGCTTCCCGGCAGCGCCGGGCTTTGACCAATCGAGTCCTGGGATGCGACCTATCACGCGGCGCGATACCTCAGGGGTGCAACTGTTCCAGCGGCACTACCAGCCAGCCGTCCACCTCACGGTGATCGAGCGCCTGCAGTGCATCGCCACGGCACGGGCCGTGCACGCAGGTGCCATCGTCAGGCCGAAAGCGCGCGCCATGGGCGTAGCAGACCACCCACTGGCCATCGGCACTGAGAAAGCGGTCCTTGCGGTACTCCAGCGGTACCCGCAGGTGCGGGCAAAGGTTGCGGTACACCCGCACGACCCCGCCGTGCCGGAGGGCGAACAGGCTGTCTGCCCCCTTGCTCTGCGGGTCGAAGCCGCGGGCCTTGCCCTCGCCCAGCTCCGCGAGCGGGCACAGCGCCACACCAGCCATTGCTCAGGCCTGTTTTGGCGGTGGGCCACCGGGCGCCCACTTCTCCCGCGCAGCGAAGAGGAACAGCTGCGAGTTGTCGGCCGACATCGGCGCCTGGCGCGCCGCCCACTGGTCGTCATGCTTGTCCATGTCGGCGTCGTACTCGATGTGGCAGCCCAGCGGGCTGTTGAAGTACCAGAACCAGTTCGAGCCCAGCAGGTGACGGCCTGGGCCCCAGAAACTGGTCCAGCCTTTTTGCTGGAAGCGATTGCCGGCCAGCAGCACTTCCGTGCCGCTGCCCATATGGAAGGTGAAATGCTCGCAGCCCTGCATGTGGGGCGGGGTCTGGATCATGAACAGGCAGTGGTGATCGTCCATGCCCGCGGTCCGCATGAACGGGCCGACGCCGATGAAGCTGTCGGTGGTGACGAAACCCAGGCGGTCGCGATAGAAGGCTTCGCCTTTGGCCGCGTCCGGCACGAAGTACACCACATGGGACAGGGTGCGCGGCTGCGCTGGCATGTCCAGGGTGATGCCCAATTGGTTGAGTGGCCGCTGCGGCGTGCTGCCGGGCGCGTTGGTGAGGTCGGCCGGCGCCTGGAAGCTGCGCCTGCAGGTGACCTGGAAGGCGATGGCAAAGCCCAGGTCGTCGACACTGTGCAGCACGCCCTGCGCGTCGCGGCGCACCTCGCGGTCGCGCCCCAGCTCGTCGGCGATGGCCTCGAGGTCCTGCGCCGCGGCGACGCCATACACGGTTTCACGCAGCGATGGGGTCGGGCCCAGGGCCGGCGGCAGGTGGGGGTCATCGCCGCGACGGATGATGATCGCCGTGCCGTCGAGCGCTTCGAAACGGCCACCGTCGCCATCCAGTTGTACGGCTGACAGGCCGTAATCACGCAGGCAATCGGCGCAGGCCTGGATATCGTCGACGCCAAACACCAGTGCGTCGAGTCCAAGAATGTTCATGGCTACCACTCCATTGAAATTATTGTTCGGTGCCAGCCAGGGTCACCGGTAGCAGGTCGTGGCGGCGGGCTGGCCGCTCGACTGGAGGGCAGATTGCTGGCTGATCGGCCAGGCTGACCAATCGTGAGTCAGGATGCGAGGCATCGGTAAACGCGATACCTGTGCGCCAGCCCATGGCGCCTGGCGTTGGCTCGGTTCAACGGCAGATTGGCCTTGACGTATCGGCGATGCGGCGGGAAGGTATCGCGAAAATAACTACAAGAACCGTGAGCTATCACCATGCGCTTTCACCACCTGGATCTGAATCTGTTGGTGGCACTGGATGTCCTGCTCGATGAGCAGAACATCACCCGTGCCGCTGAACGCCTGCACATGACGCAATCGGCCACCAGTGGCGTGCTGGGCCGCTTGCGAACGTTTTTCGAGGACGAACTGCTGGTGCAGGTGGGCCGCAAGATGCAGCCCACGCCCTATGCGCTGGAGCTGGCCCAGCCGGTGCGCGAGGTGCTGCTGACCATCCGCTCCTCGATTACCGCCAAGCCGGTATTCGACCCGTCGAGCAGCAAACGGCACCTGCGCCTGGTGACCTCGGACTACCTGATCAGCGTGCTGTTCGCCCAGGTCATCCAGAAAATCCACCTTCAGGCGCCGCACATCACCTTCGAGATGATCAGCCCCGGCGACAACAGCGCCGAGCTTCTGATGCGCGGCGAAGTCGACATGATGATCGTGCCCGAGCGGTACCTCATCGAAGGCCACCCCTCCCAGCTGTTGTTCGAGGAAGATCACGTGTGCGTGGTCTGGCGCGACAACCCGCAGGTCGGCGACAGCCTGACGCTGGAGCAGTACATGCAGATGGGGCATATCTCGGTGGGCTTTGGCCGTAACCGGCACCTGAGCATCGAGGACTGGTTCATGAACCAGTACGGTTTCAATCGCCGCCTGGAAGTGATCACCAACGACTTCAACACCCTGCCGCAACTGCTGGTAGGCACCCCTCGTGTGGCCACCATGCACCGGCGCCTGGCGCAGCTGTATGCCCGCTATCTGCCCCTGCGGATCCTGCCACCACCGGTGAAGATCCCGGTGATGCGCGAGTTCATGCTCTGGCACCGCAGCATGGACGGTGACCCCATGCACCGCTGGCTGCGTGAGCGCATCAGCGATTTCATCCAGCACCTGGACCAGCGACCTGAAGCCCTGCGGGCCAGCGCCTGACCGGCAGCCATCGCCCCGGCCGGCGCCATGTCGCCGGGGCATCGCGTTTGGCGATACCTCGCATCCCTGTTCACGATTGGCCCCTCCTCGCCCTGTCTGCGTAACTTGCCTTCGGACATCGCCTTGTGTGCCTGGCGCGATGCTCAGGCACCGGACCCAACGACCGCAGAAGGACAACAACAATGTTCCGCTACTTCCCCACCAACTACGTCTGGAACCTCTCGGTGGACCTGGCCATCGAAATGGGCGCCCGCCTGGGCGAGATCGAAGCCATGTGCGCGCCGCTGCAGGAGGCGGCGCGGCAACCTGACGCCGCCGGCACCCAGGCCTTTCGCGAAACCTGGTCAAAGATGGCCGACAAGCTCTGCGCCCTGGCCGATGAAGACGAGGCCGCTGGCCGATGCCTGTCCGCTGGCGAAAAATACAACCGCGCCGCCACCTACTACCTGACCTGCGAACGCCTGCAGGCCCATGGTGCGCCAGGGCGCGAGGCGCTGTACCAGCGTTTCCTGCAGACCTTCGCCCGCGGCATCGAGCTGTCGCGGGAAAACTGCGAGCGGGTGCAAATCCCCTACGAAGGCCAGTATCTGAGTGGCCTGCTGGTGCGCGCCGAAGGCACCACCGGCCCGGCGCCACTGCTGGTGCAGGTCAATGGGCTGGATTCGACCAAAGAAATGAAATATCGCGTCGGCCTGCCGGCGTGGCTGGCCAAACGTGGCGTTTCCTCGCTGATCATCGACCAACCCGGCACGGGCGAGGCGCTGCGCCTTCAAGGCCTGACCGCCCGTTACGACAGCGAACATTGGGCCAGCCGCGTGGTGGACTGGCTGGAAACCCGCCCGGAAGTCGACGCCAAGCGCATCGGTATGGAGGGGGTTTCGCTGGGGGGGTACTACTGCCCGCGAGCGGTGGCCTTCGAGCCGCGCTTTGCCTGCGGCGTGGTGTGGGGCGCCAACCACGACTGGCGCGACGTGCAGAAGCGGCGCCTGGAGAAGGAAGGCGACTTCCCGGTGCCGCATTACTGGGCGCACGTGTGCTGGGTCTGGGGCGCGAAGGACATGGACGAATTCATGACCATTGCCGAAAACGTGCACCTCGATGGCGTGCTCGACCGCATTCGCGTGCCCTTCCTGGTGACCCACGGTGAAAAGGACTCGCAGATTCCGCTCAAGTGGGCCCACCGCACCTACGAGCAACTGGTCAACAGCCCCAAGCGCGAACTGAAGATCTTCACTGAGCGCGAAGGCGGCGTGCAGCATTCAAGCTTCGACAACAGCATCAATGCCGGCCAGTACATCGCCGACTGGGTTGCCGAAACCCTTGGCGGGCATACCGCCTGAACCCTTGCGGGCGCGGGCGCCGGCGCAGGTATCGATGCCATCGATGGGTGGCCAACGACAGGATCTGATGGTGCCAGGCGCCGCAGGCACATAGCCTGCCGGAAACAACACGAGGAGTAGCATCCGACCATGAGCGCCTTGCACCTTCACTGCGCCACCCTGTTCGACGGCGCCAGCCTTCAGGCACGCCAGCAACAGACGCTGATCATCGAAAACGGCGTGATACGCCATGTTGGCGCGACCGCCCAGGCACCGCGCCCAGTGCCCGGTGACCGCGAAGTACGCGGCGACTTCGTCATGCCGGGGCTGGTCGATGTGCACACTCACCTGGCGTTCGGCAACGCCCAGAGCGAAGAAGACATCGACATCTGGACCAGTGATGAATTCCGCGCCTTGCGCGGTATGTTCTTTGCCCAGCACGTACTGGCTGCCGGGGTCACCTCGATGGTCTGCCCGGGTGACAGCGGCCAGCTCAGCATCGCTGTGCGCAATACGGTCAACGCCGGGCTCTTCGAAGGCCCGCGCATTGCCGCAAGCAGCCGTGTGATCACCAACCGGCAAAGCCTCAACGACTGGTTTCCCAGCCGCGTCGGCGCCCCTGAATACTTCACTGCGGCGCTGGTTACCAGCCGTACCGAAGCCATCGCGCAGATCCGCAAGCAGGCCAAGGATGGCGTCGACCTGATCAAGATCGCCATGGACGGCACACACCGCCGCCCCAACGGGGAGATCATCGCGGCCTTCACCGCCGATGAAACCCGCGAAATGGTCGACGAGGCGCACCGCCTCGGCTGCCGGGTAGCCACTCACGCCTACGGCCGCGAAGCGGTGATGTACGCGGCCAAGGCAGGCGTGGATCTGGTGTTCCATGCCTTCTACATGGACGACGCCTGCATCGAAGCGCTGCTGGAGGCAGGCAGCGTACTGGCGCCCACCATGACCTTCCCGCAGAACACCGTAGATTTCTGCCAGCCCCACGACCCGGCAGTGACCACAGGCTACGCCGGCTACTGCGCCCGTACCCTGGAACTGGGCACGCCGGTGCTCAAGCGCGCCAAGGCCGCCGGTGTGCCGTTCGCCTGCGGCAGCGACAGCGGTTTTGCCGTTACCCCTTACGGTGAGTGGCATGCGCGTGAACTGGAGTTGCTGGTCACGCGCCTGGGTTTCACCACGGCCCAAGCGCTGCACGCGGCAACCAACGTCGGCGCACGCCTGATGCCGCGCGGTGAAACGCTCGGCACCCTGGAGCCAGGCAAGCAGGCCGACCTGTTGCTCCTCGACGGCTCGCCGCTCGATGACATCCGCATCCTGCAAGACCGCAACCGCCTGCAGGCGGTGTACAAGGCAGGCCAACCGGTACGCCTGCAACGCACCCCTTACAACCCCAAACAGGTCTCGGACTTCAACTCCCTGAAATGGACCGAACTCTACACCCGCGACCGTGTCGCCGAGCTTGGCAAATGGAGCCAGTGATCATGCAGGTGCTCGATTTCGAAACCGCCACGCGGCTTGCCGCGTCCACGCTGCGACATGCCCGGGCCTTGGGCATGCGGCCCCTGGCCGCCGCCGTGCTCGATGCGGCAGGCCACCCACTGGCGCTGTTGCGCGATGAGCAGGCCAGCGCCTTGCGCCCGCAAATCGCCACCGCGAAAGCCAGCGGCTGCCTGGGCATGGGCTTCGGTGGCCGGGAGCTGGCACGCCGCGCTCAGGTGATGCCAGCGTTCTTCGACGCGATCAACAGCCTGACCCATGGCCACGTGATCCCGGTGCCCGGCGGTGTTCTGCTGCGCAATGCCGAAGGCGCCCTGCTGGGGGCCATCGGCGTCAGCGGTGACACCTCTGACAATGATGAACGCTGCGCCTTGCTGGCCATCGCAGAACTGGGCCTGGCCGCTGATACGGGCGACCCTCAGGCGTGATCGACCCCCGCCGCCTGCTCGGTGAGCACCTGCCGGAGCCAGCCCAGGGCCGGGTCGGATGCTTGCTGCGGGTGCCACTGCAGCACTTGCGCAACCATCGGGAAGGCGATGGGCGAAGGCAGTACCCGAAGCGCATGATGACGCGCCAGCGCTTGGGCCTGGCGCCGGAACAACGTCGCGATGCGCGGCGTACCGCTGACGAAGTCGCCCATCAGCGCGAAGCTTGGCACCGCCACGGCCACACGCCGCTCGATGCCGATATCGCGCAGGTGCTGGGTGTCGACCGAGAGGTTTTGGCCATCGGTGAACTCGCGCACGACATGCGCGGCCGCACAGAACTGAGCCAGGCCAAGGCCCGACTGGTAAGCCGCTTCGTGCGCACACACAACGCAGCACAGCTCATCTTCGAGCAACACTGAGTGGGGATAGCGCAGGTTGATGCGCCGCTGAGGCACGATCACCAGATCGCTACGGCGGTAGTCCAGGGCCTCGGCCACCACGTCACCGTCACGCGACACCGGCAGGTCGCGAACCACCAGCGAGATACCGGGGGCCACGCGGTCCAGCACACGGCTGAGGGCAGGCATGACAGTGGCCGCCACATAGTCCGATGCCACCAGGGTGAAGCGCCGCTCACAGCGGCCGGGATCGAAGCCCAGGGACGTCTCGACCACCTCCCCGACCAAGCTCAGCGCCTCCCGCACCTTGGGTGCCAACTGCCGCGCCAGGGCACTGGGCTCAAGGCCGCGCCCGAGGGGGATCAGCAGGGGGTCCTGAAAGTGCTCGCGCAGGCGCCCCAGCGCAGCGCTGGTGGCAGACTGGCCAAGGTTGAGGCGCTGCGCCGCCCGGCTGACGCTGCACTCATCGAGCAGCACATCCAGGGCGACCAGCAGGTTCAAATCGAGACGTCGGTAGCGCATGGGCAACTTATACCCGACAGCGGTGCGCTCACGGTGCGGGTTTCGCGCTACCAGGTATCGCCAACGGCGATACCTCAGGCCACACCGCAACTGACCCGCTCAGGCCTTGCCGATCTCCGGCGCCAGCATCCATTCGGCGCTGTCGTTCCACACATCCATGCGCACGATCTTGCCCGCCTTCACTTCGAAACGGTCCAGGTAACGGTTGCCGGAAAAGCTGCGGCCATCCGGCCACTGCCCGTACAGGGTGCCATTGGAATACACCACGGTGTGGTCCTCGCGCTCACACCAGTCGAACTGCCCCAGCTGCTTCTTCACCCAGGTGTAACGCGCGCCATTGAACGCGGTGATATCGGCCGGGGTGGGCATCGCGCGGCCGCCGGTAAAGGTAATGCGCACGTCGTCGCTCATGAACGTGGCAGCGCGCACCGGGTCGGGGGCCATGGAAGCAGCGAGGAAGTCGCGAACGATCTGTACGGCGCTGTTGCTTTCGGTCATTGCAAGTCTCCGAGGGTGTCCAGAACGGGGCGCAGGCCCCGAGCGATGCCTTGATCCAGTGCACGCGAGGGCGCTGAAGCCGAAGGCGCAAGCCCCAAAACACGGGGTGCCCGAAGTATTTTCCAAATGGCACCTGTTTTGCTAGCACATTTTTATAAATTGCTAGCAATCAGGAGTTCGAACCATGTTCAGCGGTTCCTTGCTACGTCGCTGGCTGCCCTGCGCAGCCTTTTCCCTGGCCTGCTGCACGGGCTGGGTACAGGCTGCAGAGCCGATCAAGGTGGGCCTGGTGGCCGCGTTGTCGGGGCAGTCTGCCAAGTCCGGCGAGGCCCTGACCCGGGGCCTGACCCTGGCCATCGATGAGATCAACGCCCAAGGCGGGCTGCTGGGCCGCCCGGTGGAACTGGTGCGCCGCGATGACGAGAGCAACCCGGCCAAGGGCATGCTGGCGGCGCGCGAGTTGATCCAGCGGGAAAAGGTCAGCGTGCTGTTCGGCGGCCTCGACACCCCGGTGTCGCTGGCCATCGTGCCGTTGGCCAACCAACTGAAAACGCCGTTCATGGGGATCTGGGCGGCAGGCACCAAAATCACCGAGAACGGCGCAAAGGACAACTACGTGTTCCGCGTGTCGGCGGTGGATGAACAGGTGGACGAAGCACTGGTCGCCTATGGCCTGCGCCAGGGCATGAAGTGCCCGGGCCTGATCCTGGCCAATAACCCTTGGGGCGAGTCGAACCTGGCAGGGCTAAACGCCGCTATGGCCCGCCGCGACATGGCCCAGGCGCCGGCCGAGCGCTTTGAGGACAGTGACCTGGACATGGTGCCGCAACTCACCCGCCTGAAAAACGCAGGCGTCGACACCCTGCTGCTGGTGGGCAACGTCGGGCCTTCGGCGCAGGTGGTCAAATCGCTCCAGCAGATGGGCTGGAACGTGCCGGTGGTGTCGCACTGGGGCCCGGCCGGCGGCCGCTTCGGCGAGCTGGCCGGGCCTGACGCCGGGCGCGTGCACTTCATCCAGACGTTTGTCTTCAGCGCCCACAACAGCGCCCGCGGCGATGCCTTGCTGGCCGCTCTCAAGCAGCGTTACCCGCAGGTCAAGACCCTGGCCGACGTGACCCCCGCCGTGGGCATCGCCAACGCCTACGACGCCATGCACCTGGTGGCCCTGGCGATCGACAAGGCCCAGGATACCCAAGGCACGAAGGTGCGTGACGGGTTCTATGCCATCAGCGACTACGAGGGGCTGATCAAACACTACCAGCAGCCGTTCAGTGTTGACCGCCACGACGCCCTGGGCCCTGAGGACTATGTCTTCAGCCGCTTCGATGGCGACACCATCGTACCCGTGACGCCCTGAGCGGAGGCCCTCGACATGATCACCACCGCACTGGTCAGCGGCCTGGGCCTGGGCAGCATGTATGCGCTGCTGGCGCTGGGCTTTCACCTCACCTATGCCGTGTCGCGCACGGTCAACTTCGCCCAGGGCAGCGCGATGATGGTCGGCGCCGTGCTTGGCTACAGCCTGACCGTGACCTGGGGCTGGCCGTTGTGGCTGGCACTGCCCACTACCCTGCTGCTGTGCGCGGTGCTGGGCCTGGCCATCGAGCGTTTTCTGGTGCGCCCCTTCCATGCCCGTGGCTCGGACGCCTGGCTGATGGCGACCGTGGCGGGCGGGCTGCTGCTGGACAACCTGGCGATGTTCACCTTCGGCAAGGAGCCACGGCAGTTCGGCAGTGCCCTGACCAGCCTGCGCCTGGACCTGGGCGACAGCAGCCTGAATGCCGTGCAGTTGGCCATTCCGCTGGCCGGTGCGGCGGTGGCGGCCGCGCTTTACTGGGTGCGCCGACGCACACAGCTGGGCCTGCGCCTGGAAGCCTGCGTGCAGAACCCACGGGCAGCCCGGCTGATGGGCATCGACGTGAACCGCGTGGTGGCGGCGGCCTTCGCCCTGTCGACCGTGTTCGCGGCGCTGGCGGGCCTGCTGATCGCACCGCTGTACAACGTGCACGCCGACATGGGCACGTTGTTCGGCCTGAAGGCTTTCGCCGTGGCCATCCTCGGCGGCATCGCCAGTGCGGGTGGGGTGTTCGCGGCAGGCCTGCTGTTTGGCCTGCTCGAGGCGGTGGTCACGCTGTATTTCGGCTCTGCGTTCACGCAATTGCTGTGCTTTGCACTGGTGATCGTGGTACTCGCGGCACGTCCTGACGGCCTGTTCGGCCGCAAACTCTGGGTAAAGGTATGACCATGCGCGAGCGACTCGCCCCCCTCGGCCTGGCCCTGTTCGGGGTCGCCAGCCTTGGCCTGGCATTGGGCCTGGACAGCTACTGGCTGTTGATCCTGACCTTGTACGCGCTGGCGGTCACCGTCGGCGTGGGCCTGAACATCCTGATCGGTTTGTCCGGGCAGATGTCCTTCGGGCACATCGCGTTCTATGCCATCGGCGCCTACCTGTCGGCACTGCTGACACTTGCCGGCCTGCCGCTGTCGGGCGCCCTGCCCCTGGCCGGCCTTGGCTGCGCGCTGTTGGGCGGCTTGCTGGCGATCCCGGCGCTACGGGTCAGCGGGCCTTACCTGGCAATGATCACCATTGCCTTTGCCCTGGTGGTGCACAACGGCCTGATCGAGTGGCGCAGCATCACTGGCGGTGCCAACGGCCTGATGGGCATTCCACTGCCTGAAGTCGGCACGCTGGACCCGGCCCTGCTGCTGGCACTGGCTGCGGTGCTGCTGATGCTGGCGGCGCTGGCGTTCTACTGGAGCCTGCAGCGCAGCGGCTGGGGCCTGGCAATGCGGGCGGTGAAGGCGTCGGAGATCGCCGCCCGTTCATTGGGGGTCAACCCGGTGCAGACGCGGACCTTGGCCTTTGCCCTGTCGGCAGGGCTGGCGGGCGCAGCCGGGGCGCTGGTAGCGCCGGTGCTGATGTTCATCAACCCGGCAGCGTTCCCGTTCTCGCAGTCGATCCTGTTCGTCCTGGCGGTGATCGTCGGTGGCGCCGGCATGCTGTTCGGGCCGGTGCTCGGTGCACTGGTGATCGTGCTGCTGCCTGAACTGCTGGCCGACTTTGCCGAGTACCGGCTGCTGGCGTTCTCGGTTTTGCTGCTGGCGGTACTGTGGGCGGCACCACGCGGTGTGCTGGGCAGCCTCGCCAAGCGGTTTTGGCGGCCGCGGCACGAGCCGGTCACCGCACAGCCGGATGCGGCGGTGCTGCGGGCGTTCTTCACCGGTGGTGCGCGGCATGGGCTGAAGGTCGAGGGCATCGGCATCCGTTTCGGGGGTGTGCAAGCCGCGCAGCACGTCAGCCTGCAGGCCTTACCAGGCAGCATCACCAGCCTGATCGGGCCCAATGGTGCGGGCAAATCCACGGTGCTCAACCTGATCAGTGGTTTCTACCGCCCCGACACCGGCTCGATACAGCTGGGCGCGGAGCTGGCCGGGCAGCCGGCCTGGCGCATCGCGCGCGCCGGTATCGCCCGTACGTACCAGACCACCCAGCTGTTCGGTGAGCTGAGCGTGCTCGAGAACCTGCTGCTGGCCTTTCAGCAAGGTGCCATCGAACGGCCCTGGCCGTGCCAGCAAGCCACACGCAAGGCCTTGGCCATCGGGTTGCTGGCGCTGGTCGGCTACCGCGGCAACCTGCACGTCGCCGCCGATGACCTGCCCCACGTCGACCGCCGCTTGGTCGAGATCGCCCGAGCGCTGGCCAGCCGGCCGCAGGTGCTGCTGCTCGACGAGCCGGCTGCGGGCCTTGGGCGGCAGGACACCGACCGCCTGGCCACGCTGCTGCAACGCCTGGCCGCCTTCAACCTGGCGATCATCCTGGTCGAGCACGACATGCCGCTGGTGATGGCCGTGTCGCACAGGCTACTGGTGCTCGACGCCGGCAAACCGATCGCCTGGGGCACCCCTGAACAGGTGCGCTCGGACCCGCGGGTGATTGCGGCGTACCTGGGGGGCACCGAGTACCAGGCCCAGCCGCGCGCGCAGGCCTGGGCGGGCTCGCGTGATGCCGTGCTGCACGTGCGCGACCTGTGCATCGACTATGGCGCGGCGCCAGTGGTCGAAGCTGTCGACCTGGTGGTCAACCCGGGTGAGCTGATCGCCATCCTGGGCGCCAATGGCGCCGGCAAATCGAGCATTCTGCAGGCCCTTGCCGGCCTGCACCGGCCACGTGGCGGCAGTATCGTGCTGGACAACCGCAGCATCGAAAGCCTCGATGCCAGCCAGATCGCCCGCCTTGGCCTGGCCCTGGTCCCTGAAGGCCGGCAGCTGTTCGGCCAGTTGAGCGTGCGCGAGAACCTGCTGCTGGGGGCCAACGTGCGCCAGGATGCCGTCGATGCCGACGGCGAAATCGCCGCGATCCTCACGCGCTTCCCCCGCCTGCGCGAACGCATCCACAGCCCGGCCGGGCTGCTCTCGGGCGGTGAACAGCAGATGGTCGCGATTGGCCGCGCGCTGATGGCCAAGCCACGCATCCTGCTGCTGGACGAGCCGTCCCTGGGCCTCTCCCCGGCGATGATCGGCGAGCTGTACGACGCCCTCGCCGCCCTGCGCGACGAAGGCGTGACGTTACTGCTGGTCGATCAGATGGCTAACCTGGCACTGCAGGTGGCCGACCGCGCCTACGTGCTGGAAACCGGCCGCATCGTCAAACAGGGCAGCGCCGAGCAACTTCGCGGTGACCCACAACTGGAAGCCGCCTACCTGGGCGCTGGAGCCGCCGCATGAGCCATCTGGAACTGATCAATGTGCGCCTGGGCGACGGCCCGGCACTGAGCCGTCTGCTGATCGAAGACGGCCGCTTCGTGGCCCGGCTGAGCCGGCCGGCGCCCAAGCTCGACCTCGGCGGCCGGCTGGTGCTGCCGGGCCTGATCGAAACCCATATCCATCTGGACAAGGCCTGCATCCTTTCGCGCTGCCACCTGCGCGAAGGCACGCTGGCCGAAGCCATCGCCCAGACCCGCCTGGCCAAAGCCGCGTTCACCGAGGCCGATGTTTACGCCCGCGGCGCGGCTGTGCTGGAGCAAGCCATCGTACAAGGCACCACGCACATGCGTACCCATGTCGAGATCGACCCGGGTGTCGGCCTGACCGGCCTGCGCGCCATCCGCAGGCTACAGGCGGATTACGCCTGGGCCGTGACCCTGGAGATCTGCGTGTTCCCGCAGGAAGGCATGCTCGACAACCCCGGGACCGAAGCGCTGTTGTGCCAGGCCCTGGACGAAGGCGCCGAAGTGCTGGGCGGCTGCCCTTACACCGACGCCGACCCTAAAGCGCAGATCCGCCGGCTGTTCGAACTGGCGGTGGCCTACGATCGCGACCTGGACCTGCACCTGGACTTCGACCTGCAAATCGCCGGCATGACCTTGGGCGAGGTGATCCGCTGCACCCACCAGCATGGCTGGCAAGGCCGGGTCACCGTCGGCCATGTGACCAAGCTCTCGGCGCTGCCGCAGGCCGAACTGCTGCGCATGGGCCAGGCGTTGGCCGAAGCCGGTGTGCACGTCACCTGCCTGCCGGCCACCGACCTGTTTCTCACCGGCCGTGACCGCTTCCATGACAAGCCCAGGGGGCTGGCACCGCTGGCACAACTGCATCAGTGCGGGGTGACCTGTTCGTTGTCCAGCAACAACATCGGTAACCCTTTCACGCCCTATGGCGATGCCTCCCTGGTGCGTCAGGCCAACCTGTACGCCAACGTCGCCCAACTGGGCACGCCGCAGGAACTGCTGCTGTGCCTGGGCTGGATCTCACGGCAGTCGGCGCGCCTGCTGCGCCTTGCCGACTATGGCCTGGAACCGGGTTGCCGGGCCGACTTCGTGGTGTTCGACGCGCCCTCGCCCGCCGAGGTGATCGGCCGTATCGCCGCGCCGCTGATGGGGTTCAAACAGGGCCGGCAGACCTTCAGCCGGCCACCGGCCGAGCTGTTCCCAGCACCGCTCACAGCCCTGACAGTGCCTGGCGCAGGTTGACCTCAGGCGCAGTCACATCCTCGAGGGCCAACTGGCCTTCGAGTTCGTCCAGGTGCGCGATCATTTCGTCCACCGCCGCCTGGGTATCGCCAGCGCGCAAGGCATCGATGATCGCCTGGTGCTCGTCCGAGGCACAGGGCGGGCTGTCACCGCGCTGATACAGGGCGACGATCAGCGAACTGCGCACCATCAGGTTGCCGAGGATGTCGGCCAGCACCTGGTTACCGCTCACCTCACCCAACAACAGGTGAAACTCACTGAGTTCGCGAACGATGGCGCGGCGATCGGTGCTGGCAGTGGCTGCACGCTCGTCGTGCATGTGCTGTTCGATGCGTACCTGATGCTCGGCGACATGCGCCGGGGTGATGGCCTCGACGATCGCCCGCTCCACGGCGCGGCGTGCGGCGAAGATTTCCCGTGCTTCGCGGGCACTTGGCTGGGCCACGGTGGCGCCGCGGTTGGGCTCGATGTCGACGATGCGTTGCATGGCCAGGCGTTGCAGCGCAGCCTGCACGTGGTTGCGGTTGGCTTGCAGGGTCTCGACGATGTGCGCCTCGACCAGGCGCACGCCGGGGCGCAGGCGATGCTGGGCAATGGCCTTGGCGAGCATCTCGGCGATGCGCTGGACTTCTTGTTGCTTGCTGCTGACCGTCTTGCCTTTCATCGCGACCTCGAAACCCTCAAACGCTTTGGGCCGGCATTATCCGCCGGGCCACGCATTGCGGCAATCGGCGTGGTTCAGTCCTGCTGGCCAAGGGCGCTGCCCTGGCTGCGCGGGTCATAGGCAGCGGTGCGCTGGCCGTCCAGGCCGATGGCAATCACGCCGGCCAGGCCCATCAACGGGCTCAACGCAGGCGTGGTCTCGACCTGGTGGCCACGGTCGGCCAGCCCCTGCACCACCGTTGCGCCGATATCGGCCTCCAGCTTGAGGTTGTCGGTGCTGTCGAAGAAGCTGCGCCCAAGCAGAAAGCGCGGTGCACGCAACGCCGCCTCGGCAGGCTGCTGGTAGTCGATCAACTGGGTGGCAAGCACCATCTGCGTCTGGGGCTGGCCATCGCCCCCTTGGGTACCGAAAAACCAGCGGCGCCCATCATCGGCCAGGTAGGCCGAAGGGTTGAGTGTATGTGCCGGCCGCTTGCCGGGCGCCCAGGCGTTGCAGTGCCCCGGCTGGGGGCTGAAACCTGCCGCACGGTTGTGCCAAAGGATGCCGGTATCGCCCAGGATGCACCCGGAGCCGAAGTCATGGAACAGGCTTTGGATCAGGCAGGCGCTGCGCCCGGCGCGGTCGGTGGCGGCCATCCATACCGTGTCGGCCGGTTGCCCGGGCTCTCCCCAGGGCGTCGCTCGTTGCTCGTTGAGGGTTGCGGAAGGCAGAGCAAGCGCGTGCTCGAAGTCCCAACCAGTGGCGCGTGGATCATGGAGTTGAGTGTTGCGCTGCAGCAGGCCCTGCTTGATCGCTTCGACCAGCAGGTGGTAATAGCCCGGCGTGCCGTTCTCGCCCAGGTTCAGGGCCTGCAGCGCAGCCATGGCACGCAGCGTGTACAGGCCTTGGCTGGGAGGCGCGACATTGTACAGCCGGCCGTTGCGATAACGTACGCAGAGCGGCGCCGCCAGGTCTGCACGGGTGGCGCGCAGGTCTTCGACGGTCAGGCCGCAACCCAGGGCGTCGAACGCCACACCGAAGGCCTCCGCCAGTTCACCGTGGTAGAAATCGCTTGGGCCACGCCGCGCCAGGTGCTCCAGGCTGTTGGCCAGCGCGGGTTGGCGCAGACGGCCACCTTGGGGCGTACACAATGCCTGCAGGTTGGGCAGTGTCTGGATGAGGCTGGCGCGCTGCCCTTGCCAGAACAGTTGCGAGGCGGATACCTCTACCCCGTCCCGGGCCAGCCCGGCGGCGCCTGTCAGCAGGTCGGCCCAGCCCAGCCGCGACCCCCACTGCTCGCTGATGGCCTTGGCCTGCGCCCAACTGGCCATGGCCCCGGCCGTGGTCGCGACCGAGGCAGGCCCACGCAGGCTGATCGCGCCCGCCGCAGGCAAGCGCCTGCCGGCCTGGCCGATCCCGATGATGGTGCGTACCTGGTCATCGTGGAGCAACCACAGTGCATCACCGCCCAGGCCCGTCATGTGTGGGTACACCGCTGCCAGCACGGCACTGGCGGTGAGCATGGCATCGATTGCGCTACCCCCGCCGTCGAGCACCTCCAGGCCCGCAGCGCTCGCCAAGGGGTGCGGGGTGCACAGCACGCCACCGCGGGAATGGGCGACCAGGGACTCGTTCATTGCTAGCTCCTTTATGGATATTGCTAGCAATCAGCAAGGATCGTTCCCAATCGCGTAAACCGCTTTGAACTAATCCACCCGCCCCGCTCCCTAACCTTGTGCGTTCCCATTGCCACTCACTAGGAAGGTTTGATCACTATGAAAAGCGAACAAGTTGAAGGTGTTGCACAGAAAGTCGCAGGCAAGGCGCAGAGCGCGGTGGGTCGGCTTTTCGAGGACCCGGCCCTGGAGGCAGAGGGCGATGGCCGCCAGGTCGCTGGCCAGCTGACCAAAACCTACGGTGACGCACTGAACAACGTCTCTGCCTTCGTAAAAGAGAAGCCCATCACCGCACTGGCAATCGGCGCCGCCCTCACCCTGGTGGTGAGCCGCCTGCTGCGTCGCTGATAAGCAAAAGGTCGGTCCGAGGGCTTCAAAGACCATGAAGCCCTTTGGCGTCCAGCAGAGGCCTCGGCAAAGCAGTCGTGTGCTGATGGCTTGTAAACCCCCACCTCCGATCGCCCACTGGCGATAGCCCAGGCCCCTCCCCGGAACCTGTGCCTGAGCCAATCAATGCGTGAACAGGCGTCGCTCACGCGCCCAGACAATGGCCTCACTGCGGCTGTGAACATCGAGCTTGGAGTACACCGTTGCCACATGGTTGCGCACGGTATTGAGGGCCAGGTTCAACCGCGTGGCGATTTCCTTGTCGGCAAGGCCTTCGCAGATCAGCGCCAGCACATCGCGCTCGCGGCGGGTCAGGTCGGTCAATGAGGCGTCAGGCAAGCGGCCGGTGTTCAGGCGCTTGGCATTGGCCAGCTTCTCGATCAAGGTCTGGCTGAACCACGACGCATCCTGCATCACCGTTTCTATCGCCTCGACCAACTCCAGCTCGGAACGCTTGCGTTCGGTGATGTCCATCAGCACCAACAGGTAACACGGGGTGTCCTGCAAGCTCACGGTGTCCGCCTGCAGCACACAGTCGAGACGGTCATTGCCTTTTTTTCGCAGCTTGAGGTCCAGCCCCTCGATACGCCCGGTTTTTTCCAGCGCATCGAACACTTGAGTCGCGACACGCCGATCATCCATGAAGTCGATTTCGGCCACGGTCTTGCCGATCAGCTCCTGGGCGGCGTAACCCAGGGTGTCGAGAAAGGCTTCGTTGGCATCGATCAACTGCTGCCTGTCGGCGCTGCACACCACGGTGGGCACTGGGCTGAGGCGAAAGGCCTTGGCAAAGCGTTCCTCACTCTGGCGCAGGGCATTTTCCGCCTTGCGCCGGGGCTCCAGGTCGGTGAAAGAAAACAGCATGCAATCTTCTTCGTGCATGTCCAGGGGTTGCCCGGCCACGATGACCAGCTTGGTGCCGCCATCGGGCAAGCGCAGTTCAGCCTGCATCTGCGGGATGGTGGCCCCTTCCATGAGCCGCTCGATAGCCAATTCCTTGCGTTCGGCGTTTTCCAGCACATCCACTTCATAGACAGAACGGCCGATGACGTTCTCCCGCACATGGCCGGTCATTTCCAGAAAGCCCTGGTTGACCTTGATGAAGCGCAAGTCGCTGAGCCTGCAGATGACCGCAGGGGCCGGGTTGGCATTGAAGGTCTTTTCGAAGCGCTGCTCGGCACTGGCCCATTCGGTGGCATCGGCCAGGATCAGCACCAGCGATTCGGCCTCACCCTTGCTGTCTTCCAGCACCATGCTGCGCACCCGGTGCACACGGCTGCGCGCTTCATCGTCGCCAACAGCTAGCACCTCCACCATCACGTCGCTGAACACCTCTCCTGCGGCCACCCGCGCGATCGGGTACTGCTCGGGTTCAAGGGGGTGATTGTTGCGGTAGCGCAGGGCAAAGCGTGCGCGATAGCCCTCAGCGTCGCTGCCCAGTTGTTCCAGGCTGTCGACCCCGTGCATGCGCAAAGCCGCTTCGTTGGCCCAGATGATGGACTGGTCGACCTCCAGCAGGATCACGCCATCGGACAACCCGGCGATGATTTGCTGAAGTTGGCGGCGGTTGGTCTCGCGGGCAAGCACGGCGTCGCTCATAGAGGTTCTCCAATCGGCAGGTCTGCATGGCCTGGAGCTTAATCGCTGCAGGCCGGCCAGGGTTGGTGCGAATGCACTAATCGATCAGGTGCGGATGCGCCATCACAGCCTTGCATGTGACCTGCAAACTGGCCCTGACGTTGCACCAGGCCTGCGTTGCCGGTGCTACCGGATCTAACCCACGAGGATGCATAGATGACTGAATCGTACGTGACCACCCCAACGAACGCTGTCAGCCCGCTACGGGTATCGTGGAGCGCCGTGTTCGCAGGCGGCGCCATCGCCCTGGTCAGCTACCTGGTACTCAGCGTGCTGGGCACGGCAATTGGCGCCGGCGCCATGAACCCTATGGCTGACGGCAATCCGCTGCAGGGCTTCGGCACCGGTGCGGGGGTATGGCTGTTCATCAGCACCCTGCTCTCGGTCGCGGCAGGTGCCTGGGTCGCCGGGCGTACCGCGCCCACCCGGGGCGGCCTGCATGGCCTGTTGAGCTGGACAGTGACCACCCTGCTGGCTACCTGGTTGCTGGCGTCGTTGGCCGGCACCGTGGTTGGCACTGCCGGCAACATCGCTGGCAAGGGCCTGTCGCTGGCGGCCGACGGCGTCGCTGCCGCCGCGCCCAGTGTGAGCCAAGGCATCAAGGAGCAACTGAACAAGAAGGGTATTTCGCTGGACTGGGACAGCCTGGAAGCCGAGTTGAACAAGACCTTGGCGCAGTCTGGCAAGGCTGAACTGGCCCCCTCGACCCTGGAGCAGAAGGCCGAGCAGGCGCAGGCTCAGGGAGAGTCGGCAGGACGCATCGCGGCCGAGAACCCGACCCAGGCCATCGACCAGCTCAAAGCATGGTTCGAGCGCGTGCGCAAGGCCGGTGAACCTGCCCTGAGCGCGGCAGACAAGCAAGCGTTGGTCAACATCGTCGCTGCGCGCACCGGCAAGAGCCAGCAGGAGGCCCAGCAGGTGGTCGATAACTACGCCCGTGCCTATGAACAGGCTGCCGAGCAGGTGAAGGTGCTTAAAGAGCAGGCCGAGCAACAGGCTCGCGAGGCTGCCCAGGTCGCCGCCAGCAACGTCTCGAAAGCCGCCTGGGGCACCTTGGTAACCCTGCTGATCGGTGCCGCCTTGAGTTTTGGCGTAGGCCGCTTCGCGCTGTCGTCACGCAAGACGCGCGTTGCCACGGTGTGAGTCGCAACGCCAACGCTGCAGGTACGCTTCACCCAACCCACGTTTCACGGATGTCTGTCGAAGGAGAAAAACCATGAGCAGCACTTCGGACAAAGTAAAAGGCTTGGCCAACGAAGCCATCGGCAAGGTCAAGCAAGCCGTAGGCAGGGCCACTGGCAACACGGAACTGGAGGTCAAAGGCAAGGTGCAGGAGAAAAAAGGCGAAGCGCAGCAGGTAGTCGGTGACGTCAAGGACGCCGTCAGCAAGGATTGACCCTTGCGCATGAGCCATAACAAACGGCTGCCTGAGGGCGGCCGTTTGCCGTTTCTGGGGGTGTACGGTTCTCGGCTTGCGGCCCGGCCATGCCACACACCGCAGTCGGTAGGCATCGACCGGCCAGATACTGGCCGGGCAAGTATCCACGGTGGCTTGCCTGCCTGTATAACGATCAGGATGCACTCTCGCCCAAGGAGCAATGATGAACCGCTTCAACCCGGACAAATTGAAACTCTCGAAATGGACAGCGCGACACCCCACGAACCGTGAAAAACACTTCCTGGTGACCGACCTGGAACGGGATGAAGAGGGGCATGTACTGCGTGTAGAACTGGAAGCGGTGCACAGCAAGCGCAGCCAGTGGCTGGACTGGCAGGTGCTGCGTGACCCTGAGGTATGGCTGATGGGCTGGCAGTGAAAACCGCCTGGCCCGCTGCCCTCGTACCTACCCCACGCTGCCCGGTCAGCCAAACACCGGTTTGAGCAGCGCCTGCGCCTCATACAGCGGTGGCAGGTAACGCAGGCGGATCTCATCCATGCTCAACCGCGATGCATGGGTAGTGATGGTCAGCGTCGCCTTCAACTGCCCCGCCCGGTCCAATAACGGCACGCCGATTACGCGCATGCCGACTTCGAACTCTTGATCGACGATGCAGTAGCCCTGCTCGCGCACCTGCTGCAACGTCGCGTCCAGCAGCGCCCTGTCGGTCTGGGTGTAGGGCGTCAGCGGGTGTAGCGGATTGCGGGCGAAATAATCATCGCGCTGCGCCTGGCTCAGTGCCGCCAGCCAGACTCGCCCGCCGGCAGTGCAATACATCGGCACCCGCGAGCCGGGCCGTATCGACAGCGAGGCGATGTGGCTGTAGCGGCTACGCACCAGGTGGATGATTTCGTCGTCGTCGCGTGTCCCCACCGAGACATGTTCCTGGGTCTGCCGGGCCACTTGCTCGACGACCGGGCGCAGCATGCGTGGCAACTGCGCCGAGTCCACATAGGCCTGGCCGACACGCAGGGCCTTGGGGGTCAGCCAGTAGTGGCGGTTGTCGGTTTCAGCGAAGCCTTCATGCACCAGGGTCAGCAGAAAACGCCGCGCCGCACTGGGCGTAAGGCCCGCTTGCCTCGCGGCCCGGGCACCGTGAGGCGCGGCTGCTCGGCGTTGAACAGCTGCATGAGCGCCAGGCCTTTTTGTAAACCGGCAATCAAGTCGCGGGGGTGAATCAGGGGTTTGTCCATGTCTTGCACCCTCGAGTGGAGAATCGTGGCCGCCAGGCAAGCCGAATTGTGCAGTTGCCGCGATAATCGCGCCATGAGTGCGATTATCGCATCAAACCCCTGGCAAGCGCATTGTGACAACGCCGCCACCGCCTCACCCTGACTTCCACAACAACACCCCTAACGGAAGTCACCATGATCAAAGGTTCGACAGCGCTGGTCGCCATCGTCGGCACGCCCATCGCCCAGGTGAAATCGCCTGAAAACTTCAATACCTGGTTCAGCAACAATGGCCATGATTTGGCCATGCTGCCCATCGACTTGCAGCATGCCGCGCTGGACGCGTTTATCGACACCTTGCGCGGCTGGCGCAACCTGCGCGGTTGCGTGGTGACCGTGCCTTACAAGCAGGCATTTGCCACCCGCCTGGACGGCCTGAGCGAACGCGCAGCGGCCCTGGGCTCGGTGAACGTGGTACGGCGTGAAAACGACGGCCGCCTGTATGGTGACAACGTGGACGGCGCGGGCTTTCTGGGCGCAGCACGCAAGCACGGCTTCGCCCCTGCGGGCAAGCGAGTGCTGATCGTCGGTTGCGGTGGCGTCGGCAGTGCCATCGCCTACGCACTGGGTGAGGCCGGGGTTGCCCAGATCACCCTCGCCGACCCCGAAACGCCTCGCGCCACAGCGCTTGCCGGCCTGCTGGGCAAGGCCTTCCCTGGCGTCGGCAGCACCACCGCATACAGCACGCTGGACGCCTTCGACCTGGTGGTCAACGCCTCGCCCGTGGGCATGGGCGGCACGGGCGAACTGCCGCTGCCCGCTGCACTGCTGGGCACGCTCAAAAGCACCACGCTGGTAGCCGACGTTGTCACTTCGCCCGAAATCACCCCGCTGCTGCAACACGCGCGTGAACGCGGCTGCGCGGTGCAGACGGGCGCGCAAATGGCCTTTGCGCAACTTGGCCACCTGGGCGCCTTCATGGGCGTAACGCCACTGGAGATCTGAGGCCATGCCCCCTATCGAAAACGCGCAAGCGGTGTACGACCTGGTGGTGCTTGGCAGTGGCGCCGGTGGCCTGGCTGCCGCCGCCACGGCATCGCGCCTGGGCCTGAAGGTGCTGGTGGTGGAAAAGGCCGAACACTTTGGCGGTACCTCGGCGATCTCCGGGGGTGCTGCGTGGTTGTATGGCTCGGATCAGGCGCGCACCGCCGGTGCGCAGGACTCACCCGAGGCCGTCACGACCTACCTGAAAAGCATCATCGGTGCCGGCTACAACGGCGAACTGGTGGACGCCTTCATCGCGCGCGGGCACCAGGCGCTGCGCTGGCTGGAACACAACACCGAACTGCGCTACGCCCTGCGCCCGCACTCGCCGGACTATTACCCGGACGCACCCGGCGCCACCGCGTTTGGCCGTGCGCTGGAAATGGTCGAGTACGACGGCCGCCGGCTCGGCCCACGCTTCAAGGACCTGAAAATGCCACCGCCGGGCATGCTGTTGTTCGGCGCGATGATGGTCAACCGCGAGGACATTCAGCACTTTTTGAGCCTGCGTCGCTCCCCGCGGTCACTGTGGCATTGCCTGAAACTGATGGCGCGCTACGCACTGGACCGGGTTCGCCATCACCGTGGCACGCGCCTGACCACGGGGAACGCACTGGTGGCGCGCCTGGCCAGCACCGCCTTCGCCCACGGCGCACAGCTGTGGTTGCGCAGCGAAGCGCAGGCACTGATCGTCGAACACGGCACGGTCACCGGCGTGGTGGTGCAGCATGAGGGCCGCCGCACGCAAGTCCATGCCCGCGGTGGGGTGGTCTGCGCCATGGGCGGGTTTGCTGCGGGTGCACTGGCGGCGGCCCACCGCCCGGACCCTGACGCGCCACACCTGACCATGTCCCCCGCTGGCAACGACGGTGCTGCGCTGCGCCTTGCCCAGGCGGTGGATGCCGCCCAGGGCGAGGGCTTGGCGGCCAATTTCTTCTGGGCGCCGGTTTCCGAGCGGCGCCATGCCAGTGGAGAGCGCGAGCGCTTCCCGCACCTGGTCACCGACCGCGCCAAGCCCGGCGTCATTGCGCTCGACCCGGCCGGGCGGCGCTTCGTCAACGAATCCAACTCCTATCACCACTTCGTACAGGCCATGTTCGCCAATGGCATCAGCAGCTGCTGGCTGGTCTGTGACGCCGAGGCCATGAACCGCTACGGCCTGGGCCTGGCACGGCCCAAACCGGTGGACAACACGGCCCTGATCGAAGCCGGCTACCTGCACCGCGCCGGTTCAGTGCAAGGGCTGGCACAGGCCATCGGCGTGTCGGCGCAGGTGCTGCAGGAAACCCTGGAGCGCTTCAACGCCGACGCCCGCAGCGGCATCGACCGGCAATTCGACAAGGGCGGCAACAGCTACAACCGTTACATGGGCGACCCGCAACACAAGCCCAACCCATGCCTGGCGCCACTGGCCAAGGCCCCGTTCTACGCCATCCGCCTGCACACCGGCGACCTGGGCTCGGCGCGCGGCCTGGTGACCGATGCCAACGCCAATGTACTCAACCGCGCCGGTGCGCCGATCGTTGGCTTGTATGCCGTCGGCAACGACATGAACTCATTGATGAATGGCACCTATCCGGGCCCCGGGATCACGCTGGGCCCTGCCCTCACCTTCGGCTGGATCGCTGCCAGCCATATCGCTGAACGCCTGCAAGCCCACAGCCCTGACACGGAGACGCTTCCATGTACTACGAAATGAGAACCTACACCCTCGACCCACTGAAAATGGCTGACTGGCTGGCCCTCTACCAAAGCCACGCCCTGGCGGTGCAACGCGAACACCTGGGCAACCTGGTCGGTTTCTTCACCAGCGAATTCGGTGAGGTGAATCAGGTGGTGCACATCTGGGGTTATGCCAGCCTGGACGAGCGCAGCGAACGGCGCGCGGCGATGGCAGCGGACCCACGCTGGGCCCAGTTCTCGCGGCTCAACCGTGAACTGGGCGCTGTACTGCGCCTGCAATCACGCCTGCTGCGGCCTACCGGCTTCTCGCCGCTGCAGTGACAACCGAACCGGAGTGCGCCCATGCAACCCCTTGAGTGTGACGTACTTGTCATCGGCTCCGGTGCCAGCGGCCTGGCTGCGGCGGTTACCGCCGCGCACCATGGCCTCAAGGTGATCGTGGCAGAAAAAGCCCCCCGGCTCGGCGGCACCAGCGCCTGGTCGGGCGGTTGGCTATGGATACCGAGCAACCCCCTGGCCGTGGCCGAAGGCCTGGTCGAAACCGCTGATGCAGCGCAGCGCTACCTGCGCGCCCAAACCCGCGTAGCGGAACTGGACGCACGTCAACTGGCGTTCCTGCGCCATGGCCCGGCGATGGTGGCGTTTTTCCAGCAGCACACGTGCGTGCAATTTCAGTGCGGTGCGAAGCTGCCCGACATGCATGAAGGCGACGGCAGCGCGCGCGGTGGTCGCGCCCTGTGTGCACTGCCCTATGACGGCCGCCTGCTCGGGCCCTGGATACACCGGCTGCGGCCACCGCTGGACATCGTCAGCCTGGGCGGCATGGGCATTGCCGGTGGCATGGACATGGCCGCTTTCTTCAATGCCCGGCAATCGCCCAGGGCGGCTTGGCATGTGGCCAAACGCCTGTTGCGTCACGGGCGCGATCTGTTGCTGCACCGGCGCGGCCTGCAACTGGTCAACGGCAACGCGCTGGTGGCCCGCCTGCTGCGCAGTGCCCTGGACCTGGGCGTCACGCTGCTGACCGACAAAGCGGCCATTGCCTTGCTGGGCGATGCACGCATCACCGGCGCGCACTGCGCCGATGGCCAGCGGATCCATGCGCGGCGTGGCGTGGTGCTGGCCTGTGGCGGTTTTGCCCATGACCGCCAGCGCATCGCACAGCTGATGCCGCACGCGCCCGACGGCGTTGGCCATTACTCTGCCGCGCCGCCGGAAAACAGCGGCGATGGCCTGCGCCTGGGCGAGCAGGCCGGCGCCCAGGTCGGCACCAACCTAGCCCATGCCGGTGCCTGGGCGCCGGTCTCGCAAGTGCCGCGTAACGATGGCAGCGTTGGCCATTTCCCGCACCTGATAGACCGCGCCAAGCCTGGTTTCATTGCAGTGCGCAGTGACGGTCGACGCTTTGCCAATGAAGCGGACTGCTACCACGACTTCATGAATGCCCTGTTCGCCGCTACGCCAGAGGGCGAATCCTATGAGGCCTGGTTGATCTGCGACCATGCCGCGCAGCGTCGGTATGGCATCGGCTGGGCAAAGCCGTTTCCCTTTCCTGCCCGCTTCTATGAACGGCGTGGCTACCTGTTGCGTGGCAACGACCTGGCGCAACTGGCCGCGCGCAGTGGCATCGATGGCCAGCAGTTGCAGCGCACGGTGGCGCGCTTCAACCAGCAGGCGGCGCAGGGTGTGGACCCTGACTTTGGGCGCGGCGCCTCGGCATACAACCGGGCGCAGGGTGAGCCGCAGCAGGCCCCGAACCCTTCGCTGCGGCCCCTGCTGCACGGGCCTTTCTATGCAGTGAAGTTGCTGCCGGGCAGCCTCGGGACCTTTGCCGGGCTGGGCACCGATGCTTCGGCCAGGGTGCTCGATGATGCAGGGCAAGCCATACCGGGGTTGTTTGCGGTGGGTAATGACATGCACAGCATCATGGGCGGGCATTACCCCAGTGGCGGTATCACGCTGGGGCCAGGGATGACTTTCGGATACCTCGCAGGCCTGGCGCTATGCGGGTTGCCGCAGCCGGAGCGGGACTGTTCCGGGGTTGGTGCGGCTGCCTCAACCAGTCTCTAGAATTGAAGGCATTTGAGTGGGATCCGGCTTGCCGGCGATGCAGGTGCTGCGGTGCATGGCACCGGCTTCGCCGGTGATCGCCGGCAAGCCGGCTCCCACCGCGACCGCGCAGTTCTTTAGGTTTGCGTTTTACCTATGAGAGCAACCGCCTGACCCAATTTCTAGAAGTCGACACAAGTCATGGGCAGCTGGCTTGCCGGCGATGCAGATGCTGCGGTGCATGGCACCGGCTTCGCCGGTGATCGCCGGCAAGCCGGCTCCCACCGCGACCGCGCAGTTCTTCAGGTCTGCGCTTTACCTTTGCGAGCAACCGCCTTACTCAATTTCTAGAAGTCGACACAAGTCAGGTGGGAGCTGGCTTGCCGGCGATGGGCCGCGAAGCGGCCCCTTGGCTCACATCGATGCCAGCACCGCCCGGGCCTTCTCCAGCGCCATCCGCGCACGCTGCTCGCCACTGACACCCTGCACCAGCAGTTGCCGCGTGGGAATCTCCAGGCTTAGCGGAACGCTCGCTGGCAACCCACGCAACAGCCCCGCCAGGTCGGCATCACCCTCCCCCGGGAAACGCCGCTCGTTACGGGCCTGGCGCAGGATTTCATCCATGTCGGCCGGAACCGGCCCAGCCACGTCGCACAACTGGGCGTAGCGCATGCGCTGCGGGGCCAGCCGCGCCAGGTCGTCGAGCGACGACCCGGAGCGGTTGAAGTGAAAGGCATCCACCAGCACGCAACCGTTCGGGCGGTCTGCCTTGGCAACGATGCGCATGGCCTGTTGCAGGTCGCGGACGTCGGTCCAGGGCATGAACTCCAGATGCGGATGAATACCGTAGCCGGCCGCCAGGTCGCACAGTTCCGCGAAGCGTTCGGTGAGGCGCGCCTCATTCGAGTCGTTACCGGCAACCAGCAGTTCGCTGCCGCCCAGCTCGGCACCGACCGCCAGCATCGGCTCGAAATCGGCCACGCAGGTGTCGGGCTCAAGGCGCAGGATTTCCAGATCCAGGACTTTGATACCGGTGTCACGCAGGCGCGCCTGGGTCTGGCGGCGCAGCTCGGCGTCGCTCACTAGCGGGAAGTGCTGCTCTTCGCTGGTCGCTGGCACCAGGCGCAGGCCAACGTGGCTGTAACCGGCACGGGCGGCGGCTTCGACCATCGCCGGGGGTGACAGCTCCAGTACGGTGAGCGCGGCCAGGGAAAAGATTCGATCAGTCATGGGGGTTACCTGCAGGCAAAGGGGTACGGGGAGGAAGCACGCACGCGCGGCTCACACGATGATCTCTGGCGTGCAAGCCCGGCCGCTGGCGGCTGCCTGGCGGATCGCCTCGATCAACGCCAGGGTGCGGCCACCGTCAGCGGCATCGGTCAGCGGCGCTTCCTGCCCACGGGCAACACGGACAAAGTGCTGCAACTGCAGGGTCAGTGCCGCACCCGCCGGAATACCCACGTCACGCTGCAGCAGCGGTGTATGCCAGCCCGAGTTTGGCTCGGCGTATTGCCAGTGCTTGAGCTGGGGGATGCTCAGCGCCCCCCGGGTGCCGGCCAGCAAGTAACAGGGTTGGTCCGCCTGGCGCGGATAGACAGGACTTTCACCCGAGCTCAGCTCCCAGCTCCACGGCGCTGCCACCGCGTCGGAGCCAGTCAAGCTGCCCAGGGCACCGTTGGCGAACTCCAGCAGCACTGCCGCGCTGTCCTCGTTGGCAAACCCGCGCACCTGGTTACGGGTGAACGCCTGCACCTGTACCACCTCACCGCACAGGTAGCGCAGCAGGTCCAGGTCGTGGATCAGGTTGGTCAGCAGAAAGCCGGCGCCGGGCTCGCGGCGCCACGGTGTGTCGAAATAGCTGTCGGGTTTTTGCAACTGCCACAGCGCGGTGACGTTGACCAATCGGCCCAAGGCCCCTTCGGCGATCACGCTGCGCGCGCTGGCAATCAGGGGGTTATGCCGCCGGTGGTGGCCGACCAGCACCGGCACGCCGCAGCGGCGCGACGCCTCCACCAGCGCACGCACTTCATCCAGGTGCACCCCTACCGGCTTTTCCAGCAGCACCGGCACGCCGGCTTCAACACAATCGAGGGCAGTGGCCACGTGCAGGTTGTTCGGATTGGCCACGATCACGGCCTCGGGCCGCACAGCCTGCAGCATCTGCCGGTGATCGGCGAAATACGCCACCCCGCACTCGGCGGCAAAGGCTTCAGCCTGGGGGCCGGGGTCGGCCACCGCGCATAACTGGGCTTGCGGTACCTGGCTCAGGTGCTGGTAATGCTGGCGTCCCATGATACCGGCGCCAATCAGGGCGATGCGAAGGGGTGAGTTCAACGGGCAGTCCTCTAGCGTTTATCGTTGTTGTTGTGAAAATTCCAGAACAGGGTTCCAGAATCATCTTTCGCTAATTTAGAACTGCGGTCCGTTTTGCAAAAGGACGCCTTGCATAGTGTGTGCGGTAATCGACCAGAGATTTAGACGCATCCCCCCGCTGCAGCCCATTCAAGCGAACAACTCGCTCGCCTGGCTGGCCTCCGACAATTCCTCCACCGCCGCCAACAACAGCGGCGCCAGCTCCGGCAAGCGCGCCTGGGAAAGGCGCGCACTGGGGCCGGCAATGCTCAGCACACCAATGACGTCGTTGCCATGCGACCGGCGCACCACTGCAGCCAGGGCCGAAGTGCCGACTGCCGAGGTTTGCTCGACCCAGGCATACCCCCGCTGACGGGCGCCAGCCAGGTAGCCCAGCAGCTGTTCAGTGGAGCGCGGGGCGTTGGGGCCGAACTGCTCGGGGTCGGCAATGCCCTGGCGCAGGACCATCTGCAACGCCTCGTCATCACTGAGGCTGGCCAGCCAGGCATGCCCCGAGGCGGTGTAGAACAGGGGCGCATCGCGGCCCATGTCCGGGTCGTAACGCAACCCGGAACGGGCGCCCTGGGATTTGGCGATCCAGGTCTGGCGGGCGCCGTCGATAACGCCCAGGCGCACCAACTCTCCGCTGTCCTGAGCCAGGCGGTCGAGGATCGGCTGGATGATGTCAGCGCCGCTGCTGGACAGGTAGCGAAAGCCCAACGCCACCAGCTTGGCCGACAGTTGGTAGCGGTTGTTGTCACGGTTCTGGCGGACGTAGCCCAGGCGCGTAAGGTCGGCGAGCATGCGGTGGGCGGCGCTCTTGGGGATCTCCAGCCGGTCAGCGAGGGTTTGCAGGGCCAGCCCCTGGGGCTCGGCGGCAAGGCTTTCTACAAGACTGAAGGCGCGTTCGATCTGACTACCAGCCATGACGGGGTTTCCTGATGAAAAAGGCGAATTCTGGAAGATGATTCCATATCCTCGCCGGCCTCCGCAGGGCAGCACGCCTTAAGTGTCCGATTATCGACCATTAATTACCGGCATCACTTGCATACCGCTGGGTCAGGCAAGAAGAATATGGAACCTAGTTCCAATAATAATGCCGGAGACCCGCGATGCCCACCGACAACTTGCAAGCCGAATGCGATGTACTGGTCATTGGCTCTGGCGCCGCCGGGCTGGCCGCTGCCGTCACGGCAGCCTGGCATGGGCAACGGGTTACCCTCGTGGAAAAAGACGCGGTGTTTGGCGGCGCCACTGCCTGGTCCGGCGGATGGGCCTGGGTGCCGCGCAACCCGCTGGCGCGTCGTGCCGGTATCGAGGAAGACATCGAGCAACCTCGCACGTACCTGCGCAACGAACTGGGCGCCCATTACGACGCGCAGCGCATCGACGCCTTCCTTGAAGCCTGCCCGCACATGGTCGCCTTTTTCGAGCAACATACGGCCCTGCAGTTCGCCGATGGCAACGCCATCCCCGACATGCACGGCGATACCCCTGGCGCCGCCATCGGTGGGCACCAGGTCATCGCCGCCCCCTATGATGCCCGCCAGCTGGGTGCGCTGTTGCCCCGCTTGCGCAGGACCCTGCGCGAAACCTCGTTCATGGGCATGCCGATCATGGCCGGCGCCGACCTCGCCGCCTTTTTGAACATGACCCGCTCCCCCCGCGCCTTCTGGCATGTGTGCAAACGCTTCGCTCGCCACCTGTACCACCTCGCCCGCCATGGCCGGGCCATGCACCTGGTCAACGGTGTGGCACTGGTGGCGCGCCTGGCCAAGTCGGCTGAAGACCTGGGCGTGCGCCTGCTCGAGTCTGCGCCGGCCAAACGCCTGCTGATGGAGGACGGTCATGTGCGTGGCGCGGTGATCGCCACCGCGCAGGGCGACCTCACCCTGCGCGCCAACGCCGTGGTGCTGGCGGCCGGTGGCTTTGCCCATGACCCCGAGCGGCGCCGGCAATTGTTCCCGCGTGATGCCAGTGGCCACGACAACCTCGCGCTGCCGCCGCGGTCGTGCTCCGGGGACGGCCTGCGCCTTGGTGAAGCCGCCGGCGGCGTGGTGGCCACCGACCTGAAGTCGGCGGTCGCCTGGGCCCCGGTGTCGAAGGTCGCGCACCGTGATGGCAGCGTCGGCCACTTCCCGCACATCATCGAACGGGGCAAGCCCGGCATCATCGGTGTGCTGGCCAACGGCAAGCGCTTCGTCAACGAGGCGCACGGCTATTACGACTATGTCGCAGCCATGCTCGACGCCCTACCGCAGGAAGAAGAAGCCTGTTCGTGGCTGATCTGCGACCATCGCTTCCTGCGCCGCTACGGCCTTGGCCATGCCCGCCCCGCCCCGCTGCCAGTGGGGCCGCACCTGCGCAGCGGCTATCTCAAGCGCGGCGCCAGCCTGGAAATGCTGGCCCGCGCCTGCGGCATCGACCCTGCGGAGTTGAGCGCCACGGTCGCCGAGTACAACCGCCACGCACGCCAAGGCCAGGACCCTGAATTCGGGCGCGGCAGCACCCCGTTCAACCGCAAACAGGGCGACCCGCACCACAAGGGGCCCAACCCCTGCGTCGCGCCGATCGAGCACGGCCCGTTCTACGCGGTAAAGGTGCAGCCCGGCTGCTTTGGCACCTTCGCGGGCCTGCGCACCGACGGGCACGCACGTGTGCTGGATGAACAGGGCCAGCCCATCGGCGGCCTGTATGCCGCGGGCACCGACATGGCCAGCGTATTCGGCGGCTGGTACCCGTCCGGGGGTATCAACCTGGGGCCGGCGCTGACGTTCGGTTATGTGGCCGGCCGGCATATCGCCGGGGCCCAGGCGTATGAGTAAGCCAGCCCGGCGGTACTTCGCCGCCGCCGCCCTGCGCCGTTCAGGGCCCGGAGCAGGCGCCCCCGGGAAAACCGGCTAAGCTCGGGGCTGCGAGCCACAGCAGTGCTCGGCACAGCTTTGCAGGACCATCGTCGCTCGGGCGATCCACACCGACGGGCCGTTACCGGCTCAAAGAGGGTGCAGCAATGGCGACAATCGAGACAACAGCGCTCGCTCAGGGGCTGCAGCAGGTGGAAAACAGCTGGCAGGCTTATCTCGCTTCACAAAAGCGCACACAGGGGCTGACGGGCAAACAGCTCAGCTCAGCACTCAAGGCCTGTACCCGCGATTACATCAGGTTCCAGAACCAGAGCCAGCAGTTCTACGCCGAAGTGCGCAAGCGCGTGGGGGATGCTGAAAAGCTGGAGCTGGACCGGGTGCTTTACCCCCACTACTTCACCGACAAACACTGAGCCGTCTACAAGGCCAGGCACCTGGTTGCGCGAACCGGCGCAGCAGGTGCCGAGGCGGCGACGTTAATAAGACCCGCTAACGTAGCGCAGCAATTGATCGTGCAGCACCCAGGCAAGAACAACGGCGCCTGTAATGGCACCGACATCCAGCGCCCGGCTCGCTCCCCATTGCGGGGTGCGCAGGCGCAGCCTGATATACCAGGGGCCTGTGCAAGAAGCGACACCGACGCTCAGCAGGAGAATGGCACCGACAAAGTCCCAGGTACTGGCCACTTCAGCGCCACGGCCCGCCCACACGGCACGCAAGGGAACAACGATCAAGTAATAAAGCCAGGCCAAGGCCAGCGCGACCAGCGACAAGCCGATCGGCCATAATGGCAACCCTTTGCTGGCGACCGGCTCGCCCCCCTGAGCCATATCGCATTGCAACAACTCGGCAATCCGTGGCCAGCCTGCTTCAGCTGCCAATGCCTGCGCACTCTGGCCTTGGCTGTTCGCTGCCCGAGGGTCAGCCCCGTGACGCAGCAATGCATGTACCACCGGGTAGTTGCCCGCCAGCACCTCCCGGTGCAGCAGCAACCAGCCCCGGTCGTCGTAGTCGCTGATCATCTCGGGGTATTGCCGCAGGCCTTCTTCGACCTTTTCGCGCATGTTCACTGCCATCGGGTGGTCTGTACATTCCAGCGCCGCCAACATCTGCAGGTCTGCCGTGGTGCTCAGCGCGCGAGTGAGCAGCCAAGGCGCCTGGCCGTCCGCGGCAGGTGCCAGTTCGACGCTGCCAGGCTCACCAAAGTCCAGCCCCCAGGCGGCGTCATGCTCGGCACGTTCATCAGCCGCCATGCTGCTACGCAAGGCATCGACGGTGAAACCGCCGTAGACACGACCATCGCGGACGAACATCCAGTCATTGAGTGCGGCAAAAGGCAATGACACCGGGTCAGAGGCCTTGAACTCAGTTGCCCAGCGGGGCTCGTTCAGCAACACCCCGGTGATCGTCTGCCCATCGAAGTCAATGTCCGTCACCCACATGTTCTCGACTGCAGGTATGTCAGGGTTATCCGGATCAAGCACGAAGGACATTTTGACGGCGGCCATATCGAGGCACTTCACGATCCTGCGCGCCTCCCATGACAACTCCCGCCAGAAGAACTTGAAGGTTGCCTGGGCGCTGGCCACGGCTTCCTTGAGTGCCTGGCTTTCACCTTCAACGCTGTAGATAACGTGTTCCGTCATGACTTGCTCGTCCTTGTTGAAACTGCGTGGCTGGCGCCCCGCTGCTGATGAGATGCAGATCATAGCGCACAGGGACCTGTCGTTCCGTGCGCAGCGCACGCTGCATTGCATCAGAGGCGGCTGCCCGGCAAGGGCGCCTCATCAATCGCACTGATGATGACTATCGAAAGGCCCGCCTGTCGGCCCGGCAGACGGGCCCCGTATACTGCCCGCCGGATTCTCCCCCGCTCCACGCGCCTGCTCAAGGCGACACTCCCCCTCTGGAACCCCGCACCATGTCAAATACCAGCCCGGCCCCTGGTGGCCTGCCCGAACACAGTCAGCAAAGCGTCAAACAGCAGTGGCTGGCGATTCTATCGGTCGCCGTGGGCGCCTTCGCCCTGGTGACCAGCGAGTTTTTGCCGGTAGGCGTATTGAACGATGTCGCCAGTGACCTGGGCATCAGTGCTGGCCACGCCGGCCTGATGGTCACCCTGCCCGGCATCATGGCCGCCCTCGCCGCCCCCTTGCTGTCGGTGGGCATCGGCGCCCTGGACCGGCGCTATCTGTTGATCGGCCTGACACTGATCATGATCATCGCCAACGCGGTGGTGGCCTACGCCAGCGACTTCAACCTGCTGCTGTTCGGCCGCGTGCTGCTGGGCATCAGCATCGGCGGTTTCTGGGCTACCGCCATTGCCCTGAGCGGCCGCCTGGCACCCAAGGGGGTGGGCGTTGCCCAGGCCACCTCGATCATCATGGTCGGCGTGACCCTGGCCACCGTGCTGGGCGTGCCGGTAGGCACCTGGCTCAGTGGCCTGCTGGGCTGGCGCATGACCTTCCTGGTCACGGCCCTGGTCGGCGTCCCGGTACTGCTGGCGCAGATCCTGCTGCTGCCGCGCCTGAACCCGGACAAGGCCATCCGCATCAGTGACCTGCCAGCGCTGTTCATCAACCCACAAGCCCGGGTTGGCCTGATTGCGGTGTTGCTGATTGGCCTGGCGCACTTTGCCGCCTACACCTACGTCGCGCCCTTCTTCAAGCAGCATTCCGGTTTCGATGGGCCGACCATCGGCTCGCTGTTGCTGCTGTATGGCGTAGCCGGGGTGATGGGCAATATCTTCGCCGGTTTCGCCGCCAACCAAAGCGTGCGTCACACCCTGTTGCTGGTCGCGTTGATGATCGGC
This sequence comes from Pseudomonas putida, assembly GCF_026625125.1. NCBI lineage: Bacteria > Pseudomonadati > Pseudomonadota > Gammaproteobacteria > Pseudomonadales > Pseudomonadaceae > Pseudomonas > Pseudomonas putida. The sequence continues at coordinate 2,408,420 of NZ_CP113097.1, read as the reverse complement.
GTCAGCACCGCCCTGTTCCCCCACTTCGCCACCGGCATGACCGGGGCGGCGATGCTGATCGCGCTCTGGGGCTTCGCCTTCGGTGCCTTCCCGGCCTGCGCCAGTATCTGGATGTTTGTCGTCGCGCCCAAGGACGTCGAACGAGGCATGCCACTGTTCGTTGCCATGTTCCAGGTGATCATCGCGCTGGGCTCGTTCTTCGGCGGGCAAATCGTCGACCAGCTGGGCAGCTCGGTGCTGCTGGGGCTGGCCACGGCATTGGTGGGCTGCGGTTTTGTCACGGTGCTGGTGCTGGGGCGCAGCGTCAGCAATAGCGCTGCGGTGCAGGCGTGCTGACAGGCAGGGTGTAATCACCGCACATTCAATGACCTGCAACTGGCCTGCCGCGTTACCATTGGCCCCTACCTGAAGCATGGAGCTACGCGATGACCCTGCATATCCACACCCCGCTGATCGAATCCCGCCCGCTGTCGCTGGCCGCTGGCCGCTCGATCTGGCTGAAGCTCGACGCACTTCAGCCCTGCGGCTCATTCAAGCTGCGTGGGGTGGGCCATGCCTGCGAAGTGCACCATGCCCGGGGCGCCCGCCATTTCGTGTCCTCATCCGGTGGCAATGCCGGCCTGGCCGTCGCCTACGCCGGGCGCCAGCTGGGTGTGCCGGTCACGGTGGTGGTGCCTGAGACCACCACCGAACGCGCCAAGGAACTGTTGCACCTGGAGGGTGCCAAGGTGGTGGTGCATGGCAGCTCGTGGCAGGAGGCCAACGCGTTGGCGCAAACCCTGGTCGGGCCGCACGATGCCTTCATTCACCCCTTCGATGACCCGCTGCTGTGGGCCGGCCATGCCAGCCTTGTGGATGAAGTGGCGGCAACCGGCTACAAGCCCGATGCGGTGGTGCTGTCGGTGGGCGGCGGCGGCCTGCTCAGTGGCGTGGTCGAAGGGCTCAAGCGCAACGGCTGGCACGATGTCCCTGTGCTGGCGGTGGAAACCGAGGGCGCGGCCTCGCTGCACGCGGCAGTGCAGGCAGGTCACCCGGTAGAGCTGCAGCGCCTCACATCGGTGGCGACTTCGCTGGGCGCCAAGCGTGTCGCCGACCAGGCCCTGGCGTGCGTGCAGGAACATCCGGTGCACAGCGTGCTGGTCAGCGATCGCGCGGCGCTTCAAGCCTGCGAGCGGTTTCTGGCGGACCACCGGGTGCTGGTGGAGCCTGCCTGCGGGGCGGCGTTGGCGTTGGCGTACGAGGCCGCGAAGCTGGACGGTTACCAGAACGTGCTGGTGGTCGTTTGTGGCGGGGCTACGGCTACGCTGCAACAGATTCAGGACTGGTTGAAGCAGGTCGCCTGAGGTAGCCCTCACGGCCCAGGTCGCCGGCAAGCCAGCGATCAGGCCGCAGGGTCACTCAAGCAACTGAATGATGCGCGGCTGCACGTGGCTGCGCTCGACTTCGATGACCGCCACCGTCACCGGCAACTTGAACCGCCGTGGCCCGGCACTGCCGGGGTTCAGGTACAACCGCCCTTCACGCCAGTCGATCAATGGCTTGTGCGAATGCCCAGTGATCACCACGCGCACCGCCTCATCCAGTTCGGCTGGCACATCGGCAATGTCGTGCACCAGCAGTGTCTGCCAGCCGTGCATGTCGAAACATCGCTGGTCGGCCAGGCCAGCTGCCCAGGGCAACTTCAGGTCGTTGTTGCCGCGCACCACCTCTAACGGCGCCAACGCCTGGAGTTCGTCAAGGATCTCTGGCTTGCCGATAACACCGGCGTGCACGATCAGATCGCAACCGGTCAGCGCCCTCACCGCCTCGGGCCGCAGCAAACCGTGGGTGTCGGAGATGATGCCAGCTTTCATTCATGGCTCCTGTGCGGCTCTGTCGCATTGCAGCACTTCATCGGATTCTCCTTGTACCGCGCAACCGGTGATTAGGATGGTCATACGGGCCTGTTCCAATGAGCTCGCTGCAGTCGGAAAAATTCCGGTCTATCGGCAACGACCTCGACGAAATGCATATCTCGCCCTTTCGGTATGCAGCAAGTGAAGGCACAATGCGTGTCCTTTTTTTGGCCGGCCTGGCCGGGGGCCTTTAAATGATCAAGACGCCGTATTACCTCATCGATAAAACCAAGCTGCTGAGCAACATGGAGAAGATCGCCTACGTGCGCGAACACTCCGGTGCCAAGGCGCTGCTCGCCCTCAAGTGCTTCGCCACCTGGTCGGTGTTCGACCTGATGCAGCAGTACATGGACGGCACTACATCCTCGTCGCTGTACGAGCTCAAGCTCGGCCGCCAGAAGTTCGCCGGCGAGACCCACGCCTACAGCGTGGCCTGGGCCGACGACGAGGTCGAGGAAATGCTCGAGAACTGCGACAAGATCATCTTCAACTCCATCGGCCAGCTGCAGCGCTTCGCCGAGCAGTCCGAAGGCAAGGTCCGCGGCCTGCGCGTCAACCCGCAGGTCAGCAGCTCCGACTACCTGCTGGCCGACCCGGCCCGCCCGTTCAGCCGCCTCGGTGAATGGGACCCGGAGAAGATCGAGAAGGTCATCTCGCAGATTTCCGGCTTCATGTTCCACAACAACTGCGAGAACGGTGACTTCGGCCTGTTCGACAAGATGCTGACGCACATCGAAGAGCGCTTCGGGCACCTGCTGCACAAGGTCGAGTGGGTCAGCCTGGGTGGCGGCATTCACTTCACCGGTGAAGACTATGCCGTCGATGCGTTCTGCGCGCGCCTGAAAGCCTTCTCGCAGACGTACGGCGTGCAGGTCTACCTGGAGCCGGGCGAAGCGGCCATCACCAACAGCGCCTCGCTGGAAGTGACCGTGCTCGACACCCTGTACAACGGCAAAAACCTGGCCGTGGTCGACAGTTCGATCGAGGCACACCTGCTCGACCTGCTGATCTACCGGCTGAACGCCAAGATGGCCCCCAACGACGGCGAGCACACCTACATGGTGTGCGGTAAATCGTGCCTGGCCGGCGACATCTTCGGCGAGTACCAATTCGATCGTCCGTTGGCCATCGGCGATCGCCTGTCGTTCATCGACACGGCGGGTTACACCATGGTCAAGAAAAACTGGTTCAACGGTTTGAAGATGCCATCCATCGCGGTCAAGCAGCTCGACGGCAGCGTCGAAGTGGTGCGCGAGTTCGGTTTCGACGACTACGTTTCCAGCCTGTCGTAAGACCGGCTATCAAGTAAGGAGCAAGGGATAAATTGAAGAAGAACGTTCTTATCATTGGTGCAGGAGGTGTCGCCAAGGTGGTGGCCCACAAGTGCGCGCAGCATAACGACGAACTCGGTCGTATTGCCATTGCGTCGCGGAACATCTCCAAATGCCAGGCCATCATCGACAGCGTCAAGGCCAAGGGTAGCCTCAAGGTACCCGCCGACATCCAGGCCTTCTCGCTCAACGCCCTCGATGTCGAGGCAACCAAAGCACTGATCCGCGAGACTGAATCGCAGATCGTGATCAACGTGGGCTCTGCCTTCCTCAACATGTCGGTGCTGCGTGCCTGCATCGATACCGGTGTCGCCTACCTGGACACCGCGATCCACGAAGAACCGGGCAAGATCTGCGAGACGCCGCCCTGGTACGGCAACTACGAGTGGAAACACCTCGAAGAATGCCAAGAGAAGAACATCACCGCCATTCTCGGCGTCGGTTTCGACCCGGGTGTGGTGAACAGCTACGCCAAACTGGCGCAGCAACAGTATTTCGACAGCATTGATTCGATCGACATTCTCGACGTCAATGCTGGGTCCCACGGCAAGTATTTCGCCACCAACTTCGACCCGGAAATCAACTTCCGCGAGTTCACCGGGCAAGTATGGAGCTGGCAGAACAGCCAGTGGACCAGCAACACCATGTTCGAGGTGAAACGTACCGACGACCTGCCGGTCGTGGGTTCACAGAACCTGTACCTGACCGGTCATGACGAGGTCCACTCGATCTCGAAGAACCTCAACGTACCGAACGTGCGCTTCTGGATGAGCTTCGGCGAGCACTACATCAATGTGTTCACCGTGCTGAAGAACCTGGGCCTGCTGTCCGAGCAGCCGGTCAAGACCGCTGAAGGCCTGGAAGTGGTGCCACTGAAAGTGGTCAAGGCCGTGCTGCCTGACCCCGCTTCGCTGGCGCCTGGCTATACCGGCAAGACCTGCATCGGTGACCTGGTCAAGGGCACCAAGGATGGTCAGCCGCGTGAGGTGTTCATCTACAACGTGGCTGATCACGAAGAGGCCTACGCCGAGACCGACAGCCAGGGTATCTCCTACACCGCCGGTGTACCGCCAGTGGCTGCCGCCCTGCTGGTTGCCCGTGGCGAATGGGATGCCAAGCGCATGGTCAACGTCGAGGAGCTGCCCGCCGAGCCGTTCCTCAAGGCGCTGGATGTGATGGGCCTGCCGACCCGTGTCAAAGATGAAAAAGGCGATCGTCCCTGGGACTCTGAAGCCTAAGCAGCAAGAGCAAGGGGCGCCAATCTGGCGCCCCTTCTTTTTGCCTGCACCGGCCTCATCGCCGGCAAGCCGGCTCCCACCGGGACCGCGCAGTTCTTCAAGCCTGCGCTTTACCTGCGCAAGCAACTGTCTTGCCCAATTTTTAAAAGCCGGCGCAATCCATGTGGGAGCCGGCTTGCCGGCGATGAGGCCGGCATTGGTGTGCACCTACTTCCTGGCTTCCAGTATCAGGTTGAACGGCGTCTGTGTCGCCCGCCGAAACTCGGTGAACCCCGCCTCTTCGAACACCGTCCGCAAGCGCGCCTCGCCCGCCTGTGCGCCCAGCCCCAAGCCCACCTCCTGGGACAGTGAATTCGGTGTGCAGATGAATGTCGACGCGGCATAGAACAAGCGCCCGACCGGCGTCAGGTTGCCATCGAGCGTATCCTCGGCATAGGGTTCCACCAGCATCACCGTACCGTCGGGCTTCAACGCCTGGTAGGCATGCCGTGCAGCGCCGAACGGGTCGCCCATGTCGTGCAGGCAATCGAAGAAGCACACCAGGTCATGATCGTTGCCCGGGTAATCCTTGGCCGACGCCTGCTGGAAACTCACCTGCGGGGTCAACCCGGCCTCACCGGCACGTTCGCGGGCCGTGGCGATGGAGGGCGCATGGTAGTCATAGCCGATGAAGGTCGATGCTGGAAACGCCTGGGCCATGACCAGCGTCGAAGCGCCATGCCCACACCCCACATCCGCAACCTTGGCGCCGGCCTGCAGCTTGGCCACCACACCGTCGAGCGCCGGCAGCCAGTCGGCCACCAGGAAGGTGCGATAGCCAGGCCGGAAGAAACGCTCGGTACCGCTGAACATGCAGGGGTGATGGTCGCCCCATGCCAACCCCCCATCACCGCGCATCGCAGCCACCAGCTTGTCCTTGTCGTGAAACAGCGCCGCCACCACCGCCGCACCGCCCGCCATATAGGCCGGTGAATCCTCCTGGGCCAGTGCCATGGCCTGTTCCTCGGGCAGCACGAAACTGCCCTGCTCATGGACCATATAGCCAGCCGCCGCCTGGGCGTTGAGCCATTCACGCACCAGCCGTGGATGGCAGCCGGTCCGTGCCGCCAGCACCTGGGGGGTGACCGGCTGGCTATCGGCCATGGCCCGGTACAACCCCAGTTCGTCGCCGAGTATCACATTGGCCAGGGTCGCCGCAGCGCCCATGTCACCCACCAGCTTGCCCATGAAATCGTGGAGCCTTGCCTCGTCCATGACCTGCCCTCCTCTGCAAGAAGGCCACCGTCAGCGAGAAATGTCCGGTCCGGGGTCGCGGTGGTCGGGTTAGGTGTTGAGGCTCGCCGTGGTGGGAGCCGCGGCGGGCTGTTTGTAAGTTTAGATGCCATGCCTGAACGGCACGACCGTCTGACACCACTTGCATTCCATCAATTCTCAAAATACTGTATGAATATTCAGTATCAAGAGACACCCTCATGCAGCTCATTGCCAAGCTTGGCATCCTTGCCGATGCCGCCAAGTACGATGCGTCCTGTGCCAGCAGTGGCGCGCCCAAACGCAGCTCGCGCGGTAGCAACGGCCTGGGCGCGACCAACGGCATGGGTATCTGCCACAGCTATACACCGGACGGGCGCTGTGTTTCGCTGCTCAAGGTGCTGTTGACCAACTTCTGCCTGTACGACTGCCAATACTGCGTCAACCGCCGCTCCAGCAACGTGCCGCGGGCGCGTTTCACCCCCGAGGAAGTGGTGCGCCTGACCCTGGACTTCTACCGGCGCAACTGCATCAGCGGCCTGTTCCTCAGCTCCGGCATCATTCGCTCGGCCGACTACACCATGGAACAGTTGATCCGCGTGGCGCGCCTGCTGCGTGAGGAGCACAACTTCCGGGGTTACATCCACCTCAAGACCATACCTGACGCCGACCCACTGCTGATCGAGGAAGCCGGGCGCCTGGCCGACCGCCTCAGCGTCAATATCGAACTGCCCACCGATGCCAGCCTCAAGCGCCTGGCCCCGGAAAAACACGCCCATACCATTCGCCAGGCCATGGGCGTCATCCACCAGGGCCAGCAAGCCGTGGCGGGCGAACCCAAAGCACCGCGCTTCACCCCGGCCGGGCAAAGCACCCAGGTCATCGTCGGCGCCGATGCCACTGACGACAGCACGCTGCTGCGCAACGCCGAGTCGCTGTACCAGGGTTACGGCCTCAAGCGCGTGTATTACTCAGCCTTCAGCCCGATACCCGACAGCCCCGGCAGCGTGCCGCTGGCAGCCCCACCGCTGCTGCGCGAGCACCGCCTGTACCAGGCAGATTTCCTGTTGCGCGGCTATGGCTACAAAGCGGGTGAGTTGCTCGGCCAGGCGGGTAACCTGGCCTTGGACATCGACCCCAAGCTTGCCTGGGCACTGGCCAACCGTGAGGTGTTCCCGCTGGATGTGAACCGTGCCGAGCCGGCGCTGCTGGCACGCATCCCCGGCATTGGCCTGCGCAGTGTGCAGCGGCTGGTGGCGCTGCGCCGTGAACGGCGGGTGCGCTATGACGACCTGATCCAGCTGCGCTGCGTGCTCGACAAGGCCCGGCCATTCATCATCACCAGCGACTACCGCCCAGGCCAGGCCGAGCTGCGCAGCGGCCTGCTGCGCGAGCGCCTGCGTGAGCCACAGGCACCCGTGCAGATGGGGTTGTGGGGGTGATCGCGCTCGATTGTGACGACTGCTTCAGCACCTGGCGCGCTCAGGCGCGCACGCTGCTCGGGCACGGTGTCGACCCGGCGCAAGTGACCTGGTCGCAAGGGCCGATCGATGACCTGCTGGCGGTGCCTGCTGCGCTGCCAGACGGGCCCGGCCCCTTTCACGCCAAGGTACCGGCGGCGCTGTTGGGCCTCCTGGAACAGGCATCGCGATACCGGGGCGAGCAACGCTGGGCGCTGCTGTACGAAGTGCTCTGGCGCGTGGCCCACGGTGACCGCACGGCAATGCTCGCCGGCGACCGCCTGGGCAGTGAACTGCACCGGCGTATCAAGCAAGTCAGCCGTGAAGCACATCACTTGCATGCATTCGTGCGTTTCGTGCCCTTGCCGCCAGTACTTGCCGAGCAACTGCAACTGGATCTGGTGGCCTATCACGAGCCGGCCCATGACATTCTGCACAGTGCCAGCGCGCACTTCGCCGACCGCCTGGGGCGCCAGCGCTGGTTGATCGCCACGCCGGCGGACGGTATCCGCTTCGACGGCCAGGGGTTCGATTATCAGCGGCACTGCCCGGACGCTTGGCGGCAGTGGGCGCGCAATGCCGATGACCCGGGTGCCGAGCTGTGGCGCACCTACTACCGCCACACCTTCAACCCCGCCCGCCTCAACCCGGATGCCTTGCGCCTGCACATGCCGGGGCGTTTCTGGCGGCATTTGCCCGAAGGCATGCTGATCCCGCAACTCGAAGGGCTGGCGCGCCAAGGCAAGCAACGTGATGGCCAGGCTGCGGAAGTGGCCGAGCAGCGGGGCAAGGCGATAAACCGCGCTGAACCCTGATCGCTCTGCACGGCGCCGTCTAGACAGCGCTACAAATGTGAAAAAAAGGTAAAAAATCCTACATCCCAATCTTTCACGGGCGGACAAATCCTGACAAACTTATTGTTAATCGTTCTCATACACGCTTTCAATAACGTTTAACAATGCACAGGAACCCACCCCACATGCCGTCGCCACTCGCGCCCACGCGCAATCTCCCTGCCCGCAACCTGCTCGCCATGGCCATCTGCATGGCCATCGTCACACCGGCCCTGGCCGAAGGCGATCAGCCCACTGCGCTGGTGCTGGGCGCCACCGAGATCAGCTCCGACAGGCTGGGCAGCACCACGGAGGGTTCGCAGTCCTACACCACAGGTTCCATGTCCACCGCCACCAAGCTGCCATTGAGCCTGCGTGAAACGCCGCAAGCGGTGACCGTGATCACCCGCCAGCGCATGGACGACCAGGCGATGACCAGCATCAACGACGTGGTCAAGGCCACGCCAGGGCTGTTCCTCGACTACTCCGGCGGCCCAGGTCGGCAAAGCTACACGTCACGGGGCTTTGACATCGACAACCTGATGTACGACGGCATTCCGAGCGGTTACAAGCCGTATACCGTGGGTTCCCAGCCTAACCTGGCCATGTTCGACCGCGTCGAGATCGTGCGCGGCGCGACCGGCCTGATCACCGGCTCCGGCAACCCTTCGGCGGCCATCAACCTGGTGCGCAAGCGTCCGCTGGCCGAACAGAAGGTCACCCTGACCGGCGCCGCTGGCAGCTGGGACGACTACCGCGGCGAAGTCGATGCCTCCAGCCCGCTCAACGACAGCGGCACACTGCGCGGCCGCGTGGTGACGTCCTACCGGGGTGCCAACAGCTACATCGACGACGTCGAAGAAGACCACGGCCTGTTCTATGCGATCACCGAGGCGGACCTGTCCGAAGACACCACCCTGACCCTCAGTTTCTCTCACCAGAAAGACCAGACCAACAACTTCTGGGGCGCCATGCCAACCGCCCTGAACGGCCACCACGTGGGTTACTCGCGCTCCTACAACCCAGGCAGTGACTGGGAAAACAAGGACCAGGAGATCAACACCGTATTCGCCGAAGTGCAGCAGCGCCTGGCCAATGACTGGAAGCTGCAGGTCAACGCCAACTATTCCCAACAGGACGGTACCTTCACCGGCTCCTACCAGTCGCGTTGGGCAGGGCTCGATCAGCCACTGTCCCGTACGGCCTACCAGTCCAAGCACCAGGAAAACCAGGCTGGCGTGGACGGCTTCGTCAGCGGCCCGTTCCAGGCGTTTGGCCGCACCCACGAGCTGGTGGTGGGCGCCAGCAAGCGCATCTATGACATGGACACGCGCAACTACAGCCCGTATGACACCAACTGGCCGCTCAATGGTGGCAAGCCGAATTTCGTGCACACCAACAACGTACGCGAAGTCGCTACCCAGGAAGGCGTGTACATGACCACGCGCCTGAGCCTGGCCGACCCGCTGAAGCTGATCCTGGGCGGCCGCCTGGACTGGTACGACTACGACAACAAGGAAAGCTCCAGCGCCGATTACAAGGTCACGCGCAATGTCACCCGCTATGCCGGCCTGATCTACGACCTGGACGATCATCACTCGGTGTATGTCAGCTACAGCGACATCTTCAACCCACAGGATTACAAGGACGCTTCCGGTAGCCCGCTCAAGCCGGTGGACGGCAAGAACTATGAAATCGGCCTCAAGGGCGAGTACTTCGATGGCGCCCTCAATGCCAGCGTGGCGCTGTTCCGTATCGACCAGGAAAACCGTGCCGTTTCGCAGACCGACCTGACTGGCTGCAACGACCCTACCAACTGCTACGTCGCCTCTGGCGAGGTACGCAGCCAAGGTATCGACATGGAGCTGCAGGGTGCGCTGACCCGCAACTGGCAGGTCGGTGCAGGCTACACCTATGCCCGCGTCCACACCCTCAAAGACGCCGCCAACCCGGGCAACGTCAACCAGCGCTTCGACACCGATACCCCGGAGCACCTGTTCAAGCTGACCACCACCTACCGCTTCGAAGGCCCGCTGGAGAAGCTGCGCATCGGTGGCAACATCTCCTGGCAGAGCCGCATCTACAACGACTTCACCGTTGCCGATGGCAGCGAGTACCGTCTGGTCCAGGGTTCGTACGCGGTCACCGACCTGATGGCTGGCTACCAGGTCAACAAGCACCTCGACCTGCAGCTCAACGCCAACAACGTCTTCGACCGCAAGTACTACTCGGCCGTGGCCACCTCGGTCGACTATGCCGGCGACACCTGGGGCGCGCCGCGCAACATGATGCTGACCGCCAAGTACAGCTTCTGACCTGAGGCTTGCCCGCCTGTACCGGACGCTTCGCAGCAACCTGCGAAGACGCCGGTACAGGCTGCGCACCGGTCAGCTGAACAGCTTGCTCAGATACGCCAGCCTTTTCTTGTAGGACCGCCGCGCTTCAAGCGCCGCTTCCATGCTCACCGGCAAGAACCGCGCCTGCTGGTTCGGCTGCATCTGCCCGATCAGGTCCAGGTCGGCGCTGATCACCGTGCCGATCATGGCGTACCCACCACCCGACACCGCATCACGGTGCAGAATGATCGGCTCCAGCCCGGCGGGTACTTGTATCGAGCCGATCGGGTAGCAACTGTCGACGATATTGGACGGGTCCGAGCCTGCGCCGAATGGCTGCTCACGCGGCTGGAAACTCAGAGCGTTACCACCCTTGTAGCGGTAGCCGATACGGTCGGCCTCGGAGCCCACCGTCCAGGCATCGGTGAAGAAGCTTTTCGCCGCAGCATCAGACAGGCGGTGGAAGTACAACCCCGGCACCACGCGCAACACCACTTCGCCACCCAGCGCCTGGCGCAGTGCCATTGGCAAACTGGCACCGGCACGGGCCTTGGCACTGGGCACACCGACCGGCAGCACATCACCTGCCTGCAGCTTGCGACCCTGAAATCCGCCCAGCGCGCCCAGTGCGTAGGTGGACCGGCTGCCCAGCACTTCGGGTACATCGATGCCACCCGCGACCGCCAGATAGGCACGCGCCCCGGCTGTGGGGAAGGCAAAGCGCAGCACCTGGCCTGCCCTGACTGCAAACGAGGTGTCCGGGCGCTGTTCACGGCCATCGAGCAGCACCGGCATCTGTGCGCCGCACACCGCCACCAGGGCATCCTGCAGAAACTCCAGCTCCGGCCCCACCAGTGCACATTCAAGGCCGGCAGTGCCCGCCGGGTTGCCGACCAGCTGGTTGGCGGCGCGCAACGCATATTGATCAAGCGCCCCTGACGGCGGGATGCCCAAATGGTAATAGCCTTCACGGCCCAAGTCCTGCACCGAGGTTGCCAGGCCAGGTTTGAGTACCTTGATCATGCCAGCACCTCCTGCAACGACTTGGGATAGCCGACCGGGTCGGCCAGGAAAGCATCCAACGAGAACTCAACCGGGCGAATGCGTAGATCGAAACGGCCGTCCTCGACATCCGCCACCGCCTGGTCATAGGCCTGACGGTCGATGGGTTTGAACTGCACGATGTCCCCTGGGCGGAAGAACACCATGTGCTCATTCAGATAGTTCAGGCCCTGCTGCGGGTCGTAGATCGGCGCCGGGGTAACGCCGAACATCTGGTAGCCCCCTGCCCCGCGCACCGAGTAGATGCACCCGAAACAGCCGCCGTGGCCCAGGGTCAGCTTCGGCGTGTCGGTGCGCGGGCGCAGGTACTTGGGCACCTGCAACTGGCGCTCGCGCTCGACCATCTGGAACATGAACGGCAGGCCTGCGACGAAGCCGACCATCGACACGAACCAAGGCGCGCCACTGTGTGCGGCAATGAACGCATCGACATCGGCCAGGCCATTGATACGCGCCGCGTATTCCAGGTCGGTGCTGCCCGGGTCCTGGTGGCGGTCGCGAAAGCGCATGAGGGTTTCATGGGTCCAGGGGTCGTTGTACAGCACTGGGATCTCGATGATCCGGGTGTGCAATGCGCGCTCGGCAACCGCCTCGGCCTCTGCACCGCGCACTGCTGCAAGCAGCACGTCGGGGGCGATGCGGTCGGGGTCGAAGCGGATCTGGAACGAGGCGTTGGCCAGGCAAATGTCCAGCACGCCCTCCAGCGCCAGGCGCTCCACCGCCCGGGTAACGGCCATGCCTTTGAAGAATGCCTCGAGCGACATGCTGTCGCTGACTTCGGCAAACAGGTGCTCGTCGGCACCAAAGCTGTAGCGGATCGGGGTACTGGCAAGCGGCTCGGCCATGTCTGCTCCTTTTTTGGAATCTTTATCGTAAGGCAGGCAAAAACAATGCTGTGCAGCGCACCGGTGTCTTAGCACCGTGTGCTTTGAACCTCAACGGGGCGTGCGCACCTCGATGCCGGCGGCGTCCAGCGCTGCACGGGTGGCTTCGACCAGGTCGAGCGCGCCGGGGGTATCGCTGTGCAGGCAGATCGAGTCGAATTCGATGGCCAGGTCCTGGCCTTCGACCGTGCGTACAACGCCCTCGCGGCAGGCCCGCAGCACGCGCTCGGCGACCGCCTGCGGCTGATAGCCACGCACCGTGCGGGTGAACACGATCGAGCCGCTCTGGTCGTACTCGCGGTCAGCGTAGAACTCACGCACCACCGTCTGGCCCAGAGCCTGGGCAACCCGGCAGATCACCGAGCCAGGCATGCAGTACAGCAACAGTTGCGGCTCGATCACCTGCAGGTTCTGCACCAGCAACCGGGCGGCTTCTTCATCACGGGCCAGGTGCATGTACAGCGCACCATGGGGCTTGATGTGTTGCAGCTTCACGCCCTGCGCCCGGGCGATTTCACGCAGCGCACCCAACTGGTACAGGATGTCGTCCACCAGCTCCTGAGCCGGCGCGTTGATGTGCCGGCGGCCGAACCCGACCAGGTCCCGAAAACCCGGGTGAGCGCCTACGGCCACACCCAGCGCCTTGGCCCGCTCGACGGTGCGCCGCATGGTGCCTGGGTCGCCGGCATGAAAGCCGGTGGCGATGTTGGCCGAACTGATGAAGGCCATCAGCTCGTTGTCGACACCATCGCCGATGGTCCAGGGGCCGAAGCCCTCACCCATGTCCGAATTGAAGTCTACTGCCTGCATGCCTACGCTCCCGGTGCTTGTGAGGGTGTGAAGGTCACGTTAGATTCTCTACCGCCCCCTTGGGAAGATCTATAAACAGATAGGGTGTCTTCGGAAAAACAGATACCCAGGAGCCTCCCGTGTCACTGACCTTGCGCCAGGTTCGCTACTTCGTCGCCACCGCCGAGATTGGCCAGATCTCCCAGGCCGCCCTCCACCTCAACATTTCCCAATCGGCGGTGACCACCGCGATCAAGGAGCTGGAGGCGATGCTCGGGGTGTTGCTGTTCCAGCGCTCGGCGCAAGGCATGAGCCTGACCGATGCGGGCCGGCATTTTCTCAACCGCGCCTATGTGATCCTGCGCAGTGTCGATGACGCACTCAACAGCCCGCTGCCGGACGTGCGCGCCAGTGGCCTGCTGCGCCTGGCGGCGAGCTACACGGTGATCGGCTATTTCCTGCCGCACCACTTGCAACGCCTGGAACACTGGCACCCGGACGTAAACCTGCAGGTCCACGAGCAGGAGCGCAGCGCCATCGAGCAAGGGCTGCTGGAAGGCCACTTCGACATGGCCGTGGTGCTCACCGCCAACCTCACCCACCCCGATATCGTCTCTGAAACCCTGTTCAACTCCGAGCGCCGGCTGTGGCTGCCCAGCCACCATCCACTGTGCGAGCGCTCTACGGTGAGCCTGGCCGATGTTGCCCGTGAGCCGTTCATCCTGCTGACCGTGGACGAAGCCGAGCAGAGCGCCATGCGTTACTGGGAACTGGCCGGGCAACGGCCCAGCGTGCGGGTGCGCACCAGTTCGGTGGAGGCGGTGCGCAGCATGGTGGCCAATGGCAGCGGTGTGGCTATCCTGTCTGACTTGGTGCACCGGCCCTGGTCACTCGAAGGCAAGCGCATCGAGACCGTCACCATCAGCGACCCGGTCACGCCCATGAGCGTGGGCCTGGCCTGGCACCGCGAGCGGGCATTCAGCCCGGCGATGCAGGCCTTGCGCGACTACTTCCATGGTGCGTTCCTGGCGCCGCAGCAGTTGTCGGCGCGGCGCTGAACGGCCAGGGCGTGATACCTCAGCCGAACGTTCCGGCGCCGCCGCCGTCATAACTTGGCCGGTGCCGCCACGCAGAGAGGACGCGAAATGACCCAACCCGACCCGTCATACGTCAAATGGCTCGAAGAGCGCTCCATGCTCAAGGCCTCCCAGGAGCGGGCCCGGCTGTATTCCGGCCAGTCCCGCCTGTGGATGAACCCCTACGCCGAAACGCAGCCACGCCGCGCCACCGACATCGCGTCGGTTTGGCTGACCGTCTACCCCGATGCGATCATCGCCCCTGAAGGCTGCTCGGTGCTCGGCGCGCTGGGCCACGAAGCCTTGTGGAAGCGCCTGTCGGAAATTGGCGTGCAGGGCATTCACACCGGCCCCATCAAGCAGTCCGGGGGTGTCAGGGGGCGCGACTTCACCCCTAGCGTGGACGGCAACTTCGACCGCATCAGTTTCGATATCGACCCCCTCTACGGCACCGAGCAGGAGTTGGTGCAGATGAGCCGCATGGCGGCGGCGCACAATGCCGTGACCATCGATGACCTGATCCCCTCGCACACCGGCAAGGGCGCCGATTTCCGTCTGGCCGAGCTGGCCTACGGCGCCTATCCAGGGCTGTACCACATGGTCGAAGTGCGCGAGGAAGACTGGCCGCTGCTGCCAGACGTGCCCCCTGGCCGCGATTCGGTCAACCTGCTGCCTGCGCAGTGCGATGAGCTCAAGGCACACCACTACATCGTCGGCCAACTGCAACGGGTGATCTTCTTCGAGCCCGGCGTGAAGGAGACCGACTGGAGCGCAACACCACCGATCACCGGTGTCGATGGCAAGACGCGGCGCTGGGTCTACCTGCATTACTTCAAGGATGGCCAACCGTCGCTCAATTGGCTGGACCCAAGCTTTGCCGCGCAGCAGATGATCATCGGCGACGCCCTGCATGCGCTGGACTGCCTGGGCGCGCGTGGCCTGCGCCTGGATGCCAACGGTTTTCTCGGGGTCGAGACCTGCGCCAGTGGCACCGCCTGGTCGGAAAGCCACCCGCTGTCGATCGTCGGTAACCAACTGATCGGCGGCATGATCCGCAAGGCCGGCGGGTTCAGCTTCCAGGAGCTTAACCTGACGCTCGACGACATCGCGCAGATGTCCAAGGGCGGCGCCGACCTGTCCTATGACTTCATCACCCGCCCGGCGTACCAGCATGCACTGCTGACCGGCGATACCGAGTTCCTGCGCCTGATGCTCAAGGAAATGCACAGCTTCGGCATCGACCCGGCGTCGTTGATCCACGCCCTGCAGAACCACGACGAGCTCACCGTCGAGCTGGTGCACTTCTGGACCCTGCACGCCCATGACATGTACCTGTACCGGGGCCAGACCCTGCCCGGCAACATCCTGCGCGAACACATCCGCGAGGAAATCTACGAACGCCTCTCGGGCGAACATGCGCCCTACAACTTGCGCTTTGTCACCAACGGCATCTCCTGCACCACCGCCAGCCTGATCACTGCAGCGCTGGGCATTCGTGACCTGGACCAGATTGGCCCGGCTGATATCGAGCTGATCCAGAAGGTGCACCTGTTGCTGGTGATGTACAACGCCATGCAGCCCGGCGTGGTCGCACTGTCGGGCTGGGACCTGGTCGGCGCCCTGCCGTTGCCGGCCGAAGCGGTGGCGCAGAGGATGGCCGATGGCGATACCCGCTGGATACACCGTGGCGGCTACGACCTGGCCGGGCTCGATGAAGAGGCGCAAACGTCGGTGCGTGGCATGCCGCGCGCACGCGCACTGTACGGCAGCCTCGACCAGCAGCTGGAAAGCAGCGATTCGTTTGCCAGCAAGGTCAAGAAACTGCTCGCCGTGCGCCAGGCCTATGGTATTGCCAGCAGCCGCCAGGTACTGGTGCCCGAGGTGAGCAGCCCGGGGTTGCTGGTGATGGTGCACGAACTGCCCGCCGGGCGTGGCATCCAGATCAGCGCACTGAACTTCGGCCACGAGGTGATTGCCGAGGAGCTGCTTCTGGACGGCTTCACGCCCGGAACGGTCGTGGACATGATCAATGAGACGGTCGAGGGTGACCTGACCGAGGATGGGCGGTTGATGATCAACCTGGACCCCTATGAAGCCTTGTGCCTGAGAATAGTGAACAGCAGCGGGCATCTGTGAGACCCTAGCGGACTGCGCGGGCCAACGTGTGAACGTGCCCGCTCAGTCCGCTTGCCTTTACAGCGCCAAGGAGCACCTTCATGTACACCGGCATCGTCCAGGCCGTCCGCCCCCTGCTTGCGGTGACTAACTACCCGGGCCACAACCAGTTCACCATCGACCTCACCCCCGAACTGCTCGAGGACCTGAAGATCGGCGCCAGCGTCAGTGTCGAGGGCACTTGCCTGTCGGTCACCGAAATTGACGGCACCCAGGTGAAGTTCGACGCCATGACTGCCACCCTCGAGCGCACCAACCTGCGCTGCTTCAAGGCAGGCCAGGGCGTGAACATCGAGCGCTCGGCAAAAATGAACGCCGAAGTCGGCGGCCACCTGATGGCCGGCCACGTCGCTACCACCGCCGAGATCGTCGAGCTGTCGATCGAGGAAACCGGCGCCTTCATCACCTTCCGCATGCCGCCGCAGTGGGCCAAATACGTGTTCCCACGCGGGTTTCTCGGCGTCAACGGCTGCAGCCTGACCGTGGCCGACGTGGACGACACCTTGGTCACCATCAACCTGATCCCGGAAACCCTGCGCCAGACCACCTTCGCCCACTACAAGGCCGGTGAGCTGATCAACATCGAAGTGGACCACCAGACCATGGTCCTGGTCGATGTGGTGGAGCGCACACTCAAAGCCACCCTGGCCCGCGCCTGATCAGATGCTGCGGGTAATGCCGCCATCGACCCTGATGTTCTGCCCGGTGATGTACGCCGCGCCATCGCTGGCCAGGAAGGCCACGGTGGCGGCGATTTCCTCGCTGCTGCCATAGCGCTTGAGCGGCACGCTGTCACGGCGCTGCTCAGTGGCCGGCAGGCTGTCGATCCAGCCCGGCAGGATGTTGTTGATGCGGATGTTGTCCGCAGCATAGGTGTCGGCGAAGATTTTGCTGAACGCCGCCAGGCCCGCCCGGAACACTGCCGAGGTGGGGAACAGGTCACTCGGCTCGAAGGCCCAGGCGGTGGAAATGTTGATCACCACCCCGCCCTGCTGGCGCTGCATGATTGGCGTGACCAGCCGCGTTGGGCGGATGACATTGAGCAGGTAGGTCTCCATGCCCTGGTGCCAGTCTTCGTCGCTGATTTCAAGGATCGGCGCACGCGGGCCGTGGCCGGCACTGTTGACCAGCACATCGATACGGCCCCATTCGGCGAGTACGGCATCGACCAGGCGCTGGATGTCGCCGTTGCACTGGTTGCTGCCGGTCACGCCAATCCCGCCCAGCGTCTCGGCCAGGGCCTGGCCTTTGCCAGAGGACGACAGGATACCGACCTTGAAGCCGTCGGCGGCCAGGCGCCTGGCTGCTGCGGCGCCCATACCGCTGCCGCCGGCGATCACGATTGCTACTTTTTGGTTGGACATGAAGCCTCCGGGTCAACCCTGCGATGTGCATGAGGGAGGGGCCCAGACTAGCACCCGGCCTGCACAGCCAGAGAGCCAGCAACGCTTCGTTCGGACGATAGATTTTCTACTGCGTTAGCGCCCTCGCCTGCGCTAACAGCCAGGCCCGCACCATCGCCAGCGCCGGGGGTTGGTGGGCATTGCACGGCCACACCAAGTAAAACGCCTGCCGCAACTCCAGCACCTGGTCGAAGGCAAGGGCCAGGCGCCCGGCGTGCAGGTCGCTGTGCACGAAAAACTCGCTGGCCAGCGCCAGGCCCTGCCCTGCAACCGCGGCATCGATGGCGAGTGACGTCTGGTTGAAGCGCATATGCTTCGCCCCGGGCGGTAACGGCCGGTGGAATACCTCGGTGATGAAGTCCGGCCAGACGTTGTGGGCATCGTGCAGCAACGGGTAACGCTGCAAATGCTCCAGATCCACGGGCTTACCCAGTTGCGCGAGCAGCGCCGGGCTGGCGACGGCCACCACGCGTTGCGCGAGCAACGGCTCGGTGTGCAGGCCCGGGCCGAACGGTGGCACGCCGTAACGCACGGCAATATCTACGCCCTCTGGGCGGAACTGGGAAAGCCGGTCGGTGGCCAGCACCTGCAGGTCGATGTCCGGGTGCGCCTGCGCGAAGGACGACAACCTGGGGATCAGCCATTTCGCCGCGAAGGTCGGTGTAACGCTCACCGTCAGGTGCGATGCATCCGGGCGCAGCGCCTGGGTGGCGCTGCCGATCAGGGCAAAGGCGCTGCGGATATCGACACTGTAGCGCTGGCCGGCGCCTGTCAGGCTCAGGCCCCTGGGCAAGCGCTCGAACAGCTTGATCCCCAGGTTCGCTTCAAGCCCGCGTATCTGCTGCGCCACGGCAGCCTGGGTTACCCCGAGTTCGTCTGCGGCCAGGCGAAAGTTGAGGTGGCGCGCCACCACCTCGAAAACACGTAGGCCGTTTAGCGGCGGCAGCGCGCAGAACCCTTCGGCCATACACTTTATCTACTGAGTGAACAGGCCTGTAGCTTAATCGATACGCGGGTGTTGCTGTACCAGCAACTTGCGTTTGGCCTCAAGCTCGGCAATCTGCTCATCGATGTCTTCGATCTTGTGCTCGATATTGTCGTGGTGCTCCTGCAGCAGCTCTCGCGCCTCATCGATATCCGAGGCCGCCGGGGCAGCGCCACGCAGTGGCTTGTTGGCGGTTTCTTTCATGGTCAGGCCGGTGATCAGGCCAATGGCGGCAATCACCATCAGGTAGTACGCCGGCATGTACAGGTCGCCGGTGGTCTCTACCAACCAGGCCGCCAGGGTCGGGGTCAGGCCGGCGATCAGCACCGAAATGTTGAAGGCACTGGCCAGGGCGCTGTAGCGAATGTGGGTGGGGAACATCGCCGGCAGGGTCGAAGCCATTACGCCGATGAAGAAGTTGAGCAACACGGCAATGATCAGCAAGCCGGCGAAGATCACCCCGAGCACACCACTGTTGATGAGCATGAAGGCCGGGATGGCTAGGGCCAACAGGCCGACACTGCCGACGATGATGAATGGGCGGCGGCCCCACTTGTCGCTGAGCAGGCCGATGACCGGCTGCACGAACAGCATGCCGACCATGATCGCGATGATGATCAGTACACCGTGGTCTTCGCTGTAGTGCAGGTTGTGCGACAGGTAGCTGGGCATGTAGGTGAGCAGCATGTAGTAGGTCACGTTGGTGGCGATCACCACGCCAATGCACGTCACCAGGCTGCGCCAGTGCTTTGTGGCAACTTCCTTGAACGACACCTTGGGCCCGGAAGCCAGGCCCTCGCGGTCGCCCTGTTCAAGTTTATCGACATGCTGCTGGAACGCCGGGGTCTCCTCCAGCGCATGGCGCAGGTAGAGGCCGATGATGCCCAACGGCAAGGCAAGGAAGAACGGCAGGCGCCAGCCCCATTCGAGAAACTTTTCCTCGCCCAGGTAGGTGGAGATCAGCACCACGACCCCGGCGCCGAGGACAAAGCCGGCGATCGAGCCAAAATCCAGCCAGCTGCCGAGGAAGCCGCGCTTGCGGTCGGGTGCGTATTCGGCGACGAAGATCGAGGCGCCGGTGTATTCACCACCCACCGAGAAGCCTTGAGCCATTTTTGCCAGCAATAGCAAGATCGGCGCCCAGATGCCGATGGTGTCATAGGACGGTATCAGGCCGATGGCGAAGGTGCTGAGCGACATGATCACAATGGTCGCGGCAAGAATTTTCTGCCGGCCGAACTTGTCGCCCAGGGCACCGAAGAACAGCCCGCCCAGCGGGCGGATCAGGAACGGAACCGAGAAGGTGGCCAAAGCCGCGATCATCTGCACGCTGGGGTCGGCGTTGGGGAAGAACACCTTGCCCAGGGCATAGGCGACGAAGCCGTAAACGCCGAAGTCGAACCACTCCATGGCGTTGCCCAGCGCAGCGGCAGTGATCGCCTTGCGCATTTTCGCGTCGTCGACGATGGTGATGTCTTTCAAACCGATCGGCTTGACAGCTTTTTTGCGTGATTTCATCCATGTGTCCCTGTTACTGAGGCTCTTTGGCATCAGATACACCGGGACACAAAATAATTCCACGCTCAGCGATTTCTCGCGTGCAGTGGCCTCAGATGCCTTCGCGGGCCAGGTCCATGGCGAAATAGGTCAGGATCAGGTCAGCACCGGCACGCTTGATCGCACCGATACTCTCACGCACCACTCGCCCCTCGTCGATGGCACCGGCCTGGCCGCCGAACTTGATCATCGCGTACTCACCACTGACCTGGTAAGCCGCCAGCGGCAGGCGCGATGCGGCGCGAATGTCGGCGATCACGTCCAGGTAGGCCCCGGCCGGTTTGACCATCAGTACATCGGCACCTTCCTGCTCGTCGAGCAGCGACTCGCGCACCGCTTCGCGGCGGTTCATCGGGTTCATCTGGTAGCTCTTGCGGTCGCCCTTGAGCGCTGTGCCGCCCGCTTCACGGAATGGACCATAGAGCGACGAGGCGAACTTGGTGGAGTAGGCCATGATCGCGGTGTCGTGGAAGCCCGCGGCATCCAGCGCACCACGGATCGCCTGGACCTGCCCGTCCATCGCCGCCGACGGCGCGATGAAGTCGGCCCCAGCCGCTGCAGCCACCACGGCCTGCCTGCCCAGGTTGGCCAGGGTGGCGTCGTTGTCCACGCCATGGTCGTGCAGCACGCCGCAATGGCCGTGGCTGGTGTACTCACAGAAGCAGGTGTCGGACATCACCACCATTTCCGGCACGCTGTCCTTGCAGATGCGGGCCATGCGCGCCACCAGGCCGTTCTCGTTCCAGGTATCGCTACCGGTGGCATCGAGGTTGTGCGAAACGCCGAAGGTCATCACCGACTTGATGCCGGCGCGGGCGTAGCGTTCGATTTCCTCGGCCAGCCGTTTTTCGGGAATACGGTTGACCCCCGGCATGCTGGTGATCGGCACGAAGTCGTCGATGCCCTCCTCGACGAAGATCGGCAGGATCAGGTCTTCGAGGCGGAATTCCGTCTCCTGGAAGAGCGTGCGCAGCGACTCGTTCTGGCGCAGGCGACGGGGGCGGACGGAAGGGAAATGGTTGGCCATGACAGCTCCAGGGAATATGGACGGCGTACACCATATGCCTGTTGAGCTTCAGTGAAAAGGCTCAATGGCGAGATTGTGCCTTGCATCAGAGGCAATAACCGGGGCGACCAGCCCCGGTACAGCGGCTCAGCGCAACAGGTCCTGGATCTGCTGGTGCAAGGTATCCAGGTCAAACGGTTTGGCCAGGATCGGCGCCTTGCGGGCGATGGGGCTGCCCGACTCGAGAATCTCCGCCGGGTAGCCACTGATGAAGATCACCTTGAGGTCCGGTCGCAGCTTCACCGCAGGCTCGGCGATCTCGACCCCGGAAATGCCACCGGGCAAGCGAAAGTCGGTGACCATCAGGTCCAGGTGCGGCTTGCTCGCCAGGATGGCGAACGCCTGTTCACCGTCCTCGGCTACCAATACGTGGTAGCCCTCACCTGCCAGGTAGTCACGCAGGATCATCCGGATTGCCGGTTCATCCTCGACCACCAACACCACATCTTGTGCATCTTCACTCATGACAACAACGCCTTGAAATTACAGTTGGCCATCTGACCCCAGGCTCAGGCAGAGGTTGCCCGCTCCTGATCGTTTTGTTCGGTCTGCCGCGTCAGCGGCAATTGCAGGGTGAACGTGGCGCCCTTGCCTTCTTCGCTCTGCACCTGGATCTGCCCGCCATGGGCGCTGACGATCTGCTCCGAGATATACAGCCCCAACCCCAGCCCGGCACTGGCCTGCTGAGTGGCAACGCGCTCGAACTGCTGGAAAATCCGTTGCTGGTTCACGCCACTGATGCCGATGCCGTGATCCTGCACCTGCACCCAGGCCATGCCCGCCTGCTCGAATACCCGCACCTCGACCGGCTGGCGTTCGCCATAACGCAACGCATTGGACAACAGGTTGGCCAGTACTTGTTCAATCCGGAATTCATCCCACTCACCCTGCAGGCCATCGCAGCGCTGCAGATCGATGTGCGTGCCCAGCGCGGTGGCCTGTGCGGTAAAGTTTTCCACCAGGCCACGCACCAGCTGGCCCAGGTCGAACAGCTTGGGCCGTAGCGACAGCTTGCCGGTGCGGATGCGCGACACATCGAGCATGTCTTCGATCAGGCGGATCAGGCTATTGATCTGCCGTTCGTCGCGCTCGACCATGGCTTGCAGCTTGTCAGGGCTGAACGCCTCAAGGCTGCCGCGGGCCAAGTGCATCTTGCGCAGCTGGGTCTCGAGGATAAGGCCGTTGAGCGGTGTACGCACCTCGTGGGCCACGATCGACATGAAGTCGTCGCGCATGCGCACGGCATGCTCCAGCTCACTGCGCGCCACCTGCAACTGCGTGAGCAGCAGTTCCTGCTCCTGGCGGCTGCGCTCAAGCGCCTGCAACTGGCTGTCGAGCCCCTTGCGCTGGCGATAAAGGTCGACGAACACCGTGACCTTGTTTTTCACCGCCAGGGTATCGAGCGGCTTGTAAAGGAAGTCTACCGCGCCGCTTTCGTAGCCCTTGAAGGCGTAGTTCATCTCGCGCCCGGCAGCGGTGACGAAGACGATCGGGATATTGCGGGTCTTTTCCGTGCCGCGCATCAGTTCGGCCAGTTCAAAGCCATTCATGCCCGGCATCTGCACGTCGAGAATGGCCAGGGCGAATTCGTGCTCCAGCAACAACGACAATGCGGCTTCCGCAGATTGGGCCTTGTGCACCTCGCGGTCTTGGCCCTGAATCAGGGCGTCGAGGGCCAGGAGGTTTTCCGGCAGATCATCGACGATCAGCAGTTTGGCGGTGATGTGGCTTAGCATGCACTGGATTCCAGGTTGGCGAGCAATTGCCCGATACCGCTCAAAGAAAGAATCAGGTCGGGCTGGTGGAGCGCCAAAGCGGCCTCCGGCATCAGCGCTACCTGGGCGTCGCGGGGGTCCTGGACCACGGTCCGGCCGCCGCTGTTCTTGATGTAGGCAAGGCCTTTGGCGCCGTCCTCGTTGGCGCCTGTGAGCAATACACCCAGCAGGCCCGCGCCATAGGCATCGGCTGCCGAGATGAACAGGAAGTCGATGGCCGGGCGCGAGAAATGCACCGGCTCCTCCTGGCTCAGCGACAGGCTCAGATCCTGCTCGACCGACAAGTGATAACCGGGCGTCGCCACGTAGATCTGGCCAGGGGCGATGACCTCTTTGTCCCGCGCCTCGTGCACCGGCCTGTGCAGGCGCCGCTGCAGCACGTCGGCGAGATGGCTGTGACGGTCATCGGGCAGGTGCAGCACACACAGCACCGGCGTCGCGAATGCCGGCGGCAAGCCGCCGAGCACCTGAAACAGCGCCTGCACGCCCCCCGCCGAAGCACCGATCACCACCGCGCTTATGCCCTTCATGATTTGCGGTAGATCCGTTCGGGCTTGACCAGTGGCTCGAAACGGTCGCTATAAGCGGAAAAATCCACCGATTCCTTGCTGCCCAGCACCAGAAAGCCACGGTGACACAAGGACTCATGGAACAGCCCCAGGGCGCGGTCCTGCAGCTCTTTGTTGAAGTAGATCAGCACGTTGCGGCACGACACCAGTTGGGTTTCGGAGAACACGCTGTCGGTGGCCAGGCTGTGGTCGGCGAAGGTCACGTTGTCGCGCAGGCTGCTGTCCATGATGGCGTTGCCATAGGCGCTGGTGTAGTACTCGGCAAAGTCGCGCCGCCCGCCGGCCAGGCGGTAGTTTTCTGCGTACTCGCGCATGCTCTGCATCGAGTAGATGCCCTGCTTGGCCCTGTCCAGGGAGCGCGGATTGATATCGGTGGCATACAGGATGGTGCGCTCCAGCAGGCCTTCCTCGCGCAGCAGGATGGCCATCGAATACACCTCTTCGCCGGTGCTGCAGCCCGCGATCCAGATCTTGATCGACGGCCAGGTGCGCAACAGCGGCACCACCTCGTTGCGCAGGGCAAGAAAGTGGCTCGGGTCGCGGAACATCTCGCTGACCGGGATCGTCAGGAACTGCAGCAACTGCATGAACATGCCCGGGTCGTGCAGCACCCGCTCCTGCAGGGACGACACCGTAGCGCAATCGAACTGGCGCAGGGCATGGAGTATCCGGCGCTTGATCGAAGCGCCGGAGTAGTTGCGAAAATCGTAGCTGTACTTGAGGTAGATCGCCTCGATCAGCAGCCTGATCTCGATGTCGGTGTTGCGCTCGCTAATCAAATTCGCTCCAGTTGCGGCAGCCACACACGGATCAACGAGAACAGGCGGTCCAGGTCGATCGGTTTGGCCAGGTAATCATTGGCGCCGGCCTGCAGGCAGCGGTGCTGGTCATCCTTCATCGCCTTGGCGGTCACGGCGATGATCGGCAACTTGCGCCAGCGCGGCTGCTGGCGGATCAGGCGGGTAGCCTCGAAGCCATCCATTTCCGGCATCATCACATCCATCAGCACCAGGTCGATGTCATCATGCTGCTCCAGCCGCTCGATGGCCTCACGCCCGTTGCGGCCGATCTCGACGATGGCGCCCTTGTGCTCCAGGGCACTGGTGAGGGCGAAGATATTACGCACATCGTCGTCCACCAGCAGCACCTTGCGCCCTTCGAAGACCTTGTCACGGCTGCGCGCGGTCTTGAGCATGCGCTGGCGCTCATGGGACAGCTGCGATTCGACTTTGTGCAGGAACAACGTCACCTCGTCGAGCAGACGCTCTGGCGAGCGTGCGCCCTTGATGATGATCGAACGCGAATACTTGAGCAGTTCGGCCTCTTCCTCACGGGTGAGGTTGCGCCCGGTATAGACGATCACCGGTGGGAATGACCGGATATCTTCTGCAGTCATGCGCTTGAGCAGCTCGTTGCCGAGCATGTCGGGCAGCTTGAGGTCGATGATCATACAGTCGTAGATGTTCTCGCGCAGCAACGCCAGGGCGTCCTGTGCCAGGGCGACGGCGGTGATCTCGACATCGTCGTCGCCGATCAGGCGGGCGATGCTCTCGCGCTGCAGGTCATCATCCTCCACCAACAGGATGTGCTTGAGCTTCTGCGTGAGCTTGGCTTCCAGACGCGCGAACACTTCCTTGAGCTCTTCGCGGCTGGTCGGCTTGACCGCGTAGCCCACCGCCCCCATGTGCATGGCCGCCTCGACGCGGTCTTCCACGGAGATGATGTGCACCGGGATATGGCGGGTGCCAGCCAACTCTTTGAGGCGCTGCAACACGGTGAGGCCGGAGTGGTCGGGCAGGCGCATGTCCAGCAGGATCGCATCGGGAATGTACTGGGCGGCCAGTGCGAAGCCCTCATCGGCGGCCTGGGCCACCAGGCAGCTGTAGCCCAGTTCGTGCGCCAGGTCGAAGAGGATACGGGCGAAGTTCGGCTCGTCCTCGATCACCAGGATGCAGCGGTTGCCGAACGGGGCGTGCTCGCGGTCATCGGCGAAGGTCGGTGCGGGCAGTTTCGGCAACGCTGCCGTGGCGACCTGGGGTGCCGGCGGCAAGGTGTCGACTGCCGGACGCAGGCTGTGGGCCTCGACTTCCTCGGCCTCGGCTTCGTAGCGTTCGGGCATCGTCAGGCTGAACACACTGCCCTGGCCAGGGCTGCTGTCGACGCTGATCTGCCCACCGAGCAAATGCGCCAGGTCGCGGGAGATCGACAGGCCCAGCCCGGTGCCGCCATAGCGGCGGTTGCTGCTGCCATCCACCTGGTGGAAGGCGCCGAAGATCGCCTGCTGCTGGTCGGGGGCGATACCGATGCCCGAGTCGCGCACGGCAAACACGATGCCCGCGCCTGCCTGATGGCTGATGGTCAGGCTGACCTGGCCGTGGTCGGTGAATTTGATGGCATTGGACAGCAGGTTCTTGAGAATCTGCTCCAGGCGCTGGCGGTCGGTGAACAGTGTCGCCGGTACAGGGGGCTCGACCTTGACCTGGAAGGCCAGGCCCTTGTGCTCGGCCAGCGGCAGGAACATGCCGCGCAGGCCTTCGACCAGGCGCTCCAGCTGAGTGGTCTCGGGGCGCACTTCAAGCTTGCCAGCCTCGACTTTGGCGATGTCGAGAATGTCGTTGATCAGGTTGAGCAGGTCATTGCCGGCCGAATAGATGGACTCGGCGAACTTGACCTGCTCTGCGCTGAGGTTGCCCTCGCCGTTCTCCGCCAGCAGCTTGGCCAGGATCAGCGAACTGTTGAGCGGCGTGCGCAGCTCGTGGGACATGTTGGCGAGGAACTCGGACTTGTACTTGCTCGAACGCTGCAGGTCGTCGGCGCGGGCCTGCAGTTCTTGCTGGGCCTGAAGCAGCTCATCGTTCTTGCGATCCAGGGCATCGGTGCGCTCGGACAGTTGCTCGTTGGTCTGCTCGAGCTCGGCCTGCTGGGTCTCAAGGTGAGCCTGGGACTCCTTGAGCACGCGGGACTGCTCTTCCAGCTCCTCGTTCGCAGTCTTGAGTTCTTCCTGCTGCACCTGCAGCTCTTCGTTGAGCTGCTGAGTCTCGGCCAGCACTTCCTGGAGACGCTGGCGGTAGCGGGCGCTTTCGATGGACATGCCGAGGTTGCCAGCCACACGCTCCATCAGCTCATCGTCACGCTCCTGCAAAGGCCGCAGGAAGCCCAGCTCGATCACGCCGTTGATCTGGCCATCGTCGATGGCCGGCATCAGCAAGGCACTGCGCGGCAAGCCGCTACCCAGGCCGGAGCTGAGACGGTAGTAGTCTTCGGGCAGGTCATCCAGGCGCAGCAGGCGGCCTTCGCGTACTGCCTGCGACAGCAGGCCATCGTGGGCCGCCAGCACCTGTTCGCGGCCCTGCTCCTCAGCGTCCAGGCCATAGCTGGCCATGCGCACCAGGCGGCCGTGGCCGTCACGCACGTACAGCGCGCCGACCACGCTACCCAGGTAGCTGGCGAAGAAGCGCAGGATGTTTTCGCCGAGCATCGGCAGGGTCAGCTGCCCAAGCACCTGTTCGGCCAGCTGGGTCTGACCGTTGCGCAACCAGGCCTGCTGTTCCAGGCGCTCGGCCGAGCGCTGCTGGGCCTTGAGGTTGTCATCGTAGCTGGTAGACAGCGCCATCAGGTCGCGGCGGCCCAGGTAGGCCAGCAAGGCGCTCAGGCCAACGATCAACAGCACGAACGCCGAGATGGCGGTCACCGTGACGTTGCTGACCTTCTCATTGCGGGCCATGCGCAGCTGCTGCTCAGTGTCGACCAGGTCATCGAATTCCTTGCGGATCTCGTCGGTGATGCGTTTACCGCGGCCGTTGGCGACCGACTGGCGATAATCTCCGCCATCGCGGCGCTGGGCGATCATCTCGCCACCGAAGTCATTCCAGGCGTCCTGCAGGGCGATCAGGCGGTCGATGCGGTCGACCTGCTGAGGGTTGTCCGCGACCATGCCGCGCAGGCTGGTGAGGCTGCCCTTGATCTTGGGTTTGGCAACCTCGTAGGGGTCCAGGAAGCGCTCGTCACCGGTGATGAGAAACCCGCGCATGCCGGTTTCCATGTCGATCGACAACTTGATCGCTTCATTGGCATTGCCGATCACCCGATCGGTATGCTCGACCCACTGCATGGCCGACAACAGGTAGTTGATGACCGCAACGAAAGCTACGGCACCGAGCAGGCCCACCCCAAGGGGCAGGCCGATGTTGCGGCTCAACAGCTTGCGGAAGCTTTGCTGGTCCATCGAGGCTGCTTGAATCATTTGAAGACGCCCGAGCGAAAAAGTCCATTGAACGGTGTGGCGGATAAAGCCTGTTCTTAGTATGCCGCCGCGCTCACCGGTTTATAGCGAGTCTAACCAGCTTTGCTGGCCGTGGCAGGGCATTTAGCCAGTATTTGAAGGTTACCTTCAGCAATCGTTCCATCCAATCGTAACGATCGGTATCCTCATGGAACTTCTGACGCTGGCCGGCGCACAGAATAAAGACATTCTTCTGGTACAGGATCACAAAATGCACCTCTTGGTAGTCGAAGATGACGACATCGTCCGTATGTTGATGGTCGATGTGCTCGACGAACTGGGCTCCGAACTGGGCTTCGAAACCCTCGAGGCGAGTTGCGCCCACGCCGCGCTGGCGATCCTTGAAAACCCAGACCAGTCGCTGGCCCTGCTGATGACCGATGTTGGCCTGCCGGACATGCGCGGTGAAGAACTGGCAGCAAGGGCCCGTGCTCTGCGGCCCACCCTGCCTGTGCTGTTTGCCAGCGGCTACGCCGAAAGCCTCGATGTCCCCGAGGGCATGCACATGATTGGCAAGCCGTTCAGCATCGATCAGTTGCGCGATAAAGTGTTCGGAATTTTGGGTCAGCGTTGACCTCGGTAGCGCCTCTTCGCGGTTTACCGTGAAGAGGCCGCCTCAAGCCCATGCCTCGCGCCGCAACAAATACGTGTCCATGATCCACCCCTTGCGCGCCCTCGCCTCTTCGCGCACCTGCAAAATCTGCGCTTTCACCGCCTGCAAAGGCCCGGCGATCAGCACTTCGTCCTCCGTACCCAGGTAAGCCCCCCAATAGATCACCAGCCCAGGGTCGTCGATGTGGGTAAAAGCGCATTGCCCGTCGAGCATCACCACCACATTGTCGATCTGCCCCTGTCGCGCCAGGCGCCGCCCCGGTAAAACCACCACGGGTTCGCCTATACGGTTGAGCGCAATCTGATGGCGCGCCGCCAGCGCCTGCACACTGCTGATGCCCGGGATAACCTGCAGGCGCAATGCCACCCCACGTTCGCGAACCAACTGCAGAACGCGCAGGGTGCTGTCATACAGGCCCGGCTCGCCCCACAGCAAAAAGGCGCCGACATCCTCACTGCACATTTCATCGGCTATCAGCCGGGCGTACAGGGCTGCGCGCTGGTGGTGCCAGTCCTGGACCGCAGTCACATAATCGTGCGCTTGAGCATCCCGCTGTGGGTCCGCTACCTGTACCCAGCGGTAGCCGCCCTGCGGCCTGTAACGATCGACAATGGCTTTGCGCAGGCTGACCAGCTCGTCTTTGTCCGAACCCTTGTCGAGCACGAAGAAGACGGTAGCGCGACGCAACGCCTCGACGGCCTCGAAGGTCACCTGGCGTGGGTCGCCCGGGCCGATACCGATCAACAACAGGTCTTTCATGGCATAGCCCTGAACATGCACCAGCAGCCATTGTCGGCCGGTACCGAGTGTTTGGCAAAGTGCACTCAAAAGATCGAGAAGCTATAGCTGACGATGACCCGTGTTTCGTCCATGTCACGCGCCCACGTTTCGTAGTTGCTGCGGTAAGTGGAATTGCGCAGGCGCACGCTGACGTCTTTGAAAGCACCGCTCTGCACCTGGTACTTGAACTCGGTGTCGCGCTCCCACTCTTTGCCCTGGTCATTACTGCCCGGGACTTTGATGTGGTCGCCATTGATGTAACGGGTGAAAAACGTCAGCCCCGGCACCCCCAGGGCCTTGAAGTCATAGTCGTAACGCAACTGCCATGAGCGCTCCTGCGCGGCGGCGAAGTCGTTGACCTGTGCATAGTTGACCAAGTACGGGTTGCTGCCATCGAGGTACGGCATAGCATTTTCGCCATACATGCGCTGCCAGCCCGCACTGACCTTGTGGCCGCCCAGGTTGTACCCGAGCATCCCGCTGAAGGCGCGGTGATCGATCTGGCCTGCCCGGGCGTTACCGATGTCATCGCTCTTGATCAGGCGCAGGTCGGCGGACAGGCTGCCCACCGTAAGCGGCTGGCTGGCGACCAGGCCAAGAAAGTGCTGGCGGTAGATGTTTTCCAGCTTGGCTACTTGGTAGTGAGCACTGACCCGCTCATTGAGGCGGTAATCCAGCCCTGCCAGGTCGAAGTGGTCGGCTTCGATATCACAGGCATAGCGCTTGTTCTTGCAATGCACGCGAATGTCCTGGCGGTCGGTTGAATCGCGGGCGGTGTACTTGCTCAGGCGGGCAAGCGTGAACTTCATGTCGCGCACTGCTTCCGAAGTGAGCATGGCGCCGTGGAACATCGTCGGCAACAGGCGGCCATCGTTGTATTTCAACAGGGGAACATCGGGCATCAGCGAACCGTATTTGAGCACGGTAGCGGACACCTTGACCTTGGCGGCCAGGCCGATCTTCGCGTATTGATCAGCCGAGTGCCTTGGGTGATGACCCGAAGAAGGCAACAAACCGCTGTTACTGTCCACCGGGCTGGAATCGAGCTTGATACCCAACATGCCCACTGCATCCACACCGACGCCTACCGGGCCTTGGGTATAACCCGACTGCACATTGAGCATGAAGCCTTGCGCTGACTCTTCCCGCTTGGACGCGCCCTGGCTGGAAGTACTGTGGCCGTCACGAAAATCCCGGTTGAAATAAAGGGTGCGGGCTTCGACCTTGGCACGGGTGTCTTCAACAAATCCGGCGGCCTGGGCGTGCGCACCGGCACACATCAGCAACAGGCCGGCAACTCGGCGCCCAGGGGCGGGAGAAAAAGGGGCAAACATGCGAGGGAACATCCAGAGAAAGGCAGAAAACAATGCACGGCGAAGGCGCGCGGCGCAGACAAGACCCGGCCGAACAATGCCCGACCATCATGGCAAATGATTGCGTGAAGGCGCTGGCCCGCACCATTGGACCATGGTCTAGAAACGCTGCACTGGCAGCCTGTCGCACATCGCAATTACCGCACGAAACACTTGTAAAGTTCCCTGGTTAATTGGAAAAGTTTGCGGTTTACCCAATTGCCACAAGTGTCTACACTCGTTATCAGCGAACAGTTAAAACCCACCGCGTGGCCGGCGTTATTTCTCTTCAATGTTCGTCACGCCCTGCCACAGATGCCGTACAGGAGTGATTACAGTGTCCAGACTTGCAGAGTTTCGTGCTGCCGAAAAAGCGCTCCAGGAACAGATGGCTCAACTGGAGGCGCTGAAAAAGGATGCCGGCCTAAAACGTGAAATCGAATTCGAGCAGAAACTAGTCGGCCTGATGAAAAGCTATGACAAAAGTCTGCGCGACATCATCGCCATCCTCGATCCCAAGGCCGTCACCCGGGGCGCCGCACCCAGTGCGCCAAAGCAACAACGCCGCCCGCGCGTGGTGAAAGTGTATGAAAACCCGCACACCGGCGAGCTGATCGAAACCAAAGGTGGTAACCACCGCGGGTTGAAGGCGTGGAAAGAACAGTACGGGGCCGGCACGGTGGAAAGTTGGCTGCGCTGATGAAACGTCAACGCGTGCTTCACACTTTTTTCACAAGGGCAGGCTCAATATCGAGACAGCTAAAGGACTAGCGACCCCATCACGCGCCCGCACACGCGGGCCTCTAATTCCAGCGCCCTGCACTCGTGCAGGGCGCTTTCATTTGCGCAATCGGTTCACTGCCGTATCATGGCTCTCCTGTCTGTTCCGCTGGCCCCGCTGCCAGCCCCGTTCCTGGAGTACCCATGAGCCTGCACGATCTGCAAAACCTGCCTGGCGTCACCGCACAGCCCGACAACGCCACTGCTCAATTCGTCTTTAACCACACCATGCTGCGGGTCAAGGACATCGAGAAGTCGCTGGACTTCTACACCCGTGTCCTGGGCTTCCGCTTGGTCGACAAACGCGACTTCCCGGAAGCGGCTTTCAGCCTGTATTTCCTGGCCCTGGTCGACCCAGCGCAGATTCCGGCCGACGACGCCGAGCGCCATCAGTGGATGAAGTCGATCCCCGGCGTGCTCGAACTGACCCACAACCACGGTACTGAAAACGACCCGGCGTTCGCCTATCACAACGGCAACACCGACCCACGTGGCTTCGGCCATATCTGCATTTCGGTACCGGACGTTCGCACGGCCTGCGCCCGCTTCGAAGCGCTGAACGTACCGTTCCAGAAACGCCTGGAAGACGGCCGCATGAACCACCTGGCCTTCGTCAAGGACCCGGACGGTTACTGGGTCGAGGTGATTCAGCCCTCTGAACTCAAGGGCTGATCCAAGCCTGTGAGCTTCGTCGGCTCGCGCTCGTCAGGCTGGGAACTCCCGGCACCTCGCTGTGGTATATGAAGGTAACAGCTTCACTAGCCACAGCGAGGTAAGGACGATGCAATCTCTTCACTGTGAATACCGCGACCACACCATCACCGCCAGTGTGATGCCTCATCCCGACTCCCCTCTGCCCTACTCTGCGGGCTGCCTGATCACCGATCCGCAAGGCCACACCAGCAAGCGCCTGTCCATGCCGATGAAATTCTTCTCAGACCTTGAGAATGCTCAGCATGTGTCGCTGGCCCACGGCCGGGCCCTGGTGGACCAGCAGTTGGACAAGGGCCACAAGGCGTTCTGAATGTGGGCATGGACGGCCTCCTCGCCGGTATGCCCGCGAGGAGGCCGCAAAAGCGGCGCTAGGCGCCCCGG
Source organism: Pseudomonas putida (assembly GCF_026625125.1). Classification (NCBI taxonomy): domain Bacteria; kingdom Pseudomonadati; phylum Pseudomonadota; class Gammaproteobacteria; order Pseudomonadales; family Pseudomonadaceae; genus Pseudomonas; species Pseudomonas putida. The sequence continues at coordinate 2,375,833 of NZ_CP113097.1, read as the reverse complement.
GCGTAGGCCACTGCAGCCTCGACCTGCTCCCGTGTAGGCCGCACGCCGGTATACAGCACGAATTGCTCCAGGGCCTGCAACGCGATCACTTCCAAACCAGTAATCACCGGCTTGCCCAGGGCCTGGGCGTGCTGGATCAAGGGCGTCTGCGCCGGCATCGCCACCACATCGAAGACCCGCTGCGCGGCTGCAATGGCGTTCTCGCTGAACGCCAACTGGTGGGCTTCTTGCCCGCCTGCCATGCCGATCGGCGTCACATTCACCAGCATCGGCGGGCACCGGTCACCCAGCTTGGCGACCCAACGGTAGCCACATACGTCAGCCAGCTGCCGCCCCGCCTGCTCATTGCGGGCGACGATGATGCCCTCTTTGAACCCCGCATCGCGCAGCGCACTGGCAACCGCCTTGGCCATGCCACCACTGCCGCGCAGGGCAAAGGCTGTGGACGGGTCGACACGATGCTGTTCGAGCAACTGCCGCACTGCCAGGTAGTCGGTGTTGTAGGCTTTCAGATGACCTGCCGTGTTGACCACCGTGTTCACCGACTCGATGGCTGCCGCCGACGGGTCAACCTCATCGACCAAGGCCATGCAGGCCTCCTTGTACGGCATGGAAACACCACAGCCGCGGATGCCCAGCGCGCGGATACCTGCCACAGCGGCCGGCAAGTCATGGGTGCTCATCGCCTTGTAGTAGTAATCCAGGCCCAGTTGCTGGTACAGATGGTTATGAAAGCGAACGCCAAAGTGGCCTGGCCGGCCCGCCAGGGAAATGCACAGCACAGTGTCTCTGCTGGGAGTTGACGTCATCAATCGCTCCTTGTGCGTAGCTGAAACGTTTGTTCAGCGTAACAGACCTGCCCGTTGATCGTCCTTACACAACCTTTACCGTTTCCCTGCGCTCAGCTGACAGTGCTACGGGCGATAGTACGGCAGCGTCGAGAACAGTTGATAAAGCTGATGAACACTATTGAGCGAGTCGATTTCAAACCTCGCTGGCCACTGCGTAAGGTAGGCACATGTTTACAGGAGGTCCCTATGGCCACTATTCAGATCATGTCCGTCGTCGGCAGTGCCGTCCCCTCGACTCTGCGTGAGCAGGGGCTGCTGGCATGCTGGTACCTGGTGCGCAACGGTGAAGCGGTCAGCGGACCGTTGGCAACCCGTGCATCCGCCCAGGCCCTTGCCGATCGACTGAAGGACGACTGCCTGCTCGCTTGAAACGAATGTGTTGTGCGTTGCTCTCTGCCCTGTTCTGGCCCGCCTTCGGCGGGTCTTTTTTTACCGGCGTGAAACCGGATCGTGCCGGGCCAATGGCGCCCCAGCACGCTCGATGCGCATAAAGAAAGCGCAAAAAACACAAACCCTCTACCGCCCCCGCAACAGCACAGCGGCCCTGACCCGCTGCCTGCCGAAACTGCTCATGCGCTGGAATTCGGCATGGCTGACGGGCAGATGCTGGCAATCCATAACGCTTTTTTGGCTGCTGTGATCCACATCAGGATCATGCAGGTACACGAACTCGTCATCGCAGCCGGTGACCAGGATCCAGTGCGGGGCCTTCAGGCGGGTGAAACGGTAGCTGCTGATCAGTACCACCGGCCTGAACCCGGCTTGCAACGCCGAGCGTACATCGAGGCCGGGCGCCAGCACCTGATGCACATCGGTTTCGGCCAACGCCTGGGCAAAGCCGTCCTCGACCAGTTGCATCACGTCTTTTTTCTGCGCGCTGCGCACGCCATCGAGAAACAGCGACCCAGGCTGACTGACCACCATGCGCACCTCGAACCCCCGGCGCCAGGCCGCCAGGGCAAGCCCCTGCGGGCTGCAACCGCCGTGGCCTGCTGTCATGAAGATCGTGGTCGCTTCCCGCCATAGCTGAATTTCCTCGCTGCGGTGCATGGCACGCCCCGGTTCGACTGCAGCCATGGCCATCAACAGGCAGGCGGCGCCACAGGTGAACTCGGTGGTTTGCGCGTAGTACGGCACTTGCTGTGCAGGGGCCGGAGCACTGCGCAGGATACGCTTCTCGAAGCGCAGCGCCTGGCTGTGGTCCTCATAGTAGTCCTCGACCCTCGCGAAGCGTTGGAAGCCATTGCTTTCGTACAGGCTGATAGCCGACGCATTGTCCGTGCGTACCTCCAGGCGCAGCCAGGCGCAATTACGCTCAAGCGCGCTTGCCTGGGCCTGCTCCAGCAGCCGCTGGCCCAGCCCATGGCCGCGCCAGGCCGGGCTGACGGCAATTGAATACAGGCGGGCGAGTGATGTGCCGCGATGAAACAGCAACAACGCGTACCCCGCCAGCTGCCCCTGATGCTCAGCGACGATAAGGCGGGCATTGGCGCGTCGCACCATCCAACTGAAATTGCGTGGGTTGAGGCGGTCGAGGGTGAAGCAGTCCTGCTCCAGGGCAACCAGCGCATCGATATCGGCCACCGATGCAAAGCGAAAATCAAAAGCCATGGCAACACCGTAATGTTTGAGTAACGAACCGGGACAGGTCGAAAAACCCGTGATTTATTGAAGGGGCGTCTTCTTCAACAGGGATCGAATACTCATGTCAGCGGTGCAAGCCAACGTGGCCGAAGTATTGGCCAAAACCGAAGGTTCTACAATAACCCTTTCCGAGGAACCACCAAGCAAGCGGCGCGCCGGCAACCGCTTGTTGATCCTGGTGGAGCGCAAGGAAGATTGGGCCAGCTACCTGCCCAGCGAAAGCCTGATGCTCGCCCAGGATTACCTTGAACACAGCGACGACGTCGCCGGGCGTACGCAGGTGATCAACCTGTGCCGCAACTATAAATACCTGGGCCAAGGCTACTACTGCTCGCTGCTCGCCGAGGCACGGGGCCACAAGGTGTTCCCGTCGGTGCGAACCATCAGCGAGCTCTCCCGCAAGGCGCTGTATGGCGTGGGGCTGGATGACCTGGAACGTACCCTGGAGCGAGCCCTGGCCAATCACCCCTATGGCAGCACCGAAGCCTTCACCCTCACCTTGTACTTCGGCCGCACCGCCATCGAACCGCTCCAGGATATCGGCCGACAGCTGTTCGAGTCGTTCCCCTGCCCGGTCTTGCTGGTGGAGTTTCGCCGACGTGATGCCTGGCAAATCGACGGGATCAAGGCCGGCGCGCTGCACAAACTGCGGGATGAACAGCAGCACTTGTTCGCCGACGCGCTGGACGCTTTCAACCGCCGGACGTGGCGTCAGCCGGCGTCTAAACGCCTGGCCCGCTTCGACATGGCGATTCTGCATGACCCCGCCGAGGCCCTGCCGCCATCCAATCCCAAGGCGCTGGAGCAGTTCATCGAGAACGGTAAACAGCTGGGCATTGATGTGGAACTGATCGAGAAGAAGGACTACGCGCGCCTGGCCGAGTTTGACGCGCTGTTCATTCGAGAGACCACGCGGGTGGACGACCATACGTATCGGTTTGCCAAAAAGGCCGAAAGCGAAGGCCTGGTGGTGATCGACGACCCCTCCTCCATCCTGCGCTGCACCAACAAGGTCTATCTCGCCGACCTGCTCAAGCGCCACAACCTCGGCGCACCGAACACAGAGATCCTGTACAAGGATCGCCCGCAGGAACTCGAACTCGTGGGCCGGCGCCTCGGTTTTCCGCTGGTATTGAAGATTCCCGACGGCTGCTTCTCGAAAGGCGTGATCAAGGTCGCCGACGCCCAGGCGCTGGCCTCGGCGGCGCAGGAGCTGTTCGAACACTCGGTACTGCTGCTGGCCCAGGAATATTGCTACACCGAGTACGACTGGCGTATCGGCGTACTCAACGGTGAGGCGCTTTACGCCTGCCAATACTTCATGTCCAAGGGCCACTGGCAAATCTATAACCACAAGGCCCAGGCCGGCGAAGTCAACGGCCAGTGCCGGGCGGTCCCGGTGGAACAGGCACCGCCCGAAGTGGTGAAGCTGGCCGTCGACACTGCCAGGCTCATCGGGCAAGGGCTATACGGGGTGGACCTGAAGCAGACCGGCGACCGCGTACTGGTGATCGAAGTCAACGACAACCCCAACCTCGACGCCGGCATCGAAGACGCCGTGCTGGGTAACGCGCTTTACCAGCGGGTGCTGCAAGCGTTCGTGCAGCGCCTGGAATGCAAACACCTCGGCCAGGCATGGTGAACGATGATCAAAGCCTATCGCGCCGTTGAGGGCGCTCTGCTTGAAGCACCCGAAGAACAGGCGAGCGTCTGGTTGTGTGTGGCGCCAGACGCAGGGGAGCAATCCCGCTTGCGCGAGGGCCTGGGGGTCAGTGCCCAGTCGCTGGAGTCCTCCTTGGACCCGGATGAAGTGGCGCGTATCGAGATCAAGCCTGACCACCTGTTCCTGATCTGGAAGCGCCCGGAAAGCTTCGATGGCCGGGTGTTCAATGTGTCGTCGTTTGGCGTTGTGCTCAGCGAAAGGCGCTTGGTGGTGATCTGCGCCAGCAACTCGCTATTGGCCGGAGTAGACCGGCAAGCCGGCATGAGCACCCCACTGGATGTACTGATGGCGATGCTGGCTGAGAGCGTGCATCACTACCTGGGGCATCTGCGGGTGGTGAAGCAGGTGGCCCGCGAGATCCAGCTGCAATTCGATCGGACCATGGATAACCAGCACCTGGTGCAGATGTACAGCCTCAGCGAAAGCCTGGTGTATTACGTCAACGCCATCCAGAGCAATGGTGCGGTGCTCGCCCTGCTGCGCAGCCACGGCCAGAAGCATGGCTTCGGGCCCGAGCAACTGGAGGCGCTGAATGACCTGATCATCGAAAACGAGCAAAGCTACCAGCAGGCGAAGATCCATGCTCAGGTCTTCACCAATTTGATCGAGGCCCGCGGCAACCTGGCCAACAACGGCATGAACCACGCGCTGCGCAACCTGACCATGATCAATGTGGTGTTCCTGCCCCTGAACCTGCTCGCCAGCATCGGCGGCATGTCGGAGTTCAGCATGATGACCTCCGGTACCCCCTGGTGGTTGGCGTTTCCCGCGCTGCTGCTTGCCATGGCGTTACTTGGCGGGGCCATGGCCGTCGCGCTACGGCGTATGGCATGACCCGCTGCCCCAGAACAACATCCTCGACACATGCCCATCGACCATAAGGACAGCATCATGGAAAAGTCATACATCGGGTTATGCGTGCTGGTGCTGATTGCAATTGCAGGCACGTTGATAGGCCTATTGGAACGCCGGGCCGACCGATCGGCAGAGCCCGGGCTCAAGCGCCAGGCAGCCAACGTTCAGCGGCGGCGTCGAAACTGAAGTGGCGGCCCCACCCCGGCATGCACGTAACCAGGCCAGAGGCTGATGACAGGCCGAGTTGGCCAAGCGGGAACAGCAGGCAATGGGTACAGATTGGGTTCAGGATTAAATTTCGTTCACCTTGCGCCCTTTAGTCATAAGGCATTCGACAGGGTTTGGGCCATACTCCACAATGCAGCGGTTTTTGGGGGAAAAACCCTTGCACAGCCAACGACATACCAACTTTTAGTGAGCCTGAACGTGAAAACATCCCTGTCCATCCTCAGCCTGCTGCTGTTGCTCACAGGTACCGCGACCCTACCGTCGACCGCTGCTGCACAACCCCCAGCCCAGATTCAACGCGACCCCTCAAAGCTGCATCTGGCTTCCGGCAGCGCCCTGCTGATCGACCTCAATACCAACAAAGAACTGTATTCGAGCCACGCCGACCGAGTGGTACCTATTGCCTCGGTGACCAAACTGATGACCGCGATGGTGGTGCTGGACGCCAAGCTGCCCATGGATGAGATGCTCACCATGACCATCGCCAACAACCCGGACATGAAAGGCGTGTACTCGCGCGTGCGCCTGGGCAGCCAGCTCAACCGCCGCGAAACCCTGCTCATCACCCTGATGTCGTCGGAAAACCGCGCCGCCACGTCCCTGGCCAACCACTACCCAGGGGGCTACCCGGCTTTCATCAAGGCCATGAACGCCAAAGCCCGCAGCCTGGGCATGGCCCACACCCGCTATGTCGAGCCAACCGGCCTGTCGACGCACAACGTCTCCAGCGCCCGCGACCTGGCCAAACTGCTGATGGCGTCACGCAAATACCCGATGCTCAGCGAGCTGTCGACCACCCGCGAAAAAACCGTGGCCTTCCGCAAGCCCAACTACACACTGGGCTTTCGCAACACCGACCACCTGGTCAACAAGAGCAACTGGGACATCAAGCTGACCAAGACTGGCTTCACCAATGAGGCCGGGCATTGCCTGGTGCTGCTCACGCGCATGGACAACCGCCCGGTGGCCATGGTGATCCTCGATGCCTTCGGCAAGTACACCCACTTTGCCGATGCCAGCCGCATGCGCCAGTGGCTTGAGACCGGCACCGCCAAACCCGCACCGGCCGTCGCGATGCAGTACAAGTCGGACCGCCAGAACAAGAGCCGGCTGGCTTCAGAGTAAGGGTTCAGCTCGGCTGGCCCGTTTGCGGCGCTGTCCGCAGGCGGGCCGGCTTGCCTGCACTCAGGCCTGAGTGTTGACGACCGTACCCGCCGTGCTGCCACCGGTCTGCTGCAACGCTTCGAGCAGTTGCGCCGTGGCCGTCATGATCTGGCCCGTGATCGTGGCAATGCTCGACTGCCTGGCACTCACGGCAGCGGTTTTGGCCGTCTCTTCCATGTTCTGCGCCATCAGGCTGGCCAGTTGCTTCTGCTCTTCGGCCAACTGCTTTTGCAGCTGCTTGATCATCTCGCGCAATTGCTTGATGTGCGCAGGCTCCGAGCTCTCATCGCTTTGCTGCGCACCTTGCGCACCGCCGCCACCCTGAGCCTTGGGCGTTTCTGCCGACGCGGCGGGCGTTGCACTTTGCTGGGCGTCTTCGCTTTTTACCGTTTCAGTGCTGCCGTTGGCCTGCGCCGAGACGTTGTTGAGGGTGATTGCCGCGATACCTGTCATATTCCGGTCCCTGCCTTGAAATAGGTCCTTGCGTTGACCTGCCTATCGGCCGCACAGCGCAGTTCTTTAGCCCGGCAGCAGGCCGTGGACGATGCCTTCAGTAAATTCCCCGGTGCATGGCTCGTTCCAACCAATGTACTCACGCAGGCGCCGGAGCCCCGGCGGGCGCACACATTCGACCATTATGGGATCGCAGCCATGAGCCAGTCTTCAAACCCAGAAACCATCAAGGATCTGATCGGCGTGGGCTTTGGCCCTTCCAACCTGGCCTTGGCCATCGCCCTGGAGGAACTCGCCCAGACCCAGGGCCGCGCCCTCGACGCGCTGTTCATCGACAAGCAGGAGCAATACCGCTGGCATGGTGAAACGCTGGCGACCCAGAGCGAGCTGCAGATATCCTTCCTCAAGGACCTGGTCTCGCTGCGCAACCCCACCAGCCCCTACAGTTTCGTCAACTACTTGCACCAGAAGCAGCGCCTGGCCGACTTCATCAACCTGGGCACCTTCTACCCCTGCCGCCTGGAGTACAACGACTACCTGCGCTGGGCCGCCGAACATTTCGCCACTCAAGCCGTCTATGGCGAGCACGTGCTGCGCATCGAGCCAGAGGTGAAGGCTGGCCGTGTCGAGCATTTGCGCCTGGTTTCGCAAGATGCGCAGGGGCGTGAATACACCCGCCGTACCCGTTCGGTCGTGGTGGGCACCGGCGGCACGCCGAAAATCCCGGAAAAATTCGGCGCTTTCAAGGACGACCCGCGAGTCTTCCACCACTCCCAGTACCTGAGCAGCCTGAACAAGTTGCCCTGCGCCGAAGGCAAACCGATGCGCATCGCGGTAATCGGCTCTGGCCAGAGCGCCGCCGAGGCCTTCATCGACCTCAACGACAGCTACCCGTCGGTCAAGGTCGACATGATCCTGCGCGGTTCGGCGCTCAAGCCTGCGGACGACAGCCCATTCGTCAACGAAATCTTCTCGCCCGACTACACCGACCTTGTGTACAACGAGCCGGCCGAGCAGCGCGCCAAGCTGCTGGGTGAATACCACAACACCAACTACTCCGTGGTCGATCTGGACCTGATCGAGCGCATCTACGGCATCCTCTACCGCCAGAAGGTTTCGCACAAGGTGCGCCACAACGTGCTGTGCCGCCGCCAGGTGGAAGCGGTTGTCGCCACCCGCCACGGCATCGAACTCACCCTGCGCGACCTGGCCACCGACCAGCATCAGACCCACCGTTACGATGCGGTCATTCTGGCAACCGGCTACGAGCGCCGCTCGCATCGCGACCTGCTGGCGCCGCTGGCCGGTTACCTCGAGGACTTCAACGTCGATCGCAACTACCGGGTACTGTCCAGCCCGGACCTTGAAGCTTCGGTGTACCTGCAAGGTTTCTGCGAGGGCAGCCATGGCCTGAGCGACACCCTGCTGTCGGTACTGCCGTCGCGCGCCGCCGAAATCGGCCAGGCGCTGTACCAGGACCTCGCGCACCGACATGACAGAGCGCAACCGTCGGTCGCCCTCACCAGCGCCTGATCCTTCAAGGCCTGCAAGCCGACACGGCGCCCCGCGCCCTGTCGGCTTTTGCTTTTCTGAAACATTTGCTTGCATTTAAATAGGCAGGATTTCCATTCTCATTCGTCTTTATAGATGCAGCCCTTGTGGTTGGGCTTATGCTCGACCCTCATTTTCAGAAGACCGACCCATGGCCAAATCAAGCAAAAAATCCAAGTCCAAGCTGTGGTTCCTGGTCCACAGCTGGCTCGCCCTACCGATCTGGTTCTTCGTGCTGATCGTCTGCTTCACCGGCATGCTTGCCGTGGTCAGCCAGGAAATCGTCTGGCTGGCCAACCCCGATGTGCGCGCCAGCAAGCCTGACGACAGCGCCGAACGCCTGAGCTTCCAGCAGGTGCTGGACGCCCTGCACAAGGCCGAACCGGATATGGTGGTGCGCACACTGAGGCAACCAGACGGTTCGCACTTCGCCCTGAACGCCGGGGTGACCCTGCCCGACGGCAGCAGCCCGACGCTGTACGTCAACCCCTACACCGGGGCCATCCAGGGCAAGGTCCCTGACTTCAACTTCGAAGCGTTCACCCGTGCCCTGCACGGCTGGTGGCTGGTGCCCTTCACCAATGGTTTCAGCTGGGGCTGGTACCTGGTTTCGCTGCTGGGCCTGCCGATGCTCGCTTCGCTGGTGACTGGCCTGGTGGTGTACAAGAAATTCTGGAGAGGCTTCTTCAAGCCCGTGCGCACCGGCCATGGCTCGCGCATCTTCTGGGGCGACCTGCATCGCCTGGCCGGGGTCTGGTCGATCTGGTTCATCGCGGTCATTGCCATCACCGGCACCTGGTTCCTGATCCAGGCGATCCTGTTCGACAACCACATCACAATCTCCAGCCAACCGATCACCCCGGTGATCGCCCGGGAAGATGTACCGCAAACCGCCGATGGCAGCCCTGCCCCGCGGATCGACCTGGACGAAGCGGCACGCATCGCCGGCCTGGCCATCCCTGGCCTGGAAATCAACGCCATCTCGCTGCCCGCCACGGCCTACAGCCATATAACCCTCAATGGCCCGGGCTGGTACCCGCTGATGTTCCAGACTGCCAACGTCAACCCCTACACACGCAAGGTCGACAGCCAGTTCCTGATCAGCGACCGCTCCGCCCTGGAGTTCGTCACCGAATCCATGCGCCCACTGCACACCGGCGACTTCGGCGGCCTGCCGGTCAAGCTGATCTGGTTCTTCTTCGGCCTGCTGCTGACCCTGATGGTATTCAGCGGCCTGCTGATCTGGACCAAGCGTACCGCCCAGGCGACCGCCGCCGCCCTCAAGCGCAGCGAGCGTGCGCCCCGGCCCCGCGCCACCGCCAGCGACACCCCCGTGGAGATCCGCCCATGAGCCAGGCCCAGGCCCTGCCCACCCGGCCATTCAAGCAATGGTGGCTGAAGTGGCGCTTTCACTTGAACATTCTGCTGATCCTCATCCCGCTGGGCTTCATGCCCAAGTATTTCGCCGACGCCAAGCTGTTTCGCGGTGATGCCGGGCTGGGCGTGAACCAGGTCAGCGACATCCAGGTCGGCCCCTACACGCTGGACCTGGCCGAGCTGCGCAGCGAAGCCCCCCGCGCCGACGGCCCGGCGGGCTACTTCAAGAGCTTCAACGCCGCCCTTTGCAAAGCCTGCATCGACGACGTCAAAGCCGTGTACCTGCGCGTCGGCAAACCTCGCAGCCTGCGCGCCGCCGGCAGCATCTTCTTCGGCGCGCCCTACCGCATGGTGACCAACCTGCCGATCCCAGAGCGTACCAAGCCAGACGCGCAGATCTGGATCACCGTCGAAGGCTGGGACGGCAGCATGCACCAGGCATCGGTACCGCTGAGCAAGGCTTCGCCAGCCACCGTGGCCTGGCTCGAAAAACAAGGAGGCAAGAAATGAAGCGCATGATCCGCAGGCTCGCCCTGCCCCTGCTGGTGCTGGCCGCCGGCCCGGCCCTGGCACACAACCCGATGTGCGAATGCGAAGAGGTCGATGGCGGCCAGGTCAAGTGCACCGGTGGCTTCTCGGACGGCAGCGGCGCGCCGGGCGTGACCCTGGACGTGATCGGCTACGACGAGCAAGTACTGGTCGGCGGCAAGCTCGGCGATGACTCGACGCTGACCTTCAAGCGCCCCGACGGCGAGTTCTACGTGCTGTTCGATGCTGGCCCCGGCCACGTGGTGGAAGTCGACCACGCCGACATCGCGCAACCATGAGTGGCCCAACCCTGAGCCGCACCCACGTGGTGCGCCCCGCCGGCGCCGGGCACGAAACCCTCTACGTGCTGCTGGTCAGCCTGCTGATCGTCATTGTCGCGGCCGGCGTGGTGCTGCTGCGCGGTGAACGCGAAGACGAGCAGGCCATCGCCAGCCACCAGATCGACGCCCGCCGCGACCTGACGCCCGCCGAGCAAGGCATCTACACCGACCTTCGCGTGGCCTACGACGAGATCCAGTTGCTGCGCGAAGAAACCGCCGCCCAACCGAGTGTGGCGTCGTTGGCCGAGGAAGGCTTGCCACCCTTCGTGGTAGATGCCGGCAGCCAGAGCCGTGGCAGCCACCAATGGCAGTGGCTGGAGGCTGGTGCCTACCTCGGTCGCAGCCAGGCCCCAGAGGTCGCCGGCAGTTTTTTGCTGATCGTGGCGCACGAGCACAGCGGCCAACCTGACGTCTGGCTGCACCGCGACAGCGCCACCGTGGTGCCGCAAGACCTTGGCCAGGCAACCCTGACCGCCGCGGGCTGGCAGCAAGTGGTCAGCCATTACGACGCCGGGGTCACCCGCGAACACCGTCACTGAACCCAAGGAATTCCCCCATGTTGCGCTCCGCCCTCACCCTGCTCCTGGCCCTCGCGTTACCGGCCCTGGCCCTGGCCGACGCCGGCAAGCCGCTGCGCATTGGCATTACCCTGCACCCTTACTACAGCTATGTGAGCAATATCGTCGGCGACAAGGCCGAAGTGGTACCGCTGATTCCCGCAGGCTTCAACCCACATGCCTACGAGCCGCGTGCCGAGGACATCAAGCGGATCGGCACGCTGGACGTGGTGGTGCTCAACGGCGTCGGCCATGACGATTTCGCCGACCGCATGATCGCCGCCAGTGAAAAGCCCGACATCAAGACCATCGAAGCCAACCAGAACGTGCCGCTGCTGGCGGCCACCGGCATCGCCGCCCGTGGTGCCGGCAAAGTGGTCAACCCACACACCTTCCTCTCCATCAGCACCACCATTGCCCAGGTCAACAACATCGCCCGTGAACTGGGCAAGCTCGACCCGGACAACGCCAGGTTCTACACCCAGAACGCCCGCGCCTACGCCAAACGCCTGCGCGGTTTGCGCGCCGAAGCGCTGGCCAAGATCACCGAGGCGCCTGGCGCCAACTTCCGTGTGGCCACCATCCATGCCGCCTACGACTACCTGGTGCGCGACTTCGGCCTGGAGGTCACGGCAGTGGTCGAGCCAGCCCACGGCATCGAGCCGAGCCCGGCACAGCTGAAGAAAACCATCGACCAGCTCAAGGCGCTGGACGTCAAGGTGATCTTCTCGGAGATGGACTTCCCGTCGGCTTATGTCGAGACCATCCAGCGTGAGTCCGGGGTGCGCCTGTATCCGCTGACGCACATTTCCTATGGCGAATACACCAAGGACAAGTACGAAGTGGAAATGAAGCGCAACCTCGACACCGTGGTCCGCGCCATCGAGGAGAACCGCGCATGACTGCGGCCGCCAACCTGATGGTGCGCGGCGGGCCGGGCATCGAGTTTGCAGGTATCGACCTGACGCTCGGGCGCACGCGCATCCTTGAGCAGGTCGAGTTCAGCGTCGCCGCTGGCAGCGTGCATGCCATCGTCGGGCCCAACGGCGGTGGTAAAAGCTCGCTGATCAAGACACTGCTCGGACAGATGCCCCACCAGGGCCAACTGACCCTGCGCTGGCCGGGCGAGCGGCAGGTGATCGGGTACGTACCCCAGGCGCTGGAGTTCGACCGCGGTCTGCCGATGACCGTGGACGACTTCATGGCCGCGATGTGCCAGCGCCGCCCGGCCTTTCTCGGCCTTTCGCGCCGCGTGCAACCGGCCATCGACACAGCGCTGGCGCAGGTCGGCATGCTCGACAAACGCAAGCGGCGCATGGGCGCCTTGTCGGGTGGCGAACGCCAGCGCGTGCTGCTGGCCCAGGGCCTGATCCCCGAGCCCCAGTTGCTGGTGCTCGACGAACCCATGTCAGCGCTCGATGAAGCCGGCATCCAGGTGTTCGAGCAGTTGCTGCAGAGCTGGCGCCAGGCCGGCACCACCGTGCTGTGGATCGAACACGACCTGCAAGCGGTGCTGCGCCTGGCCGACCGGGTCACCGGGCTGAGCCGCCAGGTGCTGTTCGACGCGCCACCTGCTCAAGCCCTCACCCCGGAACGCCTGCTGAGCCTGTTCTCCGTCCACCCGCGCAGCGAGAGCCGCACCTGATGAGCTATGAAGCATTCCGCCAACTGGTCCAGGAATGGGCCGGCGCTGGCTACCTGCCCGAGGCACTGGCCTACGGTTTCGTGATCAACGCACTGCTCGCCGGCCTGATGATCGGCCCGGTACTGGGCGGCCTGGGCACCTTGGTGGTGGTCAAGCGCTTTGCCTTCTTCTCCGAAGCCGTCGGGCATGCGGCCCTGACCGGGGTGGCCATCGGCATCCTGCTCGGCGAACCCTACACCGGGCCTTACGGCAGCCTGTTCGGCTACTGCCTGCTGTTCGGCATCCTGCTCAACTTCCTGCGTAACCGCACCGGGCTGTCGCCGGACACGCTGATCGGTGTGTTCCTTTCGGTGTCGCTGGCATTGGGGGCAAGCCTGCTGCTGATGCTGGCCGGCAAAATCAACGTGCACATCCTCGAAAACGTGCTGTTCGGCTCGGTGCTGACGGTCAGCGCGCAGGACCTGGTGGTGCTGGGCGTCGTCGCTGCCCTGGTGCTGGCGCTGGCCCTGCCACTGTACAACCGCATCATGCTGGCCAGCTTCAACCCGCAGCTGGCCGCCGTACGCGGGGTGGCCGTGAAGACCCTGGACTACCTGTTCGTGGTGCTGGTGACGCTGGTAACGGTGGCGTCGGTGAAGGTGATCGGGGCGATCCTGGTCGGTGCCCTGCTGGTGATCCCCGCCGCTGCCGCGCGCCTGGTCAGCCAGTCGCTCAAAGGCTTTTTCTTCATCTCGGTACTGATCGCCACCCTGAGCACCCTGCTGGGCATCCTGTTGCCGATCGTCTTCGACCTGCCGGTACCATCGGGTGCCGCGATCATTCTGGTTGCCGGCATCTGCTTCGCTCTCGCGGCCCTGGCCCGCGCCCTCGTCCCACGCCTGCAAGGAAACCCGGCATGAACCTGAAACACCTCACCCTGGCGCTGGCCCTCAGCGGCCTGCCCTCGCTCGCCCTCGCCACCGAGGTGCTGACCACCCTGCCGGTGACCCATAGCCTGGCTGCTGCCTTGCTCGACGGCACTGCCGTGCAGCTCAAGCGCGCCGCGCCGGCCAACCTGCCAGCCAGCCGGCAGCCCTCGTACTTCAGCAGCCGTGGCGGCGCCAGCCTTGCCAAAGCCGCGCAACAGGCCGATGCGGTGATCGGCGTGCGCTCGATCTGGCGCGACGACCCGCTGTATCCAATGGCCCGGCGGAGCAATATCCGCATCGTCGAAATCGATGCTGCGCGCCCGGTGGATGGCGCCCTGCCGGGCATCGCGGTCACTGGCGACGACGCCTACGACGCCTACCCCTGGCTCAACCCGACCAACTTGGGGCGCATGGCCGATGTACTGGCCAACGACCTGGAGCGCCTGGCGCCCGCCGACAAAGCGAAGATCCAGGGCAACCTGGCAGCGCTCAAGCGCCAGTTGCTGGAATTGACCGCCAGCAGCCAGACCAAGCTTGCCGAGCTCGACAACCTCAGCGTGGTCAGCCTGTCCGAGCGTTTGGGGTATCTGGCCAGCGGCTTGAACCTGGATGTGGTGGAACAGCCACTGCCGGCCGACGGCAAGTGGGATGAAGCCACGCTCAAGGCACTGGGCGAGAACCTCAAGGACCAGGACGTGGCACTGGTGCTCGATCATCGGCAGCCGGATGCGGCAGTGGCCGAGGTGATCAAGGCCTCGGGGGCCACCCTGCTGGTGGTCGAAAGTGACCCGCAAAACGCCGTGAGCGGGCTCAAGACCAGCATCGATCAGGTGGTCGGAGCGCTGAGCAAAGGGTGATACAGCCTGCGCCATGGCCCAATCCCCGGCTTGCCGGCGATTGGGCCACGGCAGGCCGCCCTAACGTTTCATGCACCGCTGGTAACGCTCGTCCACCCTCCCCGCAAACCACGCGGTGGTCAGCTTGCGGGTGATCTTCGGGCTTTTCAGCTGGATCCCCGGCAACCTGGCGCGCGGCACCGGCTTGCCGGCGGCCGCGTCAGCCAGGGCGAACACTCCGCTGTACAGTTTGCTGTCTTCGAAGGCCAGGCTGTCGCCCAGCTCCAGCTGGCTGCGGATCTGCGGGTGACGCAGCCCCAGTTTCACACTCAGCTTGCGCGCTGCCTGCTCGGTATTGCCTGGCATGATCGCGCCGGGGGCGATCAGGTCGCCATCCAGGGCCAGGGGCACACCGGTCACCTTGCTCAGGGCTGCCTGAAACGCGGCATTGCGGCTGGCGTACCAGCCGGCGTTGAAGTCGGCGAAGCGATAGAGCTGGCGCTCGTAGTGCGCGGGGTAACCCAGCAGATGCCCGATACCGAAATACATGCCGCCACGACGGCTGAAGACTTCTTGGCGAATGGTGCCGTCGTAGGTGTAGGGGTAGTCCTTGGCGTGCTGCTCGGCAAACTCGACGCTGACCTGCATCGGCCCGCCGGTGTGCACCGGGTTCAGCCCACCCAGCAAGGTCCGGCCCAGCGGTAAACCGGTGATGAACTCGTCGTACAGCGCACTCAGTTGTTTCTCACTGCGCACGGCGAGCAGCCGCTGCTGATAAGTCTGGCCATTGCCCGAAGCCGTATTCAGTGCACCGTCCACCAGCAACCGCGGGATATGCAGGCTGGCGGCGCGTCGGTCGACCTCGGCACGCGCAATGCGCCCAAGGTTGGGGACCTGCGGGTCGGCGTTGAACGTCGATTCCTGTTCGGTCACCGCCAGCACCGCACACAGGTTGCTCTTGCTCGGCGCGATGCGCTGGGCTTCGAACGCGACCTGGATATCCTTGGCCCAACCCTCGCGGTCCTTGGCCTGGGCCGGCAACAAGCGCAGCAGCTGTGCACGCACCTTGGCGGGGTCGGCCTCGGGCGCCTCCTCGCGACGCCCGGCGCAGCCCTGCAGCAGCGCCAGGGCCATCAACCCGGCCGCCAGCAGCCGGCCGTTCAGGGTTGCTCCCCGACCAGGTAGGTCTTGCTGATGTGGCGAAACTGCGGGTGGCTGGCGTTGCCCATGAGTTCGAACAGCACCATTTCGCGGGTCACTACCTGCGCACCGGCCTGGCGCATCCGCGCCAGCCCTGCAGCCTTGTTGGCCAGGGTACGGCTGTCGCAGGCATCTTCGACCAGGAACACCTGCTTGCCCAAGGCCAACAGGCCAAGCACGCTCTGCAGCACGCAGACGTGGGTTTCCATGCCGCACACGATCACTTGCTCTCGCGCCAACAGGCTGGCTGGCAGGCATTGGGCGGCAAC
Organism: Pseudomonas putida; assembly: GCF_026625125.1. Lineage (NCBI taxonomy): Bacteria > Pseudomonadati > Pseudomonadota > Gammaproteobacteria > Pseudomonadales > Pseudomonadaceae > Pseudomonas > Pseudomonas putida. The sequence continues at coordinate 2,359,703 of NZ_CP113097.1, read as the reverse complement.
GCAGGAAAAATGGGTCTTTTCCACGACTTCCGCCGCAGGGGCGGCTGCAAGAAGTTCGGGCAGGGTATGCCCCAGGCCTTTGGGGTACTGTTCGCTGATGACGATCGGCAGCGCAAGATCGGTGCAGGCTGCCAGCAGCCAGCGGGCCCGGGCGCGGGTGCCCTCGGCATCGCTCATGGCGCCGATGAGCTTTTCCTGGATGTCGACGACCAGCAGCGTGGCCTTGTGGGGATCGATCAGCATTGTCTGCCTCTTGCCTGGGAAAACACCTAGCCTCCCCCAGGCAAGCGGCAACGTCAATCAGGCGCAGAGCCGATGCGGCGCCAGCGCTGCAGTCAGCGCCGTGAGCACGCGGTCCTCCTGCTCATGGATGAAGAAGTGGCTGCCCGCAAACATCTGCAAGGTGAACGCACCCTGGGTTTCCTGGCCCCAGGCGCGCAGCTGCGCTTCACTGGCGCGGTCGTCTTGCCCACCCAGCACATGCAGCGGGCACGCCAGCAGAGGCCTCGGGCGATAACGGTAGCGGCCGCAGAGCAGAAAATCGGCACGCAGGATCGGTAACGTCAGGCTCATCAGCTCAGCGTTGGCCAGCACCTCCTCCGGCGTGCCATTGAGCGCCCGCAGTTCGTTGCGCAGCTCGTCATCGCTCTTGGGGTCGCGCCAGTTCTTGCCGTCGTAGTCTTCACGCCGGGTCGGCGCCGCTGTACCGCAGGCGAACAGCGCCACCGGTGGCGGGCAGCCCAGCGCCTGCAGCTCGTGGGCCAGCTCGAAGGCCAGCAGCGCCCCCAGGCTGTGGCCGAGCAACGCATAAGGTGCGGCAGCGGCCAGGCGCTGTTCGGCCGCCAACTGCTGGGCCAAGGCCTGCATGTCGGTGTGCAACGGCTCGCCCATGCGTGCGCCGCGCCCAGGCAATTCGACCGGGCGTACCTGCAGCCAGACGGGCAACTTGCGCCGCCAACGGGTAAAGACCATGGCACTGGCCCCGGAATAAGGCAGGCACAGCAGGTTGAGCGCGGTCACTGTGCGGCAGCGTCAGCCATCTTCTGACGCAGGCTCAGCGGGCGCATATCGGTCCAGACTTCATCAATGTAGGCCAGGCAGTCCTTTTTCAGCCCGCTCTTGCCCACAGCGCGCCAGCCGTTGGGGATCGCCTTGTAATCGGGCCAGATGGAATACTGCTCTTCGTGGTTGACCACTACCTGGAACTGGATATCGTCGCGGTCGAAAACGGAAGTCATTGCCTGTCTCCTTGAGTGATGGATGCCGCTACGCACCTGGCGTAGGGCGGCTCTCTGGTAGACGTAGGAAGCTTCCCGAAAATTAGCGATTGGGCATGACAACGTCTGGGCCTCAGGCATCCCTGAGCAAGTCATGGGTGTCCAGCAAGCGGTAAGCCACCTGCGGGTTGCGCTCCAACCCTCGCCGGATAGCCGCCGGAATCGACTGGCGGGTCTTGCGGCACAAGCCAGGCTGGTCGTCGAGTTCGATGACGATTCCGCGCATGGTCCGCACCTCGTTGTAACCGGGAGCGATGTGAACCCGGATGCCCAGGTTCTCGTACATCCTGGCCTGCAAGCGCTGCAGGTCATCGAGGTCCTTGAGGTTTTCCAGCCGCTCGATCAGGCGCTTCTCCTCCTGGCGGGTGAGCAAGAGGATGCGCTGGGCCGCAGGCGGCTGCGCGGCCAAGTGCTCGCGGCCGCAGTCACAGGCGCCAGGTGGGCAAGGTTGGCGTAAGGCAGGTGCTGTGCTCATGGGCCAAGCATAGCGCGTCGCGGCGAGAGTATGAGCAGCAAAATTGGCGGCTGATCCCGCAACGGCTAAAGCTGCGCCAACCGCGTGCGCAAGAACTCGACAAACCCCTGCACCGGCCTGGCCACCTGCCGATGCTGCGGATACACCGCCGACAATTGCAACGCCGGCGGCGTCCAGTCTTCCAGCACCCTCACCAGGCGCCCGTCCGCCAACGCCTGCCCGACGATGAAGGTCGGCAGGTAAGTCACCCCCATCGCGGCAATCGCCGCGTCCCTGAGCAACTCACCGTTATTGGCGCGCATGCGGCCGGCCACTGCGATTGCCTGAGCCCTGCCCCCTTGGGTGAACTGCCATTGCACTTGCCGTGAATGGCCATAGGGCAGGCAGTCATGCTCGGCCAGCAGCTCGGGCCGCTGCGGCGCGCCCCGCGCCTGAAGATACGCAGGGCTGGCGCAATACACCCGCTCGACATCGGCAATGCGCCGCGCGATCAGGCTGGAATCCTCCAGCGCACCGATACGCAAGGCCAAATCATAACCCTCGCCGATCAGGTCCACCGGCCGATCGCTCAGGTCCACCTCCACATTCACCTGTGGGTGCAAGCGCAGGAACTCGGTCAACAGGCACCCCAGGTGCGCCATGGCGAACGACAACGGCGCGCTCAAGCGAAGGGTGCCGCGCAAGGCCTGGGCCTGGCCGCTGATGTCGTGCTCCACCTGCTGCACCTCACCCAGCAAGCGCAAGGCCGACTGGTAGTAGTGCTGGCCCAGCGGGGTGGCATCCAGGCGCCGGGTGGAGCGGTTGAGCAGGCGTACGCCCAGGCGCTCTTCGAGCTGCATCAGGCGCCGGCTGACCGACTGCTTGGACATGCCCAGGCGGTCGGCGGCGGCGGTAAAACTGCCGGCCTCCATGACCTGGGCAAAAATGCGCATGTCTTCGTACGGGTTCATTGTCTCGCTCTTGGTGACAGTCAAACGCTTTATAGCGGCTTTTTCCCATCATTGCATCTGCCTACTCTACGCACAGGTCGCAGCGATGGCCGCCAAGGCCAGGCGATACGCCCACCCACAACCCGTGCCCAGAAAAGGATTCGCCATGAACATTGTCCGCAAAACCCTCAGTGCCGGCCTGCTGGCCTTGTCTGCAACCAGTGCACTGGCAGCAGGTAGCCCAGGTGTCGAGCAGCACACCCAGGCTTTCCTCGAAGCCTTGGAAAAAGGCGGTGGCAAGCCGCTCGAACAACTCAGCCCTAAAGATGCCCGCGCCGTGCTGACCGGTGCCCAGGCGTCGGTGAAGGTGGACCTGTCTGGCATCGAAGTGACAGCGCGTACCATCAAGGTCAACGGTGAGGCGATCAAGCTGCAGATCGTGCGCCCGGCCAACGTCAAAGGTGAGTTGCCGGTGTTCATGTTCTTCCATGGCGGCGGCTGGGTGCTGGGCGACTTCCCGACCCACCAGCGGCTGATTCGCGATCTGGTGGTGGGTTCTGGCGCAGTGGCCGTCTATGTGGATTACACCCCCTCCCCAGAGGCGCACTACCCCACTGCGATCAACCAGGCCTACGCCGCGACCCGCTGGGTGGCCGAGCATGGCAAAGCGCTGGGTGTGGACGGCAAGCGCCTGGCCGTGGCCGGCAACAGTGTCGGTGGCAACATGGCGGCGGTGGTCGCGCTCAAGGCCAAAGAGGCCGGTACGCCCCAGTTGCGCTTCCAGTTGCTGCTGTGGCCGGTGACCGATGCCAGCTTCGAGACGGCTTCCTATAAACAGTTTGCCGAGGGCCACTTCCTCACCACAGGGATGATGAAGTGGTTCTGGGACAACTACACCACCGACGCCAAGGCCCGCGAGCAGATCTACGCCTCGCCGCTACGGGCCAGCAGCGAGCAGCTCAAAGGGTTGCCCCCAGCGCTGGTGCAGACGGCGCAGTTCGATGTGCTGCGTGATGAAGGTGAGGCGTATGCACGCAAACTGGATGCGGCCGGGGTGACGGTTACTTCGGTGCGCTACAACGGCATGATTCACGACTACGGGTTGCTGAACCCGCTGAGCGAGGTGCCTGCGGTGAAGGCAGCGATGCGCCAGGCGGCTGGGGAATTGAAGGTGCACTTGCAGTAAACCAAAGGCATACCTTGATCGCTCCAGCACCCTCCAGATCGAGCACTGCCCAGGCAGCGCTCGATCTCAGGCGCACGTGGCGTACAGCGCTTGATTGTTCGCCATACGCCGGGCCCTGCCCGGGCCTCAATGCCCTGCCGACGCCGGCCCGGCCTTGGCAGCAAACGGCGGCTTGGCCAACCACACCAACAGGATCAGGCCGGCGAATATCCAGCCCATCAAGGTGAAGTAATCCACCGTCGACATCATGTAGGCCTGCCCGTTGAGTATCTGCTCCAGCTGCGCATAGCTTTGCGGGCTGGCCCCGCCCAGCTGCTCCAGCGTGTGCCGCGTCGCCGGGTCGAACTGGCTGATGTTCTCGCTCAGGTAGGCATGATGCTGGTCCGCCCGGCGGATCCAGATCCAGGTGGTCAACGACGCCGCAAAGCTGCCGCCCAATGTACGCAGGAACGTCGCCAGGCCAGACCCGTCGGCGATCTGGTGCGGCGGCAGGTCCGACAGCAGGATGCTCAGGGTCGGCATGAAGAACAGCGCTACACCGATCCCCATGAACAGTTGCACCAGGGCAATGTGCTGGAAATCCACCTCATTGGTGAAGCCTGCACGCATGAAACAGCTGGCGCCGATGGCCAAGAACGCCAACCCCGCCAGCACCCGCAAGTCGAACCGCTGCGCGTACTTGCCCACGAACGGCGACATGATCACCGGCAGCAGGCCGATCGGTGCCACCGCAAGGCCTGCCCAGGTGGCGGTGTAGCCCATCTGCGTCTGCAACCATTGCGGCAGGATCAGGTTGATGCCGAAAAAGCCTGCGTAGCCTCCCACCAGCACAATGGTACCGATTCGGAAATTACGGTGCGCGAACAGCCGCAAGTTGACCACAGGATGGCGGTCGGTCAGCTCCCAGATGATGAAGATCGCCAGGAACACGACCGAGATCAGGCTGCCGATGATGATGAACGACGACTCGAACCAGTCCAGGTCATTGCCCTTGTCGAGCACCACCTGCAATGCGCCCACCCCCACGATCAAGGTCAGCAGGCCGATGTAGTCCATCGGCTGGCGGCTGGTGACCACCGGCCGTGCGCGCATTTGCTGACGCACCACTGCGGCCGCGAACAGGCCGATGGGCACGTTGATGAAGAAGATCCACGGCCAGCTGTAACTGTCGGTGATCCAGCCGCCCAGGATCGGCCCGGCAATCGGCGCCACCACCGTGACCATCGCCAGCAACGCCAGCGCCATCCCCCGCTTGGCCGGCGGGTAGACAGCGATCAGCAAGGTTTGGGTCATCGGGTAAAGCGGCCCAGCCACCACACCTTGCAGCACTCGAAAGCCCACCAGCTCTGGCATCGACTGCGAGATGCCGCACAGAAAGGACGCCAGTACGAACAGCAGCGTGGCCCAGATGAACAGTTTGACCTCACCGAAACGCCGGCTGAGCCAGCCGGTCAACGGCAACGCGATGGCATTGCTCACCGCGAACGAGGTGATCACCCAGGTGCCCTGCTCGGAACTCACCCCCAGGTTGCCGGAAATGGTCGGCAAGGCGACGTTGGCGATGGTGGTGTCGAGCACCTGCATGAACGTCGCCAGCGACAGGCCTATGGTGGTCAGCAGCAGGCTCGGCGGGGTGAACTGCGCCGCAGCGTTGTTGCTCATCGTTGCGCCGTCTTGCCAGGGGCACTGTTGTCGTGGATCAGCCGAGCGATCAGACGGTCAGCTTCGACCAACTGACGGTCGTACACCTGGGTGGTGTAGCTGGCCTGCTGCGGTGGCTGCTGGGCCAGGGCCGGGCCACTCTGGTCGTGCAGGTCGACCTCGACCACGGTGGACAGGCCGATGCGCAGCGGGTGGTCCTTGAGCTGATCCGGGCTGAGGTGGATGCGCACCGGCACGCGCTGGACGATCTTGATCCAGTTGCCGGTGGCGTTCTGTGCCGGCAGCAAGGCGAAGGCGCTGCCGGTACCGGCGCCCAGGCTGTCGACCGTGCCGCTGTACTTGACGTCGCTGCCGTACAGGTCAGCGCTGATTTCCACGGGTTGGCCGATACGCATGTCGCGCAGCTGGGTTTCCTTGAAGTTGGCGTCGATCCACACCTCGTCCAGGGGGATGACTGCCATGGTCGCGGTGCCCGGCTGCAAACGCTGGCCGAGCTGCACGGTACGTTTGGCAACGTAACCGGTGACTGGCGCCACCAGCGTGGTGCGTGCGTGGTCCAGGTATGCCTGGCGCAGATCGGCGGCGGCGGCCATGACCTCGGGGTGCGAAGACACCACCGTGTCGTCCACCAGCGCCGTACTGGTATTGAGCTGCTGACGGGCGCTGTTGACGGCGGCCTGGGCCACGGTCAGGTCGTCCCGGGCGTGGGAGATTTCTTCTGCGGCAATCGCGCCGCTGTCGGCCAGCACCTTGCGTCGGTTGTAGTTCTGCTGGGCCTTCTGCAGCTCGGCCTGGCGGGTCTGCAGCTGGGCCTTGAGGGAATCGACGTTGCTGTACAGGCCACGGACCTCTCGCACCGTGCGGGCCAGCTTGGCTTCGGCAGACTGCAGGGCCACCTCGCTGTCGGCGGGATCGAACTGCAGCAGCACCTGGCCGGCGTGCACCAGGTCGCCGTCATCGGCGCCAATGCTGGTAACGGTGCCGGTGACCAGCGGGGTGATCTCCACGACGTTGCCGTTGACGTAGGCGTCGTCGGTGCTTTCGTGCCAGCGCCCGATCAGGCTGTACCAAGCCCAGGCGCCAGCGCCGGCGAGCAGCACCACCAGCAACAGGCCAAGCAGCCAGACCTTGCGCTTGCGCGACGGTTCGGGTGCGGCGGAGGGAGTTGAGTTGTCTGCGTTATTGGCCATGACAATACCTTGGAATATGTAACAGGGATCAACGATCGCCGTAGCGGCGGATCGTCAGAGGGTCGCCGGCACCGAGCAGGACCTTGGCCAGCAGGCCTTCAAGGGTCTTGAGTTCGTCAGGCTGCAGCACGCCGACCAGTTCGTTCATCGCCGCCGCGCCGATCTCTGGCAAGCGGTCGGCCAGGCGCTGGCCGTCGGCGGTCAGGGCCAGGCGTACCTGGCGACGGTCGTCGGCGCAGCGGTTGCGCAAGAGCAGGCCCTTGTGCTCGAGCCGGTCGAGCATGCGGGTCATCGAGCCGCTGTCCAGGCCCAGATAGCGGCAGACCTCGGCCGGCGTATCCACCTGGTACTGGGTGACGATGATCAACACCTTGAACTGCGCGGCGGTGACGCCTTCTGATTCGAGGTGCCAGTCGAGAATGCGGTCCTTCAGGATGGCCGCACGGCCCAGGAGCATGCCGATGGCGCAGGACTGGAAGTTTTGCGGGGTGAAATGGGACATCGACAGCAGCTCGGACAATTGTGTAAAAATATTACTGCCTAGGCAGCAAATGTCAAAGCTTTCATTAGGGGGCTATGGAAATAGCCTGGGTAACCCGCAGGTGACCGGGAAAGGTTCTCAAACGCTGAAAAACACGGGTGAACCCGATGAAAAACACACACAACTGATAGTCATTCGCCATTACCTCGGTTCTCGGGAGCCCCCTGGCAGGAGTAGAATGCGCAAAACCCGGAGCCGCAATGAACCAAGACCGCCTCAATCCCAGCCCTGACGATGCCATCACCGACGCCGCCGCGCAGTGGTGCATGCGCCTGCACGCCGACGATTGCACCCCGGCCGAGCGCGAGGCCTTCGCCCGCTGGTTGGCAGCGGACCCGCGCCACCACGACGAATACCAGGCGATGCTGGAGATCTGGTTCACCGCCGACCTTTTGCCGCGCAACGCCACGGTCGTCGACTTCAACCCGCCGCCGCGTCAGGTGGCGAGGCGGCGCCATCATTGGCGGCCAATGGCCTCGGCGGCAGCCGTCGCCCTGCTGGTTTTGCCCCTGGCGGGCTGGATCGGCTGGATGCAAGGCTGGCTACCCAACCACTACCAGCACATTGAAGCAGGCAACCAGGCACGGACGGTCCAGCTGAGCGACGGCAGCACGGTGGAGCTCAACCTCAATACCGAACTGACCTACTTCAACTTCAGGGACCAGCGCCAGGTCACGCTCACGCGAGGCGAAGCGTTCTTCAAGGTGCAGCATGACAGCAGCCACCCGTTCATCGTCCGTGCCGGCCAAGGCCAGACCCGGGTCACCGGCACCCAATTCAACGTGTGGAAGTATCAGGACCAGGTCAAGGTCACCCTGGTGCAGGGGTCGGTGCTGGTCAGCAGCGACGGCAGCACCGGCGGCTACCGCCTGGGCCCCGGCATGCAGGCCAGCTACCGTACTGGCGACTTCGAACCGCAGCTGGCCCAGAGCGAAGACCACGGCAACAGCCTGGCCTGGCGCCGCGGCCAGCTGGTGCTCGACAACCTCAGCCTCGAACAGGCACTGCCGGTGATCAACCGCTACCTCGATGCGCCCCTGCTGCTGGCCGATGCCAGCACCGGCCGCATCCGCATCAGCGGCATCTACAACACCCGTGAAGTCGGGCGCCTGGTGGACAACCTGCCCAAGGTGCTGCCGGTCTACCTGACCCGCAGCAAGGACGGCAGCACTGTCCTCAACAGCATTTCCCCACCGCCCGACAAGGGCTGATGCCCTAGAGCGTCATCGCCGCCAACCAGCCAAACGCCAGCAGTGGCAGGTTGTAGTGCAGGAAGGTCGGTACCACGGTGTCCCAGATGTGGTGATGCTGGCCATCGACGTTGAGCCCCGAGGTTGGCCCCAGGGTCGAGTCCGATGCCGGCGAGCCTGCATCGCCCAGGGCACCGGCGGTGCCGACGATGCACACGGTGGCCAAGGGGTCGAAGCCCAGCTGCACGCACAGCGGCACGAAGATCGCCGCCAGAATCGGCACCGTCGAGAACGACGAGCCAATGCCCATGGTCACCAGCAACCCCACCAGCAGCATCAGCAAGGCACCAACGCCCTTGCTGTGGTCGATCCATTGCGCCGAGGTTTCCACCAGGCCTTTGACCTCGCCAGTGGCTTTGAGTACCTCGGCGAACCCCGAAGCGGCGATCATGATGAACCCGATCATGGCCATCATCTTCATGCCTTCGGTGAACAGGCTGTCGGTGTCTTTCCAGCGCACGATGCCCGACAGTGAGAAGATCAGGAAGCCGACCATGGCACCGATGATCATCGAGTCCAGCCACAGCTGAACGATGAACGCCGCAGCGATCGCCAGCCCCGCCACCAGCAGGGTCAGCGGGTTGTACTGCACGCTGACCTGCTCGACCTGCTCGATGCGCGCCAGGTCATAATCACGCTTTTTGCGGTAGCTGAAGCACACCGCCAGCAGCAAGCCGGCCAGCATGCCCGCTGCCGGAATGGCCATGGCATGGGTGACGTTGACACCGCTCACATCGACGCCGGCGCGGGCAACGTTGGCCAACAGGATCTCATTGAGGAAGATATTGCCGAACCCCACCGGCAGGAACATGTAGGGCGTGATCAAGCCAAAGGTGATCACGCAGGCGATCAGCCGGCGGTCGATGCGCAGGCGGGTCAGTACATACAGCAGCGGCGGCACCAGCAGCGGGATGAAGGCAATGTGAATCGGCAGGATATTCTGCGACGACACCGCCACCACCAGCATCAGGCCGATCAGCAGCCACTTGACCTTGCCGCCGGTGGCCTGCCCCTGGCGGTCGATCATCGCCAGCGCACGGTCGGCCAGGGCGTGGGCCAGGCCGGACTTGGCGATGGCCACGGCAAAGGCGCCGAGCAAGGCATAGGACAACGCCACCGTGGCGCCGCCGCCCAGGCCGCCGTTGAAGGCCTTGAGCGTTCCCTCCATGCCCAGGCCGCCGACCAGGCCGCCGGCCAAGGCGCCGATGATCAAGGCGATGACCACGTGCACCCGTGACAGGCTGAGTATCAGCATGATGCCTACCGCGGCAATCACTGCATTCATGGTTTGGCTTTCCTCGTAGCTGCAGACAAAAAGCGCGCACTCTGCAGCACTGGGGCACAGATGTCAAAAGCGCCAGAGGGCGGCGTATTACGCGGGCCGGCAAATTTAAATTGAATGTTTGAATAAAGAAAAACCACAGAGCGCCGATATAACGCAGGGGCTGAGCCCCGACCGAGTTCCAAAGCCAAACCCTTACCCTCAAAAAAGGGGCGCCCCATGCCTTTGCGACAACTTTCCATCCAGTGGAAGATCACCCTGCTTGCCGGCCTGTGCCTGGCCAGCATCGTCACACTGCTCGTTGGCCTTTCGCTCTACCGCATGGACCACAGCTCGGACCTGGTCAAAGCCAGCAGCGAGAAGATGCTCAGTGAAGCGGCGCAGGCGCGCATCGAGTCGCAAGGCGAAGTTCAGGCCCTGAACATTCGTCGCCAGTTCATGGACGCCTACCAGTACGGTGCCGGGTTCGCCCGCCAGGTGCTGTTCCTGCGTGAGCAGGCGGAAAAGCGCTTCCTCGATGCCTATGACCTGCGTGAAGACATGACCCGCCAGGTTCGTGCAGCCCTGCAGGCCAACCCCGAGCTGCTGGGCCTGTCACTGGTATTCGAACCCAATGCGCTGGACGGCAAGGACAGCCTGTTCACCGGCCAGCCCGAGCTTGGCAGCAACGAGACCGGGCGTTTCGCCCTGTACTGGTCGCAACCGCGGGCCGGCCAGCTGACTGCCATGGCCCTGCCCGAACACGACATGAGCAACACCGAGATCGGCCCCAGCGGCCAGCCCGCCAACACCTGGTGGGTGTGCCCGCGCAGCAGCGGCAAGGTGTGCGTGGTGGAACCCTATTTCTACGACATCGACGGCCAGCGCGTGCTGATGACCAGCATCGTCTTCCCGCTGGCGGTCAACGGCAAGGTGATCGCCACCCTGTCCATCGACATCAACCTCAACAGCCTGCAGGCCCTGAGCCAGGAAGCCAGCCGCAGCCTGTACGAAGGCCGCACCACGGTCGGCATCCTCAGCCCCGTGGGCCTGCTGGCCGGCTACAGCGCCGACGCCAGCAAGCTGGCGCAGCGTTTCGACCAGGTCGACACCGGCAAAGGCGCCGAACTGGTACGTAAGCTGGCCGAGGGTAAATTGAGCGTCCACCACGACCAGCAACGCCTCAAGGTACTCGCGGCGTTCCAGCCGATCCCTGGCGCCCAGCCATGGGGTGTGCTGCTGGATGTGCCGGAAAACGCCCTGACCGGCCCGGCCGAAGCGCTGAAACAAGAGCTCGACGCCCTGAACACCAGCGGCACCCTGCTGGAACTGGGCCTCGGCCTGGGCGCTGCGATTGCCGGCCTGCTGCTGGTGTGGCTGATGGCCCGTGGCGTGACCCGGCCGATCCTCGGGGTGGCGGCCATGCTCAAGGACATCGCCAGCGGTGAAGGCGACCTCACCCGCCGCCTGACCTACGACAAGCACGACGAGCTCGGCGAACTGGCCGGTTGGTTCAACCGCTTCCTGGACAAACTGCAGCCGACCATCGCCGAGGTCAAACGCTCGGTGCAGGCAGCCCGCGGCACCGCCGATCAGTCCTCGGCAATTGCCACGCAAACCAGCGCCGGCATGGAGCAGCAATACCGCCAGGTCGACCAGGTGGCCACCGCCTCGCACGAAATGAGCGCCACGGCCCAGGACGTCGCCCGCAGCGCCGCCCAGGCTGCCCAGGCGGCGCGCGATGCCGACCAGGCCACCCGCGAAGGCCTGGCGGTGATCGACCGCACCACCCACAGCATCGACACACTTGCCGCCAACATGAGCCAGGCCATGAGCGAAGTCGAAGGGCTGGCGCAGAACAGTGAGAAAATCGGCTCGGTGCTGGAGGTGATCCGTTCGATCGCCGAACAGACCAACCTGCTAGCGCTCAACGCCGCCATCGAAGCCGCCCGTGCCGGCGAGGCCGGGCGTGGTTTCGCGGTGGTGGCCGATGAAGTGCGTAACCTGGCGCAGCGCACCCAGGAATCGGTGGAAGAAACCCGCCAGGTCATCGAGGCACTGCAAACCGGCACCCGCGAGGTGGTCGGCGCCATGGACAACAGCCACCGCCAGGCCCAGGGCGGTGTCGAGCAGGTCGGCCAGGCGGTTACCGCGCTGCAACGTATCGGCCAGGCCGTGACCGTGATCACCGACATGAACCTGCAGATCGCCTCGGCCGCCGAAGAACAAAGCGCGGTGGCCGAAGAGATCAACAGCAATGTCGCGACCATACGTGATGTCACCGAATCGCTGTCGGGCCAGGCCAACGAATCGGCGCGGGTCAGCCAGTCGCTCAACAGCCTGGCCAATCAACAGCAGGCGTTGATGGATCAGTTCCGCGTCTGAGCCCTAAGACGCACATTCGTCGCCGCACACACCATCGTCCGGCAGGTAAAACCTGCCGGCCTGCAAGATCCGGTCGAGCAGCATCAAGGCGCCCAGTACATTGGGTCGGGCGCCCATGGGCAACCTGCCGGTATCGGCTGACGTGGCATCCTTGTAGCCCGACTGCATCACCAGCAGGTGCATCTGCCGGGCGTTCAGGTAAAGGTGATGCTGTTCGATGGCGTAGGACTGGATCAAGGCCAGGGCGCCGGTGACCAGGGGTGTGGCGCTCGAGGTGCCGCCATAGTTGCTGGTGTAGTCGCGGTCGTGTTCGTTCTTGTCCTGCAGTGCGCCGTAACCCAGCGTCGCGACACTGTCGCCCCAGGCATTGAGCATGCTGTAGCGGTAGTTGTAGTTGGAGTACTGGTGCGCTTTGCCATCCCAGGAATGGCAAGCCCCCACCAGAATCGCGTCGGCGTCACCATGGTCGTTGAAATAGCGCCACTCACCAAGGTCGACACCATAACCCTGTGTGGTGCCGGCCTTGTCATCACTCTTGTAGGTGCCGTTGCACGCAGCATTGAGCACTACCGCACCGCGCTCGGTCAGCGCCTGGGTGACATCCCACCAGGTCTTTTCATGCAACGAAGGCAAGAACGTACCCAGCGCATTGGGGTTGGCCGTCTGCCGGTTGATAGCGACGATGTCTCCAGCGCTGGTGTAAGCCAGCAGGTTTTTCAGCGTTTGTGAGTAACTGCGCGCATCGATGGCCAGGTTGTCATACAGGTACAGCTCTGCCGCATGGCAAATACCGGTCATGCCGAGGCCGTTGTCACGCGCCGACAGCACACCGACCGATGCGGTGCCATGGTCTGCATCCCTGTTGATCGATGGCGGAATCACGTTCAACTTCGGGTTGCCCCGCAAGTCTTCATGGTTGGCATGCAGGCCACCATCGGAAAAGTGCACCCGTGCACCTCTGCCCTTCACGCCAGCCGCCCAGACTTTGCGAATGTTCAGGCCGCGGTACCTGGCATCGGGTGCATCCAGGTAACGCTGCAGGGCTTCGAAGTCCGGGGTGGGCTGGGCTTCATCGTGGGCATTGGTGCCGGCGACATACGCCCCGCCAGTGAGCAGTGTGGCAATCACAGCGGCCCCACCGAGCAACAGCAAGTTGCCGTGCTCGAGCTGAGGCGGCACGAATGCCGTGGCGTCGACGTAATCAAGGGCCTCCAGGGTCTGGATCAACGCGACGAACGTGTCGTTGAGCATGCTCTGGGGCTGCTCGATCCAGTAGTGATTGGCGAGCACTTTGAACCGCGCGTCCTCCCGTTCTAGATGGTCAAGAAACGGATGCACCTGGATCACGTGCTGCAGCCCCGGCCAGTACCTTGCCAGTACCGACCTGGCCTCGGGCTGCAGGTCAGCCATGAGCCGCGCGTAGCCTCCTTCGGCGAACACCAGCACCAGCGCGGGGTAACGCTGGCCTTCGGGGCGATACGGGAATGCACTCGCGGCCCGCACCGATCGCTTGCGCCGCGTGGAGGTGGACGATAACGCCACGCTGTCCAGAATGCCCCGGGTCAGTTCACCCTCGCTGATGTCGATGGCCAGCGGTGCTGGGCGCCATGTGGCGTCCGCTTCGGCGGGCAGGTTCAGCGCGAGGATTTCGCTGTCCATCAGCGTCACCTGCGGCCTGATCCTGTAGCTGCCCGCCAGCGCCTCGCAGCTCAGCATGGCCGGGCAACCATGGTGGGCGACCTGCCCGCTACTGACCTGTGAAGCCACCGTAGCGCCATCCAGGTGGACCACACCTTCGCCTGCGATGCGCTCCAGCAGGTAATGAATCGACTTGACCTTGTGCAGGTCGTCGCCGCTGCAACGCACATGGAAATGCCCATCGAAGGTGAAGTTGCGGTAATACACGAAATCCAGATTCAAACGCATCTCGTCTTCCTTTCGTCTCGACTGGCCCGGCGATCGCGGGCGGGGGCGAAGCCTTGCAAGTGGTACCGTTGGAGCACAGACAGAAGCAGTTCCGGTGGTGCTGCCAAAGCGTGCGAAACGGTGGACTACACTTGCCCGGCACACGCAGTGACAACCGTCGAGGTACTGATGAGGAAAATCCCAACGCTGCTGGCCGCCCTGCTGCTCACCGCGGGGCTGGCCAGCACCGACAGCGCGGCATCAGCTGAACAACGCACCCCTATCCGCTTTGGCGCCATCAACTGGGAAAGCGGCGCCCTGACCACCGCGATCCTGCGCCGGATCGTCGAGGACGGGTATGGCTACCCCACCGAGACCCTCCCCGGCAGCACCGTCGGCATGGAAATCTCATTGGCGCGCAATGACCTGCAGGTCATCGCCGAGGAATGGGCCGGCCGCAGCCCGGCGTGGGTCAAGGCCGAGCAGGCCGGCCAGGTGTTCGCCTTGGGCGACACGGTGAAAAACGCTGTAGAAGGCTGGTGGGTACCGGCCTACGTGATCAAAGGCGACCCGGATCGTGGCCTGGAGGCGCTGGCGCCAGACCTGCGCACGGTCGACGACCTCAAGCGCTACCCGCAGGTGTTCAGCGACCCCGAAGCGCCAGGCAAGGGCCGCTTCCTCAACAGCCCCAGCGGCTGGACGTCCGAGATCGTCAATAGCCAGAAGCTCAAGGCCTATGGCCTCGACAGCCTGTACAACAACTTTCGCAGTGGCACGGGAGCCGCACTGGATGCGGAAGTCGACTCGGCCATCCGCCGCGGCAAACCGGTACTGTTCTACTACTGGAGCCCAACACCGCTGATCGGCCGTCACGACCTGGTGCGCCTGCAGGAGCCGCCCTTCGATGCCCAAGCCTGGGCAACCCTCACCGACCCGAACAACCCGAACCCACGGGGCAGCGAGTCGCTGCCGGCGAAACTGTCGATCGGTGTGTCCAAAGCGTTCAGGGACAGCTACCCGGAACTGGTTGTCGTGTTCGAAAAGGTCGAGCTGCCGATCGATCGCCTGAACAAGGCACTTGCTGAAATGAGCGAAAAACGCCTGGCGCCGGAAGCGGCGGCGAAGGCGTTCATGCACAACAACCCAGACGTATGGAAGGCCTGGTTGCCCGCCGATGTGGCGGCCAAAGTCCAGGCGCAGTTGTGACCAGCGCGGTACATTGTCGGCTCTTACCGGAAAAGGACGCACAGCATGCTACGGATATTGGGCAGGGATTCTTGCATCAACGTGCGCAAGGTCCTCTGGGCCTGCATCGAGTTCGATGTTCCCTTCGAGCGCGAAGACTGGGGCGCAGGCTTTCAGCCCACGGACACGCCCGCGTTCCTGGCCCTGAACCCCAACGCCATGGTCCCGGTGATTCAGGACGGCGACTTCACGCTGTGGGAATCCAACACCATCATCCGCTACCTGGCCACGCGCTATGGCGATGCGCCGGTGTACCCCACCGAAGCCACGGCCAGGGCCAGGGTCGACCAATGGATAGACTGGCAGGCTTCGGACCTGAACCGCTCGTGGAGCTATGCCTTCATGTCGCTGGTGCGCCACTCACCGGCGCACCAGGACGCCCAGGCGCTGGCCGCCGGCTGCGCAGACTGGTCGCGCCATATGCGAATCCTCGAGCAGCAGTTGGCCACGACCGGGGCTTATGTGGCCGGTGACCGCTTTACGTTGGCCGATATCCCCATCGGGCTTTCGGTCAATCGCTGGTTCGAAACGCCCTTGGAGCACCCGCACCTGCCGGCGGTGCGTGATTACTATCAACGGCTGAGCGAGCATCCAGGCTTCCTGGCCCATGGCCGCAACGGAATGGCCTAGCGGGGCCGACGCCTGCGGGCGGGGCTGGCTGCAGCGCCTGCCCTAGAACCCAACCGTTGCCGACAGCAGCCAGGTACGCGGCGTAGACAGCGTCAGCCCTGGCTCGCTGTCATCCGACGCCCCGGCTGAGGCCCAGTAGCGCTCGTTCAGCACGTTCTCCACATTGGCGCGCAAGGTGACCTGGGTTGCGTCGACCCTGAAGGCATACCGCGCGCCAAGGTCCAAGCGCTCCCAGCCATCGATCTGCTTGCTGTTGTTCTGGTCCAGGTACTGGGAGCTGGAGTGGATGCCCCGTGCGGTGAAGGTCAGCCCGGCCAGCCCGGGCACATCCCATTCGGCGCCGAGGTTGACGTTGTACGCCGGGGTTGCCGGTGCGCGGTTGCCGTCGTAGGCGCCGCCAATAGTGTCAGTCAGCTCGCTGTCGATGTACATCACTCCGCCCAGCAGGCGAACGCCCGGCAGCGGCTCGCCGAATACGCTGAGCTCGATGCCACGGTTGTCGCGCTTGCCATTGGGGCCGAACACGCGTGAACCGGCATTGGTCTCGTAGGCGGGCTGGCGAATGCGGAAGGCGCTGGCGGTAAAGGCGACATGGCCCAGGTCGTACTTGGCGCCGACCTCCACCTGGCGGCTGGTGAACGGCGGGAAGATCTGGTCCTCGTTGACCGCAGTCGACGGTGCGATCTTGCCTTGGCTCAATCCCTCCATGTAGTTGGCGTAGAGCGAGAGCTGGTCGGTGACCTTGAGCAGCACACCGCCCGAGGGCGAGACCTTTTCCTCGTCGTAGGCGGTGTCGCCCTTGACGCCATCGCTCCAGTCATCGACCTGAACACGCTGCCAGCGGGCACCCAGCGTCAGCAGCAGGCGGTCGTCGAAAAAGCCGAGCGTATCGGCCAGCGCCAAGCCGGTGAAGCGGTTTTCGGTGTAGACCTTGGCATCGATCCGCGTCGGCGTGGTTGGGCTGGGTGTCGCGACCGGGTCGTAGAGGTTGCTGGGCGCCGAGGCATAGCGCGCACCACCGTTTTCGAAGTCCATATAGAAGTAGGTGGCAGCCAGGTTCAGCTCATGGCTGACCGGCCCGGTATGGAACCAGTTGCGCAGGCCGGCCATGGCGGTGCGCACGGTTTCATCACGGGAGAAATCCCGTGGCTGGACGTTGAAATCACCCGCATCGTTGATGATCGAAACGTTGTGCCGCAGAAAGTCATGGTTGCTCTTGCGGGCACCGACTGCGCCGTAGGCCAACAACGCATCGCTGATATCGTACTCGGCATTGAGCGCACCAAAGGTATCGTTGGTGCGCGCCTGACTCCAGGCCTGGGCGTAGTTGTGATGCACCTGGTCGGCGTTCGGCACCTTGGCATTGGCACCGATCAGTACCCGTTCCTGGGGGGCGTCGGTGTCACGCTCGGTATGGCCGAGGTCAGCCGAGAGGCGCAAGCGCTCACCCCGAAAGTCCAGGCCCAGCACGGCCATCTCGCGTTCCACACGCTGGTGGTCCCATTCAGTGTCGCCGGACTGCTTCACCCCGTTGAAGCGCAGGCCGAACGGGTCGCCCTCGCCAAAGCGCCGCCCGATATCCACCGCACCACCCACCTGGCTATCGGAGGCGTAGCTGCCGGTGAACTCGGTGAGCGGTGTATCCCCCGCGCGCTTGGGCACCACATTGATACCGCCGCCCACGCTGCCCCGGGGCGATATGCCATTGATCAGCTGGCTGGGGCCTTTGATGATGTCGACCCGGTCGGCCATCTCCATGTCGATCGAGTAGGTCGGCAGAATGCCGTACAGGCCGTTATAGGTGACATCGCTGTTGAACAGGCTGAAACCGCGGATGGTGAATTGCTCGAAACGCCCACCCGCCGGGTTGGTTGCCCGCACCGACGGGTCGCTGGCGACCAGGTCGCCCAACGTCCGGGCCTGCTGATTCTTGACCAGGTCGCTGGTGTAGGTGGTCATGCTGAACGGCGTGTCCATGAAGTCGCGCGCGCCAAGCATGCCTTGCGCGCCCTGTCGGGCGACCTGGCCGCCGGCGTAAGGCTGCGCTTGGCTACCCGCTGCAGGGCCGCCAATGATGTTGGTCGGGGCGATCTCCATTGCCTTGGCGCTTTGCGCTGCAGGCACCAGGGTGAAGGCCCCCTCGCCCACTTGCTGCCATTGCAGGCCGCTGCCCTGGAGCAGTTGCATGAAACCTTCGGCTACGCTGTAGCGGCCGGACAACCCGGCACTTTGCCGGCCCTGGAGCAGTGCCGGGTCGAGCGAAAGGCTGACCCCAGCCTGCTCGGCGAAGCGCGTCAGCGCCCCGCCCAGGCTGCCGGCAGGCACCTGATAGGCACGCCTGGCAACATCATCGGCAAAGGTGGGTGAACTCAACAACAGGCTCAGGGTGAAACCCAGGTGCATCCAGGGACGTGGGCGGCAAGGCTGTACTGCAGGCATTGAATGAAGCTCCCGTTATTTTTTCTACTGCTAATGACCGGCGAGTGGAAAAAAGGGGACAGCCTTACGCGCGTTTTTCTCGCGCCGTCAGCGTGACCCAATAACGGGTGCGCGTATGTACCTCCAGCGGCAGGCTGGCCGCCAGCAGTGACAGCGCGCGGTCCGTGTCGTCGAGGCGGAAGGTGCCGGTGACACGCAGCGTGTCCAGCGCCGGTGCCCAGCGCAAAACACCGGGGCGGTACCTGCGCAATTCACGCAACAAGTCGCCCAATGGCCGATCGTCCAGCCTCAGCACCCCGTCGCGCCAGCCCAGCAGCCAATCATCCAGCCCGCTTACCGCGCCCACGCTGGCGGCCTGCAGGCTGGCCTGCTGCCCCGCCTGCAACGCCACGGCCGTGCCGCGCAGTGGTTGCAGCGTGGCGGTGCCGTTGAGTACAGAAACCCGACAAGACTGATCGAACAGACGAACACAGGCCTCGCCTGCGTTGACCGCTACCTGGCCAAACGGTACCTGCACGGTCATGCGCACGCCTTGGGGGGCGTTGATGGCCACCTCACCGCGGACCAGCGTCAGCCGTCGCGCTGCCAGGTCAATGTTGACGGCACTGTCGGTGTTCAGCTGCAAGACCGTGCCATCGCCCAGCTCCCGTCGACTGCGCGCCCCCACAGCGGTATGCACATCGGCGGTCCACGCATCCAGTGGTACCTGCCGACCAAGCAGCCAGGCGGCGGGAACCAGCGCGGCCACCCCCAACGCTTGCTTGAGCAGGGCACGACGCTCGGCGTCCGGGCGGTCGAGCGTGGCCAGCGCCAGCTCTCCGTGCAGTTGGGCGAAGCGTTGGCGCAGCAGCTGCGCCTTCTGCCAGGCCTGCTCATGCAGGGTGTTGCTGGCGCGCCACTGCGCCAGGCGCTGCAGCTCACCTTCACTGGCCTTGCCTGACTCCAGCAGTGCCAGCCAGCGCGCCGCCGTGCGTACGACTTCGCGGGCTTGAGCGGAAGGTTCGGCCATTACAGGTCCACCAGCAGGCAGTGCTCATAGGCCTGCGCCATGTAGCGTTTGACCGTGCGCTCGGATACCCCAAGGCGTTGCGCAATTTCGCTGTAGCCCAGGCCTTCCAGCTGGCTCCAGAGAAAGGCCTTGCGCACCGGCGCGTTGAGGCCGTCGAGCAGTTCATCCAGCGCTTGCAGAGTTTCGAGCAAGATCCAGCGTTGTTCCGGCGATGGCAGGCATTGCTCCGGCAATCGTGCCAGCGCGTCCAGGTAAGCTTGCTCCAGGCTGCGGCGCTTGTGGAAATCGCTCAACAGGCGCCTGCCGACGGTCAACAGGTAGGCGCGCGGTTCGCGGATTTCGGCCAGTGGCTGGGCACTGGCCAGCACTTTCAGAAAAGTGTCCTGGCTCAGATCGGCCGCATCCCAGGCGTTGCTCAGGCGCCGGCGCAGCCAGGCTTCAAGCCAGCCACGGTGCTCACGGTACAGGGCAGGCAAGCTGTGCTCCGGGGGCGTCGCGGCGTCAGTCATGGGGAAGGCCCTGCAGTGGCGTAAATAGAAGTGATTCTATTTTACGTTGCGGTGCAGATCCAAGGGGTTTGTGTTCACGGGACCGTCAGGACGCCTGTGAATCTCCTCCCACAGGAGGTCTGCGCAGTATCTGTAGGGGGTAGGCTTGCTGAGGATGTTCTGGCGTGCTGGCCAGAGCGGTGGCTTGCGAATAGTGCTGCAAGTACCGGCCCCATCGCCGGCAAGCCGGCCCACTGGGATCGCGCCGGCGTTTAGAAATTGGGCAAGACGGTTGCTTGCACAGGTAAAGCGCAGGCCTGATGAACTGCGCGGTTGTGGTGGGAGCCGGCTTGCCGGCGATGGGCTGCGCAGCAGCCCCCATAGCGGTACGGTAATAGCCCGAGCGCCCTCGACGGGACCAGTTCAAGCCTGGCTAAGATCAACAGGCTCGCCGGTTGCTGTGGAATGACGCACAGCGAAACGGCATGATCGGTGCCCCCCCTGAAAGGAACTCGACATGCAAGCATCCCCTCCCAATGACCTCCCCCGCTACCGGCTGATCACCGGCAAGGACGATGCTGCGTTCTGTCGCAGAATATCGGACATACTTGCCTTGGGGTATGAGCTGCATGGTTCGCCAAGCCTCACCTATGACCCCCAGCAACAGTGCGTCATCGCAGGCCAGGCGGTGGTATGGCCGAGCGCCAAGGGCCAGCCTCACCAGGGCTGACTACACCAGGCTGATGCCGGGCAGGGAACGTCTGCCCCGCTATGCCCTCCCACAGTAATGCAGGGCGAACGGCGCGCTGCCCATTCATGCTTGGAGAACTGGCTCAGATGAAAAAGATCCTGATGGTGCTGACATCCCACGATCAGTTGGGCGACACCGGCAAGAAAACCGGCTTCTGGCTGGAGGAGTTTGCCGCACCTTACTACGTGTTCATCGACGCCAACGCCGACGTCACCCTTGCCTCGCCCAAAGGCGGGCAGCCACCGCTGGACCCCAAAAGTGACGAGGACGATGCGCAAACCGACGCGACCCGGCGTTTTCGCAGTGATACCGAGGGGCAGATGGCACTGGCCGACACAGTACCGCTGAGCGAAATCGACCCTTATGACTTCGACGCCGTATTCTACCCCGGTGGCCATGGGCCGCTGTGGGACCTGGCCGAGGACACCGACTCCAAGACGCTTCTCGAAGCCTTCTATGCATCCAACAAGCCGATTGCCGCCGTGTGCCATGCACCGGGTGTGTTCAAGAACGTCAAAGCGCCAGACGGCCACCCTGTGGTCAAGGGCAAGAAAGTGACCGGGTTCGCCAACAGCGAGGAAGATGCGGTCGGGCTGACTGATGTGGTGCCCTTTCTGGTCGAGGACATGCTCAAGCACAACGGCGGCGAGTACTCCAAAGGCCCGGACTGGGCAAGCCATGTGGTCGAGGACGGGCATCTGATCACTGGGCAGAACCCGGCATCGTCGGAAGCGGTGGCCAAGGCGCTGCTCAAGCGCCTGGCAGCCGAGTAGGCCCGCTGCGCCATGACGCTGAACGCACTCATCTGCGGCGCCAGCCAGGGCATCGGCCTGGCGCTGTGCGAACAGCTGCTGGCACGCGACGACGTGGCGCGAGTGTGGGCGGTGTCACGCCAGGCCAGGGGCAGCCAAGCCCTGGCCGCGCTCGCCGCTGCACATGGCGAGCGCCTGGTGCGTATCGATTGCGACGCCCGCAATGAACAGGCCCTTGAAGCATTGGCCAGCGAGGTCAGCCGCATCTGCACACACCTCGATCTGGTCATAAGCACCTTGGGCATTCTGCAGCGCGACGGGGCCAAAGCGGAAAAGGCCCTGGCCCAACTCGACCTGGCTGGCCTGCAGGCCAGCTTCGCTACCAATGCGTTCGCGCCGGTGCTGCTGCTCAAACACCTGCTGCCGCTGCTGCGCAAGCAGCCCTGCACCTTTGCCGCGCTTTCGGCCAGGGTCGGTTCCATCGGCGACAACCGCCTGGGCGGCTGGTACAGCTACCGCGCCAGCAAGGCCGCGTTGAACCAGCTGCTGCATACGGCCAGCATCGAACTCAAACGGCTCAACCCGGCCTCTACGGTGCTAGTGCTGCACCCCGGCACCACCGATACCCAGCTTTCCCAACCGTTCCAGGCGAATGTGCCCGCCGAGCAATTGTTTGCACCCACGTTCGCTGCACAGTGCATCCTGAAGCAGATTGGCCGGCTTGGGCCGGCGGACAGTGGCAGCTTCTGGGCGTGGGATGGTCAGCCGATCACCTGGTGACGTTGCCAAGGTGAAGCCGGGTGCGTGGCGCAAGTGCTCCGTCACTCGGTCCAAGCAGTGCCGAAGACCCGCCCCATGCCCCTGACAGCGCACTGCTCAATCCGCGAAGTTGATCACCATGCGGCCCTTGATCTTGCCTTCCAGCATCTCTTCGAAAATAGCGTTGATGTCTTCGATCGGCCGCAACGTCACCTTCGGCACCACCTTGCCTTGCGCGGCAAACTCGAAGGCTTCAGCCAGGTCCTGGCGGGTACCCACCAATGAGCCGACCACTTCGATGCCATCGAGCACCAAGCGCGGAATGTCCAGGCTCATGGCCTCTGGCGGCAGCCCGACCGCCACCAGCCGCCCCCCGGCACGCAGCGCATCGACTGCAGAATTGAACGCGCTTTTCGACACCGCCGTCACCACGGCCGCCTGCGCGCCGCCGGTTTTCGCCTGGATGACCTTGGCTACATCCTCACTGCGCGCATTGACCACCAGGTCGGCGCCCATCTCACGGGCGAATGCCAGCTGCTCATCGTTCACGTCAATCGCGATGACCCGGGCGTTGAAGACATTCTTCGCATACTGCAGGGCCAGATTGCCCAGCCCGCCGAGGCCATAGACCGCAAGCCACTGCCCGGGGCGGATGTTGGACGATTTCACCGCCTTGTACGTGGTCACACCGGCGCAGGTGATGCTGCTGGCGGCAGCCGAGTCGAGCCCGTCAGGCACCTTCACCGCGTAGTCGGCCACCACGATGCACGCCTCGGCCATGCCGCCGTCGACGGTATAGCCCGAGTTCTTCACCTCACGGCACAGCGTTTCGTTACCGCTGTTGCAGTACTCGCAGTGCCCACACCCTTGGAAGAACCACGCCACGCTGGCGCGGTCGCCCGGCTTGAGCGACGTGACGCCCGGGCCTACCTCCACCACCACGCCAATCCCTTCGTGGCCGAGGGTCACACCCGTCTTGTCACCGAAATCGCCATTCTTGACGTGCAGGTCGGTGTGGCACACGCCACAGCACTGCATCTTCAGCAACGCTTCACCGTGGGCAAGCGGGCGCAGGGTTTTTTCCACCACGTCCACGCGTTGCCCTTTGGCCACAACTGCAGCTTTCATGAATGCCTCCTTGGTTACCTGAGTGAGCTTGAGTTGGAGCGTTCAGCATAGTGGTGGTTTGGCCGGAGGACTTGCTGCAGGTCAGAATCTTGCACGATAGGACAGCGAAGCAGATTGAGCTGGGCTTTAATGGGTGGTTATGCCTGCTTAGCGCTGAAATGCATATACGCCAACCTCGCATTTGCGCTGCAGCCAGACTCAATACACAATGCCGCCTCGCTATTTATGGACAAACCAATGTTAGGCAAGCACTTTTTGTATATTCTCGTTAGAACAAATGGCATTTCTTACAAAATGGGAATTTCCAGCGACTTCAAACGTCGTGTCAACGACCTCAACCGAGAGTGCGGCCCCTTTTGCTTAAAGCGTTCTTTTACTCTCCGCACTGACAACCGCAAAGATGCGACTGATTTGGAGACCATGTTAAAAACACTGTACGCGGATTACAATACGCCACTCCCGGAGAAAAAATTCGCCAAGGGGGAAACGGAGTGGTTCGCAGAAGAATGCTACGACGGCATGGTGGAATCCCTTAAAACATTAGCCTGTGTAAAGATGGGAGATGGTTACAGCCTACAAGCCATCGACCATAAGCTTATTAAGCCGATCACTGAGAATGGCGTCATAAGACAACAGGCCTTCCAAAGCTTCCTCGAAGGACTGAGCAATCAAATCAGAGCACTTTGCAGCAACACACATAACGCCCGAAGCTTCAGAGCAATCATTAAAGAAATGACGCGCCACCTCATTGGGGTCGTCAGATTACAGACCAGCGATCACAGCAACCACTATGAAATCTTCTTTAGCCCGGACACCCCCGCCTCATTCATTGACTCAATTCTCCAAATCTCTCGACTGACCGCTGACAATAGAAAAATTTGGGCCGGTGCAAATCTATGCACATCTACGCAGAGTTGCTCTCTATTTAAAAAAGCTTGCTTTTCGATCCGTAAAGACATGGAGGGTCTCGAGCAAAGCTGGGAATCCAAGGGTAAAAGCGCAATTTACCGTGCTATGCTTGACGAGCACGCAGAAAGATACCCTCTACCCCCGGCGTATCAATCTCATGTAGGACGATCTTTCATCGATGACCTTACTGAAGAGGAAACAGCTGAACTTGGCCGTGCCCTTTGGAGTGGGCTGTTTAACCGCTCGCATATCAACAATAGTAAGCGCAAGGATAAAAAAGCATTCACCAAAAAGCATACGGAACTTAAAACAATACCTCTACCTAAAAGTGTTACGCCAAATACCCTAACGGCTCAACAGCTCAAACTGGAATTCGACTGATCGACTCATTGCATATGCAGCTGAAGTTGTGGTGAAATCATTGCTGCCAGGTGTTGTCGATCGGCCCACTATCGACCAAACCGGTGCCCCTAGAATCGACTTACTCTGGAGGTCGTAGTGCTACATGCCTTCAATCAGAAAAAATCACTCCTTTTCCAGCGCTATCTTGGCATCAGAGACGATCCTGAAGAGCGCCGAATCAGTGCTGAAGATGAAATTACTTCACTCATCATGGGGCCACTCGCATTCCTTGACGCAACCACAATCGTCTCGTTTTGGGAGGCATTGATCAAGCTTTACAACCCTGAAATCTCATTTCCTTCAACAGCCCCCACGCGAGCACAAATGGAGTTCTGGCCAAAGCGCTGTAATATTGAGCCAGACCTTTATGTGAAGCTTTGGTGGGGTGAGGAAACAAGAATCCTGTTGGTAGAGTTCAAATGGCGTGCACCGCTGAGCGGTGAAGCACAACTACATAACCAATGGCAGCGTTTTCTTACACCAGAAGAGCAAATGAGCGCGTATCACCTTTTCATCGGCCTGGATTCCGCCGAAGCGCACAACGCATGTGCCCGACAGGACGTATGGCAAGGAAAGCTGCTAGCACGCAACTGGTTCGATGTGATGACCATACTCAACCGCAGCGCTCCGTCAGCCAACGACGGCTTCACATTGTGGCGTCATCAGGTGATGGCGTTTTTTTCGCTGGTTAGAGTACCCACATTCCGCGGTTTCTCTTCAATTGAGCAACCATCGCTATCAGTGCCCGTTGGGCCACTTTTCTTTTCATCGGTTTCCAACTTCAAGGCGCACTTATGAAAACGGTCGGCCAAACAATCGCAGAGGCATTCAACTACGTATCTAAAGTGGGCGAAGAATGCGAAGCCCTTGCTCAATTGATCCGGCAAGAGATCAGCGAGCAGTTGCCGTCAGCCGCCCGTGCACTGGGTTTGGCACCCGGAAAATGGAGCAGTCGATACAAAACCATCGGGGCCGGTTGGGTGTATTCCGATATGGTCTGGTTTGTGCCACTCGCCCCTGCCAACAAGGACGACGCCACTGCCTTCCTGAGTTTACAGCTCAGCATCTTCTGCGATAGCCCTGAAGCTGGCTCAATTGATGAGCCACTCCTGCATATCAGTTTCTGGGACAGTGTAACGGATCCAAATACGATGGAGTACATGGGTTTCCCATGTTATGAAATGATCCCTTCAACAATGAACCAATTGGCTAATGGCTGTGCCCGCCTCTTCCGCTGGCCAGCAAACACAGGCCAACCAGACTGGTGGACTTACAGTTTGCGTGTTGCTGGGCTCAACACTTTAGAGGACGTGCGCAGCCTGATAACCACGCCGGTTACACGACTGCTTGCAGACGTTGACAAAGGCGAAGAGCTTTTGAAGACCTTGCAAAAGGTGGTGCAATACTCGCCACTGATTAATCACGAAGATCATTACCGAGCAGAATAGCTGGGCGTCAACTCTTTGGGCGGAATAGCCTTGTCTAACCCCCGGCATCCTTACTCTCATGCAGCCGAAGGTTCCCCATGCCCTACCCCATCGAACAGAAACTCGTCGTCGGCGTCGCTTCCAGTGCACTGTTCGACCTGACCGTCTCGGACGATATCTATCAGGCAGATGGCGTGGAAGCCTACCGCCTGCACCAGGAGGCCAACCTTGACGTACCCTTTCCCAAAGGTGTGGCGTTTCCCTTCATCCGCCGCTTCCTGAGCATCAACAAAGCGTTCCCCGAGCAGTTGCCCGTAGAAGTGGTGCTGCTCTCGCGCAACTCACCCGAAACCGGCCTGCGGGTGTTCCGCTCCATCGCCCATTACGGCCTGGACATCACCCGCGCCGCGTTCATGTCCGGCCGCTCGCCCTACGAATACATCCCGGCCTTCAACGCCTCGCTGTTTCTAAGCGCCCACGAAGGGGACGTGCAGCGCGCCATCGACGCCGACTATCCCGCCGGCCTGGTGTTGCCGAGCAAGATCTACGATGACGAGATCGATACCGAATTACGGGTGGCTTTCGACTTCGACGGCGTGATCGCCGATGACGAAGCCGAAAGCGTGTACAAGCAGCGCCAGGACCTGACTGAGTTTCAGGCCCACGAGCATGCGCACAAGGCCATACCGCACCAACCGGGGCCCCTGGCGGATCTGTACCGCAAACTTTCGCTGATTCGTACGCTTGAAGACCAGAAACTGGCGCTCGACCCGGCGTACAAGCGCATCCTGCGCATCGCCATCGTCACTGCGCGCAATGCCCCATCGCATGAACGTGGGGTGACGACCTTGAAAAACTGGGGCGTTTCGCCGGATGAATCGTTCTTTCTCGGAGGCATGGAGAAAGACCGGGTGCTGTCGATTCTCAAGCCACACATGTTCTTCGATGATCAGCGCAGCCACCTGATGTCGGCCGCAGGGGATTTGCCGATGGTGCATGTGCCATTCGGAGTGGCGAACAGGGCGGTGGGTGTCGAGGTTGCCGAGCACCCAGTGAACCTTGCCGAACTCGACAGCACCGCAGAGTAAAGGCCAGATCTACTTGCCTTCAGGAACCAGCGCTTGCAGCAGGGTCACCTTGCGCTGCAATTGGTCGACATGCGCCTGGTGCGCGCGCAGTGCAGAACGCAGCTCCTTGTTTTCCGATTGCTGAATCCGCGCCCAACGCAGGGTGGTACGGCAATTGACGAGGGTTTCCCACACTTCCTGCAGTTTCAGGTATTGGGCCAACAGCAGCACCGAAATCACCAGCATCATCAAAAGCGCCGCTGCCCAAATCATATCCGTCGTAGCCATTGTTCAATCCTTTTACCAAGTCAGTTTGTTTCGAAGACAGCCAAAGGATATGTAGTGATTTCTTACACGTATAGATTGTAGACTTATACAGGTAAACAATTCGCACACATGGATGGGCCATGAAACGCACTCAGCAAATAAACCAGGTCCGCTGGGACCTGGCACTTCGCTATCGCCTGATCGAAACCGTAGCCTGGTGGGAGGGCCGGCTGACCACGGGGCACTTGATGCAGAGCTTCGGCATAAGCCGCCAACAGGCCTCCAAGGACATCAATACCTACATCAGTGAGCATGCGCCTAAAAACCTTACATATGACAAGCAACTGAAGGGTTATGTACCCGGCAGGCAGTTCAAGCCGCTGTTCATCGATGACAGTGCCAATGCCTATCTGCAATTACTCAATCAGACCCACTCGCGGGCGCCGCATGTGGAGGGATTGGCGTTGGCGTATGCCCACACCAAGGTGCTGGAAGTACCCGACAGGACGATTCGCCCGGACGTGCTGCGCCCTCTGCTCAAGGCCTGCCGTAACAATGAAGTGCTCTCTATCGAATACGTGTCGCTGGCCAACCCGGTACCGGAAATACGCCTGATTTCGCCCCACACCCTGGTCTACACCGGCATGCGCTGGCACGTACGCGCGTATTGCGAGAAGAATCGCAAGTACCGGGATTTTGTGCTGAGCAGGTTCAGGGGCGTACCAGAGTTCGAGCGCATGAGCGAGCACCTGATCGATGACGATGAGGAATGGAACACCATGATCGATGTGATCATCGAGCCAGACTCCCGTCTCAACCCCGAACAGAAGGCCATTATCGAAATTGACCTGGGTATGCAGGCCGGTGAGCTGGTGATCCCGACCCGCTGCGCACTGGTGGGCTATGTACTGCAGCGCTATCAGATCGACCCGAAAAAGCTTGAGCCCAAGGCATCGGCGCAGCAGATCGTGGTGAAAAACCTGGAGGCGTTGAGGCCTTGGCTGTACCTGTGAATGAGCAACGGGTTAGTTAGCCATTCTTCTGAACTGGCCACGGCGGTGCCAGCGGGGTAGCCACCGCCTGAGGTCACGTGACTTCAACCACGATATCGTAGTAGTTGCTCCGCGCCTTGAACCAAAGATGGCACTTCGCTATATTCCGTTCCGATTCAGGTACATCTGCCAATCGCCGCAAGACGCCCTATTCGTGCAAGGAGCATGTTTGATGACCCAACTCGCCGTGGATCCCTTGGCCCAAGCCGTCCACCAGGCCACCCCCGATGTAGGCGCAACGCTTGTGCACCAGTACGAGCAAGTCGTCATCAAAAGCCTGCTCACTTCATTCGGCCTGGACTTCCTGTTGGCCAACGATCGACGTGGTGGCCATGTAGATACCCTGCATACCGTGCGCGACGAGACCGTTGGCTATGCATCCGCAGCGAACGAGGCGGCTTATGCGGCGCGCGGCGATTATGACAGCGCGGCTTACCACTCCACCGACACTTACATACAGGTAGGCCGAGAGTACAAAGCTGGCAAGCAATCCGGCACGCTGCAGGATGCCTATACGGGCAAGACGTTCGCGCCGAACGCCGATGTACATCGCGACCACACTATCTCGGCGAAAGAGATCCACGACGACCGTGCGCGGGTTCTGGCAAACCGTGATGGTGTAGAACTGGCCAATCAGCGCAGTAACCTCAACGCCACCGATGGGTCTGTCAATACATCGAAAAAGGACAAGAGCGCTGACGAGTTCATTCGCTACCTCGACCAGAACGAAGCGCAACGCAAGGCTGAAATCAGCGATCTTCAATCGAAGCAGCGCAGTGTGGGCCTGACCGATAAAGAACGCAAAACGTTGAACAAGCTTGAGAAACTCGACGCCGTCGACCCGGGCAAACTGCGTGAAAGAGACCGGATCGCCCGTGAAGCCTATGAGCGCGAACTGGCCAACAGTTATTACACCAGCACTGCATTCCTGGCCGACACTGCCAGTGCCAGCCTCAACCAAGGGGTCCGCATGGGCGCCCGGGAAACGCTCGGCCTGGTGCTGATCGAAGCGTGGAATGCGCTACGCCAGGAACTGCCGCACATTCTGCAGAGCATGAAAGGCAACTTTGACCTCGGCCTCTTCCTGCAGCACTTGGGTAATGCCTGCAAGGCAGCGTTTGAAGGCGTACAGGCCCGGCGCGGTGAACTGCTGACACGTTTCAAGGACGGGCTGCTCGCTGGCGTGCTGTCGTCAGTGATGACCACCTTGATCAATATCTTCTTCACCACGGCCAAGAACGTCGCCAAGATCCTGCGTGAATCCTGGGCAACCATCCTTGAAGCGGTGCGCACGCTGGTATTCAACCCCCAGCGGCTGCCATTCGGTGAGTTGCTGCGCGCAGTCTCGAAGATCGTAGCAACCGGCGTGTCGGTGTGTACCGGAGTGCTGGTGCAAGAAGCCATCGCCAAAGTGCCTGGCATGCAGGTTCCAGTGCTGGGAGAAATACTTTCCACCTTCGTCGGCGCGCTGGCCAGCGGCTTGCTGAACATCTCCTTGCTGTACTTCATCGACCACTCGCCGCTGGTGAACCGGATTGTCGAGTTCGCCAACGGCCTCAAGTCGACACTGGATCACACGCTGGACTACTACAAGCTGGTCAATCAGCGCCTGGAAGCCTATACCGCCGAACTCGCGGGCATTGACTTCCAGCAGTTGCAAGACCAGCTGGCCACGTTGCAGAAGGTCAATGCCAGCCTGGTGCTGGCACAAACCCATGCCGACCTGAATGACGCACTGTTCAGTGCCATGGCGACTTGCGAAATCGACATGCCTTACCAAGATCGCAAAGGCTTGGACGACTTCATGAACGACAAAGACGCTGTGCTGGTGTTTTGAGCGCCAATGTCGCGGTTCAACTGCGATGCCTGTGGGCTGTGCTGCCAGAACCTGGCAGGGCAGCCGCTGTACAGCGACCTGGACGACGGCACAGGGGTTTGCCGCCACTACGACAAGGGCAGCAGCCGCTGCGGCATTTATGAGCAACGACCGCTCAAGTGCCGGATCGACGACAGCTACGACCACATTTACGCAAGCCACATGAGCCGAGCGCAGTTCCATGTGCTCAATCAGGCTGCCTGTGAAACTCTCAAAAGCAAAAGGACACGTTAGAGATGCCATTACCGTTTCTGTTGATCGGTGCAGCTGTAGTCGCGGGTGGAGCCGGGATCGCCGGCGGCGTGAAAGGCGCCAAGAAAATTTCCGAAGCCAAAGGCATCGTCGCCGACGCGCAGGAGCGCTATGACCGCGCCCGCGAACAACTTGACGGTGACCAGAAGAACACTGAGCAATCGCTTGAGGCGCTGGGTGCACTCAAGCTCGATATCAGCCGTAGCTTCGGACGTTTTGCATCCGCCTACGAGAAAATCAAGAACAAGCCCCAATTCAAAGAGTTTCACGGCGAGGACATCCGCTTCGACAAGCACGATCTGGATCAGATCAAGGAAATCTCCATTTCCGCAATCGACCTTCTCGGCAGCTCGGCACTGACTGCAAGCGCTGGCGCACTTGCAGGCTTTGCCGCCTACGGTGGCACCATGGCTCTGGGGGTGGCGTCGACCGGCACGGCAATCAGCTCGCTGTCTGGCGTTGCTGCCTACAACGCCACGCTCGCGGCCCTGGGCGGCGGCGCGCTTTCTGCAGGTGGCGGCGGCATGGCACTGGGCTCGATGGTACTGGGCGGTGCAGTGGCGGGCCCGGTGATTGCCGTAGGTGGTTTGCTGCTCAATGCCAAGGGCAACTCAAGCCTCGAAAAGGCCGAAGAGATCCGCCAGGAAGTGAACAAGACTGTCGACCTGATCAAGGAATCGACTGTTTACCTGAAAAAGCTCAAGCTCATCAGCGACAAAGTCATTGGTGAACTGACCATCACATTCAGCCTGTACGTGAAACACGTTACCAGCCTGGAGCAGTTGGTTCAGCGCACCACTGATTACAACGCATTCAGCCAGGATGAAAAAGATCTGCTGTCCAACAACATCATGCTAGTAAAACTGCTGACCCAGCTGGTACAGAGCGCCCTGGCCGGCAAGAAGAACGGTAAGGACGTGGTCCTGCAGGACAGCGTCCACAAAGAGCTGGAGCATGCTCAGGAGGTTCGCGGCAAGCTTGCCGCTTGATCTCCCACAGATGCGGGCATTGATCAGGCGGCGTATCCGCGCCTGGTCAGCCTTTGAAATCGACGTCCTTGCCGCCAGCCCGGTGCTCGAAGCTGCCATTACCGTTGCCTTTGCCGTTAC
Source organism: Pseudomonas putida (assembly GCF_026625125.1). Lineage (NCBI taxonomy): Bacteria > Pseudomonadati > Pseudomonadota > Gammaproteobacteria > Pseudomonadales > Pseudomonadaceae > Pseudomonas > Pseudomonas putida. The sequence continues at coordinate 2,328,080 of NZ_CP113097.1, read as the reverse complement.
CCGGGTCGGCGAGCGCAGCGCCCGACGACGCTAGCACTGCCACAGACGTTACAGCGGCAATCAACGCTTTCAACTTGGCCATGAGGGCACTCCTTGCGGTGGAGAGATTGGTTGTAATCTAGACGACATCGCAATCATTGGCAGCAGGCCAGCGCACCTGGCAGGCCCAGCACATGCCGCCTACAAAGTGGTAGGCATGCCGCGCCGGTCCAGCTCGAACACCTTGGTACGCTGCAGGCAATCGCGCAACCACAGGGCAGCCTTGCCCGGCCGGTGCTGCTGATGCCACAGCAGGTCCACGCCGACCAGCCAGTCGGTGTGCGGATAGGCCTGCAGTTGCAGCTCGATCAACTCCCCGGCGTCCAGCTCCCGCTGCACCAGCTGCCGTGGCAGGGTCGCCCACCCCAGGCCTCCGCGCACCATCTCCACCAACGCCAGGTAGCTCTCGGCCTGCCAGAGCTGGGCGGTACGCAGGTATTCGCTGCTGGGCAGCTTTTGGGCGTGGGCGAAGAAGGCCAGCCGGCGGTGGGCGTGCAGGTCGGCGAAGGTGCAGGTTTGCAGTTGCGCCAGCGGGTGGGTAGCGTGGCAGACATGCGCCATGATCAATTTGCCCAGCTGCTGGAAGGCCAATACGGGCGGGTAGCCCGGCTGGGAAAAGGCGATGCCCAGGTCTGCCTCACCTTTATGCACCATCTCGCTGACATCGCCGTGCACCGGGTGACGAATCAGCAAGTCGACGAAGGGAAAGGCCTGGTCGAACGCTTTGAACACCGGGATCAGTGAACCATACGGCACCTCGATGGCGAGCGTGAGCGCAGGCTCGGCCTGCTGGGCCAGGTTGTCGGCGCTGCCCTCCAGGGCGTAGCAACGCTCAAGGATGCCCTCGGCTCGCAGCTGCAGTTTATGCCCGGCGGCGGTCAGTGCCGGTATGCGGCTGCTACGGTCGAACAGCGCCACGCCCAGGTCGGTTTCCAGGTTGGCGATTGCAGCGCTGACGGTGGACTGCGTACGCCCCAGGCGCCGCGCCGCTGCCGAAAACGAGCCCGCTTGTACCGCGGCAACGAACACCTGCAATTGCTCCAGCGAAAAACGCATCCCTACCCCCTGCCTACCCCGTGATCCATCGATGCTAACGATGGTTACTCATTTGTTCCATCGTTTGTTTCGCCGGATCATCGGCCTCGACCACGCTTGCAGCTGCCCTGTTCAAACCCTGCGCTGCGTGTCACTCCAGGCGCCGATAACAACGAAAAGAGCCGCACCTTCAGGAGATTCACGCCATGAGCCCATGCAAGGTCCACGCTGTAGACGAAGTATTACCGCTGCGCCAACTGTTCACCTTTGGCCTGCAGCACGTACTGGTGATGTATGCCGGCGCGGTCGCCGTGCCGCTCATCCTCGGCAGCGCACTGGGCCTGACCCAGGCGCAGGTAGTGACGCTGATCAACGCCAACCTGTTCACCTCGGGTATCGCCACCCTCATCCAGACCCTCGGTTTCTGGCGCTTCGGGGCGCGCCTGCCGTTGATCCAGGGCTGCTCGTTCATCGCGCTGGCACCGATGATCATGATCGGCAAGCAGTTCGGCCTGCAGGAGGTGTTCGGTGCGGTGATTGCTGCCGGCGCTATCACCATCGCCCTCGCGCCGCTGTTCAGCCGGCTGCTGCGTTTCTTCCCGCCGGTGGTGATCGGCAGCCTGATCACCATCATCGGTATTTCGCTGATGCCTGCAGCGGCCATCTGGCTGGGGGGCGGCGACCCGGGCGCGGCGGACTTCGGCGCCCCCGCCAACCTGTTGCTGGGCATCGCGACGGTGGCCATCACGCTGCTGATTCATGCACGCTTTTCAGGCTTTATCGGCAACCTCAGCGTGCTGCTCGGCCTGTTGGGCGGCAGCCTGTTGGCCGCAGCCTTCGGCATGACGCACTTCGGCAAAGTCAGCCAAGCCGCCTGGTTCGAGCTGAGCCCGCCCATGGCCTTCGGTGCGCCACAGTTCTCTACCACGCCAATCCTCATCATGGTGCTGGCCATGCTGGTGATCATGGCCGAAACCACCGGCAACTGCCTGGCCATCGGCAAACTGGTCGGCAAGCCCACAGACGCCACCACACTGGGCGACGCTTTCCGCGCAGACGGGCTATCGACGATGCTCGGCGGGCTGTTCAACAGTTTCCCGTACAACGCCTTCACCCAGAACACCGGGTTGATCGCGCTTTCCAACGTCAAGAGCCGCTTTGTGGTGGCCGCCGCCGGCGCAATCATGGTGCTGATGGGGCTGTTTCCGAAACTGGGCGCGCTGATCGCTGCCGTGCCCACGCCGGTGCTGGGCGGCTGCGCCATCGTCATGTTCGGCATGACCACGGTGGCCGGGATCCAGGCGCTCTCCCGCGTACCGTTCGAAGGCACCCGCAACGGCATCATCGTTGCCGTTTCGATCAGCATCGGCGTATTGCCAATGTCCTTCCCCGGGCTGTTCCAGCACCTGAGCGGCCCGCTCAAGCTGGTGCTGGAGAGCGGTATTTTCCTCGGCGCGATCACGGCGATCACGCTCAATCTGCTGCTCAACAACACCAAGACCACTGACCCGGACCGCGCCGATGCCAGCGTGGCCAAGTGAGCCCTTTTTCCCCTGCCGATCCCAGGAGCAACCATGACCACTCTCCACACACCTGCCGCCGCCGACCTGTCCGCCCTGGACCTGGACCTGCTACGCCAGTCGATGCGCCTGGCAGAGCAGGCCAAAGCACGCGGTCGTCACCCCTTTGCGGCCATTGTCGCCGATGCCCAAGGCCGGGTGATCGCCAGCGCTGGCAACAACTCCATGCCGCCCGAAGGCGACCCCACCCAACACGCCGAACTGGTCGCCGCAGCCCTGGCTGCCAAAGCCCTGCCAGCCGAAGCACTGGCCAACTGCACGCTCTACACCAGCGCTGAACCCTGCTGCATGTGCGCCGGTGCCGTGTACTGGACCGGCATCGGCCGGGTGGTGTATGCGCTGTCGGAACATACGCTGCTCGAACTGACCGGGGACCACCCGGAAAACCCGACGTTTTCCTTGCCATGCCGCGAGGTGTTCGCCCGCGGCCAGCGTGAGATCGTCGTGCACGGCCCGCTGTTGGAGGACGAAGCCGCTGCGGCGCACAAAGGGTTCTGGAAATGAGCATGGGCACTGACTGAGCCCAAGAAGCGCCAGGCAGGCTCACCGAGCTGCCTGGCAGCTTGAACCGGCCGCGGCCCGGCTCACTGCGGTTGGCGGTTACGCCTGGCCAGCAATGCGCGTGCCGCCACAGCAGCCACCACCAGCCCCGGTGAGGCTGCCAGCAGCAGCCCACCCACCCCCGTCCCGGCGGCCAGAATCTGCCCCGCCGCCAACGGCCCGGCCATCGAACCCAAGCGCCCGATGGCTACCGAAGCCCCCACCCCCGTGGCCCGAACCTGCGTCGAATACAGGGTCGGCGCCAGTGCGTACAGCACCAGTTGGCCGCCGATGGCGCAATAGCCGGCAACGAAACCGGCCACCAGCATGAACGCAAAGCTCGTCGACAGGCCAAGCCCCGCCAGCGCTGCCAGCATGCCGATGTAGGCGATGAACACTGCGCGCCGAGCATGCCCCTTGTCCATCATCCGCCCGGTGAGGAACGAGCCCGCCGCACCGCCGAGGTTGAACAGGATCTGTACCATGCCAGCCTGCGGGCGGCTGAAACCTTGCCCGATCAGCAACGACGGCAACCAGTTGAGCAGCATGTACAACACGGTAAGGGTAAAGAAGCACGCCACCCACAGCAGCAAGGTGCGGCTTGCATGCCCAGGCCCGAACAGCTGGGCCAGCATGCCTTGGCCGGCAATCTTTTCACCGGTTTGCGCCCGAAACGCCTGGGACTCTTTCAGCCATACCACCAGCACCAGGGCGATGACGATCGGCGCGATACCGCCCACATAGAACACTACCCGCCAGTCTTCGCCCAACGGCGCCATGCCGATGATCGAAGCAATGGCGCCGCCCAGGGGTACGCCACAATACGTGATGCTCACCGCGGTGCTGCGCAATTGCTCGGGCGCCGCCTCACTGGCCAGGGCAATGAGGATGGGCAACGCCGCCCCCAGCCCCAGCCCCGTCATCAGCCGTGCGACCAGCAGTGAGGCGTAGCTGTCGGCCAAGGCAGTACCGAGCGAAAAGCCACCGAAGAGCAGCACCGCCACGATCAGGATGTTCTTGCGGCCCAGCCGGTCGGCGAGCCAACCCCCGATGAAGGCGCCGGGCAACAACCCCAGCAGCCCTGCGCTGAACACCCAGCCAAGCATCGCCGGGGTCAGCGCGAACGCCTTGGCCATGTGTGGTGCGGCGATGCCGGTCGCCTGAAGGTCGAGGCCTTCGAGCAGTGCTACGAGAAAACACAGGCCGATGGTAAGCACCGGCTTGCTTGAGGACGAGGATGAATCACGCATGGGTAGGCCCTTTTGTTGTTATGCGTTGGGTTGGGATCAAAGCCTGAACGTGGCACGTAACGAGATGAACGAAGAATCTTCCCCACCGGCGTCCTTGATGGCGGAACTGACGTCGTAGTACTTCAGGTCGACGTCCAGGGTCAGATTGGGTGTCGCCAACCAACGGGTGTTGGCGCGGTAGATGGTGCCCACATGGCGCCCGGTGCCCCGGGTGTTGGCCAGCATGCTCATGCCAGGCATGTACACACCGTCTTCTGCACGCTGCTTCCACACCTCGAAGACGCCCGGCTCGAAGCGCAAGGTACGCCAGGGTGAAAAGCCCAACGTCGGCCCGACCACGATGAGGTTGCTCAAGGTGGTCAGGCTGGCCTCGCCATAAACGCCATTGCGCGGGAACAGCGGGTCGAAGGTGTTGACCTTGCCATCGCCCAGTTCGCGGTCACCGCTGGCGGCGTCGATGCGCATGCCCAACCGCGGCTGCCAGGGGTGGGCGAAGGTGTAGCCGGTGTCGCTGGACAGTGCCCAGGCACGGATCGAGGCATTGCCCAGGTGGCCGGTCTGCCCGGCCAGGTTCCAGCTCCAGTCCAGGGCCTGCTGGCGGCCGAACAACCGCGTGCCGAAGGTATAGCGTTGTTCATCGCCTGCTTCACCCGCCAGGCTGCGGTCATCGGTTTCCAGGCCGAAGGCGAACAGGTCGATGTTCCAGGCTGCCGTAAGCGGCAAGGTACCGTACAGGCCATAGAACTTCACCGCATTGTTGCTGCCGTCGTCCCAGCTGTCCTCGCCGGTCTTGAGCGGCCGAAACGCGAAGGCATCGAGCTTGCGGCCGTCCTTGAGGTTGAGGCTGGCGCGCACGCCATCGAAGCTCAGGCGGATGTTGGGTGAGTCCCGGTAGGTGACCCACGCCTGGTCGCCAAGCCCCATCTCCTGGCGGCCTATGCGGGTGGTGTAGCGCCCTTGGGCAACGTCATGATTGAAGTCGACGAAGGCCTGGCGCACTTCATTGCGGCTTTCATCGTTGGGGGAGTACAGGTCCTTGCCGAAAGCCCGGGTGTTCTCCACCTGGACGAACGTGCGCACAGCATCATCGAACAGATGCAGGTCGGCGTGCGCCTGCAAGCGCTGCATCAGATAGGAGTCGTCGTTCAACCCGCGCAAGCCGAAAAATGGCTTGTTGAATACATCGGCCCGGTAACGGGCTTCGGCCCCCAGCTGCAGCCAGGCCGACTCGGACAAGCGATGGTAGCGCACCCCATCGAATGGGTCGCTGGCCTTGGCCGGGGCATCCAGGAAGCGATAGTCCTCGACCCAGCGAGGCGCACCGGGCCGGCCTGGCCGGCTCTGTTCAAGCGGACTGGCCGCCTGCACGCATTGGCCTATGGAAAGCAGTACAACGGGCACCCACCACCGGTTCAACGGCCTGGTCATCAGAATTTCCCTTTACTTGTTTTTATGAAATTGGATAACTCTGTTAACGATTATTTTTGTTAACCATCTTGCCGTCAATAGGGGGATGCAAACTACCTGACATTGGCCCAAATCCACCGTTCGTTTATCGAACGCTTTTTCCCAGGGCGCCTGCGCAGTCGCCGTTATGGCCGTTAACATGAGTGCTGCGGGCTCTCTACCTTGCGGGCACGCCGCCACGACCCCCAACAAAAAACAAAAAGAGCACTCTGATGAACTGCCTCAAATCCCTTGCCGCTCTCGGCCTGCTCATGCTTGGCACCAGCCAGGCCATGGCCACGCCAACCGTTAAACAACCAAACATTCTGCTGATTGTTGCCGATGACCTCGGCTTCTCTGACCTGTCGGCCCTGGGCAGCGAAATCCAGACGCCCAACCTGGACAAGTTGCTGACCGACGGCCGCCTGATGCTGGACTTCCACGCGGCGCCAAGCTGCTCCCCTACCCGCGCCATGCTGATGTCTGGCAACGACCCGCACCTGGCAGGGCTGGGCATGATGGCCGAAGCACGCAAGCGCTTGCCGGCCGGCGTTGCGGTGCGCGCCGGTTACGAAGGGGTACTGGGCAGCAACGTCGCGACCCTGGCAGAACTGCTGCACGATGCTGGCTACCGCACCTACATCTCCGGCAAATGGCACTTGGGCATGCAGCCTGCGCAGCAGCCCCAGAACCGCGGCTTCGACCAGGCCTACGTGCTGCTCGAAGGCGGCGCCGCGCATTTCAAGCAGGCCAACATGGCGCTGCAGCCCAACTACAGTTCGACCTTCCGCCACAATGGCGACCCCATCGAACTGCCTGACGACTTCTACTCCACCACCTGGTTCACCGACCGCCTCATCGCCGCCATCGACGATGGCAAGGCCAGCAACAAACCCTTCTTTGCCTTTGCCGCCTACACTGCGCCGCACTGGCCCTTGCAGGCACCGGATAAATACCTGGCGCAATACCGCGGCCGCTACGACCAGGGCTATGAGGTGATTGCCCGCGAGCGCCTGGCGCGCCAACGCAAGGCCGGGCTGGTGCCAGCAGACTTCCCCCTCGAGCCGCAACTGGAAGGTGTACCGGGCTGGGCCACGCTGAGCGAACAGCAACAACGGCAATCGGCGCGCACCATGGAGGTGTACGCGGCCATGGTGTCGGCCCTGGATGCCGAGGTCGGACGCCTGGTCGATCACCTGCGCCAAACCGGCGAGCTGGACAACACACTGGTACTGTTCATGTCCGACAACGGGCCGGAAAATGCCACCCGCGTCGACCCCAACTGGATCAAGGAACACTTCGATAACCGCCTGGCCAACTACGGCCGGCGTGATTCGTTCCTGATGATCGGCTCGGCCTGGGCGCAAGTCAGCGCCCTGCCCAGCCGCCGCTACAAGATGACCACCTACCAGGGCGGCATCCGCGTGCCTGCCTTCGTTTACCACCCGGCCAGCATCAAGGCCGGACGCAGCGATGAGATGGCCAGTGTCAGGGACATCATGCCGACCCTGCTGCAACTGGCCGGCGCGCCGATGCCCGGCATCAGCTACCGCGACCGCGCCATCGTGCCGCCACAGGGCACCTCGGCGCTGGACTACCTGCAAGGCAAGGACACGCGGATCCACGCCCATGACGAAGCGCTGGGCTGGGAAATCAACGGCAGCGCCTCGCTGCGCAAGGGGCCGATGAAACTGCTGTGGGACGCCACCGACAGCACCCCGGCCTGGCACCTGTACGACCTGAGCAAAGACCCCGGCGAACACCATGACATCGCAGCTGCACACCCCCAGCAGGTGGGCGACCTGCTGCGCGACTGGAAGGCCTATGCCCAGCGCAGCAACATCGCCATCGACGCTGACGGGCGCCCCGCAAGCCCCGCCATGCCCCTGGCCAGCAAACCATGATGGCCCGGGTAGCCGGCTGCGCGCTGCTCGCCGCTGGCTTGCTCGCCGTGGCCTACGGCGCCTGGCCACACGCCCCGGCGCCGGTACTGCTGTGCGAGGGCTACAGCGGCTTACCCGGCAGGCAAGATGGCATGGTGCACTTGCCGGGGGGCGCCTTCACCTTCGGCTCCGACCGTTTCTACGATGAAGAAGGCCCGCCACATGCGGCAAAGGTGTCGGGCTTCTGGGTCGACAGGCACCCGGTCACCAACGCCCAGTTCGCCCGGTTCGTGGCCGTTACCGGCTACCGTACCCAGGCCGAACGGGGCATCAGCGCCGAGGCGGACCCCACCCTGCCCGACACGCTGCGCGTGCCGGGCGCTATGGTGTTCCAGCAAGGGCCGAAGGTGCTCGCTCCCGGCTGGCAGTTCGTGCCGGGGGCTAGCTGGCGACACCCGCAAGGCCCTGGCAGTGACCTGGCAGGGCTGGAAAACCACCCGGTGGTGCAAGTGACACTGGAAGATGCCCAGGCCTACGCGCGCTGGGCGGGCCGTGCACTGCCCAGCGAAGCGCAACTGGAATACGCCATGCGTGGCGGGCTGGACGATGCCGACTTCAGTTGGGGCAAGACTGAACTGCCCAAGGGCAAGCTGATGGCCAACACCTGGCAGGGCCAGTTCCCCTACAACAACACGGCCGCCGACGGCTTCAGCGGTACTTCACCGGTGGGCTGCTTCCCGGCCAACCGGTTTGGTGTGTTCGATGCAGGGGGCAATGTCTGGGAGCTGACCCGCACCGGTTACCGCCCGGGCCACGATGCGCGACGCGACGCGGCCCTCGACCCGCCCGGCCCCGCCTTGAGCGAAAGCTACGACCCGACAGAACCCGGCGTACCGGTGGTGGTGATCAAAGGCGGATCGCACCTGTGCTCAGCGGACCTGTGCATGCGTTACCGGCCCTCGGCGCGCCAGCCCCAGCCGGTCTTTATCGCGACTTCGCACGTGGGGTTCAGAACGGTTCGGCAATGAAAGGCAATGGGCAGGCGGCCGCCTCGACAGCGGCCACTTGCCGGTCGAAGTCAGGCAGCAGGTAGCTGCAAAAGAAGGTGGCGCTTTCATGTTTCTCACGCCGTAGCGGCGCCTCGGCCGGCAACGCGTCGAGGCAGCGAACGGTGCGGGCCCAGGCAAAGGCCTGCAGCGCCGTGGCGCACACCTGCAGGAAGGCCCCCGCCGCGCGATAGGGGTATTCCACGCTGTGCGCCGCACTGCGCTCAAGCGTGGCAACCAGCCCTTGCAACCGGTCGCAGATCACGCCGAGTGCCTCGGCCGCTGCGCCCGGGGCAGCAACAGCCTCCGCGCGCAGCTCGCCCAGCAGCAGCGCGAAACCTTCACCGCCATCGCCCAGCACTTTGCGCAACAACAGATCGTTGGCCTGAATTTCGTTGGTGCCTTCGTAGATCATCGCAATCCGGCTGTCGCGCAGCACCTGCTCGATGGCGAACTCGCAGGTGTAGCCGTAACCGCCAAACACCTGCAGCGCTTTGCTCGACAGGCTGAAACCGTAGTCAGTGAACGCTGCCTTGACGATGGGCGTCAGCAACGCCGCCAGCGTCGCCGCTTTGGCGCGCAGCGCAGGGTCGGCAGAGGCGTCGGCCACATCCAGCCAGTGCGCCGTCCAGTAGCCCAAGGCGCGCATGCCTTCGCTACGCACCCGCAACTCCAGCAGCGCAAGGCGCATGGCAGGGTGCAGGTGAATGGGGTCGGCAGCAGCCCCCGGCCAATGCCCGGGGGCGCGCATCTGGCGACGCTCCCATGCGTAGTCACGGGCCAGTTGCCAGGCCGCTTCGGCGTGCCCCAACCCTTGCAGGCCAACATGCAGCCTGGCCGAATTCATCATCACGAACATGGCCGCCAGCCCACCGTGGGCCTGCCCGACCAGCCAGCCTCTGGCCCCCTCGAAGCGCAGCGCACAGGTGGCGCTAGCGCGAATGCCCAGCTTGTGCTCCAGGCCATCGCACTGCACCCCATTGCCCACATCACCTTCCAGGCCGTTGGGTACCAGCAGCAATGACAGCCCGCGGCTGCCTGCCGGGGCATCGGGCAAACGCGCCAGCACCAGGTGCAGGATGTCGCGGGTCAGGTCGTGGTCGCCGCCGGAAATGAACAGCTTGTTGCCGGTAACGGCGTAGCTGCCATCGCCCAGCGGTTCGGCACGGCAGCGCAGCAAGGCAAGGTCACTGCCGGCCTGTGGCTCGGTCAGGCACATGGTCGGCAGGCTAGCGCCGCTGACGATGCCGGGCAGGTAACGCGCCTGCAATTGGGCGCTGCCATGGGCCTTCAGGCACAGGTAGGCGCCATGGGCGATGCCGGTGTACATGGTCCAGCCATGGTTGCTGGCAAAGAGCATTTCCTGAACGGCCGCATCCAGTACCAATGGCAAGCCCTGGCCGCCGAACCGGGGCTCGCAGGCCAGCGCCGGCCAGCCGCCGTCCACGTAGGCCCGATAGGCTGCGGCAAAGCCGTCCGGCGTGCGCACCCTGCCCTGCTCCAGGCGACAGCCCTGGCGGTCGCCGGAAGCATTCAGCGGCGCCAGAACCTGTTCGCTGAAACGGGCGGCCTCCTGCAGCACCTGCAGGGCCAGTTCCAGATCGACGTCGGCGTAGGCCGGCAGGTGCTGCCAGGCTTGGTCGGCTCTGAGCCAATGCTCAAGCACGAATTGCATGTCTTGCAGGGGAGCCTTCCAGGCCATGGGCGTCCTCGGTTTCAAGCCGCGAAGTGGGGGTTTTCGATCAGCACCGCCATGCCCTGGCCGCCGCCGATGCAGGCCGCAGCGATGCCATAACGCAGGTTGCCCTGGCGCAGTTGGCGGGCCAGGGTATGCACCAGGCGCAAGCCGGTGGCGGCCAAGGGGTGGCCCAGGGCGATGGCCCCGCCATGGACGTTGAGTTTTGCCTCATCCAGTTGCAGGGCCTGGGCCACCGCCAGCACCTGGGCGGCTTGCGCTTCGTTGATTTCGAAGCGGTCGACCTGCTCTAGGCGCAGGCCACTGCGTTCGAGCAGCAGGGCAATCGCCGGGGCCGGCCCGATGCCCATGGTGCTGGGGGGCACACCCACGGCGGTGGCCATCAGCAGGCGGGCCAACGGTGGCTGGGAGCACGTGGAAAAACGCCTCACCAACGCTGCCGCCGCGCCATCGACCACCGCACAACTGTTGCCCGCGGTTTGCACGCCACCGGCGTGCACCGCACGCAAGCGGGCCAGCGCTGGGGCATCGGTAGGCCGCGGGTGGCTGTCGTGGCTGACATGGGCCACCCCGCGTGGCAGTTCGATGCCGCGCGGCAGGCAGCCGTCAGCGCTGAAAGCCTCTGCCGTGACCTCGACGATTTCCTCATCGAACCAGCCCTGCTGCTGAGCCTGCAGCGCACGCTGATGGCTGCGCAGCGCCCAGGCATCCACCGCCTCGCGGCCAAGGCCATGCGCGCGTGCCAGGTTTTCTGCGGTACCGATCATGTCCACTCCGGCAGCCGGGTCGTACAGCGCCTCCCAAAGAAAGTCCTTGAACCCTACCGGCGCGCCGAGGCGAAAGCCGCCACGGTGCTCATAAGCCGCGATCGGGTTGCGCGACATCGACTCGGCGCCCACGCACAGTACCTGCTGCACGCCACTGCGCAACTGTTCCCCGGCCTGGCGCAACAGCTCCAGGCCGGTGCCGCAGATACGCTGCACTGCCAGTGCGGGTACGGCTTGCGGCACCCCGCAGTACAGCCCGATATGGCGCGGCAGCAGGTACGCATCGAAACTGGCCTGGGCCATGCTGCCGGCCAGCACGCTGTCCACCGCCTGTGGGGCGATACCGGCCCGTGCCAGCACCGCCCGCCCGGCCTTGATGCCCAGGTCGATCGGTGAAACCGCGGCGAGCGCACCGCCAAGGTCGACCCAGGGCGTCCGTACCATCTCCACGATGGCCACATCGTCGAACGCCGTGCACAGCCCGCCACTGCTCACGGGCGCACCTGCGCGGGCAGCACGGTCGGGTCTTCGCCACGGTACAGCGCCGCTACCTTGTCAGCCCGGCGCTGCAACACCGCGCGCTGGTTGATCGAACCTTTGTCAGTGATCTCCCCGGCGTCGATCGACGGCGGCTCCACCAGCAGTGACAACCATTCGATGCGGCTGGCGTTGCCCTGGGCGTCACGGTTCAGGCGCTGCAGCCAAGCGGCGAACCAGCTGCGCACCGCGTCGCTGCCGAGCACGTCGGCATCGCTGGCTTCGGCCGATAGCCCGGCCAGTTGGCGGCATTCGGGCAAACGCGGGAACACCAGGATGCCCAGGCATTCGCGGTCCGGCGCGGCCACCACGATGTCTTGCACATAGGGCGAGCCTTCGAGCACCGCACGGTTACGCAGCGGGCCGACGCTGACGAACACGCCGGACGACAACTTGAAGTCTTCGGCAATGCGCCCATCGAACATCAGGCCCTGCTCGGGCTGCTGCGCATCGGCGAGCTTCAAGGCATCGCCCGAGCAGTAAAAGCCTTCATCATCGAACGCCTCGGCCGTTTGCTGCGGCGAGCGCCAATAGCCGGGCATGATGTGCGGGCCGCGAAAGCGCGCCTCCAGCTTGCCATCCAGCGGCACCAGCTTCACTTCGCAACCTGGGGCAGGCAAGCCCACGTAGCCGGCCAGGGACAAAGGCCCGGTAGTGAAGGTGCAGGACGGCGCCGCCTCGGTCATGCCCAGGCCAGCCATCATGCGGATGCGCTCGCCACAGTGCTGCTCGGCGATGCGGTCCAGGCGGTCCCACACGCTTTGCGAAAGCCCGGCGGCAGCGAAGAAAAACAGCTTCATGCGGGCAAAGAACACCTCGCGCAACTGCGCGTCCTGCTCCAGCGCCTTGACCAGCTCTTCCCAGCCCTTGGGCACGGTCAGGTAGGCGGTGGGGGAAATTTCGCGCAGGTTGCGCAAGGTTTCGCCGAAGCCTTGCGGGGTGGGCTTGCCGGCATCCAGGTAGAAGCTGCCGCCGTTGTACAGCACGATGCCCAGGTTGTGGCTGCCGCCGAAGGTGTGGTTCCACGGCAGCCAGTCCACCAGCACCGGCGGCTCTTCGGCGAACACCGGGAAGGTCTGCAACAGCATCTGCTGGTTGGCGCACAGCATGCGTTGTGTGGTGACCACCGCCTTGGGCAGCTTGGTGGAGCCAGAGGTGAAGAGGAACTTGGCGATAGTGTCGGGCCCGGTGGCGGCAAACGCGGCGTCGGCGGGCGCAAGGTCGCACGGCTGCAGCAGGCTGTCGAAGCCCAGGTGCCGACGGCCCGGGGCCTGGCCATGCACGCTCACCACCGCCACCGAGGCATCCAGGACGGCATCGAAGGCCCGCTGGAACGGTTGGGTGTCGGTGGTGAACACCAGCCCTGGGGTCAGTACCTCACACACATGGCGCAGCTTGGCGAAGTCCTGGGACAACAGTGCGTAGGCCGGCGACACCGGGCAATACGGGATGCCGGCATACATGGCGCCCAAGGCGATCTGCAGGTGCTCGATATCGTTGCCGGAAAAAAGCGCCAGCGGCCGCTCGGCGCTCAGGCCAAAGCCCAGCAGGTTGGCGGCGATGGTACGGACCTGCACGAGCATTTGCGCGTAGGTGATCGCGCGCCAGGCCCCATCGGGCTGCCGCGCGGCAATGAAGGTAGTGTCCGGGCGCTGTACGGCCCAGTGCAGCAGCCGGTCGAGCAGGCGCGCCGGCAGCGGCGCCAGGGGCTCGACGGCTTGCATGCGCAATATGCCTTCGGCCTCGCTGAACTGCACCTGGGGATGCCCGATGGACACCTGCCGGTAGCGCGGGCTTTGGCCAGGGTCGCGCGACCCTGTGCGGGCTTGGTTATTCACGCAGGTTGCTCCTTGTTATTGTTGTACAGCCTGCCGCCGCCCGACAGTACGGACGACGGCCAATGATGCGCGTTGCCTAGATGGGGTAATGCCTGGGTCCGTGCTGGAGGGTGACCCAGCGCAGCTGGGTGAATTGATCGATGGCGGTGCGGCTGCCGAAGCTACCGTAGCCGCTGGCCTTGACCCCACCGAAGGGCATCTGCGCTTCGTCATGCACGGTCGGGCCGTTGATATGGCAGATACCCGACTCCACACGCTGGGCCAAGGCCAACGCACGGCTGGTGTCGCGGCTGAAGATGGCTGACGACAGGCCGAATTCCGAGTCGTTGGCCAGCGTCAACAAGGCTTCATCGCCCTGCGCGCGCAGCACCACCGCGACCGGCCCGAAGGACTCTTCGTGATACAGGCGCATGCTTGCGTCGACGTTGTCCAACAAGGTGGGTTGCAGGATGCTGCCGTCCAGCTGGCCGCCGCATACCAGGCGTGCGCCCTTGGCCACGGCATCGTCGATCAGCGCCCTGATGCGCTCGCCGGCCGCACCGCTGACCAGCGAACCGAGCACCGAGGTGCTGGCCTGCGGGTCGCCAGCGCGCAGCCCGGCGACCTTGGCCGCCAGCTTGTCGACGAACCTGTCGGCGATGCGGTCGTCGACCACCAGGCGCTCGGTGGACATGCAGATCTGGCCCTGGTTGAAGTACGCCCCGAACGCTGCGGCGGCTACGGCGGCGTCCAGGTCGGCGTCGTCGAGCACCAGCAGCGGCGCCTTGCCGCCCAGTTCGAGCAAAGCAGGTTTCAGGTGCCGGGCAGCCAGCTCGCCGACGATACGCCCCACCTGGGTGGACCCGGTGAAATTGACGCGGCGCACCGCTGGGTTGGCGATCAGCCGCTCGACGATGGCAGGCGCATCGGCCGGGTCATTGCTGATCACATTGACCACACCCTCGCCCAAGCCGGCATCGTGGAGCACCTGGCCGATCAACCGGTGCACCGCCGGGCTGACCTCGGAGGCCTTCAGCACCACGGTGTTGCCACAGGCAAGCGGCATGGCGATGGCCCGCGTGGCGAGGATCACCGGGGCATTCCACGGCGCGATGCCCAGCACCACACCGCACGGTGCGCGCAAGGCCATGGCGAAGCTGCCAGGCACGTCCGAAGGGATGACCTCACCGGTAACCTGTGTGGTCATGGCCGCGGCTTCGCGCAGCATGTTGGCGGCCAGCTTCACGTTGAAGCCATACCAGTTGGCCATGGCCCCGGTTTCGCCGGCGGCGGCGATGAACTCGGCAGCCCGCGCCTGCAACAGGTCGGCGCCGGCCAGCAAGCGGCTGCGCCGTTCACCGGGCGCCAGCGCGGCCCAGGCCGGGAACGCTGCGCTGGCCGCGGCCACCGCCGCATCGGCATCGGCCAGGGTGGCGGCAGCGGCTTGCGACACCACCTCACCGGTGACCGGGTTGCAGCGCTGGAAGGTTCGTCCATCACTGGCGGGGCGCGACTGCCCGCCAATCAGCAAAGGCACCTGCAACATGCTCATTCCTCTTGTTGTGGTTATAGAGAAATATCCGCAGGCTGTGGCCAGGGGCGGCACAGCCCGCGCTGGCCCTCAGCGTTTGTAAGCCTGCAGGCCCGGCTTGATGGACTTGTCATCGAGGAACTGCTTCATGCCCTGCTCGCGACCGCCCTCGGTGTCCAGCAGCCGGGACTGGTCGAGCTTGGCGTAGAGGTAGTCTTCGTTCTGCTCCCAGGTCAGTTCGCGGCAGCGCTTGAAGCCGTTCTTGGCGGCACGCAGCACCACCGGGTTTTTCTCCAGCAGGTTCAGCGCCAGCTCGCGGGTCGTCTCGCGCAGCTGGGCCAACGGCACGCTCTCGTTGACCAGGCCCATCTCGGCGGCTTTGGCACCGCCGAAGGTCTTGCCGGTCATGATGTAGTACAGCGACTGACGATGGCCAACGGTATCGGCCATCGCCTTGCTCACCAGGTTGCCAGGTGGGATGCCCCAGTTGATTTCCGACAAGCCGAAGGTGGCCTCGTTGGCGCAGATCGCCAGATCGCACGCCACCAGTGGGCTGAAACCGCCACCGAAGCACCAGCCGTTGACCATGGCGATGGTCGGCTTGGCGTACATGCGCAGCAGCTTCCACTGCCATTGCGAGGCTTCACGGCGGATTTTTTCCTGAAGGATTTCAGGGCCGGCGTCGACTTCGCGGAAGTATTCCTTGAGGTCCATGCCCGCCGTCCACGACTCACCTGCCCCGGTCAGCACCAGCACGCCGGCCTCGGCGTCCTGCTCCAAGGTTTCCAGCACGTCGACCATTTCCCGGTTCAGGGTGGGGCTCATGGCATTGCGCTTTTCCGGGCGGTTGAGGGTTACCCAGGCGATGCCCGACTCCAGTTCGACCTTCACGGTGGTCCAGCGGCCTTCGTATTTGCTCATGGTTCTGCACTCTTGTTGTTCGGGGTGGTGACCATCAAGCTAATCTGGCAAATTAGTTATGTCAATTAACTATTATGAAAATTATCTTTGCCTTCCAGCCGGTTGAGAGGCTTTTTGGCCTGAGCTCCCCTAGCCGGATCGTGCCGGCGCAGGCAAACTGGGTAACTTTCTTACTCATGAACCAGGAGCATGCAACCCGATGGCAAGGTCTGCCCGAACCGACGACACCGCTTCCCTGCCCACGCCGCCTGACGATACGGTCCTCGAAGACCTGCTCGGCTATGCATTGCGCCGCGCCCAACTGAAGCTGTTCCAGCACCTGATCGGCCGGTTGTCGGCCTACGACCTGCGCCCGGCGCAGTTCTCTGCGCTGGCGATTATCGAGCAGAACCCAGGCTTGATGCAGGCGGACCTGGCGCGTGCCTTGGCGATCGAGCCGCCGCAAGTGGTGCCGCTGCTGAACAAACTGGAAGAGCGCGCGCTGGCCGTGCGAGTACGCTGCAAGCCAGACAAGCGTTCCTACGGCATCTTCTTGAGCAAGTCGGGTGAAGCGATGCTCAAGCAGCTCAAGCAGATCGCCAGCGACAGCGACCGGGAGGCTACTGCCAGCCTTGACGAGGATGAGCGCGCACAACTGCTGCGGCTGCTGACGAAAATCTACAAGGACTAGGTTGGTTCATCCGCAAACGGCATAATGGATCCATTAAACGTACGATAATCGCACAACCTCCAATTTTTGTTGGGATTTACCATTGACCAGCTTTTCAGCTCGGGTATTAATGGATCCATTAAATAACAACAATCGGAGGTCCTTCATGTACCCGAAAAACGCCTGGTATGTCGCCTGCACCCCTGACGAAATCGCCGAGAAGCCCTTGGGCCGGCAGATTTGCGGGGAAAAGATCGTGTTCTACCGCCCCAGCGAAAACCGCGTGGCGGCCGTCGAAGACTTTTGCCCCCACCGCGGCGCGCCGTTGTCGCTGGGTTTTGTCGAAAACGGCAACCTGGTGTGCGGCTATCACGGGCTGGTGATGGGCTGTGATGGCAAAACCGTCGACATGCCGGGCCAACGGGTGCGTGGCTTCCCCTGCAACAAGGCTCTTGCCGTGGTCGAGCGCCATGGCTTCATCTGGGTCTGGCCGGGTGACCAGGCCCAGGCTGACCCCGCCCTGATCCCGCAGCTGCCCTGGGCGGCCAGCGATGAGTGGGCCTATGGCGGCGGGTTGTTCCACATCGGCTGCGATTACCGCCTGATGATCGACAACCTGATGGACCTCACCCACGAAACCTATGTGCACGCCTCCAGCATCGGCCAGAAAGAAATCGACGAGGCGCACCCCGTCACCACGGTGAGCGGCGACGAAGTGGTCACCGCCCGGCACATGGAAAACATCATGCCCCCGCCCTTCTGGCGCATGGCCCTGCGCGGCAATGGCCTGGCCGATGACGTGCCGGTGGACCGCTGGCAGATCTGCCGCTTCACACCGCCCAGCCATGTACTGATCGAAGTGGGTGTGGCGCATGCCGGCCACGGCGGCTACCACGCCCCGGTCGAGCACAAGGCCTCGAGCATCGTGGTCGATTTCATCACCCCCGAGAGCGACACGTCGATCTGGTACTTCTGGGGCATGGCGCGCAATTTTGCCGCCCACGATCAGGCCCTGACCGAGAGCATCCGAGAAGGCCAGGGCAAGATATTCAGCGAAGACCTGGACATGCTCGAACGCCAGCAGCAGAACCTGCTCGCCTACCCCGAGCGCAACCTGCTCAAACTCAACATCGACGCCGGCGGCGTACAGGCACGCAAGGTGCTGGAGCGGCTGATCGCCAAAGAGCACGCGCCCCAACCGCACGTGATCGCCACCCACGCCTGAGGAGCCCGCGCCATGATCGATGCCGTAGTGGTATCCCGCAACATCGAAGCCCAAGGCATCTGCAGCTTCGAGCTGGCAGCCGCCGATGGCAGCCCATTGCCGCCCTTCAGCGCCGGCGCGCACATCGATGTGCACCTGCCGGATGGGCTGGTGCGCCAGTATTCCCTGTGCAACCACCCCGCCGAACGCCACCGCTACCTGATCGGTGTGCTCAACGACCCGGCCTCACGCGGCGGTTCGCGCAGCCTTCACGAGCAGGTGCAGGCCGGCCACCGCCTGCGCATCAGCGCCCCGCGCAACCTGTTCCCGCTGGCCCAGGGCGCCCGGCGCAGCGTGCTGTTCGCCGGCGGCATCGGCATCACGCCGCTGCTGTGCATGGCTGAACAGCTGGCCTGCAACGGCGACGATTTCGAGCTGCACTACTGCGCCCGCTCCAGCGAACGCGCGGCCTTCGTCGAGCGCCTGCGCGCCGCACCGTTCGCTGACCGCCTGTTCGTGCATTTTGACGAGCAGCCGGAGACCGCCCTGGACATCGCCCAGGTGCTGGGCACCGCGCAGGATGATGTGCACCTTTACGTGTGCGGCCCGGGCGGCTTCATGCAGCACGTGCTGGACACCGCCCGGCAGCTGGGCTGGCAGCAGGCCAACCTGCACCGCGAATACTTCGCCGCAGCACCGGTTGAAAACAGCGACGACGGCAGCTTCTCGGTGCAGCTAGGCAGCACCGGCCAGGTGTTCGAGGTGCCGGCCGACCAGAGCGTGGTGCAGGTGCTGGAACGCCACGGCATCGAGATCGCCGTTTCCTGTGAACAAGGCATTTGCGGCACCTGCCTGACCCGTGTGCTGCAGGGCACGCCAGAGCACCGCGACCTGTTCCTCACGGAACAGGAACAGGCGCTGAACGATCAGTTCACACCGTGCTGTTCGCGGGCGAAGACGCCCCTGCTGGTACTGGACCTGTAAACGGCTCAGGACGAGGGCAGGATCACTTTCATGCCCTCGTCCTTCGTGGCCCCGCCAAAGGTTTCGGCATAGCGCAGCGTGGCATTGGCATGCTCGCGCATGATCGCCTCGGCGCGGGCACCCTGGCCGTGGATGAGCGCGTCGAACACCGCATGGTGCTGCATGTGCGCGAAGTTGAAGCGCCGGTATTCACGGGCAAGGTCGTGACGGTCCACCGCCAGCGCGGTGACCGAAGCGAACGGCAGGTGATCGTTGCGCGCCAGGGCATCGGCGATGGCCGGGTTGTGGCTGGCCTCGACGATCACCTGGTGAAAGCGCATGTTCAGGTCGTGATAGGCGTGCAAGTCCTCTTCGCTTACATACCCCTTGCCGAACAACAGGTCGCCTTCGACCAGGCAGCGCTGCAACGCCTCGCGCGCCGCTGGCAGCAGGCCACGCTCAGCCGCCTGGCGGGCCGCCAGGCCTTCGAGTACACCGCGCACCTCCACGGCACCGGCGATGTCCTCGGCGCTGACCGAACGCACCTGGAAGCCCCGGCCGCCGCAACGCACCAGCAGGCCCTCCTGCTCCAGGGTTCGGAATGCCATGCGTACGGGCATGCGTGAGACGCCGAACCGTTCGGCGGTGGGCACTTCCATCAGCCGCGCGCCAGCCGCCAGTTCGCCCGAAGCGATCATCTTGCGCAACGCGATCAGCACCATTTGACCGGGCTTGCTCATCCAGGGAGGTTCCAGAGACAGAAGCGCGCATCTTACCGCAAGCGCGGGCGCGCTTGGCGGCCTGTAACACCTGCCCTGTTCAGGCTACGATGCCCCTTCGTCCTCCGGAGCCCATCAGCGCCATGCCCAGAACGAGCAAAGTCACCGACCCGTCCTACGAGTTGATGGACGACCACGAGGGCGACTCACTGATCTACCGCCAGCATGGCTTCCCCAGCCCGCTGGTGCGCTGGCATTTCCACAAGGAATACGAACTGCACCTGATCGTGGCCAGCGCCGGCAAAGTGTTCATCGGCGACTACATCGGCAGCTTCGGGCCGAACACGCTGTTCCTCACAGGCCCCAACCTGCCGCACAACTGGATCAGCCAGGCCGGCCCCGACGAGGTGTTCAGCCAGCGCGACATGCTGGTCAATTTCACCGACGAGGTGCTGCACAGCGGCAGCCGGGTGTTTTCTGAACTGCACCAACTCAGCCCGTTGCTGGCCCGCGCGCACTACGGCATCGAGTTCCGTGACCCGGCGCTGATCGCCGAGAGCCGCAAGCTGTTGCAACGCATCGCGGACAGCCGGGGCATGACCCGCCTTGGATACTTTTTTATCCTCATGGAACAGCTCGCCGGCTGCGAGGACTACCAGTTATTGTCCACGGTCACCTCCTCGCACCTGGCTGACGAGCACAACGTCGAGCGCATCAACCGGGCGGTGGACTACATCTTCCAGCACTACGCCCAGGACTTGACCCAGAACGAAGTGGCCGAGCATCTGGGCATGACCCCCACCTACTTCTCACGCTTTTTCAAACAGGCGGCCGGGCGCGGTTTTGTTGAGTTCGTCAACCGCCTGCGGGTCAGCAAGGCCTGCGAATTGCTGGCCAAAAGCGACCTGCCGGTGACCGAGGTGTGCTTCGAATCAGGCTTCAGCAACCTGTCCAATTTCAACCGGCGCTTTCAACAGCTCAAAGGCATGACCCCCTCCGACTACCGCAGCCTGGTGACCCAGCGGCTGACCGAGCAGAACCGTCACTGAGCGAACCACTGCAAAAAAGTATCAGCCGGCGTGCAGTCCACGCTTTGTCGCCAACGCCGTACGGGGGTGTAATCAGCGCCAGCGACACAAAAATAATAATGTCTTCCGTGCCGTCAGCCGGCCCGGTAAGGGAGTTCATAGATGAACGACGCGATCAAGGCCTGCCTGGCCGCTGCCTGCCTCAGCCTGCCGCTATTGGCCCAGGGCGCCGAAACACTGACCATCGCCACGGTCAACAACAACGATATGATCCGCATGCAGCGCCTGGCCAAGGTGTTCGAAGAACAGCACCCGGACATCAGGCTCAAGTGGGTCGTGCTTGAAGAAAACGTGCTGCGCCAGCGCCTGACTACCGACATCGCCACCCAGGGCGGGCAGTTCGACGTACTGACCATCGGCATGTATGAAGCGGCGCTGTGGGGCGCCAAAGGCTGGCTGGAGCCAATGAAGGACCTGCCGGCCGATTACAACCTCGACGACGTGTTCCCGTCCGTGCGCAATGGCTTGTCGGCCAACGGTACGCTGTATGCCCTGCCCTTCTACGCCGAAGCCTCGATCACCTACTACCGCAAGGACCTGTTCCAGAACGCAGGGCTGAGCATGCCCGAGCAACCAACCTGGACCCAGCTGGGTGAGTTCGCCGCCAAACTCCACCACCCCGACCAGGGCCAGTACGGCATCTGCCTGCGCGGCAAGGCCGGCTGGGGCGAGAACATGGCGCTGATCGGCACCGTGGCCAATGCCTTTGGCGCACGTTGGTTCAACGAACAGTGGCAGCCGGAATTCACCGGCAGCGCGTGGAAGAACGCGCTGAACTTCTACGTCGATACCTTGAAGCAGTACGGCCCGCCTGGCGCGTCGAGCAACGGTTTCAACGAAAACCTGGCGCTGTTCAACAGCGGCAAGTGCGCGATGTGGGTCGATGCCAGCGTTGCCGGCTCGTTCGTCACCGACAAGACCCAGAGCAAGGTCGCCGACCAGGTCGGCTTCACCTTTGCGCCAAAGGAGGTCACCGACAAGGGCGCCTCGTGGCTGTATGCCTGGGCGCTGGCCATCCCAAGCAGCTCCAAGGCCAAGGACGCGGCGAAGGCCTTCAGCACCTGGGCCACGTCCGAAGCCTACGGCAAGCTGGTGGCCGACAAGGAAGGCGTGGCCAACGTGCCACCAGGCACCCGCGCCTCGACCTACAGCGACGCCTACCTGGCCGCTGCGCCGTTCGCCAAGGTGACGCTGGAGTCGCTCAAGCGCGTCGACCCCAACCACCCCACGCTCAAGCCCGTGCCGTACGTGGGTATTCAATTGGTGACCATCCCTGAGTTCCAGGCCATTGGTACGCAGGTCGGCAAGCTGTTCTCCGCCGCCCTGACCGGGCAGATGAAGGTCGACCAAGTGCTTGCCGCCGCACAGCAGTCCACCGAACGCGAGATGAAGCGCGCCGGTTATCCCAAGTAGCCCAGCCGTGGCCATCTGCGCGCCAACGCCTGGCGCGCGGATGGCTGCCGTCCGCCCTTGTCGCTGCACACGGAGTCGCCATGGACACTTCGGCCCTCGATACCCCGACCCTCGCCACCCCACGCCCCGGCAAACGCCGCGTCGGGCCGGGCTGGTTCCTGGTCAGCCCTTCAGTGGCGCTGCTGCTGTTGTGGATGGTCATGCCCTTGGGCATGACCCTGTATTTTTCCCTGATCCGCTACAACCTGCTGTACCCGGGCGAAAATGCGTACGTCGGCCTGGAGAACTTCGCGTACTTCGTCACCGACCCAGGCTTCATGCCCGGCGCCCTCAACACCCTGACCCTGGTCGGCAGTGTGCTGGCGATCAGCGTGGTGTTTGGCGTGCTCATCGCGGCGCTGCTGGAGGCCGGCGAGTTCTGGGGCCGCGGCGTGGTGCGGGTGCTGCTGATTTCACCGTTCTTCATCATGCCCACCGTCAGCGCGCTGCTGTGGAAGAACCTGATATTCCACCCGGTGTCGGGCATCCTCGCCGCCGTGTGGCGGCTGTTCGGCGCACAGCCGGTGGACTGGCTGGCGCACTACCCGCTGCTGTCGATCATCCTGATCGTCTCCTGGCAGTGGCTGCCGTTCGCCATCTTGATCCTGATGACCGCCATGCAGTCGCAGGACCAGGAACAGAAAGAAGCCGCACGCCTGGACGGCGCCGGGCCGCTGGCGATCTTCTGGCACCTGACCCTGCCGCATCTGGCCCGCCCGATTGCCGTGGTGGTGATGATCGAGACCATCTTCCTGCTGTCGGTGTTCGCCGAAATCTTCACCACCACCAGCGGCGGCCCGGGCTATGAGTCGACCAACCTCGCCTACCTGATCTACAACCAGGCGCTGCTGCAGTTCGACGTGGGCATGGCCTCGGCGGGCGGGCTGATCGCCGTGTTGATCGCCAACATCGCCGCCATCGTGCTGGTACGGATGATCGGCAAGAACCTGACCGAGCGCCGCTGAGGAGCCCGCCATGCTGTCACTCAAGCAAACCCGCCGCCTGCGCGACGCATTGATTGGCCTGCTGTGCTGGGGCATCGCCCTGACGATCTTCTTCCCGATCTTCTGGATGCTGCTGACCAGCTTCAAGACTGAGCTCGATGCCTTCGCCACCCCGCCGCAGTTCATCTTCGCGCCAACGCTGGAAAACTACCTGCACATCAACGACCGCAGCGACTATTTCGCCTACGCCTGGAATTCGGTGCTGATCGCTTTCTCGGCCACCGCGCTGTGCATGCTTATCGCAGTGCCGGCGGCTTACTCCATGGCCTTTTTCGAAACCCGCCACACCAAGCGCACGCTGCTGTGGATGCTGTCGACCAAGATGCTGCCGCCGGTGGGCGTGCTGATGCCCATCTACCTGTTGGCCAAGCAGTTCGGCCTGCTCGACTCGCGCCTGGCGCTGATCATCGTCTACACCCTAATCAACCTGCCGATCGTGGTGTGGATGGTGTACACCTACTTCAAGGACATCCCGGTGGACATCCTTGAAGCCGCGCGCCTGGACGGTGCCGGCACCTGGCAGGAAATCGTCCGCGTGCTGCTGCCGATCGCCCGCGGCGGGCTTGCCTCGACCGTGCTGCTGTCGTTGATCCTGTGCTGGAACGAGGCGTTCTGGTCGCTCAACCTGACCTCTTCAGCGGCCGCGCCACTGACCGCGCTGGTGGCCTCCTACTCAAGCCCCGAGGGGCTGTTCTGGGCCAAGCTTTCGGCCGTCTCGACCCTGGCCTGCGCGCCCATCCTGATTTTCGGCTGGATCAGCCAAAAGCAGCTGGTGCGTGGCCTCTCGTTCGGGGCCGTCAAATGACCCAGCTCCCCGCGACACCTGCTCGATCAACCCCATTGCCGGCCGCCGCAGAGGACATTCGCCATGGCTGACCTGAAGATCCGCAACCTGCACAAAGGCTTCGATGGCCACGCCATCATCAAGGGCATCGACCTGGAGGTGCGCGACCGTGAGTTCGTGGTCTTCGTCGGCCCGTCCGGGTGTGGCAAGTCGACCCTGCTGCGGCTGATCGCCGGGCTTGAGGAGGTCAGCGGCGGCCATATCACCCTGGACGGCGTCGACATCACTGACACCGCCCCGGCCAAACGTGACCTGGCCATGGTGTTCCAAACCTACGCGCTTTACCCGCACATGACCGTTCGCAAGAACCTGTCGTTCGCCTTGGACCTGGCCGGCGTGGACAAGCGTGACGTGCAGGCCAAAGTCGACAACGCCGCACGCATCCTCGAACTGCAACCGTTGCTCGAACGCAAGCCGCGGCAACTGTCGGGTGGCCAGCGCCAGCGGGTGGCGATCGGCCGGGCGATCGTGCGCAACCCGAAGATTTTCCTGTTCGATGAGCCGCTGTCGAACCTCGACGCCGCCCTGCGCGTGCAGATGCGGCTGGAGCTTGCGCGCCTGCACCAGGAGCTGGCCGCGACCATGATCTACGTGACCCACGACCAGGTCGAGGCTATGACCCTGGCCGACAAGGTGGTGGTGCTCAACGGCGGGCGCATCGAGCAGGTCGGCTCGCCGCTGGAGCTGTACCACCACCCGGCCAACCTGTTCGTCGCAGGTTTTCTCGGCACCCCGAAAATGGGCTTTCTGCGCGGCCACCTGAGCCACAGCCAGGGCACACAGAGCGAGGTCACCCTTGAGTGCGGCGCCCGTGTCAGCCTGGCACTGAGCGCAGACGCCCTGCCCGCTGGCAGCCCCGTGACGCTGGGCATCCGCCCGGAGCACCTGAACATCGCCAGCACTGGGCACGGCACACCCGGCTCACTGCAGGTGACCGCCGACGTCAGTGAACGCCTGGGCAGCGACAGCTACTGCCATGTACGTGCCGGCTCCGGGGAAATGCTCACCGTACGGGTGCGCGGCGACTTTGCGCCGGCCTACGGCGCGCCCCTGGACCTGACCTTCGACCCGGGCCACTGCCACCTGTTCGACAGCAACGGCCAAGCCCTGGACAAACGCCTGCAGCACGCGGCCTGAGGACACACGCGATGAAACTCGACCCGCACCACCTCGACCTGCTGGCGCCTACGGTCGCCCGCCCTTCCTACGCGCCCTCGCAACTGCGCCAGGGCATCGTGCACATTGGCGTAGGTGGGTTCCACCGCGCCCACCAGGCGGCCTACACCGACGCCCTGATGAACCGCGGCGAAGGGCTGGACTGGGCCATCTGCGGCGCCGGCCTGCGCAGCGAAGACCGCGCCATGCGCGACGCTCTGGCGGCGCAGGGCTACCTGTACACCCTGTTCGTGCTGGACGACCAACCTGACACCGAAGTGCGGGTGATCGGTGCCCTCAATGATATGCTTCTGGCCGAGGACGACGCCCAGGCGCTGCTGGCCAAACTGGCCGAGCCCGGCATCCGCATCGTCTCGCTGACCATCACCGAAGGCGGCTACTGCATCGACGACAGCACCGGCGAGTTTCGCGCCGAGCTGGCGCAGGTCCAGCACGACCTGGCCAACCCGCAGGCGCCGCAAGGCGTCTTCGGCTTCCTCTGCGAAGCCTTGCGGCGGCGCCGCGAGGCCGGCGTGGGGCCGTTCACGGTGATGTCCTGCGACAACCTTCCACACAATGGCGCGGTGGCGCGCAAGGCGCTGCTGGCCTTTGCCCAGTTGCTCGACCCGGACCTGGCCCGCTGGATAGGCGAGAACGTGAGCTTCCCCAATGCCATGGTCGACCGCATCACGCCAATGACCAGCAGCGACCACCGCCAACAACTGTTCGAGCGCCACGGCGTCGAGGATGCCTGGCCGGTGGTGTGCGAGCCGTTCCTGCAGTGGGTGGTGGAAGACACATTCGTCGCCGGGCGCCCGGCCTGGGAAAAGGTCGGCGTGCAGTTCACCGACGACGTCACCCCCTATGAAGAAATGAAGATCAAGCTGCTCAACGGCAGCCACCTGGCACTGACCTACCTGGGCTTCCTGCAGGGCTATCGCCTGGTCCACGAAACCCTTGCCGACCCACTGCTGCGCCGCTACATGCGCACGTTCATGGACCTGGACGTGACCCCGCAGCTTGCCCCGGCGCCCGGCATCGACCTGGAACGCTACAAGGACAGCCTCACCGAGCGCTTTGCCAACCGCGCCATCGCCGATCAACTGGAGCGGGTGTGCTCGGACGGCTCATCGAAGTTTCCCAAGTACATCGTCCCCACCGCCAACCAGCTGATTGCCCAGGGCCAGCCGCTGGACCGCGTGGCCCTGGTGGTGGCGGCCTGGGCCTTGTACCTGGGCGGGGTAGACGAACAGGGCAGCACCTATGCCATCCCCGACCCGCGCGCGGCCCAGTGCCAGGCACGGGTGGTGCAGCGTGACGGGCTGGCTGCCCGGGTGCTGGGCGACGAGACCATATTTGGCACGGTCATCCCCGCCTCCGGTGCCTTCGTCAGCGCTTTCGAGCGCCTGTATGACAGCCTGTGTGAGGTTGGCGTGAGCGAAACGCTGCGCCACGTGCTTGGCGACTGACCCGGAGCGCGCGATGGACGGACTGTTTCTCGGCATCGATTGCGGTACCCAGGGCACCAAGGCGCTGGTGTTGGACGCCGGCAGCGGCCAGGTGCTGGGCCTTGGTAGTGCCGCGCACGCGCCTGCCCGGGGCCTAAACGGGCGCCGCGAGCAGGACCCGGCCGACTGGCTGGCCGCCCTGCACACGGCAGTCGCTGGCGCACTGCATGAGGCCGGCGTCGACGGCCAGGCCATCCGTGCGCTGGCGGTATCTGGCCAGCAGCATGGCCTGGTGATGCTGGACGCCCAAGGCCACGTGCTGCGCCCGGCCAAGCTCTGGTGCGACACCGAAACCACGGCAGAAAACCAGGCCCTGCTGAACGCGCTCGGCGGTCCGCAGGGCTCGCTCGACCGGCTGGGGCTGGTGATCGCCCCGGGCTATACCCTGTCTAAGCTGCTGTGGAGCAAACGGCACTTCCCCGACCTGTTCGCCCGCCTGGCCCATGTGCTGCTGCCCCACGACTACCTCAATTACTGGCTGACAGGCCGCGCCTGCAGCGAGCCGGGCGATGCGTCGGGTACCGGTTACTACAACGTGCACCGCAACAGCTGGGCAAACGATGTGCTGCAACTCATAGAGCCGGGCGAGCGCCTGTTGGCGGCACTGCCCGAGCTGCTCGCCCCTGGCGCCTGCGTCGGCCCGCTACGCGAGCAGGCTGCTGCTGGCCTGGGGCTGAACCCTCACGCCTGGGTGGCCACCGGCGGCGGCGACAACATGCTCAGCGCCATCGGTACCGGCAATATCAGCCCCGGCATGATCACCCTCAGCCTGGGCACCTCGGGTACCCTGGCAGCTTACACCGAGCATGCCCAGCTCAACCCCAAGGGCGAGGTGGCGAACTTCTGCGCCTCCAGCGGTGGCTGGCTGCCCTTGATCTGCACGATGAACCTGACCAGCGCTTGTGCGCTGGTGCGTGACCTGCTGGAGCTTGACCTCACCCGCTTCACGGCCCTCGCCGCACACGCGCCGGTTGGCGCCGACGGCCTGTTGATGCTGCCGTTTTTCGATGGCGAACGCGTACCCGCGCTGCCCACTGCCAGCGCCAGCCTGCATGGCATGACCAGCGCCAACCTGACCCGTGCCAACCTGTGCCGGGCCGTGCTCGAAGGCACCTGCTTCAGCCTGCGCTATGGCCTGGATCTGCTGCGCGCCAATGGCCTGCAGGGCAGCGAAATCCGCCTGGTAGGTGGGGCGGCAAAAAGCGAGTTGTGGCGCCAGGTCCTGGCCAATCTACTGGGCCTGCCAGTGGTGTGCCCGCGCCAGACCGAAGCCGCCGCACTGGGCGCGGCCATCCAGGCCGCCTGGAGCCTTGGCCGCCAACTGGGCGACGGCGACAGCCTCCAGGCCCTGTGCGAGCGCTGCGTCGAGCTGGACGAAAGCACCCGCACGCTGCCCAACCTGGCGCAACAGGCCGCCTACGGCGTGGCCTACAGACGCTACCTGGATCACCTGCCTGTGCGCTGATCGCGGTACTGTCCTTACTTTTTTCTGTTTGGGAGAACTTCATGTATCTGGTATGTGGCGAGGCGTTGTTCGATGTCTTCAGCGTGGAAAACAGCCCGCGCAGCGCAGAACTGGGCTTTACCGCAATCGCTGGCGGCTCGCCGTTCAACGTCGCCGTCGGCCTGCGCAGGCTTGGCGTTGCTGCTGGGTTGTTCGGCGGATTGTCCAGCGACCACCTCGGCGCGCGCCTGCGCCGGGTACTGGAGGAAGAAGGCGTAGATTGCCAGCACCTGGTCACCAGCGATGCCCCCACCACCCTGGCCATGGTCGGCCTGGATGCCAACGGCTCGGCGCAGTACCAGTTCCGCGGCGAAGGCTGCGCCGACCGGCAGGTGCGGCTTGAGCATCTGCCGATACTGGATGAGCACGTGCACGGGCTGCACGTGGGGTCGTACACACTGGTGGTGACACCCGTGGCCGACTCGCTGCTGGCATTGGTGGAACGCGAACGCGACCAGCGGCTGATCAGCCTGGACCCGAACGTGCGCCTGAACCCACAGCCGGATGTGGCGCTGTGGCGCACACGCGTTGAAGCATTTGCCGCGCACGCACATTTGATCAAGGCCAGCGAGGAAGACCTGCAGGTGCTGTACCCGGGGCGCGACGTTGGCGAGGTAGCCCGTGGCTGGTTGAACGAGCGCTGCCGGCTGGTGTTCGTGACCCACGGGGCTGAGGGGGCCAGCGTGCATTGTGCGCACGGGTCATGGCACAGGCCCGCGGACAGCTCACTGCCGGTTCGCGATACCGTGGGGGCTGGGGACACGTTCCAGGCAGCCGTGCTGGCCTGCCTGTCTCGACTGGGTGTGGACAGCCCGAGGGGTGTGGCGATGCTGGAGCGCGAGACGGTCGATGCGATACTGACCTACGCCATTGCGGCGGCGGCGGTGACCTGTTCCAGGGTCGGGCCGGACCTGCCGTTTGAACGTGAGGTTTCCCGCATGCCTCAGGCTGTCGATACCTCGGGCTGATTACCGATCAGGCGTTGTGCTGCTTCATCGTTTGCCGATGCAGGGCAATGAACGGTGCCTCCGCCGGGTCGATGCGGTCCATTTTCGCCGCGATGCGGTGCCAGTACGGATACTGCGGCGCGATCTGCGTCACCCGCTCGATCTGCTCCAGGTCTTGGCTTGTCAGCACCAGTTCCACCGCCTGCAGGTTGTCGTGCAACTGCTCGGCCGTGCGCCCCGCGGTGATGACACTGGTGATCCCTGGCCGGTCCTTGAGCCAGGCCAGGCACACCCGTGCCGGGGAGCAGCCATGGCGCCGCCCCACCTCGATCAGCGCCTCGATGATGTCGTAGGCCCGCTCCTTGTCATGCACGTAGGGTTCCGGCCAATCATTGCCCTGGCGCGTGCCGGCGGGGGTCTGTTGCCCGCGGCGCACCTTGCCGGTCAACAAGCCCTCCCCCAGCGGCCCCCATACCAGCGTGGCAAGGCCCTGGTCGAGCGCCATCGGCAGCAGCTCGTACTCCGCTTCACGGGCTTCGGGGGTGTAGTAGATCTGCTGGGAAACCGGCTGCTGCCAGCCGTTGAGCCGGGCACTGCCGAGGGTTTTCATCATCTGCCAGGCGGTGTAGTTGGACGTGCCGAAGTAACGCACCTTGCCGCTTTGCACCAGATGCTCCAGCGCGGCCAGGGTCTCTTCTACAGGGGTGATGCCGTCCCAGTTGTGGATCTGGTAGAGGTCGATATGGTCGGTGCCCAAGCGCTTGAGGCTGGCTTCGCAGGCACGGATCAGGTGATAGCGCGAGGCGCCGCTGTCGTTGGGGTTGTCGCCCATCGGGCTGCGCGCCTTGGTGGCGAGGATGATCGACTGACGCCGTTCACCCAGCGCCTGGCCGACGATTTCTTCGGCCAGGCCGTGGGAGTAAAGGTCTGCCGTGTCGACCAGGTTGACCCCGGCGTCGAAGGCCATGTCGAACATGCGCCGGGCCAGTGCCACGTCCACGCTGCCGGTTTTCTCGAATGCGCCACGCCCACCGAACGGGACCGTGCCGACTACCAGTTCAGAGACCAGCAGGCCAGTGTTGCCGAGTGTGCGGTACTTCATGGGTAGTGCCTCCAAATGCGAACGACTTGGAAGTACCGACGGGGTGAATTGCTGAAACGTTCAATCTGATTGGTTATGCCTAAGCGCTTTGGGGCTGCTGCGCAGCCCATCGCCGGCAAGCCGGCTCCCACCCGGACGGCGCGGTTCTTGAGCTGCGCGCTCGACCTGTGTCAGCCGGCTTGCCGGCTCTTGCATGGACAGCGCAGTTCTTGAGCTGCGCGCTGGACATGTGGGAGCCGGGCTTGCCGGCGATGGGCCGCATAGCGGCCCCAACTTGAAGGCCTCACTCAGCGCCAGGCGGGATACCGTCCTTGTTCTTGTCCTTGAGCCTGGCCTTTTCCTCTTCCGTGGAATGAGCCGGAACCTGGCTTTGTTTCGGGTCTTCGTTGTGCTCAGTCATGGTGCTTGCCCTC
This sequence comes from Pseudomonas putida, assembly GCF_026625125.1. Taxonomy (NCBI): domain Bacteria; kingdom Pseudomonadati; phylum Pseudomonadota; class Gammaproteobacteria; order Pseudomonadales; family Pseudomonadaceae; genus Pseudomonas; species Pseudomonas putida. The sequence continues at coordinate 2,297,440 of NZ_CP113097.1, read as the reverse complement.
AGGGTGATGTTCGTTGGGCTTCCTCCTGACGAGGCAGTTCAAGTGGGATTTACCAACATACCCATCAACACTCGCCCGAGACCCTGCGTGACCCACGCGGCTTCGCCACCAAGTTCTACACCGCAGACGGCAACTGGGACCTGGTAGGCAACAACTTCCCGACCTTCTTCATCCGAGACGGCCGCCATGTATGCGGCGATGTTTCAGCGCAAAGCATTGCTCGACGCGCTGACCGCCCGGGGCGCCGATATCGAAGCAACAGATGCATTGGGCAACAGCGTGCAAAGCCTCGAACAGGGTGCGCTCAACGGCGTATCGGCGCACCGCTGAGGGCTGTGCAGTGTGCATTGCCACTTGCCAGCACACGGCCGGAGGGCTGCGATAAGAAAATTGGATATCTCGTTAAGATAATCCCGCAGGCGCTGCCTGAACCGTGGGATTACAGTCGCCGTCACGCCGTAGTCCGGCGGGGTGATTTCTGCTGGGCCGTAGCGCTTTCGAAGCCTTACTGGAACCAGACGGAACTCATACCAATACAAGAACAAAGGTGACCACCCATGCTCAAGCCTTCTGTCGATGCCCCTGTCGATGTCAAAGACTGGATCGATAACCGCCCCATCGCTGCCTACCAGTGGCTGATCCTGTCACTGTGTTTCCTGATCGTGCTGTTCGACGGCTTCGATGTTGCCGTCATGGGTTTCATCGCCCCTTCGCTGATGCAGGACTGGGGGCTGTCGCGTACCGCCTTTGGCCCGGTGATGAGTGCCGGCATGGTGGGCCTGGCCATCGGTGCACTTACCGCGGGCCCGTATGCCGACAGGCTGGGGCGCAAGAAAGTGCTGCTGATCGCGGTCAGCGGTTTCAGCCTGCTGAGCCTGGCCTGCGCCTTCGCTCGCACCCCCTATGAGCTGGCCGTGCTACGGCTGCTGACCGGCATCGCCTTGGGCGCGGCCATGCCCAACTGCACCACACTGCTCGCCGAATACCTGCCCACACGCAACCGCTCGCTGATGATCACCATCATGTTCACCGGCTTCAACATGGGCTCGGGCCTGGGCGGCTTTCTGTCCGCCTGGCTGATCCCTCATCACGGCTGGAAATCGGTACTGCTTGCCGGGGGGCTTCTGCCACTGGCATTGCTGCCACTGTTGTTGTGGCTGCTGCCAGAGTCAGCTCGCTTCCTCGCAGCCCGCCAGGCACCGGCCAGCCAGATTGCGGCAGCCTTGGCCAAGCTCGGCGGCCGCTTCGCTGCCGGCACCCGTTTCATCGTCAATGAGCCGACCACCCAGCACAAGGCACCGGCCCGGCAGCTGTTCAGCGAGCGCTACCGGTTCGGCACCCTGGCCCTGTGGCTGACCTATTTCATGGGCCTGCTGGTGATCTACCTGACCATGGGCTGGTTGCCGACCCTGCTGCGTGACGGCGGGCTGTCCATCGAGCGCGCCGCCACCATCACCGGCCTGTTCCAGATCGGCGGCGCAGTGGGCGCAATCGTGGTCGGCTGGATCATGGACCGACGCAACCCCAACCGGGTCATCGCCATCGCCTACGCCCTCGGCGGCCTGTGCATCGTCTCACTGGGCGCCCTGAGCCTGGAGTCGAGCCTGCTGGTGGTGGGCGTGGCGGCTGCCGGGTTCTGCATGAGCGGTGCGCAGACCGGCCTGAACGCCTTCGCCCCTGGCTACTACCCGACCGAGTTCCGCGCCACAGGTGTAAGCTGGATGCTCGGTATCGGGCGCTTCGGGGCCATTTTCGGCTCCCTCATCGGTGGTGCCGTGCTCAGCCTGGGGCTGGGCCTGCCGCTGCTGTTCACCCTCCTCGGCCTGCCGGCATTCGTCGCTGCCCTGGCGATCCTGGCCAACGGCCACGCCCGGCTGCGCACGACCCCCGCAGTAACCGCGCCGTAACTTGTAACAGAGGACTTTCGCATGGCTCGTATCATTGGTGGCCTGGCCGTCTCCCACACCCCAACTATCGGCTTCGCAGTCGACCACGACAAACAGGAAGAAGCCGCCTGGGCGCCGATCTTCGAAAGCTTCGAGCCGATCCGCACCTGGCTGCAGCAGCGCCAGCCGGACGTGCTGTTCTACATCTTCAACGACCACGTCACCTCGTTCTTCTTCGACCATTACAGTGCCTTCACCCTGGGCGTGGACGAGCAATACGGCGTGGCCGATGAAGGCGGCAACCCACGGGACCTACCGCCAGTAGGCGGCCACGCCGCGCTGTCGCGGCACATCGGCCAGAGCCTGATGGCCGATGAGTTCGACATGAGTTTCTTCCGCGACAAGCCGCTGGACCACGGCTTCTTCTCGCCCATGTCGGCCCTGCTGCCCTGCGATGAAAGCTGGCCCGTACAGATCGTGCCGCTGCAGGTCGGCGTACTGCAGCTGCCGATCCCCACGGCGCGGCGCTGCTACAAACTGGGCCAGGCGCTGCGCCGCGCCATCGAGAGCTACCCCGAAGACCTCAAGGTCGCGATCGTCGCTACCGGCGGGGTGTCGCACCAGGTGCATGGCGAGCGTTGCGGTTTCAACAATCCGGAGTGGGACGCGCAGTTCCTTGACCTGCTGGTGAACGACCCGCAGCGCCTGACCGAGATGACACTGGCCGAGTACGCCACGCTCGGCGGCATGGAAGGTGCCGAGGTGATCACCTGGCTGATCATGCGTGGCGCGTTGTCTGCCAACGTTGAGCGCAAGCACCAAAGCTACTACCTGCCGTCGATGACCGGCATCGCCACCCTGCTGCTGGAAAACCGCGACCAGGCACTGCCGGCGCCGGTCAACGAACGTTACCGCCAGCACATGCAGCATCAGCTGGCAGGGGCTGAGCAGCTTGAGGGCACCTACCCCTACACCCTGGAGCGCAGTGCCAAAGGCTACCGTCTGAACAAGTTCTTGCACCGCATGATCGAGCCGCAGTGGCGCCAGCGCTTCCTCAGCGAACCCGAAACGCTGTACCGCGAAGCGGGCCTGAACGAAGAGGAAAGCGACTTGCTGCGCCGCCGCGACTGGCGTGGCCTGATCCACTACGGGGTGATCTTCTTCGTGCTGGAGAAGCTGGGCGCCGTGCTGGGTGTGTCCAACCTGGATATTTACGCCGCCATGCGCGGGCAGAGCATCGAAGACTTCATGAAGACCCGCAACCAGCAGGTTCGCTACTCAGTGGCTGGCAAAACGTCCAGCTAAGCGGTGCAGCCCGCTTGATCCTGTGGCGGCGCGAGCCGCGCTGCCACACCGCTCCCTGATTCAACCTGCCCAGCGCCGAAACGACGCTGGCGGGCAGCGCTGTGCCCATCCCTGGAGAATAAAAATAATGAAATGCCGCACCCTGTACCCGCTCGTCCCCACATTCGCCCTGGCAGCCAGCCTGCCACTGCAAGCTGTGGCCGAAGGCTTCGTCGACGACGCCAAGGCAACCCTGACGCTGCGTAACTTCTACATGAACCGCGATTACACAGGCACGGCAAGCCAAGGCAAAGCCGAGGAATGGACGCAAAGTTTCATCCTCGACTTCAAGTCCGGCTTCACCCCCGGCGTGGTCGGGTTTGGCGTTGACGTGCTGGGCCTTTACAGCATCAAACTCGATGGCGGCAAGGGCACCGCCGGAACCCAATTGCTGCCTGTTCACGACGACGGGCGCCCGGCGGACGACTTTGGCCGCACGGCGCTGGCGGCCAAGATGCGGGTCTCCAAGACCGAACTCAAGGTCGGTGAGTGGTCGCCCACCCTACCCATCCTGCGCGCCGACGACGGCCGCTCGCTGCCGCAAACCTTACAGGGCGCCCAGGTCACCTCCAACGAGCTGGCCGGCCTGACCCTGTATGGCGGCCAGTTCCGCCAGAACAGCCCGCGCAACGACGCCAGCATGCAGGACATGAGCCTGTTCACGCGTACAGCGTTCACCTCGGACCGCTTCAACTTCGCCGGCGGCGACTACCGCTTCAACCAGGAGCGCACCTTGGTCGGCGCCTGGTACGCCCAGCTGCAGGACATCTACCAGCAGCGCTACTTGCAGGTGCAGCATCAACAGCCGGTCGGCAACTGGGTGCTGGGCGCCAACCTGGGCTACTTCTGGGGCAAGGACGACGGCGGCGCCAAGGCAGGCGAACTGGACAACCGCACCGCATCGGGCCTGTTCTCGGCGAAGCTGGGTGGCAACACGTTCTACGTCGGCTTGCAGAAGGTCATGGGCGATGATGAATGGTTCCGGCTCAACGGTGCCAGCGGCGGCACGCTGGCCAACGATGCCTTCGGCTCAAGCTACGAAAGCGCCCAGGAACGCTCCTGGCAGGTGCGCCACGACTTCAACTTCGTGGTGCTCGGCATACCCGGCCTGACTTTGATGAACCGCTATATCCACGGCGATAACGTGCACAACGCCAGCACCCAGGACGGCACCGAGTGGGGCCGCGAAAGCGAGCTGGCCTATGTGATCCAGTCCGGGCCGTTCAAGGCCCTGAACCTCAAATGGCGCAACTCCAGCCAGCGCCGGGATTGGGGCAGCACCAACAGTTTCGATGAGAACAGGCTGATCGTGAGCTACCCGCTGAGCCTGCTTTAAGGCACCCTGCCGGGCTCATGCCTGCTCAGTGATGACCTGGCGGATACAGGCCATCAGCGCGACTGCCGCCGGTGACTGCAGGCAGCCACTGCGCTGCATGAGACCAATGGCGCGAGCAGTACCGGGCAGTGCCAGCGGCAGGCGTTGCAGTTCGCCGCTGGCAATCTCGTAAGCCAACTGGTGCGCCGATACTGCCGCCAGCATGTCCGAACGCACCAGCAGGCCTCGGATAACCGCCAGATCAGCGCTTTCCACCACTGGCCACGGCGCTGCCAGGCCGGCGGCGGCAAAGCAGTTGTCGAGCAGCCCGCGCGCTGGCGAACCGGCGCGCGGCAACACCCAGCGCGCCTGGTGCACGCCCTCGAGCGTGAGGTGTGTGTGCAAAAGCGGGTGCCCACGGCGGGCCAGCAGCACCATTTCCTCGTTGATGAGCGGCTCGCCCACCAGGTCGCTGGCGTAGTCGTGAGGCCGCAAGGCGCCCAGCACGAAGTCCACATCCCCTACCCGCAGCTCGGTTGCCAGCAGGTCGAACGGGCTTTCGTTGGTCACCACCCGGACCTGTGGATGCTCGGCCGTGAAGCGTAAAATGGCATCCGGCAGAATGCGCGAGCGGCCCAGCGGCAACGCGCCGACATGCACCACCCCGCGCAGGGTGCCTTGCATCGCGCTCAGGTCGCTGTCCAGGTGGCGCAACTCGTTCAGCGCCCGGCGGACGGGGAAGAGGATATCCCGGCTGGCCACGGTGGGCTGCAGGCCTCGCGAGGTACGCACGAACAAGGGCTGCCCGCATCCGCCTTCGAGTACTTTCAAAGCAGCACTGACGGCCGGTTGGCTAAGGCCGAAGTGCCGCGCCACGGTCTGCATGTGCCGGGTCTCACAGAGTTTCACGAACACCTGCAGGCGCCGCGCCTGGAACAGGTAAAGGGGCTCGCCCTGGGCGGTGCCCAGCAACCCCGGCACGCTGTCCAGCTCCGCCAGTACGCGCTGGGCACGCGGCAGCAGGCACTCGCCATAGTCGGTCAGGCGCATGCCATTGGCATGGCGCTCGAACAACGGGACAGCGAACCGCGCCTCCAGCTCGGCGATGGCGCGGGTGACCACCGACTGAGCACGGAACAACACCTCCGTCGCCCGCGAAACGCTGCCCAACTCGGCTACCCGGATGAACGCGCGTACTTGCATCAGGTTGGGCAGTTCGACGTTGATCATAAGGCTCCCCCTGCGCTGGGCACGTGACTGGGGCGACTATGCCTCTACCCCGCTTGTCAGGCAATAAATAAAACGCATAGCCGTTGCAAGTGAACGCATTAGTGCCTCGCACAGGCCGATGACATCCTGCGTCAACCCCCACTGCAGGAGCCATCACATAATGAATACCCCACAAAAAGCCGCCTTGGTGGTCAGCGCACATTCCGCCGACTTCGTCTGGCGGGCCGGTGGCGCCATTGCGCTGCACGCAGAGCAAGGCTATGCCATGCACGTGGTTTGCCTGTCGTTCGGTGAGCGCGGTGAGTCTGCGAAACTGTGGCGCAAGGGTGAAATGACCGAAGCCAAGGTCAAGGACGCACGCCGTGAGGAAGCCATGGCAGCGGCCGAAATCCTGGGTGCCAGTGTGGAATTCTTCGACATCGGCGACTACCCGATGCGCGCCGACAAGGACACCCTGCTGCGCCTGGCCGATGTGTATCGCCGGGTGCAACCGGAGTTCGTGCTCAGCCATTCGTTGAAAGACCCCTACAACTACGACCACCCGCTGGCCATGCACCTGGCCCAGGAGGCCCGCATCATCGCCCAGGCCGAAGGCTACAAACCAGGCGAGAAGATCGTTGGCGCACCGCCGGTGTACGCCTTTGAGCCGCACCAGCCCGAACAGTGCGAATGGCGCCCGGATACCTTCCTGGACATCACCCCGGTGTGGGACAAAAAGTATGCGGCCATCCAGTGCATGGCCGGCCAGGAACACCTCTGGGAGTACTACACCCGCGTAGCCCTGCAGCGCGGTGTGCAGGCCAAGCGTAACGTCGGCATCACCAGCGCACGCAACATCGTCTACGCCGAAGGGCTGCAGAGTGTGTTCCCACGCGTGACGGAGAACCTGGCATGAGTGGGCTGATCGGCAAGACCGGTATCGTGGTTCGTAATATCCCGCGCGCTGAGCCGCACATGATTGATGCCCTGGGCCGGCTGGGTGTAGCCACGGTGCATGAGGCGCAAGGCCGCAAGGGGCTGCTCAATACTGCCGTGCGCCCCATCCAGCAGGGTGTGGCCGTGGCCGGCAGCGCGGTAACCGTGCTGGTGGCCCCAGGCGACAACTGGATGTTCCATGTGGCCGTTGAGCAGTGCCGCCCAGGCGACGTACTGGTGGTGGCGCCCAGCTCGCCGTGCAGCGATGGCTACTTCGGCGACCTGCTGGCGACCTCGCTGCAGGCCCGCGGTGTGCGCGGCCTGGTGATCGACGCGGGCGTGCGCGACAGCCAGACACTGCGCGACATGGGCTTTGCCGTGTGGTCCCGCGCCATCAACGCCCAAGGCACGGTGAAGGAAGTGCTGGGTTCAGTGAACCTGCCGCTGCTGTGTGCCGGGCAGTTGATCAATGCCGGTGACATCGTAGTGGCCGATGACGACGGCATCGTGGTGGTCCGCCATGGCGAAGCCCAGGCAGTACTCGAAGCCGCCACCCAGCGCGCCGACCTGGAAGAACGCAAACGCCTGCGCCTGGCCGCCGGCGAGCTTGGCCTGGACATCTACGAGATGCGCCCGCGCCTGGCGGCCAAGGGCCTGCGTTATGTCGACCACCTCACCGACCTGGAAGGCTGAACATGGGGCAGACCCGCATACCCTGCCTGCTGATGCGCGGCGGTACCTCCAAGGGCGCCTATTTTCTGCATGACGACCTGCCCGCCCCCGGCCCGCTGCGTGACCAGGTGCTGTTGGCGGTGATGGGCTCACCCGATGCGCGGCAGATTGACGGCATCGGCGGCGCCGACTCGCTCACCAGCAAAGTCGCCATCATCCGCGCCTCGCAGCGCGAGGACGCCGACGTCGACTACCTGTTCGCTCAGGTGGTGGTGGACGAGGCGCGGGTGGACTATGGCCAGAACTGCGGCAACATTCTGGCCGGCGTAGGGCCGTTCGCCCTCGAGCGCGGCCTGGTAGCCGCCAGCGGCGCGAGCACGCCGGTACGCATCTTCATGGAAAACACCGGGCAGATCGCCATCGCCCAGGTCCCGACCACCGATGGCCAGGTGGAGTACGCCGGCGATACCCGTATCGATGGGGTGCCGGGCCGTGCGGCGGGGCTGGTGGTCACGTTTGCCGACGTGGCCGGCGCCAGCTGTGGAGCCCTGCTGCCCACCGGCAACAGCCGCGACCGGGTCGATGGCGTGGACGTCACCTGCATCGACAACGGTATGCCGGTGGTACTGCTGCGTGCCGAGGATTTTGGCGTGACCGGTTATGAGACGTGCGAAGCGCTGGAGGCCGACAGCTCCCTGAAAACGCGCCTGGAAGCCATCCGCCTGCAACTGGGCCCCCGCATGAACCTGGGTGATGTCAGCCAGCGCAATGTGCCGAAGATGTGCCTGCTGTCGGCACCGCGCAACGGCGGCACGGTCAATACGCGCTCGTTCATTCCGCACCGTTGTCATGCATCCATTGGGGTGTTTGGCGCGGTGAGTGTTGCTACGGCCTGCTTGATTGAAGGGTCGGTTGCACAGGGCCTTGCCAGCACGTGCGGCGGTGATCGTCAGCGTTTGGCGGTGGAGCATCCGAGTGGGGAATTTACCGTGGAAATCAGCTTGGACCATGGGGTGATCACGGGGTGCGGGTTGGTGAGGACGGCGCGGTTGTTGTTTGATGGGGTTGTGTGTGTTGCTCGGAATGTATGGGATGGGCGGCAGTAGTGCTTGCCAAAGCCTCTTCGCCGTTGAGGTCGAGCCCCCCCGCGCGGCGCATCAAAACTCATGAAACAAGCTGCCCTGGTGGCAGAACTGAAGATTTTGGCATCCACACGCCCTGTGGAAAGTGAACAAAAAAACGGCATAATCGCGAAATCTGAAGATTGTGTGAGCTGAATTAAAAAAACACAGCGCTCACGCCCAAACTGAAGGAAAAGGTACATGCGGGCAGCGGGAGATACTCCGGGCCCGCGAACAATCGCCGTTAGCAGTACCTGTACAGGGTCCCCAAGGCGGTGTTCGACTCTATCGAGTTGACGGCGCAACAGGTGCTTGCCGGCCAGCGCTCAGAGACTCAAGCGCAACAGGCAGCAGAGCGACAGTCGGATGCATAGCGTTGAGTCGAAGAGCGTTTATTCATGGCACGAAAAGCACGCCACGCAGCCAGCCCCGACTGGGTGATCCGCAGCGCTCACCCTGGCAGCGTAGAGCGGATAGAAGCGTGGTTCGGTAGCCATGGCTACGATCCTCACCGTCACGACACCTACTCGATCGGCCGCACCCTCGCCGGGGTGCAGAGCTTTCACTACAAAGGGGCGCTGTGCCACGGCCTACCGGGTAACACGTTGGTCCTGCACCCTGACGAAGTGCACGACGGCATGGCTGGGACTGAAGCGGGCTTTCGCTACCGCATGGCCTATATCGACCCAGCACTGATCCAGAATGCGCTCGGCGGTGAACCTTTGCCCTTCATCGCGGGTGGGCTGTCCAGCGACCCGCGCCTGTACCGCGCCAGTGAAGCCTTCGTGCAGGCACTGGAGCACCCGCTGGAAACGCTGGAGGAACAGGACGCCGTGTATGACCTGGCGATGGCGTTGCGTGCGGTGGGCGGTAAGCCACGCGGCCGCAAACGCCTGGATCACCGGGCGGCCGAGCGCGCCAGGGCGTTCATCCTGGAGCACCTTCACCTGGGCATCACCCTGGAGATGCTGGAACAGGCCAGCGGCCGCGAACAATGGAGCCTGTCCCGCGACTTTCGCGCCCTCTACGGCACCAGCCCCTACCGCTTCGTGACCCTGCGCCGCCTGGATACTGTGCGCAGGCTGATGCTCGATGGTTTCACCTTGGTCGATGCGGCCCTGGCGGCAGGCTTTCACGATCAAAGCCACATGACACGGCACTTCACACGCAGCTATGGGGTGCCACCGCTGCGCTGGCTGGAGCGCTTGCGACCTGCGCGCTGACGTGCAGGATCGTACAAGAACGCCTTGTGGCGGTTCGATAGGCTGGCGACTTCAACCCATGAGGATCCGTCATGTCCAACCCCAGTCCGCAATGCCCGGCATCACCCGTAAACCTGGCCCAGAAAGCTGCACTGATCGAACAGCAGTGGAGCCCGAGAGTGGTCGCCGAGATGAACGACTACCAGTTCAAGGTTGTGCGAATAGAAGGTGAATTCATCTGGCATTCGCACCCGGAAACCGACGAAGCGTTTCTTGTGCTCGAAGGCACCTTGCGCATCGATTTACCGCAGGGCTGCGTTCATGTGAACCCAGGCGAGTTGTATGTGGTACCACGTGGGGTGGAGCACAGGACAGCGGCGCAGGGCGAAGCGAAACTGATGATGATCGAGCCCAGAGGCGTGTTGAATACCGGCCATGAAGGTGGAGCGCGCACTGCCATGAACGACGTGTGGATATGAGGGGTAAACATCACTCATAGCGGATGGGTTGTGGTTTCAAAAATCCATTGCTACCGCAAGTGCACTGAGCAGCAAACAGAGGCTTGCCACAGCTGTTAAATGGACCCGCATCGGCAGATACCACCCCGGCACAGCTTGCACCAGTTTGCGATCCTGCCAAAGGTGGCCGATAAAACCACAGGTCAGCACCAGACAACCCACTGGTACAGGTAGCAACGTGCCAACCCAACCGATCAGGGCCGGGATAACGCTCCACACGAGCCGCTCGCGACGCTGCTCCGCGAGCAAACCCTGTAACGTCATGGCGAAGCCCCAGTGCAGGGCGCCGACGAAGCTCAGTATCACAGCGCCGTAGCTGACCAACATGAACGAGGTGAAAGCTCGATACTCAGCGAAAAAGACGATGAGCAGGGTCAAACCAACGAAGGGCAGCAAGCCACCGTAACCCAGCATCGTGTAGCGGCTTGCAGGTAAAGCAGCAGTGACTGCACTCATTTGGACGCCCCTTCGCGACGGTTCAGCATCGCCTGTCAATTGTGCCGCCCAATGAGGTTAAGGAATTCGTGCCGAGTCGAAGCGGAGTCGCGAAACTCCCCTAACATCACGGAGGAAATCATCACGGAGTTCTGCTTCTCGACTCCGCGCATCATCATGCACATATGCTTCGCTTCAATCACGACCGCAACCCCTGCGGCATCCGTGACTTGCCCAATTGCATGCGCAATCTGCCGCGTCAGGTTTTCCTGTATCTGTAAGCGACGGGCATACATGTCCACCACGCGCGCGACCTTGGAAAGCCCCAATACCCGCCCTGTTGGCAAGTACGCGACATGCGCCTTGCCAATGAACGGCAACATGTGGTGTTCGCACAATGAGTAGAGCTCAATGTCACGCACGACAATCATCTCGTCGTTCTGACTTTCGAACAGAGCACCGTTCACGACCTCGTCAAGACTCTGAGCATATCCGTTGCACAAGTACTGCATCGCTTTGGCCGCACGCTGGGGCGTGTCCACCAGCCCTTCGCGCTGCGGGTTTTCACCAACGCCAACAAGGATCTGATGGTAGTGCTCGGCTAACGAATGTGACATTTGGACTCCTCACCGCTACAGCGGTGCCCGACATCGGGATGTGGTAGCCAGGCCAAGTGTGGCCGTAAACGACAGAACAACCGGTAAAAGACCGAAAACAGGGGGCGTAGCGGGCGCCAGGACAGTGGCGCGACCCACATACCCGCATCGGCAGCACGCCAGGCCCACAAGGTAGCGTCCAAGCCCTTGAGCCATTGCCCGTTCGCGAACCGTCCATGCAGGCATGACCTCAGTTGCTCAACCGTCACGCTCAATGCCTCTGCATCGAAATCATCATCACTGATATCAACCAGAATGAGCTTCGCCTGGGTCGATTTCCGGCGCAGAAAGGCTATTTCTCTAGCGCACAGGGGGCAGGCGCCATCGAAGTACAGCGTTAGGGGCCACTGACAATACATGTACAACCTCAAATATTTGTACAGGTTTTTGTATAAGTTAGCGGAAACCAGGAAATTCGCAATGGGCATGTGAGCGCCGGTTACCGACCAGCCGGCTTAGGCAGGCGGCCCTGAGATCGAGCTTTTTACTCAGCTGATCACTTCAGCTTCACAATGACCTTACCTTTGGCTCTCCCTTGGGCCACGTATGCCAGGGCATCACCCGTCGAGCCCAGCGCGAAGACGCGATCCACCACGGGCTTGATGATCCCGGTTTCAACCAGCCCGGCCAGCTCAGCCAGTTGCGCACCACTCTCCCTCATGAACAGAAATTTGTAGTTCACGCCCATGTGCTGCGCCTTTTTCCTGATCCCTCGGCTGATCAATCGAACGACCTGCCGCAACAGCCAGGAAAGGCGAAGCTGCTCGGCGACCTCCGGAGTGGGTGGGCCTGATATGGAAATCAACTGACCGCCCGGCTTCAACACCTGAAGCGACTTTTCGAGAACGTCACTGCCCTGCCCGCTGAGCACGACATCGTAATCACTCAGTTGCGACTCGAATTGCTGCGTCTTGTAATCGATCACCAGGTCAGCGCCCAGTGCATTGACCCACGCCACGTTGCCGCTACTCGTGGTTGTGGCGACGAACGCCCCCAGGTGCTTGGCGACCTGAATGGCGATACTACCGACGCCACCGGAGCCGGCATGGATCAGAACCTTCTGGCCCGGTTGAACCTTGGCCATTTCCGCCAAAGCCTGCCAGGCCGTGAGGGCCACCAACGGCAGCGAGGCCGCCTCCTCCATGTTCAGGTTGGCTGGCTTGAGGGAAACAGCAGATTCGCTGACTGCCACGAACTCAGCGAAGCCGCCCATACGCGGCTGGTCCAGCCGTGCATAGACTTCATCGCCGACCCGGAAACGACTGACGTTCCCACCGACACGCTTCACAGTACCCGCAACATCGTTACCCAGGATCAGCGGCATCCTGAACGGTAAGACCTGCTTGAACTCGCCCTTCCTGATCTTGATATCCAGGACGTTCACGCTTGCAGCATGAACCTCGATCAGAACATCGAAATCATCCACCTGGGGCTCTGGAACTTCAGTGATATCGCCAACGACGTCTTTGCCGTAGCGATCGATCAGAAAGGCTTTCATATTCTTGAATTGTCCAAAATGTAGACGTGCACGGTGGGCTGGGTGATCGGGCAAGGCGCGGCCTTACTCTTGCAAAAATTGGAGGGCGTGTTTCAGGAAGCGCTCAGGGAACTGGAAGTGAGCTGCGTGACCGGAGTCGGGGTAGATCAGCAACTGCGCATCTGGAATGTTCTGTACCAGGCTCCACGAGTTGATCGAAGGGATCATGACGTCGTCAACGCCATTGACCACCAAGGTTGGCTGCTTGATTTTGTTGAGGTACGAGAAGCGGTTCTCACCCTGAGCCGACTGGACATAGGTTGCAAAGGCAGCGCCCTGAGCCATTGCGACCTCAACGGAGCTTGGGGTGTCCTGGTCGGGCCGCTGGTTGCGTCGCTCCCAGAACGCCAGGCCCGCTTTCTTGGCAGCTTCCGAGCGCCCAAAAAACAGGAAAAGGAAATTCTCGAGGGTGGGGACGGGGTTCGAAGCGGCTTCTCTCACACCCTCGGCCATGCTTGGATCACCGCCACGCAGGCCGGTGCCGACCAGCACAAGCTTGCGCACCAGCGCAGGGTGACGCAGTGCCACTTCCTGAACCTGCAAACCACCGATGGAGAAGCCGAGCAAGTCGACCTGGCTCAGCCCCAGGGCTTTGATGGCTGCTGCAATGTCATCCGCCATTTGCTCAATGGTGGTGGCCGGAGTGCCCGACGACGAAGCCACCCCCCTACCGTTCAGCAAGATCACTTCCCGGCCGGCAGCAAGACCATCGGTGATGATTGGATCCCAGTGATCGAGCCCACCACGGAAATGGGCGATGAAGACCAGCGGCACTCCAGAGGGGTTGCCCCAGCGGCGATAGGTGAATGTGTCGCCGTCTACTTCAACTGTGCGGGTCGGAACGGTGAGATGGGTATGGCTCATGGCGGTTCGCTCTGTGAGTGGAAGACACGACCTAATGATGATGATCGTAATCGTAACCGTCAACACCTTTGATGATGACCGTAATCAATGTATGCTATCGCTTGGCGTGATGGCAGAGAGAGCAGAGAAATGAAGGTCACAAAGGCCCAGGCACTAGCTAATCGAGCCCACATCGTGGAAACGTCCTCCATGCTGTTTCGCGAGCGCGGCTATGACGGTGTCGGTGTTGCAGACCTTATGGCTGCCGCCGGCTTCACCCACGGCGGGTTTTACAAGCACTTCAAGTCCAAAGCGGATTTGATGGGCGAAGCAGCCACGTGCGGGATCAACAGGACGGTGGAGCAGATGCAGTGCATCCGGCTGGCCGACTTCGTCAATTTCTATCTGTCCCGCGAGCACCGCGATGAGAAAGGCAAAGGTTGCACGCTAGCGGCGCTGGGCGCAGATGCTGCGCGCCAGTCCGATGAGATCAAAGCTGCTTATGAAGCCGGGATCCACAGATTGCTGGAGGTTTTGCATGGCAAGGATGGGGAGCCCGGGGCAAGCCGTGCTGAAATCATCGATACCTTCGCCCACGCCCTCGGCGCGTTGGTTCTATCTCGAGCCTGCCCGGACGACTCTCCACTTGCTGACGAAGTGCTCAGCGTTTGCCGTGAGAAAATCCAGGAAAAGCTGGTGCCCTGAGGGCCGTCGCCACAGGGCATTCGTTACCCATGAGGGTCATGGCTCACAGCCAATGGGTTCATGAGGGCTTTGAGAGGCGGGCGCATGCCTTTATGCTCCCGCTCGGTGTGGCTGCCCGGACGCAGCTGCCGTTTATCAAACAAGGACTGGCATGACCAAGCTCACCAAACTTCGAATTGTGCTGACACTCGGCGCGCTCATTGGCATCGCCCCGCTCACCTACTCCTTCATCGGGGCCACGCTGTTTTTGGCTGTCATGCTCTTCAAGGTGCCGGAGTTCGTGGTACCCGTCTTTCTGATTTCCACGGTTGGCCTGTGGGGTTGCTGGAAGGCCTATGCGGCAGCCATGGCTCGCGAGCCGAAATTACCCCTGGACAGGCGAGTCATCGCTGCAGTCATCATTGCGCTTGTGTGGGGGCTGATCTTGGCAGGGGGATTGGGCTGGGCCAGCGATTCGAGTGGACTGGAGTGGTATTCGGTTTTTGTGGTGTTCTACCCAATACCTGGACTGACCGCAGTGATCATGCTGCTCGTCACTCGCCGAAGGGCGAGCCAGGCTTCAGCCGAGGGTGTTGCAGCAAACGTTGAATGACCCTCTCCAGTTTTCTCGGGCAGGTTTGCATAAAAGGGAATGAGGATGAGCTTTGACTGGCATGCCGGGCCGATCACCCGCGCGACCCCGATAGACGACGGCTACCGGAACACGCAGAAGGTTCGGCAGTTCCTGCTCAGGGAATGCGGGGAGGCTTTCAAGTTCGACCGTACCTTCATGGCCTGGATAAAGAGCGGGGCTCCAGCCAACATGGGCGACGTCGCTGATGAATGGCTGCGCACCCACAGTCGTTAGAGCTCTATTGTTCGCGCGCCTCTATGCCAAGGCGAACAGAACAGCCAGGAACAGGTGCCAGCTCTGCTTGGCATTAGCCGGTAGCGCTATCCAGTTTTCATCGAACCCAGCCCAAGGTTTGTATCCCGCTGTTCGCCACACTGGTCATTTTTTGCTATGTGGATTTTGACTGCCCGCGGGATACAAGCTGTTACATCGAACGGCTGAAAAAATCAGATTTAACCCCTTTCCTGTAGGGCATTTCCCAAAGATACTGCCGCCGCCTGTTTTTCGTTGCACATGCCCAACGTGGATTCTAGTCTCGGCCCGTCGCTGCCAATTCAGCGATCGGTTTTGACAGGCCGTCTTCGTTGTCCACATGTGCACACTTTTATGGTGGCTGTACGTGCGGGCACCTCTGGTGCGCCGAGTGCCAACGTCTCGGTCTGTCAACCCGCGTACAGCTGCCACCTCATTGTTTGACAGCAAGACCGTGGTAGCTCCACCCTTCGACGTTGGAGTTTCATCATGCTCAAGATCGTCCCCGATCCGCCTCACAATCCCCATTCCCTCGAAGACACGCTGATGATGGCTGCCGACTACGCGCTCTGCGCCGAGATCGTGGCCCAGCAGGCGATGTTGATGCAGCCGAAAGCCCCCGTATCCGTGATGATCATGACCTCGATGCACGAACTTGATGCCCTGCGCAAATTGCTCGAGTCAGCACTGGCACAAATACAAAAGCCAGCCGATCCACAAACGCTGCATTAATCCTCATCATGATCGGCCTGGCCTGGCTTCTTCACGGGCTAGCTTCCTTGCACAGCACCGCCGCTGAGTCGTAGACGCCACTCAGGCGCACGGTGAAACCTGTGGGGTTCGGCTGGGCTGCAACGCGGACCCAAGGGCTGCTGCGCAGCCCATCGCCGGCAAGCCGGCTCCCACCACGATCGCGCAGTTCTTCAGGCTTGCGCTTTGCCTGTGGAAGCACAGGTCTTGCCCAATTTCTAAAAGTTGGCGCAAGTCCAGGTGGGAGCCGGCTTGCCGGCGATAGGGCCAGCCCAGGCAGTTACAACTTCAGGGAGATCACACCATGGCCACCGAACACACCGCATTCACCGTGGGCAAAACCGTCTTCTACCAAGGCGAAAACCAGACCCACCCCCTCTTTCGCATCGAGCCCGGCATCCCCTGCCAAAGCGCCCGCGAACAAGCCTCGGAACTGATGGGCTACGCCCGCGACCTGACCCTCGACGGCCTGATGGAAGATAAACCTCAGCTGCTGTGGGCCTCGCACTACCTCTGCGCCCTGGCCAAAGCCCTGCTCGACGATGCCGAACTGGGCACGATGAAAACCCCGTGACCCTACCCCTACCTGCAGACCTACGCCGCCCCTCGCCGGAGCGGCCTTGTGTCGCGAAAGGACCTCGCCCAAGAGGTAGTAAGCCAGGTGCAGTTCAACCACAATCAGGCCTTGAGTCAAACCTGGGACGCACCGCATGCTCACCACCCTCGCCATCGGCAACTACCGCTCCATCAACCACCTTGTGTTGCCCTTGAGCCAACTCAACCTGGTGACCGGCGCAAACGGCAGCGGCAAATCCAATCTGTACAAAGCCCTGCGCCTGCTCGCAGAGACCGCTCAGGGTGGCGTGATCGAAGCGCTTGCCCGCGAAGGCGGGTTGGATTCGACCTGGTGGGCGGGGCCAGAGATGAGTGCACGCATGAAACGCGGTGAAGTGCCCATCCAAGGCCAGCACCCGAGCGAAGCCAAACGTCTGCGCCTGGGGTTCGCCACCGAAGATTTCGGCTTTGCCATCTCGCTGGGCTTGCCGATACCCCTGCCCTATCCCACCGCCTTCATGCTCGACCCTGAGATCAAGACCGAAGCCATCTGGGGCGCTGGGGCTTATCGCCCATCGTCCTTGCTGGTGGAGCGCAAGAACGCCATGGTTCGTGCGCGGGAGGGCAATGGTTGGACGGTACTCGATCAACATGCCGACAGCTGCGAGAGCTTCTTCAACATCGTGGGCCGGCCACGGCAGGCGCCGGAGATTGGTGAGCTGCGGGCGTTCATCAACAGCTGGCGCTTTTACGATCATTTCCGTATCGACCGCGACGCCCCTTGCCGCCAACCCCAGCTGGGGACCCGCTCGCCGGTGCTGCACCATGACGGCCGCAACCTTGCCTCGGCGTTGCAGACCATTATCGAGATTGGTGAGGTGGAGGACCTGGTAGCGGCATTGGATGACGCGTTTCCCGGTAGCCGCTTGGAGATTGATGCACCGCCGGGCGGGCTGTTCAGCGTGCGGCTGCACCAGCATGGGCTGTTGCGCCCACTGGGCGGTAGCGAATTGTCGGATGGTACGTTGCGGTATCTGCTGTTGATGGCTGCGCTGCTGACGCCACGGCCGCCGTCGCTGATGGTGCTGAACGAGCCGGAAACCAGCCTCCATGCCGACCTGCTGCCCGCGCTGGCGCGGTTGATCGTTCGTGCTTCGCGGCGGAGCCAGGTTTGGGTGGTGTCGCACAGTGCGCCGCTGATTGAGGCGCTGTCAGCCTGTGACGGGTGCAACTTACTGGAGCTGGAGAAGGTTCAGGGGCAGACACAGCTGCGCGGGGTTGGGTTGCTGGATGAACCGCTGTGGCGGTGGGTTGACTGACTGCGATGCACCAAAAGCGCCAACTGCCGAGGCGTGCAACGTAGGAGCTGATCGCTCCTACGCGCACCCTGACGCATTGGAGGCCTTGCACGCCCCAGCCCTCGAGCCATAGCCAGCCCCGGCGTCAGCTCAGCGGGTCACGGCTGTGCTGGCCGTCGACCAGGCGCTGCACGCCCAACGGGTTGGCGTTTTTCAGGGCGTCGGGTAACAGCGCGTCTGGGTAGTCCTGGTAGCACACCGGGCGCAGAAAGCGGTCGATGGCCAGGGTGCCGACGGAGGTACCCCGGGCATCGGAGGTGGCCGGGTAAGGGCCGCCATGCACCATTGCATCACACACCTCGACGCCAGTCGGGTAGCCGTTGACCAACAGGCGGCCGGCCTTGCGCTGCAGCAGCGGCACCAGCGCGGCAAAGCGCTGGAAGTCTTCCGGCTCGGCAATCAGGGTGGCGGTCAGTTGCCCGTGCAGGGCTTGCAGCGCGCGGCGCAGTTCGGCTTCGTCGGCCACCTCGACCACCACCGTGGCAGGCCCGAAAACCTCTTCCTGCAACAGCTCGTCGCCGCTTAGCAGCACGCTCACATCAGCCTGGAACAGCTGTGCCCGGGCCTGGTCGCCGACCTGCTCGGCACCGGCCAGATGGCGCACGCCCGGGTGGCGCTGCAGGCGCTGTACGCCGCTGGTGTAGCTGCGCAAGGTACCGGCGTTGAGCATGGTCTGCGCGGGCTGGTCGGCCATTTGCGCAGCCAGTGCCGTGACGAAGGTGTCGAACGCTGCGCCAGCGATGCCGATCACCAACCCGGGGTTGGTGCAGAACTGCCCGCAGCCCAGCACCACCGAGGCGGCCAGTTCCTTGGCCACCTGCTCGCCGCGGGCCTGCAGCGCCGCGGGCAACACCAGCACCGGGTTGATGCTGCTCATTTCGGCAAACACCGGGATAGGCTGCGGGCGCGCCGCCGCCAGATCGCACAGGGCACGGCCGCCCTTGAGCGAACCGGTGAAGCCGACCGCCTGGATCGCCGGGTGGCGCACCAGCGCTTCACCGACACCGGCGCCGTAGATCATGTTGAACACCCCGGCAGGCATGCCGGTGGCCACTGCCGCACGCTCGATAGCTTCTGCTACCTGCTCTGCAGTGGCCATATGGCCGCTGTGTGCCTTGACCACCACCGGGCAGCCGGCAGCCAGCGCCGCAGCGGTGTCGCCGCCTGCCGTGGAGAAGGCCAATGGGAAGTTGCTGGCGCCGAACACCGCCACCGGGCCAAGGCCGGTACGGTACTGGCGCAGGTCAGGGCGTGGCAGTGGCTGGCGCTGTGGCTGCGCACGGTCGATACGCGCCCCCAGGTAGTCGCCACGGCGCAGCACCTTGGCGAACAGGCGCATCTGGTTGCTGGTACGGCCACGCTCGCCCTGGATGCGCGCAGCCGGCAGCGCAGTCTCGCGGCACACTGTGGCGACGAAGGTATCGTCCAGCGCGTCCAGCTGGTCGGCGATGGCATCCAGAAACTGCGCGCGGCGCTCTGGTGCCAGCGCATTGTATTCGGCAAATGCCGCTTCGGCGGCCTGGGCGGCGGCGGCCACTTCCTCAGGGGTGGCCTGGGTGAAGACCACCGGCAATGCTTCGCCGGTGCGTGCATCGAAGCTTTGCAGGCGGACGCTGCCGGCAGCGCTGCGCTGGCCGCCAATGAAGTTGCTTCCAGACATGGTTGACTCCTGTAACAAAGAAAGAGGGCTCGGTGGCACATGGCGCCCAGCCCCTTGAGGTTTGCGCGGGCCCTGTGGGCGCTGGCTTGCCGGCGATGGACCGCACAGCGGTCCCGACTTCGTCGACTGGCCGGCAATACACTCAAAGGCTTTTCACTACCCCGGGGCGAACCTGCCCGGCCGCTGCGCCAATACCATTGCGCAGCGGCTGGCCAAAGGCGTCGAGGCTGACCTCGAAGGTATCGCCCGGGCGAGCCTGAACGCCGTCGGCAAACGACAGCGTGGCGGTGCCGAAATAGTGCACATGGATATCGCCAGCACGCAGGAACTGGTCATACTTGAAGTGGTGAAACTCAAGGTTCTCGAAGCTGTGGCACATGTTCTGCTCACCCGACAGGAACGGCTTGCTCCACAGCACCTGGCCATCGCGCAGGATGCGGCTGGTGCCTTCAAGGTGAGCCGGCAATGCTCCCAGGCGCAGCTCCGGGCCGAAGCTGCAGGCGCGCAGCTTGGAATGCGCCAGGTACAGGTAGTTGCGCCGCTCCATCACATGGTCGGAAAACTCGTTGCCCAAGGCGTAGCCGAGGCGGTATGGCGTGCCGTCGGGTCCGATCAGGTACAGCCCGACCAGCTCCGGCTCTTCGCCAGCATCTTCGGCAAAAGCCGGCAGCGGCAGGTCGGCACCGGGGCGCACGACGATGCCGCCGTCGCCCTTGTAGAACCACTCAGGCTGCGCGCCCTCCTCGCCCGCTGCCGGCCGACCGCCCTCCAGGCCCCACTGGAACATGCGCATGCTGTCGGTGACGGCGCCTTCGGCTTGCTGCTGGTGCATCTTGTCGCGGGTGGCGGCGCTTCCCAGGTGGGTCAGGCCGGTGCCGGTCACCAGGCAGTGGGCCGGGTCCGGGTGGTCCAGCGGTGGCAGTACGCGGCCTTCGGCCAGCAGTGCCAGGTAGTCATGGCGCTCACCGAGCCCGGCGGCCCGCACTTCGCTGGCCAGGTCACGGCCCGCGGCGATGGCCTGCAGAGCCAGTTCACGGGTGCTGCTGGCGCCAAGTACTTCAAGGGCGTACTCGCCTTCCACCACGCCCACGTGGCGCGCGCCGGCGGCGGTTTCGAATTGGATCAGTCGCATGCTTGTGCTCGCTTGTCGGTTGCAAAGGTTAGCGGGAGGCTTCGGCCGCCCGTGAGGAAGCCAGGCGCTGGCGGCGCTCCAGGCGGTTGTAGACCACGCCCGTGAGCAGCACCCCGCACAGCATGACCAGCGCCAGGAAGTACAGGCCCGACGACAGTTGCCCGGTGTACTCCTTCAGCGCGCCGATGCCGAACGGGCCCAGGTAGCCGCCGAGGTTGCCGATCGAGTTGATCAAGGCGATGCCCGCAGCCGCGCTGGCACCGGAGAAGAACCGCCCCGGCAGCGTCCAGAAGATGGCCGTGCAGGAGAACAGCGCGAACGCCACCAGGCACAGCGCGGCCAACTGCAGCACCGGCACCGTCAGCCAGGCGCTGAAGAACAGGCCGATTGCACCCAAGGCGTACAGCAGGCCCAGATGGCCATAGCGGTCGTTCAGGCGGTCGGAGCTACGCGGCACGATCAACAGCCCGATGATGCCGAACAGGTAAGGCACCGCCGAGACGAAACCGGTGACCAGGTCACTGCCGCCAAACTGATGGATCAGCGTTGGCAGCCAAAGGCCCAGGCCATAGATGCTCAGGGTCATCGGCAGGTAGAACAGCGCCAGCAAAAGCACCCGGCTGTCTTTCAGGGCATGCAGCGGGTTGCCATGGCGGGTCTGGCCAAACTCGCGCAGGTCGTTGGCCAACTGCTCCTGCAACCAGTTGCGCTGCTCGTCGCTGAGCCAGCGCACCTTGGCAGGGCCGTCCGGCAGCAGGCGTAAGGTGGGCCAGGCCAGCAGCATTGCCGGGGTACCGATACAGATGAACAACCACTGCCAGCCATGCAGGCCATAACTGCCCTCAAGCCCCAGCAGCGCGCCCGAAAGCGGCCCGGTGATCAGCATGGCAAGCGGCTGCGAGAGAATGAAGAAACCGAGGATCTTGCCGCGATGGCGCACCGGGTACCACTGGGTGATGTAGTACAGCACCCCCGGGAAGAAGCCCGCCTCGGCGGCCCCCAGCAAGAAGCGCATCACGTAGAAACCGTTGGGCCCGGTGACAAACGCCATGCCTACGGTAATCGCGCCCCAGGTCACCAGGATGCGGGCGAACCAGCGACGCGCGCCGAAGCGGTCGAGCAACAGGTTGCTCGGCACTTCGAAAAGAAAATAACCGATGAAAAATAGCCCGGCGCCAAGGCCATAGGCCGCGTCACCCAGGCCAATGTCGGCGCCCATGTGCAGCTTGGCAAAGCCTACTGCCGAGCGATCGACATAGGCCACCAGGTAAAGCAGAACCAGAAAAGGGATGAGTTTCAGTGTGATCAGGCGGACGAGCCGCTGCTCCTGAATCATGGCGATGTCTCCAATTGTTCTTGTAATGGGCACAGCACCTGGCCGGGGCTTTTTGGCAGACCGCTAACCTGGCAAATCGATAATATAGTATTACTATTTAAAACAACAACCCTTCACATATGCCTTTTCAGGCGGTAGAGTCAGCATCACAACGACAAATAGTAATACTAATTAGGTGTTCCGCTTATGTCTGACAACAACCGCCCCCTGCGCTCCGCCCAATGGTTTGGTACCGCCGACAAAAACGGCTTCATGTACCGCAGCTGGATGAAGAACCAAGGCATCCCGGACCACGAATTCCAGGGCAAGCCGATCATCGGCATCTGCAACACCTGGTCGGAGCTGACCCCGTGCAACGCCCACTTCCGCAAGATTGCCGAGCACGTCAAAAAAGGCGTGCTGGAGGCGGGTGGCTTCCCGGTGGAGTTCCCGGTGTTTTCCAGCGGCGAGTCCAACCTGCGCCCCACCGCCATGCTGACGCGCAACCTGGCGAGCATGGATGTGGAAGAAGCGATCCGTGGCAACCCGGTGGACGCCGTGGTGCTGCTGACTGGCTGCGACAAGACCACCCCGGCACTGCTGATGGGCGCCGCCAGCTGCGATGTGCCAGCGATCGTGGTCACCGGCGGGCCGATGCTCAACGGCAAGCACAAAGGCAAGGACATTGGCGCCGGCACCATCGTCTGGCAGATGCACGAGGCCTATAAGGCCGGCCAGATCGACCTCAACGAATTCCTCTCCGCCGAGGCCGGCATGTCGCGCTCGGCAGGCACCTGCAACACCATGGGCACCGCGTCGACCATGGCCTGCATGGCCGAAGCGCTGGGCACCTCGCTGCCGCACAACGCCGCCATCCCCGCGGTGGATGCCCGCCGCTATGTTCTGGCCCACCTGTCGGGCATGCGCATTGTCGACATGGTCCGCGAAGACCTGCGCCTGTCGAAGATCCTCACCCGCGAAGCCTTCGAGAACGCCATCCGCGTCAACGCCGCCATCGGTGGTTCGACCAACGCAGTGATCCACCTCAAGGCCATTGCCGGGCGCATTGGCGTAGACCTACAACTGGAAGACTGGACCCGCGTCGGCCGCGGCACACCGACCTTGGTCGACTTGCAGCCCTCGGGCCGCTTCCTGATGGAAGAGTTCTACTACGCCGGCGGCCTGCCCGCTGTCATCCGCCGCCTGGGCGAGCATGGCCTGCTGCCCAATCCCACCGCATTGACCGCCAACGGCAAAAGCCTGTGGGACAACTGCCTGGCCGCGCCGCTGTATGACGAAGAAGTCATCCGCCCGCTCGATAAACCACTGGTAGCCGATGGCGGCATCTGCATCCTGCGCGGCAACCTGGCGCCAAAGGGTGCGGTGCTCAAGCCCTCAGCCGCCACACCAGCGCTGATGCAGCACCGCGGCCGCGCCGTGGTGTTCGAGAACTTCGAGGACTACAAAGCACGCATCAACGACCCCGAGTTGGATGTGGACGCCAATTCGGTGCTGGTGATGAAGTACTGCGGGCCCAAGGGTTACCCGGGCATGGCCGAGGTGGGCAACATGGGCCTGCCGGCCAAGCTGCTGGCCCAGGGCGTGACCGACATGGTGCGCATTTCCGACGCCCGCATGAGTGGTACTGCCTACGGCACCGTGGTGCTGCACGTGGCACCCGAGGCTGCTGCGGGCGGGCCATTGGCAGCCGTGCGCGAAGGTGACTGGATCGAGCTGGACTGCAAGGAAGGCCGGCTGCACCTGGACATCAGCGCCGAAGAACTGGCTGGCCGCCTGGCCGACCTGCAAGCGCCACCCCAGTTGATCAGTGGCGGTTATGCGAAGCTGTATCTGGACCATGTGATGCAGGCTGACGAAGGTTGCGATTTCGACTTCCTGGTTGGCTGCCGTGGCGCTGCGGTGCCCAAGCATTCGCACTGACCAACCCGCAACACCGCCGCGCAGTAGCGGCGGTGTACCGCTTGAGGGCGAAGCCCACGCCCTTTACCGCAACACTTCCCACTGACAAATCACCCCGCCCAGCCCCGCCCCACAGGCCGCCCCTCGACCACTAATGCTATGATGCCCACCCCGCTCGAAGGACCTCCCGCGCCCCCCATGAACTACCGCCAGCCCACCACGCGCAAAAGCATGCACGCCACCCTGGTCCAGGACCTCGGCCTGCAAATCGTATCCGGCCAACTCGCACCCGGGCAAAAGCTGCCCTCCGAGGCCAGCCTGTGCGAAAGCTACGCGATCAGCCGGCCGGTATTCCGCGAAGCGATGCGCGCCCTGACCGCCAAGGGCCTGGTCGAAGCGCGGCCGCGGGTCGGCACGCTGGTGCGGCCCCGCCATGACTGGCACATGCTCGACCCCGACGTGCTGCACTGGCTGATGCAGGCCACCCCTCAAAAGGACTTTTTCAATACCCTGTCCAGCGTGCGCTGGGTCATCGAACCGGCCGCCGCCGCGCTGGCCGCCACCAACGCCAGCCCCGAGGATGTCGCGTCGATCGGCGAGGCCTACCAGCGCATGGAAGCGGCGCGCACCCATGAAGAGCGCCTGCAACCCGACCTGGACTTCCACGCCCGCATCGCCGACGCCACCCACAACGACCTGCTGGCCTACCTGTGCAACATGTTGTCGATGGCCCTGCGCGAATCGGTGCGCTATTCCAACCAGCGGCCAAACTTCGACCAACTCGCCCTGCCCCGGCACAAAGCGATTCTCACGGCTATCCAGAACGGCGACGCACTGGGTGCAAGGCATGCTTCGCTGGTGCAGCTTGAAGATGCGCGTGTGGCGTTGAGCAAGGTGTTGGGGCAAGACCCGACTAGCTGAGGCAACGTTTTCGGCTGCCTGCGCGTTACCAGCAGTTACAGGTGAGCGCTGAAAAAATCAGATTGAACCCCTTTCCTGTAGGGCATTTCCCAAAGATACTGCCGCCGCCTGTTTTTCGTTGCGGTCGGTTTATCAGCGTCCTAGTCTCGGCCAGTCGTTGCACATCAACGACCGGCTTTGACAGGCCGCGACGATATACAGGGCATTACCGTTCATGGCGGTTGTGTATGGGGCACGCGTGCGTGCGCCGGTTTCTGTGTTCGCCGGTCTGTCAACCCATGCACAGCTGCCACCTTTGCGTTTGACAGCGGATTGGCGGCGGCCCCACAGAGAACACAGTCCGATGTTAAAAATCGTCCCTGATCCACCCCACCACCTCCACACCCTCGAAGATACGCTGATGCTGGCTGCAGATTACGCACTGTGCGCCGAAGCCGTGGCGCAGCAGGCGATGATGATGCAACCCAAGTCGCCGTCCTCCTTGTTGATCATGACCTCCATGCACGAGCTCGAAACCTTGCGCAAATTGCTTGAGGTTGCATTGGCGCAGGTGCAGATGCCGACTGAGAAAGGAACGCTGCACTAAGCGGCATCACGTCAAGTCTGGCCTGGCTCTTTCGAAGGGAAACGTTCCCCCACGGCACTGCCCCTGAGGTTGTAAACGGCCCTTAGGTACCCGGTGAAATCTGTGAGGGCCCGGCTTACCGGCGATAGGGCCAGCCCAGGCCCCCGGACTTTCAGGGAAACAAGCCATGCCAAAAGACAGCACTACTGAGAAAACCACACCGGGCAAAACCATGTTCTACCAGACAGAAGGTCGAACCGAACCGCTGTTCTGCATCGCACCTGGCATCCCCTACCAGAATGCAACGGAGCAAGCCTCAGAATTAATGGGCTGTGTGCGGGGGTTTGACCTTTACCTGCCTCATGGAAGAAAACCCGCAATTGATCTGGGCATCCCGCTACCTGAGTGCACTGGCAAAGGCGCTGCTCGACGATGCCGAGTTGGGATGAAGCGGTAGATATCCCAGTGTCGCTACTGGCCTCTTGGAAGGGGCCAGTTCGAGTTGAAACGGTTTCGAAGAATTTCTCATTACGACGGCGAAATACAAAGGCGACCAGAGCGGCTCGAGGCGTCGCACGATGTTCACCATCGAGCTGGGTTATAGCCTCGCTACATCTTACCGCTTGCCAACGCAGCTTTGAGCTGATCGATTTCAAGCCACCCTTTGGTTGAGTGGACGACCCTATGACAGTTCGCGCATAACAATGCCAAGTCATTGAGGTGCGTCTTGTCACCGGGTTGGAGGGTATGGACAGGCTTCGTATGATGCACGTCGATAAGCCCTTCTCCGACGTCACCGTATCGAGTAGCGAAGTCAAAGCCACAGGCTTCACACACCAGCTTTCCAAACTTCGCCATCGCCTGCTTTTTCTTACTTGCCACCAGCCTTCGGTCTCTCTCACGGCACCGATGTAACCTCGTCAGCACCTTACCCTCCTCCGCCTCCTGGATCTCAGGCTCATCGCCGCCGCCCAAGGCCTGATCTGCGATTGCGCTAGATAGGTGATGCTCTACAGCAACTCTGATGGCATTGACAACCTTAGCTAAACGCTCGGGCGCCTCGGCGTAATCATTCCATACCACCGCCTCACCTTTGTTGCCCTTCACCAGGCCAGTTTTGCCAGCGCTGGTGTAGTCCGGATCCCATTGCCTGAAATTGCCGAGCTTCATGCACACGCCATTGGCATTACGGAAGTTTGTAACAGGGCCTATACCCAGGGCCTTACCCATCTTGCCAAGGAACAAAGAAAGCTCTTGAACGTCTGGGTGTTTTGGTGAGGGCAGAGAAGGACGGTGCCGCAGGTAAAGATCTAGAGCAAGTATCAGTTCGTCACTGGACCACGGGGGGTTGGAGTGGGCTGTGCGAGCTTTAACGGAGGAAGAGTCGAGATAAACATCCATGCTGTGTGTCGGTGCCTGTAGGAATGCCTGCTGTGGCCCTACAATATCATTGGCAGGGATGCGTAGGAATTCTCGTACGTCGCGGCGGAGAGTCATCCAATGCGGCGTGCTATTCAGTTCCTGGCGCTCATCGGTGCTGGATTTCCACGGCGGCGTTTACAACCAAGTCGATTACACGGATGCCACACCGGCTGAAGATGGGTCGATGTGCATTATCAGCAGCCTCTCGTTGATACACCGCTGACCCGTGACAGCCGTAAAGACGGCCCGATCCCCTGCCCCATCGCAGGGTGCATCGGAGTGTGATCTGTGAGGCGTGGCCGCTGAAACCCAAGCGTCTAGATGGATGAGCCGAAACGCGGAGACG
This sequence comes from Pseudomonas putida, assembly GCF_026625125.1. Classification (NCBI taxonomy): domain Bacteria; kingdom Pseudomonadati; phylum Pseudomonadota; class Gammaproteobacteria; order Pseudomonadales; family Pseudomonadaceae; genus Pseudomonas; species Pseudomonas putida. The sequence continues at coordinate 2,270,252 of NZ_CP113097.1, read as the reverse complement.
GGGCGCCCAATACCAGATCACACTCCAGTGCAGCTCTGAAGCAGTCAAAAAAATTGAATCTGCTAGTTGCCTGCTTGGTCAGGAATTATGAACGCAGTAAATCTGACGAGGTAACAGCAATGACTATCGAAGCAGAGACACTCGCTCAACTTGCCGAAGCCCTTCAAGAGCGCGGCATGACTCTAGTAACAGACGTTGCATTTACCAGAGCTCCATACCGACAAAACCACCGCTGGATTTGCACCGTAGAGTAGTAATTCTCCTTGCCGGCGGCTCGGACTAAGACTCCACCGCCGGCCCCCTTTAGTAGCCCTTCTGCAACACCACACCTCCCTTCCCTTCACATCGACCGCATTGGCAGGCGCCAGGCCACCTTTCACGGTGGGTTTGGTCACCCGCGGCTGGCTCCTGGCCAATGCGGTCCTGAGGATCACCAAATGCATAACTGCACTGATACCCAGGCCGTGTGCCGGGGCTGCGGTCTCAAGCTGCGTGGTTCACCTTCTTGGAAAGGTGGTCTGGCCTATCACCCTGATCCGAAAGGCGAGGTGAATCGCTGCCGTTACGGGGGTTGGGTCTGCTCGCGGCGCTGTGACATCAAGGCCTGCGTCGAGCTGGAAGGAACCATGCCCGGCTGTGGCGGCGTGAACAGCTTCGAGCGCCTTACGCACTACGCCAAAGAGCATCACCCGCCATTGGCCGGAGGCAGCATGAGCGGCTGGATCAAATGCAGCGACAGGCTGCCAGAGGAGATCAAGGCAGACTATTTGATCGTCTGCGAGTCCGGCGAAGTCGCGCTTTCCGAGTACGTCTACGACGACACCGAAGGCTGGGGGTTCTGGTACGACCCGTACGCGACTCATTGGATGCCCCTACCTTCCCCACCAAGTAGCCCACCACCTGGAGGCGACCATGGCCACCCAGCACGACCTCTATGCCGACAGCGCCCAGGCCCAGGCCTTGGATCGTCGTCTCTCTGGTGAGCAGGAAGTTCACTGGGCGGAAGGCATTACGCCACAGCAGGCTGCGGCTAAAAACCGGGCTTGGCTCGCCATGATCCGCAAACAAGACAAGAACCAGAAGGCAAGCAGCCGGACGGCGATCGCGTCAGCACTCGACAAGATGGAAGCCATGAGTGGCACAGGCGCCGCCCGGAGGACAGCATGATCAGAGGCACACGCGACAAGGTGTTCGCCATTATCAACTCGCGCTTCGATGCTATCAACGCTTCGTTCAGCGATAGCTTGCGCGGCGAGCTGGCTATGGCCATCGATCTGGCCGGCCTTACAGGCGCCATCGGAATCGACACGCAGCGGGCCTACACAGAGCGGCTGAATCGGATCATTGAACGCGTTCACCAGCAGTGGATGGAAACGAACGGGAGAGTGGCATGAGCACCGCACCGGCCAAATCGCTGATAGACGAGCAGATCGAGGAAATCAGCGCGCACAACGTGCGCGAAGCCTATCGCCTGGCTGAGCAGCGCGGCTACTTCGGCGCCCCTATGGGGAATGCTTCGACCTGACCATCAACGAGTTTGACCCGAAGAAGAGCCTCTTCCTTGGCGCCACTTACGGTATCGAGGCTTTGCTGCTGAACCTATACACCGGAGGGGTGAAGCTCGACTTCGAGGAGATCGCTACCTACGAAGTGCGTTACAGCCAATCCGACTACTGACACCCCTGCGCTACCCGCCAGCGCCTCTCCCTCGAACGAAAACGCCGCCTGAGAAGGCGGCGCTGACTGACGAAGATCGGACGTTACCAGGTCTTCGGCTCTGACTTCTTGTAAGAGCCTCCCGTCATGCACTTCTCGACCAGGTCTTCGCGAGCCTTGTTGTCTGGAAGTGTTTTCAGGTAGTCGGGCTGGCAGTGCTCGGTCGTTGGCTCGTAGGCAGCAGTGTCGAGGGCGTCTTCTTTGCAGCCGGCCAAGCTCATAGCGAGTGCCGCAGCAAGGATTGGGGCAAAGCATGACTTCACGGCTTGAACCCCTCGTCCTGGCTTTCATCAGGCGGAGTGATGTTCCAGAGATTCTCGCTGGCTTCCTGCTGTGCCTGAGCCTTCTTCTCTTCCTCAGACTCCCAGCATCCGCTGAGGGAAATTGCAGCAATGGCAACGATGGCTGCGCCTACGATGGTGCGTTTCATGAGGTTCCTTCCTGTGAAATGGCCGGCTTTTATACCAAAGATCGCAACCCTTCGCAAAAACTGACACCGAGCGCTGCCCGCCAGCGCCTTCCCCTATTCAACGAAGGCCTTAGTTCATTGCGCGCGATTTCTCTGCTCACTTCGCTTGCGGATATACGAACGCATCATCCGGCGCTGAATCCAGCCGATAATAATGACCTGCAGTACAATGCAGAGCACCACGAATGCGGTCCTGGCATATTGGCTCAATGTAAGCTCAAAGGCCAAAACGCCCCATATGAGCATCAAGCTTCCTTGGAAGAACAGCCCCGTCATAGCAGACAGAAAGGAGTCAACCCAGAACCATCTGTCTGGGAGGAATTCCAAGGGGCCCATAGCAAAGAGGGCGATGCCGAAAGGCATACTAAAAACTGTGGGTAGCATGCCCAGGTCACCGTAGCGCAGCAGACTGCACCAAGCCACGAACCCTAATAAAGATCCGGTACGCCAGCGATTCGTCGTCAGACGTGCAAAAAGAGCCTTCAATCTGTTCCGTCGCACCATTACCACTGTCCCTGTTAGGTAAGCGGCGAAGCATACCAGCAAGAATCACTGCGCGGCGCTGCCCGCCAGAGCCTTCCCCTATTCAACGATAACGCCTCCCCGGCGAGGGCGGTGCCTGCAATGGGCACACTACCTCTTCATCCGGATCCGCTTCCGCTCAGCGCGCTCTTGAAATTGATCCCAGTCGAAGTTGATCATCGATGACAGCAGCTTCAGATCATCGTAAACCTTGAATGTCGCCTCCGTAGTTGGCGTCGTGGCCATGTATTTCTCAACTTCATAGTGCATTTTATAAAGTGAGCCCATCAAGCCGCTGTAGTACACGACAAGCTTATAGTCGGAGAGCTCGTACACCACAATCGCTTTCGCTGCCTCCAAAGAGGCCCTAAACGACTCACCCAAATACTTTTCCCAAACCGAGCGAAACTCGAAATCAGCAGCCTCACCGTCTGCAAAACTCGAAACCGACTGTGCGTTTTCGACCGCATTTTTATGACGGCACAGTAGGCGTCGAAACGATCTATAGAGCTCCGTTTTGCATGTTAATTTGACGCCTGTTTTGCCCACTGCTTCGGCGCACCGACCAGCCGGGAACGCCTGTTCATGATCGCCCGCTGCGACGGGGAGCCCATCGTGTGGCCGGATCCGACCCACGCCAAACACCCAGCCAAGGGCCAGCAGAAGTGGCGCACCGCTGCCGAGTGCATTGATTGGAGCGTGCCAAGCAAGAGTATCTTCGGTCGGAAGAAAGACTTGGCTGCCGCAACGCTCCGCCGTGTGGCCAAGGGCATGAAGAAGTTCGTGCTGGACAACCCGCAGCCCTTCATCGTGCCGATTGCGAACTGGTCGGGCGAATTGGCCCAGTCAGCCCACGAACCGCTCAAGGCCTGGTCACCGTCTTCGTGAAGGGCACCCCGTACGTCATCGTCGACATCTGTCTGCGCATGCTGCAGCCACACGAGCTCTACCGGGCCCAAGGCTTCCCGCCTAGCTACATCATCGACAGGGGCGCCGACGGCAAGCCGTTCACCAAGACCGAGCAGGTGCACATGTGCGGTAACAGCGTGAGCCCGCCACCGATGGCTGCACTTGCTCGTGCTAACGATCCTTGGAGAGTGCACGTCACGAAATCTGTTGCTGCCTGACCCTACGGCCTATGCGAGTGCCTACCTTATGCCCACCTGACAACCGACGGACTCGGAGGTTGCGCAGGTGCGATACTGCCATCCGCGGCAACAACGCGGGCACATCCCTGGCATCTGCCGGATGCCGACACGGCGGCTCTCTGTCCAACCTACGACCGCATAGTTGCCACCGAGAAAATGACAGCACTCATCAAGTTCAACAAAAAAGCTATCAGGCAGACTCGATGCATGCGGCCAAATCTCGCAGTCAGCAAAATGGAACTGGGAGTTAAGCCTCTGTCAGCGACCGATTTGAACGCGAGCTGGAATGAGCCAGGGCCTTTCCAGCGTTTAGAGCAATCATGTAACGAGGCGCGATCGGTTGTTAAATGAGGAAAGGCAATTTTCCGATGTAGTCCATCTTTCCGATCCGAACGCCTTCGTGTCGGAGGATTGCGTAGGCCGTCACCATGTGAAAGTAAAAGTTAGGGACTGCGTGCTGGTGGAAATAGTCCTTGCCAAGAAAAGCGCCGGACCAACCGGGAGGAGCGACAATGCGATCTTCCCAACCCAAAAAGTCGCTTTCTTTCATCGAACTGACATAGGTGATCGTTTTTTCAATCAGCGCTTTGAGTTCTGGGACAGTGTGCTCAGCGTTATCGGAGACCGGAGCCGATTTGCCAGTCAGAACTGAGCTGGCGAGCATGGCCGTACCGCACACCATCTGGACTTGGCTCGAGAGTGGCAGCATATCTGGCGCGAGACGGGCGTTCAAAAGAACTTCCGCCTCAAAGCCATTTTCCTCAGCGTGTCGTTGTGCCTTGTCCAAGAGACGGGAAAGGGTGTCTAGCATTTTGATGAATTGCGTAATTTCCGCGTACATTGTGTATTCCCTATATCAGGTTACTGCTTGGGCTGAATTTCAACTGAGCGCACGCGCTCGCTGAGGGCATCTCCGCGTTGCCGGGATCGCGCCGGAGTGCCCGCGAGGTCTGCGATAACGTAAGGGCCGTGGTTGGGAAGCATCACGCCGCCAGCACCAACGCGGATCGTCGTCGTAGCAGCCGCGATGTGAGACACAACGACCGAGGTCGCAGCCGTGCTGACTGCTGGCGAGTTGTGATGCTCGGCCACCCAGATGCGGCGCAAACCCAAGCGCTCTGCATGCTGGCCAAGTGTGCGGGCGCTATCGAGCGCTGTGCGGCGGTCGGATCCTTGCCGAAGGGGTCCGAGTTCCAGAATCGACGATGGGATCATCGTACGAGGCTCCTGCCAGCCGAAGCGCTGCTGTGTGCGGCGCTTCGGCGAATGCCAGCGGTCATATCATCGCGCAACATCGATCACGACCTTGCCAACGTGATTGCCGCTTTTGAGGCGCCGATAAGCGGCCTCGTAATCCGCGAATGAAAAAACCTGGTCCACAACCGGGTGCATCTCGTGCAAGGCCATGGCTCGCAACAGCGCCTCGAAGGTTGCCCGCGACCCGATAGACGTGCCGGCGACGCGAAGCGACTTGCCGAGAATATCGATTGGCGGCAGCCCGCCACCGAAACCGCTGGTGAAACCGACGAGCGAGATGTCGCCGCCGTTCCGGGTAGCGGCCGCCGACTGCACGATCGTCTTCTCGCCCGCGATATCGATGGTCTTGTCGACCCCACGCCCGTCTGTGAGAGCCAGAATTTTCTTGTCCCAGTCGGGATGGGACCGGTAATTGACGACTGCAGCGGCGCCCAGCGCCCGAAGCCGTTCCGCCTTTTCCTCCGATGAGGTGATGGCGAGCACCTTCGCGCCGAACATCTTCGCCACCTGCAGCGAGAACAGCGCTACCCCGCCAGTGCCCTGAATCAGCACTGTCTCGCCAGGCTGGAGCGGCGATGATAGGTTCAGCGCCGACCAAGCCGTAACGGCAGCGCAAGGGAGAGAGGCGGCCTCAATATAGGTCATGTAGTCCGGCAGATGAACGACGGCGTTCTCGTGCAGCAGAATAGTTTCGGCCAGCCATCCGTCAGTCGTCATGCCCAGGCTGTCCGCATGGTACTCCGGACGCGTGGGTCCGCCGATCCAGTGCTGGCAGCATGATGCTGACACACGGTCGCCGACCTTTGTGCGTTTGACGTCGCGACCGACCGCGATCACTTCACCGGCTCCGTCCGAAAGGGGGACGCCATTAGGCTTTGTCGGACCGCCATATGCACCATCGAGAATCGCTTGGTCGCGGAAGTTCAAGGATGCTGCATGAACCCTGACCACAACCTCGTGCGGACCGGGATTTGGCATGGCTTCATCGTGCAGCTTAAGGCCCGGCCTCTCGTCGGAGGTCCATCGAACAGTTTTCATCGTCTCTATCCTTCTTTGATCAGCATGGCGGGGCCGACTCATAGAACCAGCGGAATCGTCGGTTCACCCCCCTTTTCCAGCAAATGTTTGCGTAAAAAAGAGAGTATCCACTACCATTCTTAACAGCAAGTACACACTATTTTGTGCGTTACTAACCAAAAGGTAAGTTAGATGAAGCGAGATTGGCGAAGCGGAGATCCTAATCAGCAACTCTTCTGGGCGGCCGCGACGAGCGAAACCCTGCGAGTGCTTGAAGGAAAGTGGAAGATTGTGATCATTGTCCAGCTCTTCGCAGCCAAGGAGCCGATTCGCTTTTCAGAGCTTGAGAAGCGGGTTGTGGGGGTGAACCAGAAGATGCTGATTCAGCAGCTCAAGGAACTGGAAAAGGACGGAATCGTCACCCGCAAGGTCTTTGCGCAGGTCCCACCGAAGGTGGAGTATGCCTTGACCGAGCTTGGTCTCGCGCTCGGCCCATCGATTGAGACGCTGATCGATTGGGCATTTCTCAAATGCGAAACTCGGGGCGGAACTCCGCAGGACATTTGATGGCGTATCTCAAGCGGCTGTCCGACTTCCTAGGTGTTTAGGCGCTCGATTCAGCCTTTGGATCAGCGCTCCAACAGATGGTAATGGGCGTAACCCCTTAATTGATTAAACGTAGTATCCGCGCCCGCTGAGCAAGGTTCCCCACCTACATGCTCAGGCGAAGCCAACCCCAAACCTTGACAACTTCAGCGGTTTACAGCGCAGAGGAACCCACTGGGCGCGGTCCACCTGTAACTCGCTCGGGCGTGGATTCACAATGTATCGCTGCACGTTTAAAGATGAATTAACCGCTCGCGATACTAATTACTTAGCCAAGCTTCACATTCATGGTGATGCGAGCCGTGAAGACTTTCACCCCAGCTTCGTCGAAAATTTCGACCGGGACGATTTTGTCACCCGAAGATTCCCAATCAATTTCGCTACCATCGGCGACCGCGTGAACGGCGGTCTTGGCTTTAGCTAGATACTCGACAGTCATGCCTTTCGGAATCCAACGAGCGCCGCTAGGAATAGATACCTCGGTCATCATCCCGCCGGCAAGCTCAGCAGCGTTGCATAGTGCGATGGCATGAACAGAGGCGAGGTGGTTGGTGATTTCTTTGCGGAAAGGGACGTTCACTTCAGCGCGACCGGGAGTCAGCAAAGAGATTTCCGGGGTAATGGTGCTGAAGTAGGGGGCCATTTGGCAGGCGATATTGCTGAAAGCGGAAGCGCCAACGTTTTGGTACATGCTGAGTGTCTGGCTCATTTACGGGGACCTCTGATTTAGCGAATGACAGATTAGAATCATGTTCTAGAACAATATTCTGTTTAATCCAACCCGTCAACAGCTCGTATGCGCTGCCGGTTTCACTTACCATCGCGCTTTTGGGCCGGAATCAAGAATGGAACCTGCTGATCTCCTCGAGCGCTGTTACCCCGGGCGACGTGCCGAGTCCAAACGGCAAATTCTTCGCTGTGCACTACGGCTGTTCAATGAGCACGGAATCGACGCGACCACCATCGACATCATCCGAGCCGATAGCGAGACGAGTGTGGGGTCGATCTATCACCATTTTGGCAACAAGGAAGGCGTGATCGCAGCCCTCTACATGGCGGCGCTGGACGACCAGGCGCACCTGCGAGACAGCTACATGAAAGGTGCGGTTTCAACCCGGGAATGGGTGTTCGCGCTGGTCTTCAGCTATGTAGATTGGGTAGTCGGCCAGCCAGACTGGGCGCGTTTTCAATACCAAGCGCGCTACGCCGTCGCGCAAAGTGCCTTCGGTGATCAGCTCAAAGAAGCCAATCGCATCAGGAACGCGCAGATCAAAGATTGGTTTAGCGACCCAGTTCATCGACGTGAGTTGAGGGATCTGCCGCGCGAGCTCATACCCTCGCTAATTATAGGATCGGCGGATAGTTACTGCCGGGCTTGGCTCTCCGGCCGAGTCAAGCAAAGCCCAGACCTCTACAAACAGCTGCTTGCTGAGTCAGCCTGGTTGAATGTGGGGAATGCCGGTTGAGAGAACTGCCCGCTCAAAACCCATGGGCCTAATATGAACGTCCGCTTTTCGCCGATCTCACCGATGACGACGGTCGTTAGGGTCGATGCTCCCTGTCGTCGCCCCTAACACCATGAGTTTGAGGCCGCTGAATTCGGTGGGGAGAAAAGTGGGGGTAAAAATGCGCTCCGAAAAAATCGTGACCCATAAAAAAATCCAGTCACCGCTAAGTGACTGGATTTTTTGGAGTTTTTTGGTCGGGACGGAGTGATTCGAACACTCGACCCCTTGCACCCCATGCAAGTGCGCTACCGGGCTGCGCTACGCCCCGACTACATTCTCATAACCTCTGAGAACGATGAAGAATCTACCCTAACCTTTTGATAAATGGAAGCTTTTTTTCAAAAATTTCCATTCATCGGCCAAACTCACTTCTTCAACACCACCAGCACATCCTCCAACTCGACAATCATCTGCCGAATCAGCTGCTTGTACTGGCTTGACTCATCCTTCACCTCATCACTGGAGAGCCGCAACCGCGCCCCGCCAATGGTGAACCCCTGGTCATACAGCAGCGCGCGAATCTGGCGGATCATCAGCACGTCTTGGCGCTGGTAATACCGCCGGTTGCCCCGCCGCTTCACAGGGTTGAGCTGAGGGAACTCCTGCTCCCAATACCGCAGCACGTGTGGCTTTACGGCACACAACTCGCTGACTTCACCAATGGTGAAGTAGCGTTTGCCCGGTATGGGGGGCAGTTCGTCGTTATGGCTTGGTTCCAGCATAGGCCTCAACCCGGGCCTTCAACTTCTGCCCTGGACGAAAGGTGACGACGCGCCGTGCAGTGATCGGGATCTCTTCCCCTGTCTTGGGGTTGCGGCCCGGCCGCTGGCGTTTGTCGCGAAGGTCGAAGTTGCCGAAACCGGACAACTTGACCTGCTCGTTCTCTTCAAGTGCGTGCCGAATTTCTTCAAAAAACAGCTCGACCAACTCCTTGGCCTCACGCTTGTTAAGCCCCAGCTCCTCGTACAGCCTTTCGGCCATCTCAGCTTTCGTCAGAGCACCCATGCCGTTATTTCCTTAACGTGGTGTTCAACCTTTGTTCAAGCGAGGTGAGGATATTGTGCAGGGTAGTGTTCACCTCATCGTCGTTAAGAGTGCGCGATGGATGCTGCCAGGTCAAGCCGACGGCCAGGCTTTTTCTATCAGGATCAATACCTTTACCCTGGTAGACGTCAAACAGCCTGAGGTCTGTAAGCCATTCGCCTGCATTGTCACGAATTACTTCAAGCACGGCGCTGGCGGCGACGTCACGGCCGGCGATCAGGGCCAGGTCGCGACGGGTTTCCGGGAACTTGGAGAGCTCGCTGAATTTCGGCAGGCGGCCTTCCACCACATCACCCAATACCAGCTCGAAGACGAACACCGGGCGGTCCAGGCCCAGGGCCTTGGCGACTTCCGGGTGCAGGGCGCCGAGGTAGCCGACTTCCTTGCCGTCGCGCTGGATGACAGCGGTCTGGCCTGGGTGCAGGGCGGGGTGTTTGCCGGCGGCGAAGGTGAAGTCGCACAGGGCGCCCGAGTAGCCCAGCAAGGCTTCGACGTCTGCTTTTACATCGAAGAAGTCGATGCTGTCACGGCCGTTGGCCCAGCCTTCTGGCAGACGGCTGCCGGTGACGACGCCGGCGATCATCGGCTGCTGCTTCAGGTCACCCAGCTGGCCGACGAAGCGCAGGCCGCTTTCGAACAGGCGCACGCGGTCTTGCTGGCGGTTGAGGTTGTGCTGCATGGCTTTGACCAGGCCTGGCCACAGCGAGGCGCGCATGGCGGCCATGTCGCTGGAGATAGGGTTGGCCAGCAGCAGCGGCTCTACACCAGGGGTGAACAGCTCGAACAGCTTCGGGTCGATGAAGCTGTAGGTGATGGCTTCCTGGTAGCCGCGGGCGACCAGCAGGCGGCGCAGGTTGGGCAACTCACCGCGGGTTTCCGGGTTGGCCTTGGGCGCCAGGCGCGCTTGTGGGTAACGCACTGGCAGGCTGTTGTAGCCGTACAGGCGGGCCAGCTCTTCGATCAGGTCAACTTCCAGGCTGATGTCGAAGCGGTGGCTTGGCACCTTGACGGTCCACTCCCCTGCCCCGCTGGCCGTGGTGGTCAGCTCCAGGGCGTTGAGCATCTGCTCGACCTGGGCGGCCTGCAACTCCATGCCGAGCATCTGGGTGATGCGTTCGGCGCGCAGGGTCACCGGGGCGACCTGCGGCAGGTGCTGTTCACTGACGGCTTCGATGATGGGGCCGGCTTCGCCGCCGACAATCTCCAGCACCAGCGCGGTAGCGCGCTCCATGGCTTCGCGGGCCAGTTGCGAGTCGACGCCGCGCTCGTAGCGGTGCGAGGCGTCGGTGTGCAGGCCGTATGAACGGGCCTTGCCAGCAACGGCGATCGGCTCGAAGAAGGCGCTTTCGAGGAACAGGTCGCGGGTTTTTTCGGTGTTGACGCCGCTGTGCTCGCCACCCATCACGCCGGCAATGGCCAGGGCACGGGTATGGTCGGCGATGACCAGGGTGTCGGCGCGCAGGGCGACTTCCTGGCCGTCGAGCAGCACGAGCTTCTCGCCCTCTTCGGCCATGCGTACGCGGATGCCGCCATTGATTTCGGCGAGGTCGAAGGCGTGCATCGGCTGGCCAAGTTCGAGCATCACGTAGTTGGTGATGTCGACAGCGGCGTCGATGCTGCGCACGTCGCTGCGGCGCAGGCGTTCAACCATCCACAGCGGGGTGGGCTTGCTGAGGTCGACGTTGCGGATGACGCGGCCCAGGTAGCGTGGGCAAACGGCTGGAGCACTGACCTCGACCGGGCGCACTTCATCGTGGACAGCCGGTACGGCCGGCACCACAGGGCGGGTAACCGGTACGTTGTACAGGGCACTGACGTCGCGGGCCAGGCCGGCCAGCGACAGGCAGTCACCGCGGTTGGGGGTCAGGCCGATCTCGATGCTGGCGTCGTCCAGGTTCAAGTACTGGCGAATGTCTTCGCCTACCGGGGCGTCGCCAGCCAGTTCGAGCAGGCCGTCGTTTTCTTCGCTGATCTGCAGCTCTGCTGCCGAGCACAGCATGCCGAAGGATTCGACGCCGCGCAGCTTGGCCTTCTTGATCTTGAAGTCGCCCGGCAGTTCGGCACCGATCATGGCGAACGGGATCTTGATGCCGGCGCGCGCGTTGGGGGCGCCGCAGACGACCTGGAAGGTTTCCTGGCCGTTGCTGACCTGGCAGACGCGCAGTTTGTCGGCGTCGGGGTGTTGTTCGGTGGCGAGGATTTCGCCCACGACGATGCCGCTGAACTGGCCGGCAGCGGGGGTTACGCTGTCGACTTCAAGGCCGGCCATGGACAGGCGGGCGACCAGTTCATCACGGGAGACTTGCGGGTTTACCCAACCGCGCAGCCACTGTTCACTGAATTTCATGCTGTTCTCCTGAAAGTTGCGTCGATTGGGCCTAGCGGAATTGGGCTAAGAACCGCAGGTCGTTGTCGAAGAACAGACGCAAATCGTTGACGCCGTAGCGCAGCATGGCCAGCCGCTCGGCACCCATGCCGAAAGCGAAGCCCTGGAATTCTTCAGGGTCGATGCCGGACATGCGCAGCACGTTCGGGTGCACCATGCCGCAGCCCAGCACTTCCAGCCAGCCGGTTTGCTTGCACACGCGGCAGCCTTTGCCGGAACACATCACGCACTGGATGTCGACTTCGGCGGACGGCTCGGTGAAGGGGAAGAACGACGGGCGGAAGCGCACGGCCAGTTCTTTTTCGAAGAACACGCGCAGGAACTCTTCGATGGTGCCCTTGAGGTCGGCAAAGTTGATGTCGCGATCGATCAGCAGGCCTTCGACCTGGTGGAACATCGGCGAGTGGGTGATATCCGAGTCGCAGCGGTAAACGCGGCCCGGGCACACAATGCGGATGGGCGGCTGGGTGGACTCCATGGTCCGCACCTGCACCGGCGAGGTGTGGGTGCGCAGCAGCATGTTGGCATTGAAGTAGAAGGTGTCGTGCATCGCCCGGGCCGGGTGGTGGCCAGGGATGTTGAGCGCTTCGAAGTTGTGGTAGTCGTCTTCGACCTCGGGCCCTTCGGCGATGCCGTAGCCGATGTGGGTGAAGAACTGCTCGATGCGTTCGAGGGTACGGGTGATCGGGTGCAGGCCACCGGTGGCCTGGCCACGGCCTGGCAGGGTCACATCAATGCATTCGGCGGCCAGGCGAGCGCTGAGCTCGGCTTCTTCAAAGGCTGCCTTGCGTGCGTTGAGCACTTCGGTGACGCGCTCTTTGGCGTCATTGATCAGCGCGCCGACTTTCGGGCGCTCTTCGGCTGGCAGGTTGCCCAGGGTCTTCATCACCTGGGTCAGTTCGCCTTTCTTGCCCAGATACTGAACCCGGATCTGTTCCAGGGCATTGATGTCTTCAGCGCGCTCCACGGCCTCAAGGGCTTGGGAGACCAGCGCGTCCAGGTTTTCCATGTACAGACTCCAGATACGAAAATAGGGGAAGAGCTTTGAAGGCTCTTCCCCTATCGATGACGTTTTACACCCGACAGCACAGAGCGCTGCCGGATGATTGTCGTGGGTACTTAAGCCAGAACGGCTTTAGCTTTCTCGACAATTGCAGCAAACGCCGCTTTTTCGTTCACTGCCAGGTCAGCCAGAACCTTACGGTCGATTTCGATCGACGCCTTTTTCAGGCCAGCAATCAGACGGCTGTAAGACAGACCGTTGGTGCGGGCACCGGCGTTGATACGAGCGATCCACAGTGCGCGGAACTGACGCTTCTTCTGGCGACGGTCGCGGTAGGCGTATTGGCCTGCCTTGATGACTGCCTGCTTGGCTACGCGGAATACGCGCGAGCGTGCACCGTAGTAACCTTTAGCCAGTTTCAGAATTTTTTTGTGACGCTTACGAGCGATAACGCCGCGCTTTACACGAGCCATGAGTAACTTCCTCTATCTTTGACCAGAATTAACGAACGCGCAGCATGCGCGCGACTTTCGCGACGTCAGACGGGTGCAGCAAGCTGCTACCACGCAGTTGACGCTTACGCTTGGTCGACATTTTGGTCAGGATGTGGCTCTTGAAAGCGTGCTTGTGCTTGAAGCCGGTAGCGGTCTTCAGGAAGCGCTTTGCAGCACCGCTCTTGGTTTTCATTTTTGGCATGTTGGAACTCCGCATTCGATAAAATTACACATAATCATCAGGCCTGCCGTGCCCGGGAGATTACTTCTTTTTCTTGGGGGCGATGACCATCATAAGTTGGCGTCCTTCCATCTTCGGATGCTGTTCGACGGTGCCGTATTCGGCGAGGTCAGCTTCAACCCGCTTCAACAGCTCCATACCCAGCTCCTGGTGGGCCATCTCACGACCACGGAATCTCAGAGAGATCTTGGCCTTGTCCCCATCGGTAAGGAAACGTACCAGGTTGCGTAGTTTTACCTGGTAATCCCCATCCTCCGTCCCTGGACGAAACTTGATTTCTTTGATCTGGATCTGCTTCTGGTTTTTCTTGGCTTCGTTAGCCTGCTTCTTCTTTTCGAAGAGGTGCTTGCCGTAGTCCATGACCTTGCAGACAGGCGGTACCGCGTCTGCAGAGATTTCAACCAGGTCCAGCTTCGCTTCATCAGCGATACGCAGCGCTTCATCAATCGAGACGATGCCAACCTGCTCGCCGTCTGCGCCAATTAACCGAACCTCGCGGGCCGAGATATTCTCGTTGATCGGGGCCTTCGGTGCAGCACGTTTATCGTTTCTCATTTCACGCTTAATAGTCATTACTCCGATTCTTGGCGACCACGCCGGGAAACCGCATGTGTCAGAAGCTCAACGAACTGGGCGACGGGCATGGAGCCCAGGTCTGCACCTTCGCGAGTACGCACAGCGACGGTTTGCGTTTCGACTTCGCGGTCCCCTATAACCAAAAGGTACGGGACCTTGAGCAAAGTATGCTCGCGGATTTTAAAGCCGATCTTCTCATTTCTCAAGTCCGACTTGGCACGGAAACCGCTACCGTTCAGAGATTTCTCAACCTGAAGGGCGAAATCCGCCTGTTTGTCGGTGATGTTCATGATCACGGCCTGGGTGGGTGCCAGCCACGCCGGGAACACGCCGGCATAATGCTCGATGAGCATGCCGATGAAGCGCTCGAACGAGCCAAGGATGGCGCGGTGCAGCATCACTGGGCGCTTGCGCGCGTTGTCTTCGGCGATGTAGCTGGCATCCAGGCGCTCTGGCAGGTTCGGGTCGTACTGCAGGGTACCACACTGCCAGTTACGGCCCAGGCAGTCGCGCAGGGTGAATTCGATTTTCGGGCCGTAGAAGGCACCTTCACCTGGCTGGTATTCCCATTCCAGGCCGGATTCGTTCAGGGCGTCGGCCAGTGCACCTTCGGCACGGTCCCAAAGCTCTTCGGAGCCCACGCGCTTGGCGGGACGGGTGGAGAGCTTCATGGCGACGTCGGTGAAACCGAAGTCCTTGTACACGTCCAGGGTCAGCTTGATGAAGTCGGCGGCTTCTTTCTTCACCTGGTCTTCGGTGCAGAAGATGTGCGCGTCGTCCTGCACGAAGCCACGCACGCGCATGATGCCGTGCAGCGCGCCGGACGGCTCGTTCCGGTGGCAGGCACCGAACTCGGCCAGGCGCAGCGGCAGGTCGCGGTACGACTTCAGGCCCTGGTTGAACACCTGCACGTGGCACGGGCAGTTCATCGGCTTGACCGCGTAATCACGGCTTTCCGACGACGTGGTGAACATGTTCTCGGCGTAGTTGGACCAGTGGCCGGAACGCTCCCAGAGGATGCGGTCGACAACCTGCGGGGTCTTGATTTCCGAATAGCCGTTTTCGCGCTGGACCTGGCGCATGTACTGCTCGAGCACCTGGTAGACGGTCCAGCCGTTGGCGTGCCAGAACACCATGCCCGGCGCTTCTTCCTGCAGGTGGAACAGGTCCAGCTGCTTGCCGATCTTGCGGTGGTCGCGTTTTTCCGCTTCTTCGATGCGCTGGATGTAGGCAGCCAGCTGCTTCTTGTCAGCCCAGGCGGTACCGTACACACGCTGCAGCTGCTCGTTCCTGGCATCGCCACGCCAGTAGGCGCCGGACAGCTTGGTCAGCTTGAATGCCTTGAGGAAGCGGGTATTGGGCACGTGCGGGCCGCGGCACATGTCGACGTATTCTTCGTGGTAGTACAGCCCCATGGCCTGCTCGTCTGGCATGTCTTCGACCAGGCGCAGCTTGTAGTCCTCGCCACGGGCCTTGAACACGTCGATGACTTCGGCACGCGGGGTCATCTTCTTGATGACGTCGTAATCTTTTTCGATCAGCTGCTGCATGCGCTTTTCGATGGCGGCCAGGTCTTCAGGGGTGAAGGGGCGCTCGTAGGCGATGTCGTAATAGAAGCCTTCGTCGATGACCGGGCCGATGACCATCTTGGCGGTCGGGTACAGCTGTTTCACCGCGTGGCCGACCAGGTGGGCGCACGAGTGACGGATGATCTCCAGTCCCTCTTCATCTTTAGGGGTGATGATCTGCAGGGTGGCGTCGTGGGTGATCAGTTCACAGGCATCGACCAGCTTGCCGTCGACTTTGCCGGCAACGGTGGCCTTGGCCAGGCCGGCACCGATCGAAGCGGCGACGTCGGCTACGGATACCGCGTGATCAAACGCGCGTTGACTGCCATCGGGAAGAGTAATAGTGGGCATGGCGCCTCCTCTCCTAGTGGTGACCCCTACCAAAGGTCACGTGGGTTGGGATGAGCCAGTACAAGATCCGACCTGCCTTCCTTGAAGGAAGCCTGCCTCACAGTGGCAGAAGCCTTTCGGCTTGCCAGGGGGACCTGAGTGACTGGAAAGTAAAAGATAGTTGCACGCTGCACGTATGTAGCTGCAAGCCGGGCATGCTAGCACGGGGGTTGCATGGCAGCGCAGAAATATTTGGAATTTACGCGGTAGCGGTGAACTTACACGGAAAATTTCCAATCAGACTTTGGGAAGCAACCTACTCTTGATGAGACCTTAACCCAAGGAGTGTCTGGTTATGCGAGTTCCGTCTCTTCTGGCCCTGGCGGCCGCTGGCGCCCTGCTGCTGCCCATGGCAGCCAACGCTGGCAACTTCCCTGCCGGCAAGGAGGGTGCCTACATGACGCAATGCAAGCAGGTGGCGCAAAGCCAAGGTGTCGACGCCGCAGCTGCAGACAAGCATTGCTCGTGCGGCGCGCAAGCCATCAAAGAAAATTTCACCGATAAGGAGATCGAAGACCTGGACAGTAAGGACGGCGTTGACGCCAAGCTGATGCAGAAGGCACAGACCATCGTGCAAGCGGCCTGCAAGCCGAAATGAGCCATGCGCGGAGGGCTTTCCGGGCTTTATTTGCCCTGGATCAGCATCCTGCGAAGGTAAAAGACGCTACAGGCGCAGAATTAGACTATTATGGTGTCCGTGCTCCGTAGCCTCGGCCACATTGCACCACTGAAAATTAAATGTTCTGGAGATTCACCCATGTCCAATCGCCAACAAGGCACCGTCAAATGGTTCAATGATGAGAAAGGCTACGGCTTCATCACCCCAGCAGGCGGCGGCGACGACCTGTTCGTTCACTTCAAAGCCATCGAATCCGACGGCTTCAAGAGCCTGAAAGAAGGCCAGACTGTTTCCTTCGTTGCCGAAAAAGGCCAGAAGGGTATGCAGGCTGCGCAGGTTCGTCCGGAGTAATTCGGATAGCTGTAAAAAAACCCGCCCTTGTGGCGGGTTTTTTTATGGGCTTTACCAAGGCAACGCACACCTGCCTGCGCAGGGGCGGCATTGGGGTTGCATCAACCGCAGTTGACGCGGGTCACCTTGCCCTGCTCGTCCACATTCAGGTTCAGACGCTCGGAGCGGTACTCCAGGGTCACCACGTCATGCGGCTTGAGGATACGCGCCATCTGCGAACCACTGGCCTTGCGCGCCTGCTCAAGCAGGTCGGCACTGCCTTGCTTGCCAATGGCGAAATCGGCGCCGCTGGCCTCGCAGCGCCCGTCGTTGCCTGCAGGTGCAGCCGGGGCGCTGCCGCCGTCAGAGTTGCCACCAGTGCTGCAACCAGCCAGCACCGCAGCGACCAGCAAGGTTGCCAGGGAAGCACGGGTACGGAACATGAATCCTCCTAAATAGATATGGGAACTGCCTGTTCCGACAGTTCCACCCTGAATTCGTTGCAAAACCGCCCAAGTCTGCCTGAACTCACCGTGCGTGGCGAAAGGCAATCGTGACCGGATTTTGCACCACGCAGTTGGTTTGCTTGGGCAGGCTTTTTATTCTTAAGTCGAAGAGCCATTGACGCAAAGTGATGATTTACTTTAAGAAGTGTAGGCACAGTGCCTGCTGCGAACGCCAGGGTCAGGTGTTCGCCCCTCCGCTACGGGCCCAAACGAGAGCCTTTCATGAGCCACCACAGCATCGACGCCGACATCAAGGTCAAATGGGCGGAGGGCCAGAGCGCCTACAGCCCCAGCACGCCAGAAGAGCTGGTATTGATCGCCCTGGACCTGCTGGTGCGCGACCTGGGCAGTGAGGCGGCGCGCAGCTTCATCGACCAGGTGTTCGAGCGCTATGCACCGCACGCCGCTATGGCAATCGAGCCAGGCGCGCGCTGAGCAGGTCGAAAAAGCCCTGGGCATCGCCCTCGGCCACCCACATTACATTGGCCGGCTGCTTGAGCACGCCGTACCAGTCGGCCACGGTCTGGCCGAAGCTCGGGCCCTCGCGGCTGTCGACACTCATGTGGATGCGCCGCCCGCTGAACAGCTCAGGCTTGAGCAGATAAGCAATGACGCTGGCGTCATGCACCGGGCCGCCGGGCATGCCGTACAGGTCCATGTCGTGCTTGATGTACGCATTGAGGATGTCTACCACACGCTTGCTGGCCTGGTTGTTCACGGCTGCCAGCTGCTTGAGCCGGGCGTCGCTGGTGAGCAGCTTGTGGGTGACGTCCAGCGGCAGGTAGGTCAGCGGCACGCCGCTGGCCAGCACCACCTCGGCGGCGTGCGGGTCGGCGTAGAGGTTGAATTCTGCCACCGGGGTGATGTTGCCGCCGTTGAAATGGGCGCCGCCCATTACCACCACTTCCTTGATGCCTTTGGCGATGGCCGGGCGCTGGATCAGTGCCAGGGCCAGATTGGTCTGCGGGCCGAGCATGGCCACGGTGATGCTGTGGGGTTCGGCAGCGCCGAGGGTGTCGACCAGGTACTGCACGGCATTGCCTGGGGCCAGGGGCTTTTTCGGTTCATGCACCGGGACACCGGTCAGGCCCTCTTCGCCATGCACCTGGGCAGCGTAGATCGGCGTGCGCAGCAACGGGCGCCCTGCCCCGGCGTACACCGGGATGTCTTCACGGCCGGCCCACTCGCGGGCCAGGCGGGCGTTGCGCGACGTTTTGTCGAGCCGCACGTTGCCAGCGACGGTGGTGATGGCGCGAATGTTGAGCTCGTCCGGCGAAGCCATGGCCAGGAACAGCGCGACCACATCGTCGGCGCCGGGGTCGGTGTCGATGATCAGGTCGCGAGGTGCGGCCTGGAGCGTGGTGGTGGCAGCTGCGGCCATGAGGGCGAGTCCTTGTAGCAGGGGTTTGAGCATGGGGCACTCCTGTTGCCTTGTGGTGAAACGGTTGGGGCCGCTTTGCGGCCCATCGCCGCTAAGCCGGCTCCCACCTGGAATTGCGTCGGCTTTGGGCAAGTCGGTGACTTGCACAGGTAAAGCGCAGGCCTGAAGAACTGCGCGGTCGCGGTGGGAGCTAGAAGGTTACCCCGGCGATAAGGGCGATATTGCTGTAGGGCTGGCACTCGCCGGTACGCACCACGGCGCGGGCGCTGCGCGACAACCCCTTGAATTGCTCATGGCTCAGCCATTCACGCTTGCCGAGCTTGCCGCGCAGGCGCTCGATCTCGACGAGGCCGGGCGGCACGACCTTCTGCATCTCTTCGGCCAGCACATGGCGCTCCACCTGCATCTCGCTGAGCACGGCGCGCAGCACGCTGGCGAAATCGGGAATGCCCGGTGTCAAGGCCAGGTCGATCAGCTCGACCCCAGGCGGCACGGGCAACCCGGCATCGCCGATCACCAGGATGTCGCCATGGCCCAGCCCGGCAATGGTGCGTGACAGGGCAATATTGAGCAGCGCGGTCTTTTTCATGGGGCCAGCTCCGCCAGGGTCGGGATCGAGGGCTGTGCCCCGGCGCGAGTGACGGACAGCGCCGCAGCGCGCTGGCCAAGGGTGATCGCATCGTCCTCCCCCAGGCCACGCACCAGCGCGGCTGCAAAACCGCCGACAAAAGTGTCGCCCGCTGCCGTGGTGTCCAGCGCTTTGACCTGCGGCGCAGGGAAGTGCCGGCTGCCGTCACGGCTGACGAACAACGCACCCTGCGCGCCGAGGGTGACGATGACCTTGCCGGCCCCCATCTGCAGCAGGCGTTCGCCGGCACGGCGGGCGCTGGCCAGGTCGTCCACTGGCGCGCCGGTCAGTGCCTCGGCCTCGCTTTCATTGGGGATGAGGTAATCGATATGGCCTAGCCACTGGGCGGGCAACGGGCCGGTCGCCGGGGCCGGGTTAAGCATCACCGTCTTGCCCAGCTCACGCCCCCTGGCCAGGGCCCAGGCCACCGTGTCGGCAGGCACTTCGAGCTGGCAGATGATCACCTCGGCAGCCTGCAGCAGTGCGTCGAAACGCTGCACGCTTGCCGGCGTCAGTTGGCCGTTGCCGCCGGGGATGATGACGATGCAGTTCTGGCTGGCGGCATCCACGGTAATCAGCGCCACGCCACTGGAGACGCCCGGGCACGCGCTCACTGCCTGGCAGTCGATGCCTTCCACTTCCAGGGCCTGGCGCAACTGCTGGCCGTAGGCGTCATCGCCGACGTTACCGACCATCGCCACGCTCGCGCCCAGGCGTGCTGCGGCCACCGCCTGATTGGCGCCCTTGCCGCCCGGCACGGTGAAAAAGCTTTCGCCGGCCACTGTTTCGCCTGCACGTGGCAGCCGCTCGGTGCGGGCTACCAGGTCCATGTTGAGGCTACCGACCACCACTACTTTGGCACTCATGAACATTCCTTAGCGGTAATCATTGAACAGGTCCGGGCGCGGCCCGGTGGACTCACGCAGCACGATGCGCGGGGCGACGATGCGCTGCTCTGCGCCTTCGCGCCGCGGTGCGGCGATACGCGACAGCAACAGCGCCGCTGCACTTTCACCGAGCTCACGGATCGACTGGCCGACGGTGGTCAGCGGTGGGTACACATAGCGACTGAGCTCGATGTCGTCGAAGCCGATCACCGACAGCTCGCCCGGCACGCTGATATTGCGCTCGGCAGCCGCACGCAGCACGCCAAAGCCGATCATGTCGTTGCCGGCAAAAATGGCTGTGGGCCGCTGGCCATCGAGCAGTTGCGCGGCCGCCGCATGGCCACCGGGGCTGGTGAAATCGCACTGCAGGATGTGCGCACCGTGCACGGCCACCTGCGCCTCGGCCATGGCACGGTGAAAGCCGGCCAGGCGCAGTTGGCTGACGCCGGTCGCGGCCGGGCCGCCGATATAGGCGATGTCGCGGTGGCCAAGCTCCAGCAGGTGCTGGGTGGCCAGGTACGCGCCCTGCTCGTGGTCGATGCGCACTAGGTCGGCGTCGACGCCTTCCAGCGCGCGGTCGACGATGACCATCGGGGTACGCACGCAGGCCAGGCTCTGCAGCAGGTCACTGTCCTCGCCCACCGAAGCCACCACCAGGCCATCGATGCGCTTTTCCAGCAGCACGCGCAGGTAGCTGCGCTGCTTCTGTGGGTTGTCATCGGAGTTGCAAAGGATCACGCAATAGCCGTTGCGCTCGCAGGCATCTTCAATGCCGCGCGCCAGCTCGGCGAAATATGGGTTGACGCTGTTGGGCACCAGCAGCCCGATGGTGGCCGTGGTGCGCGCTTTGAGCGAGCGCGCCACGGCGCTGGGCACGTAGTCGAGCTCGACGATGGCCGCTTCGACCTTAAGCCGCACCTGTTCGCTGACCGGGCGGGTCTTGTTCAGTACATGGGACACCGTGGTGTAGGAAATACCCGCGAGTGCCGCGACGTCTTTGATGGTTGCCATGTTTTCAGTTCCGCCGGCCTGCTCGCCGGCTACGGTAGGTGTCGAGCACCACGGCGATGACGATGACCGCCCCGGTGATGATGCGTTTGGTGGGTTCTGAAGCGCCGATCTGTGCAAGGCCTGCGGCCAGCACCGAGATGATCAGCACGCCGAAGAACGTGCTGATCACCGAGCCGCGCCCGCCCATCAGGCTGGTGCCGCCGATCACGACAGCGGCGATCACCTGCAGCTCCAGGCCGGCGCCGGCATTGGGGTCGGCGGCCTCCAGGCGGGAAATCTGGAACAGCGCGGCCAGCCCGGCCAGCAGGCCCATCAGGGCGAACACCAGCACCTTGTAGGGGCGCGGGTCGATGCCGGCCAGGCGCACGGCCTCTTCGTTGGTGCCGATGCCGATCAGGTGGCGGCCGAACACGGTCCGGGTCAGCACCAGCTGGGCAAGGACGATCACCAGCAAGGCAATGATGAAGGCCGGCGAGATACCGTAGGCGATGGGGTTGGAGAACCAGGCGTAGGCATCGCCGATGTAGGCGGTGCGCGAGTCGGTGAACTGGTAGGCCAGGCCGCGGGCCATTTCCAGCACGCCGAGCGAGACGATGAACGAGGGTATGCGCCAGGCCACTGTGACCGCGCCGGTGACGCTGCCGGCCAGCGCGGCGACGGCCATGCCGAGCAAGGCGGCCGACAGCACGCTCCAACCCCAGCCGAGGATGGCCACGCTGACGGCCGATGCCGCCAGCGCCAACACCGAGCCAACAGACAGGTCGATACCGCCGATGATCAGCACGAAGGTCATGCCCACGGCCAGCACCATCAGGTCAGGGATCTGGTTGGCCAGGGTGCTGAAGGTGGCGTATGACCAGAAGTGGCTGCTGAGCAACGAGAACAGCACGATCATCGCCAGCAAGGCGCCCGCCAGGCCCAGGTAGGTGCCGAGGCCGAAGTAGGTGCCGCTGCGGCGCACGGGGGCGCCGGCCTGTGTGTCGAGAGGTGTGGTTTTCATACATCCATCCTGGGCGCTGCGTCGTGCAGCAGGGCGTCACGTTTCTGGTAGCCGGCGAAGGCAGCGGCAAGGAGCTGGTCCTGGCTCCAGTGGTCGCGCTCGAAGGTGTCGATCAGGCGGCCGGCCGACAGCACTGCGATGCGGTCGCAGATCAGCATCAGCTCGCGCAGGTCGCTGGACACCACCACCAGGGCCTTGCCCTGGCGCGCCAGCTCGGCCAGCAAGCCATAGATATCGAACTTGGCGCCCACATCGATGCCGCGGGTGGGTTCATCGAACAGCAGCACCTGGCAGTCACGCTCCAGCCAGCGGCCGATCACCACCTTTTGCTGGTTGCCGCCGGACAGCTCGCCGACCACCTGGGCGGCATTGGCGCTGCGGATGCGCATGGCGGTGATCTGGCGTTCGGCCAGGGCCTTTTCGGCGTCGCCGTCGACCACCCCGGCGCGGGACAGCGCAGCGAGGTTGCCCAAAGCGATGTTGGCGCTGATCGATTGCGTCAGCAGCAGGCCTTCGCCTTTGCGGTCTTCAGTGATCAGGGCGATACCGGCCTCGACCGCTGCCTTGGGCGAGTCGATGGTCACCGCCTTGAGTGGCTGGCCGATTTCGATGCTGCCGCTGTCGGCGCGGTCGGCGCCGAAGATCAGCCGCAGCAACTCGGTGCGGCCGGCACCTATCAGCCCGGAGATGCCGAAGATCTCCCCTGCCCTGACCTGCAGCGACACCTCTCGCACCTTGTCGCCGCGGCACAGCCGGTCGACCTTGAGCAACGGCGCGCCGATCTGGCGGCGGCCCAGGTCGATGTGTTCGCCCAGCTCGCGGCCGACCATCAGGTTGACCAGCTCGGCACTGCTGTAGCGCTGGATCGGCTCGTCGCACACGAGTTTGCCGTCGCGCAGCACCACGATGCGCTGGGCCACGCGCTGGAGCTCCTCCAGGCGGTGCGAGATGTAGACGATGGCCACGCCGCGCTGGCGCAGGCGCTCGATCTGGGTGAACAGCAGTTCCACCTCGCGGGCGGTGAGCATGGCGGTGGGTTCGTCGAAGATCAGCACATGGCAGTCGCCGATCAGGTTGCGTGCGATCTCCACCATCTGCTGGTGGCCGATGCCCAATTCGCCCACCGGGGTGTCCGGGTCGATGGCGTCCAGGCCGACCTGGGCCATGGCGGCCGTGGCCAACTGGCGCAGGCGCTTCTGGCTGATCCAGCCGAAGCGGCTGGGCAGGTTGTCGAGGAACAGGTTTTCGGCCACGGTCAGGGTCGGCAGCAGGTTGAGCTCTTGCATGACCATGCGCACGCCAAGACGCTCGGCGGCGCTGCGGCTGCCAGGTGCATAGGGCTGACCGCGGAAGGTCATGTGCCCGGTGGTGGGTGCTTCCAGCCCGCTGATGAGCTTGGACAGGGTGCTCTTGCCCGCGCCGTTCTCGCCGGTAAGGGCCAGCACCTCGCCGGCGCGCAGGGCCAGGCTGACGTCGCCCAGCACCGGTTGCGTGTAGCGCTTGCCCAGGCCGCTGGCAGCGAGCAGCACTTCATTGGCCGTTACAGGCATGGCCATGTCTCCTGGCCGTCAAGGCTTGGTGATGAGTTCGACCGGGGTCTGGATGACGTTGTCGGCGTCCACGTTCGGCTTCTGGCCTTTGAGCATCTGCAATGCCGCCTGGATGCCGTACACCGCCTGCTGGCTGGCCGCCTGATCGAGAGTGGCGAGTACGCGGCCGTCCTCGAGCATGGGCTTGATGGCGTTGATGTTGTCGTAGCCCACCACTTGCACCTTGCCGGTCTTGCCGGCCGCGCGCACGGCCGATACGGCGCCCAGGGCCATGCTGTCGTTACCGGCCAGCAGTGCTTTTAGGTCGGGATATTCATTGAGCATCGCGGCGGCGACGTTGTTGCCTTTGTCGATTTCCCAGTTGCCCGATTGCACCGAGACGATCTTCATCTGAGCTGCTTCCATGGCGTCCTTGAAGCCGGCGGTGCGCTGCTGGGCATTGGTGGTGGTCGCCACGCCTTCGATGATGCCGACCTGGTCACCGGCCTTGAGCTTCTCTTTGGCCAGGTAATCACCTACCAGGCGTGCGCCCTTGCGGTTGTCGGGGCCAACGAAGGGTACGCTGAGGTTCTTGCTCTTGAGTACGTCAGGGTCCAGGCGGTTGTCGATGTTGACCACGGTGATGCCGGCGTCCATGGCTTTCTTGATCACAGGCACCAAGGCTTTGGAGTCGGCTGGTGCGATTACCAGGGCGTTGGCGCCGGTGGCGATCATTTGCTCGACGATGCGGATCTGGTTGCTGGTGTCGGTCTCGTCCTTGATGCCATTGGCCACCAGGTCGAATTCGTTGGCGTGGTCTTTCTGGTAGGCCTTGGCGCCATCTTCCATGGTGAGGAAGAATTCGTTGGCCAGGGACTTCATCACCAGAGCGACCTTGGGTTTGTCTTCCGCATGGGCAGCGCCGAGCGGCAGGGCAAGCGACAGCGAGGAAATGACGGCGAGCGCCAGCAGACGACCGGGGAACGGCAGTTTCATGGGAGATGACTCCGAATCTTGTGGTTTTTATCGGATCGCAAACGTTTGCGTTGGCTAACTATGGAAACAGGACGAGGTTTTGTCAAATCCGTTTCGCTGGCAATGGCTGCGTTACTTATGCCGCAGATTATCTGGGATTTTTCCGATAAACCGAACAGCTTTTCCTATTTTTGTTCGGATTTCCGAACCAAGGGGTCCGCCTGCGGCGCCTTGAGGGCAATCCCGGCCCACAGCCACCGCGGCGCGCAGCGAATTAAAGCGCCCAGACAAGGATGGTACGAAAACTGCCTTGCACCCTGTGCGACACAGCACAATCTCACTTAGGAAGAGAGAACAATAATTATGAATGCTGCACTGAAGTCCTTCGCACCCAGCGCCCTGGCGCTGCTGCTGATTCTGCCCACCACCGCTTCGGCCAAAGAAGCCCAAACCCAGCAGCAGCTGGCCAACGTAGTCATCCTCGCCACCGGCGGCACCATTGCCGGCGCCGGCGCCAGCGCTGCCAACAGCGCCACGTACCAGGCGGCCAAGCTGGGCATCGACAAGTTGATCGCCGGCGTGCCGGAGCTTGCCGACATTGCCAACGTGCGCGGCGAGCAAGTGATGCAGATCGCCTCCGAAAGCATCAGCAACGACGACCTGCTCAAGCTGGGCAAACGCGTCGCCGAACTTGCCGAAAGCAAGGACGTGGACGGCATCGTCATCACCCACGGCACCGACACCCTGGAAGAGACCGCCTACTTCCTCAACCTGGTAGAAAAGACCGACAAGCCGATCGTGGTGGTGGGCTCCATGCGCCCGGGCACGGCCATGTCGGCCGATGGCATGCTCAACCTGTACAACGCCGTAGCCGTGGCCAGCGACAAGCAGTCCCGGGGCAAGGGTGTACTGGTGACCATGAACGACGAGATCCAGTCCGGCCGCGATGTGAGCAAGGCGGTCAACATCAAGACCGAAGCCTTCAAGAGCGCCTGGGGCCCGATGGGCATGGTGGTGGAAGGCAAATCGTACTGGTTCCGCCTGCCGGCCAAGCGTCACACCGTCAACTCGGAATTCGACATCAAGCAGATCAGCAGCCTGCCGCAGGTCGACATCGCCTACGGCTACGGCAACGTGACCGACACGGCCTACAAGGCATTGGCACAGAACGGCGCAAAAGCCCTGATTCATGCCGGAACCGGCAACGGGTCGGTGTCCTCGCGCGTGGTGCCGGCACTGCAGGAGCTACGCAAGGAGGGTGTGCAGATCATCCGCTCGTCCCACGTCAACCAGGGCGGTTTCGTGCTGCGCAACGCTGAGCAGCCGGATGACAAGAACGATTGGGTTGTAGCGCACGACCTTAACCCGCAGAAGGCGCGGATCCTGGCGATGGTGGCAATGACCAAGACCCAGGACAGCAAAGAGCTGCAGCGGATTTTCTGGGAATACTGATCGCGGCATGACGGGGGCCGGCGGGCTGGCTTAGCCGGCCCTTCAACCGGCTTCATTCCCCATGTATCGGCCACCCGCGGTCCTCCGCTTTTTACCTTACACGCAGTTGCGAAATACCCTACAGTGAAATACTGTATGCGCATACAGCAAAACAAGGAAAAGCCCCGTGGCCAGTACCGCCCCTGCAACGCCGAGCAGTTATGAACTGATGGGTACGCGCATCCAGAAGATCATCAACAGCCCCATCGCTCAACGTAGCCGCGCCGCCCTGATCTTCCGCCTGGAGCAGGAGTCGCCCGACGATTGGGAAACCCTGCTTGAGGAGATCGCCGAGAACGACAACGTCACCCTCGCCCACCGCGATGATGGCGGCGTGCAGATTTTCTGGACGGTGCCCAAGGACGACTGACTCGCACTGGCCTGGGCAATGCGAATCTGGGCCTAGGCCAGCGCCTGCAGGTAAGCGCTGGCCTGCTGATAACGGGCCAGCCGCCTCAGGTCGGCCGGGCCTGGGCGGGCGATGCGTGAAAGGTCGCTATTGTCGGCCAGGTCGGCCATTTTGACGGTACGCGCCAGTGGGTCGCAGCCCAGGCGCACCACGAAGTCCTCGTAGCTTTCGCCATCACGCCGGCTCAAGGCCAGCAACGCGGCCAGGATCTTGAGCGTGAAACCCTCGCGGGCCAGGTCGGAAAGCGTAAGCGGCGTGTCTTCGATCACATCGTGAAGCACAGCGACGATGCGCTGCTCGGGCGTGGACACCCGCATCATCACCCGCAACGGGTGCAGGATATACGCCGCACCGCCTTTGTCGTATTGCCCTTCATGCGCCCTGGTGGCCACCAGGATGGCCCGCTCCAGTGTAGACATGAGGCCCTCCCCGCTTCAGCCGTCTCCCAGAACAAGCATAGACCGGTCGGGTTACAGATGACAGGCGTCTGTTCCGGCGCTTTCACAGGCGGTGACAAGGGGCGGCTCGCCCCTGTACAGGCCAGGCAACTCCATGCATGGCAGCGGCTGGGCCAGTGCTCGCCGGCAAGCCGGCAGCCACCGAGGCCATGCTACGAAGGGCGCGGTACGCTGCTATCAGCGCCGCGCGCCGTGCTGGATGACAACCGAGTCCGTACCCAGCTTGGCCATGACCTCTGCCTTGCGTGCCTCGGCTTCCTCTTTGGTGGGGAACGGCCCCAGCAGCACCACCGGCTTGCCATTGCGGTATTCGACCGAGGATGGGATGCCCTTCTCGATCAGGCGGGCGGTCATGTCGCTCAATGCACCCATGTTGGCGCCCTGGATCACCTCGACATCCCAGCCTTGAGGCGCAGGCTGATCGGCAAGGGCCTCGGCGCGGCGCTGCAACTCAGCGCCCCCGCAGATTTCGCGAATACGCAGGTTGTTGCCATTGTCGTCGACGATGATGTCGTACTGGCCATCGTCACCCTTGATGGCGACGTAGCTGCGGTAAGCTTCGTACTGCCCGGCATCGTCCTTGCCACGCACCTGGCCGCAAATGGTGCCCTTGGTGTCGATCCGCACGTTGCCGAACTTGGCAGTGCTGGGGTTGTGCAGGTGCTCGGCCACCTGTTTGTGCACACCTTCAACCTCATTCTCACAGCCCACCAGGGCCAACACTGCCATTACCACTGCCAGTTTGCGCACGCGTGTATCTCCCGTTTCGAAGCGGCGAATTCTAGCATGGCGACCCCTGACCCGGACCGCGACCATACGTTACACCTTGCTACATACCGGCCATCTGCCAGAAACGCACAATGCAAAAAGGGCGATCCTTTCGGATCGCCCTTTCTGATGTTTGGTAGGCACAATTGGACTCGAACCAACGACCCCCACCATGTCAAGGTGGTGCTCTAACCAACTGAGCTATGTGCCTGTCGTGTGGTGCGCATATTAGTCACCGAATGCGTACCTGTAAAGCGTTTTTTTCAAAAAAATCAAAAACTTTCAGCAGCCTGCCGGCCTGGGTGACGCGGCCGCCTATAAAAGCGAGACACAAAAAAGGCGACCCTTTCGGATCGCCTTTTCTGATGTTTGGTAGGCACAATTGGACTCGAACCAACGACCCCCACCATGTCAAGGTGGTGCTCTAACCAACTGAGCTATGTGCCTGTCGTGTGGTGCGCATTCTACGCATTCCAAAACCGCTGTCAACACTTTTTTTTGCGCTAACCTACTGAATCTTAACCTCTTTATAGAGAAGCGCCGGCCATGGAGCAGTTAAGGATTTTCAACGGACTAGCGGGTGTTTATTATTATTGATAGCATCGGTACATTCGTTAAAAATATAAAACACGAGGTTTCTCGAGCATGGCCAATACCCCCTACCCCCAGTCCTACTACGCCGCCTCGGCCAACCCGGTGCCGCCACGTCCGCCGCTGCAGGGTGAGGTGGAAACCGATGTGTGCATCATCGGTGCAGGCTATACCGGCCTGTCCAGCGCCCTGTTCCTGCTGGAGAACGGCTTCAAGGTGAGCATCGTCGAAGCGGCGAAGGTCGGCTTCGGTGCGTCGGGCCGTAACGGCGGCCAGATCGTCAACAGCTACAGCCGTGACATTGACGTCATCGAGCGCACGGTCGGCCCCAAGCAGGCGCAACTGCTGGGCCACATGGCCTTCGAAGGCGCGCGCATCATCCGTGAACGCGTAGCCAAGTACAACATCCAGTGCGACCTGAAGGACGGTGGCGTGTTCGCTGCGCTGACGTCCAAACAGATGGGCCACCTGGAATCGCAAAAGCGCCTGTGGGAACGCTTTGGCCATAATCAGCTGGAGCTGATGGACCAGAAGCGCATCCGTGAAGTGGTCGCCTGCGACAGCTATATCGGCGGCATGCTGGACATGAGCGGCGGCCACATCCACCCGCTGAACCTGGCCTTGGGCGAAGCGGCCGCAGTGGAGTCACTGGGCGGCATCATTTATGAGCAGACCCCGGCCATCCGCATCGAGCGTGGCGCCAACCCGGTCGTGCACACCCCACAGGGCAAAGTGCGCGCCAAGTTCATCATCGTCGCCGGCAACGCTTACCTGGGCAACCTGGTGCCAGAACTGGCGGCCAAATCAATGCCTTGCGGTACTCAGGTGATCACCACCGAGCCCTTGGGCGAGGAACTGGCCCGCACCCTGCTGCCGCAGGACTACTGCGTCGAGGACTGCAACTACCTGCTCGACTACTACCGCCTGACCAGCGACAAGCGCCTGATCTTCGGCGGTGGCGTGGTCTACGGTGCACGCGACCCGGCCAACATCGAAGCGATCATCCGCCCGAAGATGCTCAAGGCCTTCCCGCAGCTCAAGAACGTCAAGATCGACTACGCCTGGACCGGCAACTTCCTGCTGACCCTGTCGCGTCTGCCACAGGTTGGCCGTATCGGCGACAACATCTATTACTCGCAGGGTTGCTCGGGCCACGGCGTCACCTACACCCACCTGGCGGGCAAGGTGCTGGCCGAGGCACTGCGTGGCCAGGCCGAGCGCTTCGACGCGTTCGCCGGCCTACCGCACTACCCGTTCCCGGGCGGCCAGATGCTGCGCGTACCGTTCAGCGCCCTGGGAGCCTGGTACTACAGCCTGCGCGACCGCCTGGGCTTCTGATGCTGTTGCCATCACTGGCCTGATCGCCGGCTTAGCGAGGATCAGGCCAGGGTTGGTGGCTTACCTTTGCAGGCTGTCCACGGCTTGCTTCGCCGCCAGTTCCTGGCCCGCGCGGGCCAGTTCATCGGCAGCCTGCAGCCAGCGCTGCCGGTCCACCTGGGCCGGCAGTTGCCGCGGCGGCTGAACCAGTATCGCCCAGCTCCCCTCTTGCGCCCACGCCGACTTGAAATCGTCGAAGGCCATCATCTGCCGCCGGTGCATCCCCGCACGCAGCAGCACCCGCTGCTTGTAACGGTCAAAGCCGATCAGCACCGCATAGCGCGGCTCGCTCCACCACGCCGAACCTTCCTGAAAACGCACCAGCACCGGGTTGCCTGCAGCCACTTGGGTCAACAGAGCGTCCAGCTGTTTGTCCAGCGGGTACACGACCCTGCCGTAATCGCGCGCCACGCGGGGGATGCCGGTGCCCAGCGACTCGGCGCCTTGGGGCAGGTTCAGCGGCTTGTCCAGCAGCCCCGGGGTGATCGGCGCGCCCTGCTGCGAGAGCAACGCCGCCAGCGCCATGGCCCCACTGTGGTTGGCGTTGCCTCGGTAGAACGGCACGCTGCTGATCTCGACCCGCTGCGCAACGCCCTTGACGGCGGCCGGGGGCGTGCCGGCACAACCTGAGAGGCTGGCGGCCAGCAGGCAGGCCACTATCAGGCGGCGCGGCTCGAAAAACCGGGACTTGAAGGAAATTTGCACCATGGACACTCGCTTGTTCTGACGCCAGGCTGCCAACGCCCGGCCTTGGCCGACGATCATAGGATGCCAGTCGACGCGGGTATAGCCCGCTGCAGGCTTGGAACCAAACGAACCAAGCAATAGACCTTCGATAGATGGAACGTCACGCGGCGAGAGCTAGACTAATGCAGTATCTGGAGGGTGAGCCGAAAGCTGACCCAAGAGAAGGAGGTAGACATGAGCCTGACCATGGCAATCCTCATGCTGGTAGGTATGTGGCTTAGCGTCGCTGCCGCCATGCTCTGGGGTGTACTACGCATCGTGCGCCGTCATGCACAGCACCACCACCTGCCACCGCAGGTTCCGGCCAAGCAGCAGCCGATCAATCGGGCGCGCCGTCACGCACAGGCGCATTGATCTTCGCAATTACCCAGGCCCATCGCCGGCAAGCCGGCTTGTATGGACTGCCCCCGCAAGCTGGATACTGGCCCAGCCTTGGGGGGCGGCCCAGGCTTTGCACTGGCTTCAACCGCAGCGTAGTACCTGTAGGAGCCGGCTTGCCGGCGATGGGCTGCGCAGCAGCCCTGATCACGCTAACTGACGGCCATTGGTCTGCAGCCCTCTTATTTGCTCGCAAGCCCCGCGGGGCCCTCAAGTCATGCCCCGCCCCTACACCACCTCTTCGAACGGCAACCCCACGTAGTTCTCGGCAATGTTCACCAGCCCCGCAGGCGAAGACAGGAAGTACTCACGGTCCGCCTCCTGCATCTTCTGCTCCCAGGCATCCTTGTGTTCACCAAAGTCATGCAGCAATTGGGTCATGAACCAACTGAAGCGCTCGCCTTTCCACACGCGGCGCAGGGCCAAGGGCGAGTACTGCTGCAGCAGGTCGGTACGCCCTTCGCGATAGACCTTGACCAGGATACGGTACAGATAATTCACGTCCGAAGCCGCCAGGTTGAGGCCCTTGGCCCCAGTGGGTGGGACGATATGGGCCGCGTCACCGACCAGGAACAGGTGCCCGTACTGCATCGGCTCGACCACTAGGCTGCGCAAGGGCGCAATGCTCTTTTCCAGCGCCGGGCCGGTGACCAGGCGCTCTGCCACGTCTTCGGGCAAGCGGGCCTTGAGTTCGGTCCAGAAACGCTCGTCGGACCAGTCCTCCACGCGTTCATCCAGCGGCACTTGCAGGTAGTAGCGGCTGCGGGTCTGTGAACGCTGACTGCACAGCGAAAAACCACGCGCGTGATGGGCGTAGATCAATTCGTGGTTCACGGGCGGCGTATCGGACAGCATCCCCAGCCAACCGAACGGATACACGCACTCATAATGCTTGAGCACACCTTCGGGAATGCTCTGGCGCGACACACCGTGGAAGCCGTCGCAGCCGGCGATGTAATCGCAGTCAAGGCGGTGGGTCTGGCCGTCCTTCTCGTAGGTAACGTAGGGCCGTTCGCCCTTGAGCTCGTGGGGCCGCACATTGCTGGCCGAATAGATGATCGGCGCACCACTGGCCTCGCGCGCCTGCATCAAGTCCCGCGTCACCTCGGTCTGGCCATAGACCATGACCGTCTTGCCTCCGGTCAGGCCCTTGAGGTCCAGCCGTTGCCGGCGGCCCCCGACAAGCAACTCGACACCCTCGTGCACCAAGCCTTCACGGTCCATGCGCTCGGCAACACCTGCCTCACGCAGCAGGTCGACAGTACCTTGCTCGAGCACGCCGGCACGGATGCGGCCAAGTACATAGTCAGGTGTCTGCCGCTCAAGAATGACTGTGTCGATCCCAGCCTTGTACAGCAGTTGACCCAGCAGTAGGCCAGACGGACCTGCACCGATGATTGCAACCTGAGTTTTCATTGTTGTTCTCTCGTGTTATTAGATTTCTACTTGCATTTTTACGGGCTGCACAGGTGGATTAGCTGTGCTATCCGATGGGAAAACTGCACTTTTTTAAAAAGCGTTCGATTAACGGACAGGTCAGTTCTTGATGAGATCGTCACTCCCCGGCGTCCCGCTGTTTCAGCTGTATGGCGAAAACCAGGCATGGCCCGGCACGGACCTGCTGCATTGCGAGTCGATCCCGGCCCGCAGCCGCCTGCACCATTGGGAAATCAAACCGCACCAGCACGCCGAGCTGTTTCAGTTGCTGTATGTGCAACGTGGCCAGGCGCAGGTAGAGATCGAGGGCGTGCGCAGTGCCATTGGCGAAGCGGCAATCCAGGTGGTACCACCGCTGACCGTGCACGGGTTTCGCTTCAGTGCCGATATCCAGGGGCATGTGCTGACCTTCGGCACCGCGCTGGTAGCAAACCTCGAGCAGCGCTTGGGTGCACCGCTGGGGGTGCTGGCCAAGCCTGCCTGTTACCCACTGGGCAAGGATCGCGTGCGCCTGCGCAGCCTGATCGACACACTGCAGCAGGAGTACCAGGGGCATGCCCCGGCACGCGCGCCCATGCTCGAAGCCCTGGTGACCGCGCTGATGGTGTGGATCAGCCGTCGCCAGCAATTGGGCCAGGCGCCCCGCAACCGAGACGAACGTGACCGTCAGTTGCTGGGGCAATATCTGCGCCTGGTCGAAGCGCACTACCGTGAGCACCTTTCGGTGGAGGACTTCGCCGCGCGGTTGAAGATCCCGAGCCTGCAGCTCAACCAACTGTGCCGGGCCTTGAGCGGGCAGACCGCACTGCAACTGGTGCACCAGCGGCTGCTGCTGGAGGCACAGCGCAACCTGATCTACACGCGGATGAGCATCGGGCAGTTGTCGGACAGCCTCGGGTTCAGTGACCCGACCTACTTTGCGCGGTTCTTCAAGCGCTTGAGTGGGCAGACACCCAATGGTTACCGTCGCTCGGTCCAGCCCGATTGACTGCGTATGCCTTTACTGGAAGGCCAAGAGCGACGCATGCGCAACAGCCTGCTTGACGTTTACGTCAACCTGCATTCAGGATACCGTCATAGTCCACGCCGAGCCCACGCATGAGCACCCAGACCTACAGCATCTCCGACCTGTCCCGCGAGCTGGACATCACCACCCGCGCCATCCGCTTCTATGAGGAGCAGGGCCTGCTCAGCCCGGAGCGTCGTGGCCTGGAGCGCATCTATTCGGCACGCGACAAAGTCAGCCTGAAGCTGATCCTGCGTGGCAAGCGTATCGGTTTTTCGCTGGCCGAATGCCGTGAACTGATCGAGCTCTACGACCCCAGCAGCGGCAACCTCAAGCAACTCAACAGCATGCTGGCAAAGATCACCGAGCGCCGCGCCCAGCTTGAACAACAGATGCTGGATATTCACCAGATGCAACTGGAGCTGGACACTGCCCAGGAACGTTGCGAACAGGCCCTGGCCGCAACCCTGAACAATAACGATAACCGTTGACCCGCCACAGGAACCCCACCATGCCTTTGCCCGAAAAAGTCCGCCTGGTCGAAGTCGGCCCCCGCGACGGCCTGCAGAACGAAGCCCAGCCCATCAGCGTTGCTGATAAGGTGCGCCTGGTCGACGACCTTACCGACGCCGGGCTGGCCTACATTGAGGTCGGCAGTTTCGTCTCGCCCAAGTGGGTGCCGCAGATGGCCGGCTCCGCCGATGTGTTCGCCGCTATCAAGCAACGCGAGGGGGTTACCTATGCGGCGCTGGCGCCCAACTTGCGGGGTTTCGAGGACGCCCTGGCGGCCGGGGTGAAGGAAGTGGCGGTGTTCGCCGCTGCCTCCGAGGCGTTTTCCCAGCGCAACATCAATTGCTCGATCAGCGAAAGCCTCAAACGTTTCGAGCCGATCATGCTGGCAGCGCGCAGCCACGGTGTGCGGGTGCGCGGTTACGTTTCCTGCGTGCTCGGCTGCCCGTATGAAGGCAAAGTCAGTGCCGAACAGGTCGCCCCCGTGGCCAAGGCCCTGCATGAGATGGGCTGCTACGAAGTGTCCCTGGGTGACACCCTCGGCACTGGCACCGCAGGTGATACCCGCAAACTGTTCGAAGTCGTCTCGGCGCACGTGCCGCGTGAGCAACTGGCCGGCCACTTCCACGATACCTACGGCCAGGCCCTGGCCAACGTGTATGCCAGCCTGCTCGAAGGTATCAGTGTGTTCGACAGCTCGGTGGCGGGCCTTGGGGGTTGCCCCTATGCCAAAGGTGCCACGGGCAATATCGCCAGCGAGGACGTGGTTTACCTGCTAGAGGGGCTGGGGATTGAAACCGGCATTGACCTGGACCGCTTGATCG
Source organism: Pseudomonas putida (assembly GCF_026625125.1). Lineage (NCBI taxonomy): Bacteria > Pseudomonadati > Pseudomonadota > Gammaproteobacteria > Pseudomonadales > Pseudomonadaceae > Pseudomonas > Pseudomonas putida. Next base: position 2,235,445 of record NZ_CP113097.1, on the reverse strand, counting down.
CGGCGGGGCAGCGGATCAGCGAGGTGCTGGGCCGGGCCAACGGCTCACGTGTGGCGCGAGCACGCAGCGCACAGTGATTCACACGGTCGTCACAAATGTGTGGGTGAGTGTTACCGCCCCCACAGGCCTCAGCAAAAAATCGGGTAACAGGGAAACAATTCGACAGAATTTCACGCCACCCGAATTGGTCGATTCAGCTCAAGCCATTGATTTACAACAGTTTTCAAAAGTTGGCACGGCGCCTGCTATATCTTTCGTACAACAACAACAAAAAATGCGACACCCAATAAAAACAACATGTACCGGCTCTGACATAACAAGAACAACACGGCAGAGGCGCAGCAAGCAGATTTTTTTGGAGTAGACACGCTTTTCAGGGGTTTGCCCCGCGGTCTGGCACAGAACAATAAAACTACCTCAAGGTAGCGGCAGCCAGCATCGGATCCTTAGGATGAAAGCAGGTCAGCGCTCAAAAAAATACGTTTGCTCTTGACCCCGGTTGGGGGTCACTCGCAGCACCAAGGCAAGCCTACAAAAACAATAAAAGGTCGGCCTTCAATAATAAGAAAAGAGCAGGCAACAACGCTTTGAGGGGAGCTTCGGCTCCCCTCAGTGCTTCCTGACATCCTCCTCCTCCTCCTGCTTCTTCTCGTCGTGCCCCTCGACCTTTTCCACCATCATCGGCATCGTGGCCAGCACCAGCAGCGAAAGCACTGTGCTGATCAGCGCCGTCGCTTCACGCCCCATGCCTGCAGCGGTACCGATGGCGGCCGTCATCCACAGGCCAGCGGCCGTGGTCAGGCCTTTGACGTGGCTGGTGTCGCGACCATTACCTTTGAGGATGGTGCCCGCACCGAGAAAACCGATACCGGCGACGATACCCTGGATCACCCGGCTCAAGGCCTGCTCGTCGGCCCCGGCCATGCTTGGCGCCAGCACGAATAACGCGGCGCCCATCGACACCAGCATATGGGTACGCACGCCAGCGGACTTGCCTTTGTGCTCACGCTCGAAGCCCAGAATGGCCCCCAGAATGGCGGCCATCAACAGGCGCAGGATGATGCGGGTGACTTCACGCACTTGCGTGATATCGGCGAATTCGGCTTGTATCGTCTGCCAGACAACGTCCATGGAAAATTTCTCGCGGTCAAACTGGTGGCCGGCCCTGGCGCCGTTTCGCGGCTGAATCCGCGCTCACAGCGCAGTGCTTCTGAGCCGCGTACGGCAGGGCTCCTTGAGGGTGGACCGCCGTCGCCCCCACAAAGTGCCCCGCCCGGCGGGTGGATGCAGCAACCGGTGAGTGCCTGCGGTCACAGCTGTAACTGCAACCCGGAGGACCAGCCCATGCCCGTCGAAATCGAAGAAAGCACCCGCCGCTGCACCCTCATAGGCGAAGACCTGCGCATCGAAGGTGATGGCCCGGACATTGAGATCATCACCGATGAACAGTTGCGCATGTCCGTGGCGCTGTTGGCAGGCCAGCGCGTGCCGATCACCGAAGCCGAAGCCGACGCGCTGACCGTAGCCGGCGCCGTGGACAGCCGAAAGCATTTGAAGGCGAGCGTTCCTGGCTCGGTAATCTAGAGCGGCTGAAGCACTGACCAGCAACTGATCCGGTTTTTGGTGCATGGCCTGAGCCTGTACTGAAAACCGCTTCGGGCCCATAGTGGGGGTGACTTGCCTGTTCACCCTGCTGCCGAGCCTTCATGAAACGCTACGAACGATTCGCCGATGACATTGCCGAACTGATCCGCTCTGGCGTGCTCGGCCCCGGTCAGCGCGTGCCATCGGTGCGCTACGCCAGCCAGACACACGGCGTCAGCCCGTCGACCGTGTTCCAGGCCTACTACCTGCTCGAACGCCGCGGGCTGATCCGCGCACGGCCGCGTTCAGGCTATTTCGTCACTGCCCATGCACCGCGTCACTTCTGCGAGCCACAGCCACTGGAGCCGCTGAGCGAATCGACTGACGTGGATGTCAGCGCCCTGGTGTTCTCGATACTCGAATCGATCAAGGACCCGAACACCGTGCCGTTCGGCTCAGCGTTCCCCAGCCCGGAACTGTTCCCGCTGCAGCGCCTGTCGCGCTCGCTGGCCAGCGCCAGCCGGGCCATGGACCCACGCATGGTGGTCACTGACCTGTCGCCGGGCAACCCGCAACTGCGCCGGCAGATCGCCCTGCGCTACATGGTTGGCGGGATGATGCTGCCCATGGAGGAGTTGCTGATCACCAACGGCGCGCTGGAAGCACTGAACCTGTGCCTGCAGGCGGTCACCGAGCCGGGTGACCTGGTGGCGGTCGAGGCACCGGCCTTCTACGCCTGCCTGCAGGTGCTGGAACGGCTCAAACTCAAGGCGGTGGAAATACCCGTCCAGCCACGCGAGGGCATGGACCTGGCCGCCCTCGCCCAGACCTTGGAAAAGCACCCGGTCAAAGCCGTGTGGTGCATGACCAACTTCCAGAACCCAGTGGGCGCGAGCATGCCCGAGGCGAAGAAACAGGCATTGGTAACATTGCTGCAGCGCCATCAGGTGCCGCTGATCGAGGACGATGTCTACGCCGAGCTGTATTACTCGCAACAGGCGCCCAAGCCTGCCAAGGCCTTCGACACTCAAGGCCTGGTCATGCACTGCGGCTCATTCGCCAAGAGCCTGGCGCCCGGTTACCGGATCGGCTGGGTAGCCGCAGGGCGCTTTGCCCAGAAGATCGAACGGCTCAAGCTGATGACCTCACTGTGCGCCTCGATGCCGGCCCAGGCGGCCCTTGCCGACTACCTGGAACACGGTGGGTATGACCGCCACTTGCGCAAACTGCGCTATGCCTTGGAAGGCCAGCAAGCCAACATGCTCGCCGCCATCTCGCGCTATTTTCCGGCGCAGACGCGAGTCAGCCAGCCTTCTGGCGGCTACTTTCTGTGGCTGGAACTGCCCGAACGGATAGACGCGCTGAAGCTGTTCCACATGGCCCTGGCCCAAGGTATCAGCATCGCGCCGGGGCCTATATTTTCGCCCACCCGCCGCTTTGGCAACTGCATCCGCCTGAACTACGGCACCCCGTGGAGCGACACCGCCGAGCGGGCCATGGCAACCCTAGGCCGCATCATCCGCTCGTTCTGACAGCAAAATGGGCATTCGGGCGCAATCTGGCAAAATTCCGAGTAGGCGTAGCACAGCCGCAGCGTTAAAGTCTTAGCCACGCACTGCTGCCGGACGCTGCCATGCCTGTGAACGAGATGCTTGCCCTGCGCGAAGAAATCGCCACCTTGCGCCAACGTATCACGCAGCTGGAAGCCGAACTGCAGCAGCATTCGCCGCTAGGCCTGGATGTTTACCGCTTTCTGTTCAATACCATGGACGAAGGCTTCTGCATCATCGAATTCATTGACGGCCCCCATGGCCCGCTGAGTGATTTCGTGCACGTGCTCGTCAACCCCGCCTATACCAAGCACGCCGGCATCGCGGACGCGACCGGCCAGAAAATGCGCGACATATTGCCTGATGAAGCCGACGCGTGGGTTGCCCGTTACGGTCCCGTGCTGCACACCGGTGCCCCCCAGCAATTCGAACAGGAACTACGAGCCAGCGGCCGCGTTCTGTCAGTGAGCTCTTTTCGTATCGAGCCGCCGGAGCGCCGGCAGGTTGCGGTGCTGTTCAAGGATGTGACCGAGCGATGCAATACCGAGCAGGCCCTTGCGCAGCTCAATGCTCGCCTGGAGCAACGGGCAAGCGAAGCCATGGCACAGCGCAGCCTGTTCGCAGAGCTTATCGACCAGAGCGCAGCCAACGTGCACGTGCTCGACAACGGCATGCACTGGCTGGCCGTCAATCGCAAGGCCAGGGAGGACTTTCGGTTGCTGTATGGCCATACACCGGTAGTCGGCGCCTACATGCCGTCGCTGATGGGTGACAATGCCGCAGATCGCGAGACGATCCTGCCCTTATGGCGACGGGCACTGCAGGGCGAGCAGTTCACCGAGATCGGTGCATTCGGCCAGCAACCAGACCAGCGCCATTATGAACTGCGCTTCAATGCCCTGCGTGACGCTGCTGGGGCCCCGGTGGGCGCTTACCTGTTCGCCTACGACATCAGCGACCGCGTGCAGGCGCAACAACGCCTTGCCAACGCAGAGCAGGCCTTGCGCCAGGCGCAAAAGATGGAGGCCGTCGGGCAACTCAGCGGCGGCATCGCACATGACTTCAACAATTTGCTCGGCAGCATCCTCAATACCCAGGAACTGATCCAGCTGCGCCTGCAGCAACAGCGCTATACCGAGCTGGAAAATTTACTCGACATGTCCAACAGCACGGCCAAACGCGCCTCATCCCTGGTGCAACGGCTGCTGGCATTCTCGCGCCAACAAACCCTGCAACCACGCGCCACGGAGGTGGCAGAGCTGCTGGGCGGCATGCAGGAGCTGCTACGCCGAACGATCGGCCCCTCCATTTCCCTGCACAGCCGGTTCGCTCCTGAACTATGGCCCACCTTCATCGACCCGCCACAGTTGGAAAGCGCCCTGCTCAACTTGTGCATCAATGCACGTGACGCGCTGCCTGACGGGGGTGTCATCAGCATCCATGGTGACAACGTGGCGCTGGACAATGATCAGGCACGCCCTTTGGGGTTGCCCAGCGGCGACTACGTGCGCCTTAGCGTTGTCGACAACGGCTGCGGTATGAGCGAGGAAGTGATTGCACGTGCCTTCGACCCTTTTTTCTCCACCAAACCCATCGGCAAGGGCAGCGGCCTGGGGCTGTCGATGACCTATGGTTTCGTGCGCCAGTCCGGTGGGCAGTCACGCGTGCTTTCGCAACCCGGCATGGGTACACGTGTTGAATTGTACCTGCCGCGCCATCACCAACAGCCCACGGCGCAGCCCCAGGCGCCCAAGGCCAGCGCTCTGGATCAACACCGTGCCAACGGGCAGCGCATCGTGCTGGTGGAAGACCAGCTAGCCCTGCGCGTGGTGATCAGCGAGGTCCTGCAAGAGCAGGGTTACCGGGTCAGCGCCTTCGAGAATGGGCGGGGCGCCTTGGCACACTTGGAACACTTGGAACACAGCGAACGGCCGGACCTGCTGATAAGCGACATCGGCCTGCCCGACGGCCCCAACGGTCGCCATGTGGCGGAGCACTACCGGCGGCAGCACCCCGACCTCAAAGTGTTGTTCATTACCGGCTATGACAACAGTGCGGCGCTGGGAGGCGGCCCGCTACTCCAAGGCGCTCATGTGCTGGGCAAGCCGTTCGAGCTGGACGTGCTGGCCGAGTGCGTGCAGCAACTGCTGAGCGGTGGCGATTAGCGCCCGCCGCCAAGGTCGAGAAAGCTGCCAGTGGAATAGGACGCCTTGTCCGACAGCAACCAGAGAATGGCCTCGGCCACTTCTGCCGGGCGACCGCCACGCCCCATGGGCAAGCCAGGTTCCAGCTTGGCGACACGGTCGGGGTCGCCGGACAGGGCGTGGAAGTCAGTATGAATGTAGCCTGGGCGCACGCCATTGACCCGCACACCCTCACCTGCCACTTCCTTGGCCAAGCCAAGGGTGAAGGTGTCGAGGGCGCCTTTGGACGCGGCGTAGTCCACATACTCGTTGGGTGAGCCCAGGCGTGCAGCCCTTGATGACACATTGACGATGGCCCCACCTTGGCCACCGTGGCGGCGGGCCATGCGCAGCAAGGCGTGCTTGGCACAAAGCATCGGCCCGACGACATTGGTTTTCATCACCTTGAGCAGGCGGAACTCCGACATGTCTTCCACGCGGCTCTGCTGGCCGATGGTGCCCGCGTTGTTCACCAGTGCGGTGACGGGGCCGAGCGCTTCATCGACGCGGTGGAACAGCTGGATCACCTCGTCCTCGACACTGGCGTCTGCACGCACACAAATGGCCTGGGCGCCGAGTGCGCGGACCTGGGCAAGAATGGCGTGCGCGGCCTGGTCATCGGCGTGGTAGTTGATGCAGATGCGGTAACCCTCACGGGCAGCCTGCAGCGCGGTGGCGGCGCCGATGCCACGGCTGGCGCCGGTGATGACAATGACTTTCTCCATGGGCCTGCCAAATCACGTGGGAACATAGGTTCGACAATAGGGGAAAAGCCAGCCTCTTGGAATGACCCAGCACAACAGCTCAGGCAATTTCGCCCCGCGCTCAGGGCTCGAACCCTTCGACGATGATCACCTCAGCCTTGGCCACGCCGTGACGATGGCTGCACGCTTGTTGGTACAGCTCGGATCGATAGCAGGCCAGCGCCTGTTCGTAGGTCTGGAACTCGATCACCACGGTCCGCTGGGGCGTCGACCGCCCTTCCATCGCCTCGCTGCGCCCGCCCCGGGCCAGGAACCGCCCGCCGAATGCGGCAAAGGCGGCGGGCGCCCGTTGGGTGTACTGCTGATACTGCTCGGGGTCGGTCACGTCCACGTGGGCAATCCAATACGCTTTCATCCGCTACTCTCCTGATGCAAAACTATTTGTGTATGATGGTATACCATAATAATCACCCATTCACAGTGAGCGTTCAGCATGGCTTTCAACACGATCGAAGCACTCCTCGAGGACTACCGCCAAGGCAAGATGGTGCTGCTGGTGGACGACGAGGATCGGGAGAACGAGGGCGACCTGCTGATCGCCGCCGAGCGCTGTGACGCGCAGGCCATCAACTTCATGGCCCGCGAAGCGCGGGGCCTGATCTGCCTGACCTTGACCGACGAGCATTGTCAGCGCTTGGGGCTGGAGCAGATGGTACCGGCCAACGGCAGCGCGTTCAGCACCGCCTTCACCGTATCCATCGAGGCGGCCACGGGGGTGACCACTGGCATTTCTGCGGCTGACAGGGCGCGCACCGTGGCCGCAGCCATGGCCGCCGATGCCCGCCCGGCGGATCTGGTGCAGCCCGGCCACATCTTCCCACTGCGTGCCCGCGAAGGCGGTGTGCTGAACCGCGCCGGCCATACCGAAGCGGGTTGCGACCTGGCACGCCTGGCCGGTTTTGCCCCGGCTTCGGTGATCGTCGAGGTGCTCAACGATGACGGCACCATGGCTCGCCGACCGGACCTGGAAGTGTTCGCCGCCCGGCACGGCATCAAGATCGGCACCATCGCCGACCTGATCCATTACCGCCTGAGCACCGAGCAGACCATCAAGCGCATCGGTGAGCGCGAGCTGCCGACCGTGCACGGCACCTTCCGCCTGGTGACCTATGAAGACCGTATCGAAGGCGGTGTGCACATGGCCATGGTGATGGGCGATATCCGCCGCGAGCAGCCGACGTTGGTGCGCGTGCACGTCATCGACCCGTTGCGCGACCTGGTCGGTGCCGAGTATGCCGGGCCGGCGAACTGGACCTTGTGGGCTGCGCTGCAGAAGGTCGCGGAGGAAGGTGCCGGGGTAGTGGTGATCCTGGCCAACCATGAATCATCCCAGGCACTGCTCGAACGCATCCCGCAACTGACCCAGCCGCTGCGTCCGTACCAGCGGGGCCAGTCGAAGGTGTACTCGGAAGTCGGCACCGGCGCGCAGATTCTCCAGGACCTGGGCGTCGGCAAGCTCCGCCACCTGGGCCCCCCGCTCAAATACGCGGGCCTGGCGGGCTATGAGCTGGAAGTGGTCCAGAGCATCCCCTTCCAAGCCCAGAGCTGAAAGCTCCAAGCTCCAAGCTGCAAGCTGCAAGCTGCAAGCTGCAAGCTGCAAGCAAAAGCCGACCTGCGGCACGACGCGATCCGCTTCTACTTGCAGCTTGCAGCTTGAAGCTTGCAGCTCACAGCAGACAAGAGTGATGGCCGGTAGCCTTCCCCTCTTGCCAAAATCTTGGAATACCATAATATGATATCCCGTAGACCTTGAAATCGCAGGCCGCTACCTACACTTACCCAACGGCCACCGACACTTTGTTTTAGCTGCTCCCCGAATACTGTTGGCGGGCGCACTACCAGCCCCGCCTCGAATAACAAAAAGCAACGAGGGCGTAACCATGCTGTTGAGCAAACGTGTAACCGCAGTGCTGTCCGCCAGCCTGCTGACCCTGGCATGTCAGGCGACCCAGGCCGCTGACAGCCTCAACTTCGTCAGCTGGGGCGGTACCACCCAGGACGCCCAGAAAGAAGCATGGGCCGTACCTTTCAGCAAATCGACCAACATCAAAGTGGTACAGGACGGCCCGACCGACTACGGCAAGCTCAAAGCCATGGTCGAGAGCGGCAACGTGCAGTGGGACGTGGTCGACGTGGAAGCCGACTTCGCCCTGCGTGCCGCCAGTGAGGGCCTGCTCGAACCCCTCGATTTCAACACCATCGCGCGCGACAAGATCGACCCACGCTTCGTCTCCGACCATGGCGTCGGTTCGTTCTTCTTCTCGTTCGTGCTCGGCTACAACGAAGGCAAGCTCGGCGCCAACAAACCGGTGGACTGGACCGCGCTGTTCGACACCAAGACCTACCCCGGCAAACGCGCCCTGTACAAGTGGCCGAGCCCCGGCGTACTGGAACTGGCCCTGCTGGCTGACGGCGTGCCGGCTGACAAGCTCTACCCGCTGGACCTGGACCGCGCCTTCAAGAAGCTCGACACCATCAAGAAAGACATCGTCTGGTGGGGCGGTGGTGCCCAGTCGCAGCAATTGCTGGCCTCCGGTGAAGCCTCGCTTGGCCAGTTCTGGAACGGCCGCGTCTACGCCCTGCAGCAAGATGGAGCGCCAGTGGGCGTGAGCTGGAAGCAGAACCTGGTCATGGCCGATTTCCTGGTCATCCCCAAGGGCGCCAAGAACAAGGACGCGGCCATGAAGTTCCTGGCCCAGGCCAGCAGCGCCGAAGGCCAGGCCGATTTCGCCAACAAGACCGCCTACGCGCCGGTGAACCTGGACAGCGTGGCCAAGCTCGACAAAGACCTCGCGCAGAACCTGCCAACCGCCTACGCCCAGGACCAGGTAACCCTGGACTTCGCCTACTGGGCCAAGAACGGCCAGGCCATCGCCGCGCGCTGGAATGAGTGGTTGGTGAAATGAAAGTCGCCATCAACGCCCTGCAAAACGCGCAAGGTGCCCCCACGGGCGCTGGCGCCCCCGGGACGGCCCCGCGCCGCATGAGCCTCGGCCAGCGCTGGAAAGGCAGCCGCAACCTGTTGCCTGCCCTGCTGTTCCTTGGCCTGTTCTTCTTCGCCCCGCTGATCGGCCTGTTGCTGCGTGGGGTGCTGGAGCCCGTGCCGGGGCTGGGCAACTACGAGCAGCTGTTCGCCAACTCGGCGTATGCGCGGGTCTTGTTCAACACCTTTTCGGTTGCCGGCGTCGTCACCCTGATCAGCGTGTTGCTGGGCTTCCCGCTGGCCTGGGCAATTACCCTGGTGCCCAACGGCTGGGGCCGCTGGTTGCTGAACATCGTGCTGTTGTCGATGTGGACCAGCCTGTTGGCGCGCACTTACTCGTGGCTGGTGCTGCTGCAGGGTTCGGGGGTGATCAACAAGGCGTTGATGGCGCTGGGCATCATCGATGCCCCGCTGGAAATGGTGCACAACCTGACCGGCGTGGTGATCGGCATGAGCTACATCATGATCCCGTTCATCGTGCTGCCACTGCAGGCGACCATGCACGCCATCGACCCGATGGTGCTGCAGGCTGGCTCCATCTGCGGCGCAAGCCCCTGGACCAACTTCTGGAAGGTGTTCCTGCCGCTGTGCCGCTCGGGGCTGTTCTCCGGTGCGCTGATGGTGTTCGTCATGTCGCTGGGCTACTACGTCACCCCAGCCCTGCTGGGTGGCGCGCAGAACATGATGCTGCCCGAATTCATCATCCAGCAGGTGCAATCGTTCCTCAATTGGGGCCTGGCCAGCGCCGCCGCCGCACTGCTGGTGGTCATCACCCTGGTGCTCTTCTACCTGTACCTGAAGCTGCAACCGGAGTCCCCGGTCGGCAACGCGAGGTAAACCGCCATGCTTCTGTCTCCCAATGCCATGGGGCGCCCGCTGCGCACGGGCTTGTACCTGACCACCGGCGTGATTGCGGCCTTCCTGCTGCTGCCGGTCGTTTTCATCATCCTCCTGTCGTTCGGCTCCTCGCAATGGCTGGTATTCCCGCCACCAGGCTGGACCTTCAAATGGTATGCCCAGTTCTTCGCCAACCCTGAGTGGATGGACGCCGCCCTGGCCAGCTTCAAGGTCGCCGTGCTGACCACCATCGCCGCCGTGCTGCTGGGCCTGCCTACCGCATTCGCCCTGGTGCGCGGCCGCTTCCCTGGCCGCGAAATGCTCTACGGGCTGTTCACCATGCCGATGATCGTGCCGCTGGTGATCATTGCCGTGGCGGTGTATGCACTGTTTCTGAAGCTCGGCTACACCGGCACGCTGTTCGCCTTCGTGGTCAGCCATGTGATCGTCGCCCTGCCCTTCACCATCATTTCGATCATCAACTCGCTCAAGCTGTTCGACCAATCGATCGAGGACGCCGCGGTGATCTGCGGCGCCTCGCGCCTGCAGGCGATCTTCAAGGTGACCTTCCCGGCCATTCGCCCCGGGATGATCGCCGGCGGGCTGTTCGCTTTCCTGGTCTCGTGGGACGAGGTGGTACTGAGCGTGATGATGGCCAGCCCCGACCTGCAAACCTTGCCCGTCAAGATGTGGACCACCCTGCGCCAGGACCTGAGCCCGGTGATCGCCGTCGCCTCGACGCTGCTGATCGGCCTGTCGCTGTTGGTCATGGTCATTGCCGCCGCCTTGCGCCGGCGCACCGAAACGAACGCCTGAGCGCCCGGAGAAAACAACAATGAGTGCAGTGATCAAAGACAACGCGCACAACAAGACCCTGGTCAGCCTGCGCGGCCTGAACAAGCATTACGGTGACTTCACCGCAGTGGATAATCTGGACCTGGAAATCCAGGACGGCGAGTTCCTCACCTTCCTCGGCTCCAGCGGCTCGGGCAAGTCCACCACGCTGTCGATGCTGGCCGGGTTCGAGACGCCCAGCAGCGGCGAGATTCTGGTCGAGGGGCAGTCGCTGGTGAATGTGCCACCACACAAGCGCGACATCGGCATGGTGTTCCAGCGCTACTCGCTGTTCCCGCACCTGAATGTGCGTGACAACATCGCTTTCCCCTTGGCCATCCGCAAGCTCAGCGCTGCCGAAACCAAGAAGCGGGTCGATGCCATGCTCAAGCTGGTGCAACTGGAGGCGTTCGCCCATCGCAAGCCTTCGCAGATGTCGGGCGGCCAGCAACAGCGGGTGGCGATTGCCCGCGCCTTGGTATACGAACCTCGTATCCTGCTGATGGACGAGCCCCTGGGCGCACTGGACAAGAAACTGCGCGAAGACCTGCAGGATGAACTGCGCCAGCTGCACCGCAGGCTGGGCATCACCATCGTCTACGTCACCCACGACCAGGAAGAAGCCATGCGTCTGTCCCAGCGCATCGCCATCTTCAGCCACGGCAAGATCGTCGGCCTGGGCACCGGTTATGACCTCTACCAGAATCCACCCAACGCCTTTGTCGCGTCGTTCCTGGGCAACTCCAACTTCCTGCGCATCACGGCCACCAGCAACGGCGCTGGCAGCTTCGAAGGCCAGCCGGTGGCGATCCGCCTGACGCCTGGCCTGGCGGCGGGGCAAGATGCATTGATCATGGTACGCCCGGAAAAGGCCCTGGCACTCACCGCCGAGCAAGCGGCACGCCAACCGTTGCCAGCGGGCTGGAACGAAGTGATTGCCAAGGTCGGCGAAGTGCTGTTCCTCGGCGAAAGCCAGACCTGCCATGTGATGACCCCAGGCGGTACCGAACTGACCGTGAAAGCTCTCTCGGCTGCGGGGATGTCCATGCAGCCTGGCGATACCGTGAAGGTCCGCTGGGCGGTTGCAGATGCCTGCATCTACACCCAATGGGCGCAAAGCGACCTGAGCAAGTCGGCCGGCGCGCACTGAGGACAGCGGTAGATGGATGATTGACGCGCATCGTGACCAATCCTCGCATGCGCGTTCCAGGTGCCAGGCGCTGACCCGCAGCGTCTTTAGCGGAGCTGTAATAGCCCCAGCGCGCTCGACGGGAGCAGCGAGCATCTGGGGCCGCTGTGCGGCCCATCGCCGGCAAGCCCGGCTCCCACCTGGATTGCGCCGGCTTTTGGAAATTGGGCAAGACCGTTGCTTGCACAGGTAAGCGCAGGCTTGAAGAACTGCGCGGTCGCGGTGGGAGCCGCTTACCGGCGATGAGGGCTGCACAGCCACTGCAAAAAAGCACTACCTTGCGCAGGTAAAAATGTTAGAAAATAACATTTCATTTGACATACAACCTGCCTGCGACACCTCCATGACAAGCTCCGCCGCCACCCCAACCCTGCTCACCCAGCGCCTGCAGAGCATTGATGCCCTGCGCGGTCTGGTGATCCTGTTCATGCTGCTCGACCACGTTCGCGAAACCTTCTTCCTGCACCACCAGGTCAGCGACCCGATGAGCATCGACACCACCGACCCGTCGCTGTTCTTCAGCCGCACCCTGGCCCACCTGTGCGCCCCGGTGTTCGTACTGCTGACCGGCCTGTCGGCCTGGCTGTACGGCGAGAAGTATCAGGGCCGCAGCGATGTCTCGGCGTTCCTGTTCAAGCGCGGTCTGTTCCTGGTGGTGCTGGAGCTCACCCTGGTGAACTTCGCCTGGACCTTCCAGCTGCCCCCCAGTGTCATCTACCTGCAGGTGATCTGGGCCATCGGGGTAAGCATGATCGCCCTGTCGCTGCTGGTGTGGCTGCCACGCCCGGCGCTGATTGTGCTGGGCGCAGTGATCATCGCCGGCCACAACCTGCTCGACGGCCTGCACTTTGCCACCGAGTCGGCGCTGCATGTGCCGTGGGCGATCCTGCATGACCGTGGCTGGCTGGAACTCTCTGACAGCCTGCGCCTGCGTACCTCCTACCCGGTACTGCCGTGGATCGGCGTGATTGCCTTGGGCTATGGCCTGGGCCCATGGTTCGCCCGTGGCAGCGATGCCGGCCAGCGTCAGTACCGCCTGCTGCTGGCAGGGGTCATCGCCCTGCTCGGCTTCATGGTGCTGCGCATGCTCAATGGCTACGGCGAGGCGCCGTGGAGCGGCTACCCGACGCTTACCCAGACCGTGATGAGTTTCTTCAACATCACCAAATATCCGCCCTCGCTGCTGTTCCTGGCGCTGACCCTGGGCTGCGGCCTGCTGCTGCTGCGCGCCTTCGAACGTGCAGGGCAAACACGCTGGATCGGTGCCCTGGCGGTGTTCGGCGCGGCGCCGATGTTCTTCTACCTGCTGCACCTGTACGTGCTGAAACTGCTGTACCTGGCCAGCGTCGCCCTGTTCGGCCGCAATCACGGCGATTACTTCGGGCTCGACGGCATGGGCGCTGTGTGGCTGGGCGCTGTACTGCTGGCCGTGGCGCTGTACCTGCCGGTGCACTGGTTTGCCAGGCTCAAGGCGCGCCGCCGCGACATCACCTGGCTCAAGTACTTCTGATTCAGCGTTTTCACCGGCTGCCTGATGGTCTACCATGCGGGCCGCCGGTTTCCACCACGGAAACAATAGGGAATCCCAAGCCGCCCAGGCGCGCCAACCGGAACTGCCCCCGCAACTGTAGGTGCCGAGCCCGCTCCATCGATGCCACTGGATCCGCTGATCCGGGAAGGCCGGAGCCGGGTGATGACGCACCAGTCAGGAGACCTGCCGGCTTACATCTACCAACCGGCGGGGTGTCCGGGATTGGCCATCAGAGTTGCCCCTGTCGCATGAGGGGCTCGGCGATGCCTGTCCGCGCGTTCCTTCCGTGAACTGTCCGATAGGAGATCGCCCCGCATGCTGTCCCGTTTCGCCACCCTGCTTGTCGGCCTGAGCCTCACGGGCGCGGCACAGGCCGCCGCCACGCATTATCCGCTGACCGTGGACAACTGCGGCATGCCGCAAACCTTCGCCCACGCCCCCGCACGCGCCGTGACCATCGGCCAGGCCGGCACCGAAATCCTCTACGCGCTGGGGTTGGGCGACAAGCTGGCCGGCACATCGCTGTGGTTCAACAACGTCTTGCCCGAGTACAAGGCGCAGAATGACAAGGTGCCACGCCTGGCCGACAACGACCCAAGCTTCGAAGCGGTGGTGGGCAAGCGCCCCGAGCTTGTGGCGGTACAGTTCGAATGGATGGTTGGCGCCCAGGGCGTGGTCGCGACCCGTGAGCAGTTCAACGAACTGAAGATTCCCACCTACCTGCTGCCCTCGGACTGCGAAGGCAAGGACAACCTGGTGGGGGCCGATGGCACGCGGCTGCAGGCGTTTCAGGTCCAGAGCATTTACAAGAGCGTCAGCCAGCTGGCAGAAATCTTCGACGTCCAGGACCGTGGCGCGGCACTGAACAGCGACCTCCAGGCACGCCTGGACGGCGCCAGGCAACAACTGGCCGGCAAAGACCTGAGCCAGACCTCTGCACTGTTCTGGTTCTCCAGCGCCGACCTCGACATCGACCCCTACGTCGCGGGCCGCCAGGGCGTGGCAGACTTCATGCTGCGCACCCTGGGTGTGCGCAACGTGGTCGAGTCCACCGAAGAATGGCCCACGGTGGGTTGGGAAACCCTCGCCAAGGCCAACCCGACGTGGCTGATCATCGCCCGCATGGATCGCCGCCGCTTTCCGGCCGACGACTACCAGAAGAAGCTCGACTTCCTGCACAGCGACCCGGTAACCAAGCACATGGATGCCGTGAAAAACAACCGCATCATCGTCCTCGACGCCGATGCCATGCAGGCCGGTATCCGCCTGTTCCGGGGCCTGCAAACCCTGTCGGCAGCCTTCGCCAGCGGTAAAGCGGCGCCGTGATGAAGCGTCTGTTGCCCTGCTCTGCACTGGCCCTGATTGCCCTGCTCGGCGCATTGCTCGCCGGCACTGCCATCGGCGAGACCAACGTGTCACCCAGCGTGGTGTACCAGGTACTGGCCAACCAGCTGTGGCAGGCCGGTTACCCGGTCGACCCGATCGACGCCGGTATCGTCTGGAACTACCGCCTGACGCGCACGCTGGTCGCCGCCGCCTGCGGCGCAGGGCTGGCGACCTGTGGGGTGATCCTGCAGGCACTGCTGCGCAACCCGCTGGCCGAACCCTACTTGCTGGGCCTGTCAGCCGGGGCATCGACCGGCGCCGTGCTGGTGGGCCTGATGGGCCTGGGCAGCATTGCCCTGAGCATGTCCGGCGGCGCCTTCGTCGGCGCCGTCGCGGCCTTCGCGCTGGTCCTGGTGCTGGCCCGCGCAGCTGGCCCGAGCAGCAACAACGCCCAAGTGATCCTGGCAGGGATTGCCGGCTCGCAACTGTTCAACGCCCTGACGGCGTTTCTGATCACCAAATCAGCCACCGCCGAGCAGGCTCGCGGCATCCTGTTCTGGCTGCTGGGCAACCTCAGTGGCGTGCGTTGGCCATCCGTATGGCTGGCCATGCCGGTGGCACTGTTCGGGCTGGTGGTGTGCCTGTGGCACCGGCGCACACTGGACGCCTTCACCTTCGGCGCTGATTCGGCGGCGTCGATGGGCATCGCGGTGCGGCGCAGCCAATTGCTGCTGATCAGCTGCGCGGCGCTGGTGACGGCAGTGATGGTGTCCATCGTCGGCGCCATCGGTTTTGTCGGGCTGGTCATCCCGCATGCCCTGCGCCTGTTGCTCGGCCCAGGCCACAGCCGCCTGCTGCCGGCCAGCGCCCTGGGCGGTGCGCTGTTCCTGATCGCCGCAGACATGCTTTCCCGCACGCTGATCCCGGGCCAGGTGATCCCGGTAGGGGTGGTCACCGCGCTGATCGGCGCACCGGTGTTTGCGCTGATCCTGGTCAGCCGCAGGGGGCGCGCATGACGGCCATGACACCGCCGAAAGTCGCTCCGCTCGCCTGCCAAGGCTTGGGTTTGCAACTGGCGGGCAACCCCGTGCTACGCGACATCAACCTGACGGTCGTCGCCGGTGAAACCCTTGGCATCGTCGGCCCGAATGGCTCCGGTAAATCATCCCTGCTCAAACTGCTGGCCGGGCTGCGCACGCCGCATAGCGGCAGCGTGCAATTGCTCGGCGAGCCGCTTGCACGCCTGCCGCGTCGGCGCATCGCCCAGGCCTTGGCGCTGGTCGAGCAACAGGCCGACACCCTCGACGCCATCAGCGTGTTCGACGCCGTGGCGCTAGGGCGTACCCCATGGTTGTCCGCCCTGGCGCCGTTTTCCCAGGAGGATCGTGCGATCGTCGAGCAGGCCCTGGCCGACCTCGATGCCTCGCACCTGCGTAGCCGTATCTGGGGTTCGCTGTCCGGTGGCGAACGCCAGCGCGTACACATTGCCCGCGCCCTGGCCCAGCGCCCGCAGCTGCTGCTGCTCGATGAGCCGACCAACCACCTCGACATCCAGCATCAGCTGAGCCTGCTGCAACAGGTACAGGCGTTACCGGTCACCACCCTGGTGGCCCTGCACGACCTGAACCAGGCACTGACCTGCGACCGTGTGGCGGTGCTCGAACACGGCCGCCTGGTCGCCCTCGGCGATCCGCTTGAGGTACTGACCCCCGAGCGTTTGCTGAGCACCTTCGGCGTACACGCCCGCTACCTCACCGACCCCTTCGACGGCGCGCGCATCCTGCGCTTTCGCGCCCCCTGAACCAGGAAGCTCCGGCATGCTGTTGCGCACTACCGTCCTGCTGCTCGCCAGCGCTGTGCTACCTCACGCCGCGCTGGCCGAGGTGCACGAAGTGAAGATGCTCAACCGCGGGGCGGCAGGCTCGATGATCTACGAGCCCGACCACCTGCGTATCGCTGCGGGTGATACGGTACGTTTCGTGCCGACCCAGAGCGGCCACAACGCAGCCAGCCTGCCCGGGTTGCTACCGGAGGGCGCCATGGCGTTCAAGAGCAAGCTGAACCAGCCCTTCGAGCAGACCTTCACGGTGGCAGGGGTGTACGGCATCCATTGCATCCCGCACCTGGCGATGGGCATGGTGATGCTGATTCAGGTAGGCGATGCCCGCTTGACCGAATTGCCAGCGGCGCTGCCTGCCCGGGCACGCACGCGCCTGGCAGCTCAACTGCAGCAGTTGGAGGCCGGCCAATGACCGGTTCCTAAACCGCCTGCCACTGCTCCATGTGCGTCGTCAGCCACACCGGGTCATCCTCTACGTCGACCACCACAAAGCCCTGGCGCTCCCAGAACCAGATCGCACCCGGCAGAAACGGATGGGTGTGCAGGTACAGGCAGTCGACACCTGCCTCGACGGCGTGCTCACGCAAGGCCTGGAACAACGCCGCGGCCAAGCCGTTGCGCCGGTAGCCGGGCAGCACGAACAGGCGCACGATTTCAACGACGCGTTTGCCGTGATAATCGAGCTGATGAAAGCGATGGTCGTAGGGCTGGTAGCCGATGGTTGCGATCAAGGTGCCGTTATCCCGGGCTTCCAGAAAATGCCCGTCGCCATCGAGGTAGGTCGCCTCGAAATCGGCCAGGTCTTTGGGCAGAGGTGAATGGGCGAGCATGGGGAAGAGCTCCCGGCGGGCCTTGTCGACGAAGGCTACGACTTCATCGATGGCGTCACGGCCGGGTGTTTGGAAAGTCCAGTCGGGCATGGGATCGAAGCGATGGCCTGGTAAAAGGTTCCCTACCCTACCGCATCGGACGGCCCAATGCATGGCCGGCCCGATCTCGCTATAATCCTCGCCCTAGAACGCGCCCAAGGCCAGCCCATGCCCCGCCTCTGCAAGTTGTTGCTGCCGCTGTTGTTTGCCGCTGCCCTCACCGCCTGCGACCAGAAACCGACCCGCGAAGAGCAGATCGTGGCCATGCTGCCGCTGCAGGAAGCCTACGAGCACAACATAGACCGCATGGCGTCGCTGCTCACCCGCACTCACCCGCAACTCGACGAAGAGACAATCCGCAGGGTGCTGCGCAAGCACCTCTCGGTCGAGGACCAGCGCCAGGACCTGTTCAAGCTCTACAGCGAAAAGAACTTCAGCGACGCCGAGTTCGCCACCATCGTCCAGGTCACCCGCGACCCCGCCAAGGCCCAGGCCCTGGAGCAGACCGAGGACGGCCAGCGGCTGAGCGCCAAGCTTACCCGGCTGATGCGCGAGACCGCACGCGACGAGAAGGCCCAAGCACTGGCACAGAAGCGCTTGCAGCAGGTGGAGGACGAGCTGAATGGGTTGTAACTGCGCAGTACTGTAGGCGCTGCGACCCTCTCACTGGGAGTGGCGCAGGTGCACAGCGAAGCTGACAGGCGTTCAATGGCGGCCACCCGTCGGTTGCACGGCACCTCCCACCCCGCCGGCCAGCCGAAGATTGGGTAATCACTCCACTGGAGATCACCATGAAACGGTTGACCCATCATGCGCTGCTGCTCGCCCTTTGCCTGGGCGCCGGCACATCCGCCGCCTTGGCGGCGACCGACATGAACGACAACGGTAACTCGCCCCCAGGCCCTGGCACGATGGCAGTCGACAAGGGGGGTGCGACGGGCGCGGGTGTGCCTGCCGATGCCACCGGCAGCGGAACGGGCAGCAACGACACCGACAACACTGGCGGAGATGGCACTACCAAAGGCTCGGAGAGCAGTGGATCCCAGGGCTCCGGTGGGGCTTCAGGCTCCGGCAGTGGTAGCGGCGGTAGTGGTAGCGGCAGCAGTGGTAGCGGGTCAGGGAGCGGGGGCTGAGCGGGGCCCGCGCAGGCCGGGTTTATCGTGACCAGATGTAACAGCTATTGTCATAAAACTGTCGTGTATTGGTCATAGGATTGACCCCAACCTGACATTTCTCTCTTCATGGATGAGCGTCCAATGCGTCGTGTGGTTTTCAATCAGAAAGGTGGCGTGGGCAAATCAAGCATCGCCTGCAACCTTGCCGCCGCCAGTGCAGCCGAAGGTTACCGCACGTTGCTGGTGGACCTCGACGCACAGGCCAACGCCACCTACTACCTCACTGGCCTGGCCAACGACGCCATCCCCGCCGGCATCGCCGATTTCTTTCGCCAGACGCTGTCGCCCGTTACCGCTGCGGGCAAGAAGCACCGCGTGGCAATCACCGAAACCCGTTACCGCAACCTGCACCTGGTGACCGCCAGCCCCGACCTCAGCGACTTGCAGAGCAAACTGCAGAGCAAGTTCAAGATCAACAAGCTGCGCAAGCTGCTGCTGGCGCTGAGCGAGGATTACGAACGGATCTACATCGACACCCCGCCTGCGCTCAACTTCTATACCCTCAGCGCCTTGGTGGCGGCTGAGCGCCTGTTGATCCCGTTCGACTGCGACAGCTTCTCGCGCCAGGCGCTGCACAGTGTCATGGCCCAGGTCGAGGAACTGCGCCTGGACCACAACCCCGCACTGCACGTGGAAGGCGTGGTGGTCAACCAGTTCGCCGGCCGCACAGCATTGCATCAGACGTTGGTTGACCAACTGCGCAGCGAGGGCATGCCTGTGCTGCCGGTGTATTTGAGCAGCTCGATCAAGATGCGAGAGTCGCACCTGGCGTCGGTGCCGCTGGTACACCTGGCACCGCGGCACAAACTGGCGATGGAGTTCGTCGACCTGCTGGACGTGCTGGAGCGGGCGGCCTGAGCTGCAGCCGCCGAGGCAGGCTCAGGCCGATACCACCGAGCCGATGAAATTGGCCAGCTCGGCCGTTTGCGGTGCAGCGAACACTTCACGCGGGTTACCCACTTCATGCACCTTGCCATGGTGCATGAACACCAGCTTGTCGCCCACTTCGCGGGCAAAGCGCATCTCATGGGTGACCATGATCAAGGTCATGCCTTCGCTCGCCAGCTGGCGCACCACGCCCAACACTTCGTTGACCAGCTCGGGGTCGAGCGCCGAGGTGATTTCGTCGCACAGCAGCACCCTGGGCGACATGGCCAGCGCCCTCGCGATCGCCACCCGCTGTTGCTGGCCACCGGAAAGCCGATCAGGGTAGGCATCGAACTTCTCCGCCAGGCCTACCCGCGCCAGCATCTGTTCAGCCAATTGGCGCGCTTGAGCCCTGTTGGCCTTCTTCACCACCTGGGGGGCGAGCATCACGTTCTCGCCCACGCTCAGGTGCGGGAACAGGTTGAACTGCTGGAACACCATGCCCACCTTCTGCCGCAGGGAGCGCAGGTCGGCGCGTCCGGCATCGAGGTACTCACCGTCCACTTCGATCACGCCATCGCTGATCGACTCCAGGCCATTGAGGGTGCGCAACAAGGTACTTTTGCCCGAGCCGCTGCGGCCGATGATCGCGACCACCTCGCCCTCTTCGATGCTCAGGTCGACGCCCTTGAGCACATGGTTGTCGCCGTAGTATTTGTGCAGCGCGGACACTCTAAGCAGGGGCATGCAGCCTCCTTTCCAGATAACGGGCGCTCAGCGAGAGCGGGTAACAGAGGATGAAGTAACCCAGCGCAACCAGGCCATAGACCATGAACGGCTCGAAGGTGGCGTTGGCCAGCATGCCGCCGGTCTTGGTCAACTCGGTGAAACCGATGATCGAGGTGACGGCAGTACCTTTGACCACCTGCACCGAAAAGCCCACGGTCGGCGCGACGGCGATGCGCAACGCCTGTGGCAGGATCACATGGCGCAGTTGCTCCATGCGGCTCATTGCCAGGCTACCGGACGCCTCCCACTGGCCGTTTGGAATGGACTCGACACAACCACGCCAGATCTCGGCAAGAAACGCACTGGTGAACAGGGTCAGGGCAATGGCTGCCGCCATCCAGGCAGACACATCCAGGCCGAACAAGGCAATGCCGAAAAACACCATGAACAGTTGCATCAGCAATGGTGTGCCTTGAAACAGCTCGATGTAACCGCGCGCCAGGCCACGCAGCCACGGCGATTGAGAAATGCGGGCGACCAGCACCAGCAGCCCGGCCAAGCCACCGCACAAGAACGCCACCAGCGACAGCAGCAAGGTCCATTGCAGGCCGATCAGCAGGTTGCGCAGGATGTCCCAGAAGGTGAAGTCCATTAACGTCTCCCCATCAGCAGACGGTGCCCCAGCCATGCCAGCAATTGGCGCAAGGCGATGGCCATGACCAGGTAGAGCACGGTGGTCAGCAGGTAGGTTTCGAATGCGCGGAAGTTGCGCGACTGGATGAAGTTGGCGGCGAACGACAGCTCCTCGGTGGCGATTTGCGAGCACACCGCCGAGCCGAGCATGACGATCACGATCTGGCTGGTCAGTGCTGGCCATACCTTGGCCAGGGCCGGCTGCAGCACCACATGCCGAAAGGCCTCGAAGCGGCTCATGGCCAAGGCCGCGGCAGCTTCCAGCTGGCCTTTGGGAATGGCCTGAATGCCCGCCCTGATGATCTCGGTGGAGTAGGCCCCCAGGTTGATCACCATGGCCAGCACCGCCGCCTGCCACTCGGTCAGGCGAATGCCCAGTGCCGGCAGGCCGAAGAAGATGAAGAACAGCTGGACGATGAAGGGTGTGTTGCGGATCAGCTCCACGTACAAGCCAAACAGCGTGTCGAAGGGGCGCACACGCCAGGCGCGTACACCCGCGCCGAGCACGCCGATGGCCACGCCCAGCAAGGTGCCGACCGCCGTAAGCTGCAGGGTGAACCAGGCGCCCTTGAGCAACAAGGGGGCCTGGGCCAGCACAGGGGCGAAGTCGAATTCATAGGCCATGGTGGCAGGCTCCGGGTACAGCTCAGAGGTCGGCCGGCAGCGGCTGCTTCAGCCATTTTTCGGCATTGCGGTTGAGGCTGCCGTCAGCCTTGGCGGCTTCGAGCGTGGCGTTCACTTTGTCCAGCAGCGCCGGCTCGTTCTTGGCCAGCCCCACATAGACAGGCGAGTCCTTGAGCTTGACCTTGACCACAGGCACCTTGGCCGGGTTCTTCTGGGCAATGGCGGCCATTACCACGCTGCCGCTGGCGATCAGTTCGACCTGGCCGGAGAGGTAGGCGGCGATGGTCGAGTTGTTGTCTTCAAAGCGCTTGATCACTGCGCCCTTGGGCGCTACGGCGCTCAGTTCCATGTCCTCGATCGAGCCGCGGGTAACGCTGATGGTCTTGCCAGCGACAGCGTCGATACCGGCGATGTCCACCTCGGCCGGGCCGAACACGGCCAGGTAGAACGGTGCATAGGGCCGGGAGAAATCGATCACCGCCGCACGTTCCGGGTTCTTGCCGAGGCTGGAAATCACCAGGTCGACCTTGCCGGTGGTGAGGAACGGGATGCGGTTGGTGCTGTTTACCGGGGTTAGGGCCAGCTTCACACCCAGCTTGTCTGCCAGCAGTTGTGCCGTGTCGATGTCCAGGCCACGGGGTTTGAGGTCTGGCCCTACCGAGCCGAAGGGGGGGAAGTCCTGGGGCACTGCCACCTTGAGCACGCCACGGGCGCTGATGTCGGCCAGGGCATCAGCCTGGGCGGCTGGCAGCACGAGGGCGCTGCTGCAGAACAGGCTGGCCAGGAACAAGGTGCGGAATGTCTTCATGGTGTGGCCTCGCAGGTAACCAGGGAAAGTGTGCTGGCTGGCCAGTGCACGGGCCATGCCAAAAACCCTGCGGGCCCTGGTACAACGTGCTCAAGCCCTGAGCTGAACGGTCTTACTGGTCTGAACAGTTGCCTGGCCGTGCGCCTGCCCTGCCGTCGTCACGCCCCGCTTTTGTGCAAGGCCGCATTCGCCTGCTTCAGGGCGGAGCAATGCTTGCAAGCGCCTGCCAATGGCCGTAAAAAGCCAAGGTCATCGCCCTCCGACCGGTCTGAACAGTATGCTCGACACCCTACCCCGCGCCGTCCCCGAACAGGCCCTGCAAGGCATCCGCAAATTGATCGAAGACGGCGGCTATCAGCCCGGCGATGCGCTACCCTCGCAGCGCGACCTTGCCGAGCAGCTGGGGGTCAGCAGGGCCTCTCTGCGAGAAGCGCTGTCCTCGCTCAGCGCGCTGGGCTTGGTGAGCGTGCAGCCGGGTAAAGGGGTGTTCGTGCAAGCGCCAACGCCTTCGGCATTTGCCTGGCCTTATGCCGAACAGGTTTCGGCGAGCGACACCTTCCAACTGCGCTACGCCTTGGAAGGTTTCGCCGCTGGGCAGGCGGCGCTGGCGCTCACTGCTGACGACATCGATCGCCTGGAGCTGAACGTGGAGGCGATGCATCAGGAGTTGCGCGCGGGCCGCTTCGAAGCCGCCGCACGGCTGGATTTCGCCTTCCACCAACAGTTGCTGCAAGCCTGCGGTAACCACGCCATGCTGCAGGTGATCACCGCCAGCCAGGAGATCTTCCTGGAAAGCCAGAAGCTGCCCTTCATCCGTCCGGAACGGGCGATGGAAACCTGGCAGGAACATCGCAAGATCCTGCGCGCCCTGGCCCGCCGCTCACAGGCGGCGGCGCAAAAAGCGATGCAGGAGCATATTCGCAACGCGGCTTCGCGCACCGGGGTGGTGTTCTCGGTTTAACCCCCGCTGACTGCCGAGGCTTGGCCACCCAAGGGGCTCACGCGGTCAAAACAGATATCTGGGCGTCGTCCTCGAAAAAGCGCCCTTTCGCTCACACCGGTTTACTGCCTGCAACAACAACGACGACGCGGCCAGACCGCCTCGCTAATCCGCCAGGCTGCCTTTGAAACCGGAGCGTATCCACATGTCCGCATCTCACGAGGTATCCCCCGCCACCCTGCGCCGGGTCATCGCCGCCTCGGCCATCGGCAACTTCGTCGAATGGTTCGACTTTGCCGTCTACGGCTTTCTCGCAACGATCATCGCCAGCCAGTTTTTCGCCAGTGGCGATGCCAGCGTGGCCTTGCTCAAGACCTTCGCCGTTTTCGCCGTGGCCTTCGCCTTGCGGCCATTGGGCGGGATCGTGTTCGGGGCACTGGGTGACCGGCTGGGACGCAAACGTATCTTGTCACTGACCATCCTGCTGATGGCCGGCTCCACCACACTGATCGGCCTGCTGCCGACCTACGCCAGCATCGGCCTTGCCGCGCCCGCGCTATTGACCCTTGCGCGCTGCCTGCAGGGGTTCTCGGCAGGCGGTGAGTATGCAGGTGCCTGTGCCTACCTGATGGAGCACGCACCGCAAAACAAGCGGGCCTTCTATGGCAGCTTCGTGCCCGTGTCGACCTTCTCGGCCTTCGCCTGCGCGGCGGTGATCGCCTTCGGCCTTGAGGCGAGCCTGTCGGCCGAAGCGATGGCGGCCTGGGGCTGGCGCATACCGTTCCTGGTGGCTGCGCCGCTGGGCCTGGTGGGCCTGTACCTGCGCTGGCGCATGGAGGAAACCCCGGCGTTTCGCGAGGCCATCGCCCAAGGCAAGACCCATGAGCATTCGCCACTCAAGGACACGTTGCGTAACCATGGCCGGGCCATCCGCAACCTGGGTGCCTTCATCTCGCTCACTGCG
Source organism: Pseudomonas putida (assembly GCF_026625125.1). Taxonomy (NCBI): domain Bacteria; kingdom Pseudomonadati; phylum Pseudomonadota; class Gammaproteobacteria; order Pseudomonadales; family Pseudomonadaceae; genus Pseudomonas; species Pseudomonas putida. The sequence continues at coordinate 2,211,155 of NZ_CP113097.1, read as the reverse complement.
TTGTCCTTCTACATGTTCACCACCTACTTCGCCACCTACCTGCAGATGGTCGGCAACCTGACACGCGCCCAGTCGCTGCTGGTGACCACGGTAGCGCTGGTGTTCGCGGCCATCGGTTGTCCGCTGGCCGGCGCGTTCTCCGACCGCGTCGGGCGGCGCAAGACCATTGGTTTCACCTGCCTGTGGGTGATGGTGTGCGTATTCCCGGCCTATTGGCTGGCCAGTTCCGGGTCAGTGCCCGCCGCCCTGCTGGGGGTCATCCTGTTGGCGGTAGGCGCACTGTCCAGTGGTGTGGTGACCGCCGCATTGCTGTCGGAGAGTTTCCCGACACACACGCGCTACACCGCTTCGGCGATCACCTACAACGTGGCCTATACGTTGTTTGGCGGCACCGCACCGTTGGTGGCGACCTGGCTTATCGGGCAGACCGGCAGCAGCCTGGCACCGGCGTTCTATCTGGTGGCCATCGCGCTGGTGGCGCTGGTGGGCGGGTTGGCATTGCCGGAAACATCGCGAATATCGTTGCATGAAGAGACCCCTGACGGTGAGGTGGGTCGCGGGGTTGCCAACAGCATCTGAGAAGTGGGGCTGCACTGCAGCCCCATAGCAGCGAAAAGCGTCGCTTTCGAGGGGCGCACCCGCGCTGAAAACGCCGTGTTCGGGGTTCGATAATCGCCCACTTTCCACGCTGCGACACTCAACCCAATTGACGAAACTAACCAGGTGGTACAAACATACGGGCATTCAACAACAACAAAGTGATGCCCGCCATGAAGCCCCTTATCCTCGTGCTCAACGGCCCCAACTTGAACATGCTGGGTACTCGCGAGCCTGCGCAGTACGGCCGTGAAACCCTTGCTGACCTGGCCCAGAGCTGCGCAGACACCGCGCAGGCCCACGGCCTGGAAATCGAATTCCGCCAGACCAACCACGAAGGCGACCTGATCGACTGGATCCACGCTGCCCGTGGTCGCTGCGCCGGTATCGTGATCAACCCCGGTGCCTGGACCCACACTTCGGTGGCCATCCGCGACGCGCTGGTCGCCAGCGAGGTGCCCGTGATCGAAGTGCACCTTTCCAACGTGCACAAGCGCGAGCCGTTCCGCCACCTGTCGTTCGTCTCCTCGATCGCGGTGGGTGTGATCTGCGGTTTGGGCAGCCACGGCTACCGCATGGCTCTGGCGCACTTCGCCGAAATGTTCCAGGAGCAGCCAGCATGACTCAGCCGGCCATCCTCGCCGGCCTGATCGGCCGTGGCATTCAGCTGTCGCGCACCCCTGCCCTGCATGAACATGAAGGCGATGCGCAGGACTTGCGCTACCTCTATCGCCTGATCGACGCAGACCAGCTGCAACTGCAAGACAGCGCCTTGGCGCAATTGCTCGAAGCGGCCCAGCACACCGGCTTCACTGGGCTCAATATCACCTACCCGTTCAAGCAGGCGATCCTGCCGCTGCTCGACGAGCTGTCCGATGAGGCCAGGGGTATCGGTGCGGTCAATACCGTGGTGCTCAAGGACGGCAAGCGTGTGGGCCATAACACCGACTGCCTGGGCTTCGCCGAAGGCTTGCGCCGCGGCTTGCCCGACGTCGCGCGCCGGCAGGTGGTGCAGATGGGTGCGGGCGGTGCTGGCTCGGCTGTGGCCCATGCGTTGCTGGGCGAAGGTGTCGAGCGGCTGGTGCTGTTCGAAGTGGATGCAGCGCGCGCCCAGGCGCTGGTCGACAACCTCAACGGCCATTTCGGCGCAGGCCGGGCCGTTGTGGGCACGGACCTGGCGGCCGAGATTGCCGAGGCGGACGGGCTGGTCAACACCACGCCGGTCGGCATGGCCAAACTGCCGGGCACACCGCTGCCGGTCGAGCTGCTGCATGCCCGGCTGTGGGTGGCGGAGATCATCTATTTTCCACTGGAAACCGAGCTGTTGCGTGCGGCACGGGCACTGGGCTGCCGCACCCTGGATGGCAGCAACATGGCCGTGTTCCAGGCAGTGAAAGCATTCGAGCTGTTCAGTGGCCGTCAGGCCAATGCCGAGCGCATGCAGGCGCATTTCGCCAGCTTCGGCTGAGCCCGTTACCGTCCCTTTTGCGGGTTTTAACCGCGAAAGGGACGGTAAACACTTCAGCGTTTTTCATCCAGCAACGCCTTTATCAACGTCTCCTGCCCGTCGTAGTCACCTTCGCCAACGTGCACATGCCGCACCTGGCCCTGGCGATCGACGAAGTAGTGCGCCGGCCAGAACTGATTACCCCAGGCATTCCAAACCCGATGATCGTTGTCCACCGCCACCGGGTAGGCGATCTGAAGGCTGGCCACCTTGTTTTTCAACTGACCGACGTCATGCTCGTAGTCATACTCCGGCGTATGTACGCCCACCACGACCAGCCCCTGATCGGCGTAGCGCCGCGCCCAGTCGTTTACATGTGGCAGGCTACGCTGGCAGTTGATGCAGTCCCACGTCCAGAAGTCCACCAGCACTACCTTGCCCTTGAGTTGCGCGGCATCCAGCGCTGGCGAGTTGAGCCACTCACTGGCCCCCGACAGCGACGGCATGGCCCCGTAACTGTCGCGGGCCGCCAAGTGGCCGGCCAGCCCCAGGCCAAGGAGCGCCAAGGCCACGCCCCCCACTTTCAGCAGCATGCGGCGCTCAGTTGTCATGGCAGCCGCTCGTGGCATAGGTACGGTATTGCAGGCTTTGGCGCTGGCCTTGGGAGTCGAGGTAGTCCATACGGGTATTGACCAGGCCACAGGCATCGCTTTGGTCATCCTTCACCGACAGCACTTTGTGTATGTCCAGCCGGTCGCCATAGCGGTACTGCATGACGCTGGCATCCTCCATCGGCTGTGTGGTTGCCTGGGCAGCCAGGGCGCCGAGGCTGAGCACAGCGAACAGGCTGGCGCTGGCGAGGGTTTTCACGTTCATGGCATCTCTCCTGACAGCTTCTGAGGGTGGGGAGTGGTGCTCCCCGGTCAGAGCCATTTCACGCGTGCCAGGTATCAGGCATGTGTCGCCTGACCCTGCGCCCTGCCTCCTGCTGTATCTGTCGCGCGGCCAGATACACTGCAATACAAACCTCTGCAGGCAAGCTCATACCTGCTCGGTACACTGCGCTCATTCCCCTTGCACAGGACCCCACCGATGGAACATGTCGATCACATCCTGATCGTCGACGACGACCGTGAAATCCGCGAACTGGTCGGCAATTACCTGAAGAAGAACGGCCTGCGCACCAGCATCGTCGCCGACGGCCGGCAGATGCGAGCTTTCCTGGAAGCCAACAGTGTCGACCTGATCGTGCTCGACATCATGATGCCGGGCGATGACGGCCTGCTGCTGTGCCGTGAGCTGCGCGCCGGCAAGCACCGCACTACGCCAGTGCTGATGCTGACCGCGCGCAACGACGAGACCGACCGCATCATCGGCCTGGAGATGGGCGCTGACGATTACCTGACCAAGCCATTCTCAGCCCGCGAATTACTGGCCCGCATCAACGCGGTGCTGCGCCGCACCCGCATGTTGCCGCCCAACCTGACCATCAGCGAAAGCGGCCGCCTGATCGGTTTCGGCCAGTGGCGTCTGGACACCACCGCGCGCCACCTGCTTGACAGCGAAGGCACGCTGGTGGCCCTCAGTGGCGCCGAATACCGCCTGTTGCGCGTATTCCTCGACCATCCACAACGGGTGCTCAGCCGCGAACAGTTGCTCAACCTGACCCAAGGCCGCGAGGCCGATATCTTCGATCGCTCCATTGACCTGCTGGTCAGCCGCCTGCGCCAGCGCCTGGGCGACGACGCGCGCGAACCCAGCTGCATCAAGACGGTGCGCAGTGAAGGTTATGTGTTCTCGCTGCCCGTGCAGCTGCTCGAGTCGCCATCATGAAGTGGCCGCGCACCCTCGCCTCGCGCCTGGCGCTGATCTTCATCACCGGGCTAGTGCTGGCCTATGGGCTGTCGTTCAGCCTGCAGGCCTATGAGCGCTATATCAGCAGCCGCTCGATGATGCTCAGCAACCTGGAGCAGGACGTCGCCACGTCAGTGGCCATTCTTGACCGCCTTCCCGCTGCTGAACGCCCCGCCTGGCTGCCCCGCCTGGAGCGGCGCACCTACCGCTATCGGCTGGACACTGGCGTGACCGGCGCGGCGATGCCAAGCGATGACCCACCCATGGCTGCCGATTCGATCGTCAAGGCCATCGGCAGCCAGTATCGCCTGACCTTCCAGGAGATACCCGGCCCAAACGCCCACTTTCAGGCGCACCTGCGTCTGGCCGACGGCGCGCCGCTGACCATCGATGTCACCCCGGCAGCCGTGCCGATTGCCACATGGCTGCCGCTGGTGTTGCTCATACAGCTAGCCGTGCTGCTGTTCTGTACCTGGCTGGCCGTGCGCCTGGCCATCGGCCCGCTGACCCGCCTGGTCAAGGCGCTTGACGACCTCGACCCGGACAAGCCCGGCATGTTGCTGGACGAAAGCGGCCCGCGCGAAGTGAAATATGCCGCCGTCGCCTTCAACGCCCTGCAGGCGCGCATCGCTGCCTACCTCAAGGAGCGCATGCAGTTGCTGGCAGCGATTTCCCATGACCTGCAAACCCCGCTCACCCGCATGAAACTGCGGGTCGAGGTAATGGACGAGGGCGTGGAAAAGGACAGGTTATGGCATGACCTGGATGCCATGGAGCATTTGGTCCGCGAAGGCGTAGCCTACGCCCGCAGCATGGATATCAACACCGAGCCGCCCTGCCGCATCGACCTCGACGCGTTCCTCGACAGCGTGGTGTTCGATTACCAGGACAGCGGCGCGCAGGTCGAGCGCCATGGCACTACCGGCCGTTTGCTGGAAACGCGCCCGCATGCGCTGCGCCGGGTGTTGGTCAACCTGCTGGACAATGCCCTGAAGTTCGCCGGCAAGGCGCAATTGGAGGTCAGCCATGAGCAGGGACGTATCCTGATCCGCGTACTGGATGAAGGGCCTGGCATCCCCCAGCAAGCGCTCAGCGAAGTGCTCAAACCATTCTACCGAGTGGAAAGCTCGCGCAACCGCAGCACCGGCGGCACCGGCCTGGGCCTGGCAATCGCCCACCAACTGATCCAGGCCATGGGCGGGCAATTGGTGCTCAGCAACCGCCAGGGCGGAGGCCTGTGCGCACAGATCGAGCTGAAGTGAAACCCTGCAGGCCTTGACGCGGCGCTGCGCGCCTGACTGCAGGGGTGACATTGCCCTACACCACATGTCACTCCTTTCTGATACACAACGCAGCCTGCACCGACACACTGCCGGTACGTCGTACCGCCACACTCCCGGTCACACTTTGACACACCGGGAGATTTTTTCGATGAGAGCCATCGCCCTTCCCTCTGGCTGGAGGCTGTTCGCCGCCCAGGCCGGCCTGCTCATGACCGCCGTGGCCCTGGCCTGCCACCCGCGTGGTGGCATGTGGCGCATCCCCGTGGGTGGCTGGTATCCCCTGGCCTTCACCCTGATGTTCACCCCCATCGCCCTCCAGCTCACCGCCAAACGGGCGCTTTACCAGCGCCGCAACGCCACCGCTCTTTCCTGACGGAGTAGCACAGCCCATGACCACGCTAAAACGCACCTCGAGCCCCCTGGACTGCCTCGCAGGCTGGGGAGCGGATTTGCCATTACGGCTGTTTCTGGCCTGGGAATTCTTCGAATCCGGCCTGGAAAAATTCAACGGCAGCAACTGGTTCGGCGATATACAGGGGCGCTTCCCACTGCCCTTCAGCCTGCTGCCAGCGGAGTTGAACTGGCACCTGTCGATGTGGGCCGAACTGGTCCTGCCGCTGCTCCTGCTGCTAGGCCTTGGTACACGGCTGGCGGCGGCGGGGCTGGCATTGGTAACCGTGGTAGCGATCGTAGCGCTGCACTGGCCTGCACACTGGTCGGACCTGGCCGAACTGGCCAAGGGTTACGCCATGACCGATCTAGGCTTCGGGGCCTACAAGTTGCCTCTGATCTACCTGGTTGCATTGCTGCCCTTGCTGCTCAAAGGTGCCGGTAGGCTAAGCGTTGATCACTGGATCAAACGGCACATCGCGGCGCAGGCCAAGGCAACATGAAATGCAAAGGGCCCGGAGCGTGCAGCTCACGAGCCCTTTGTGTTTCGCCAAGCGTGATACCCGTGGCGGATATCAGTCTTCCAGTGGCTTGGGCGGCGCAGCCGGCTTGGCCGGTTTGGCGGGTTTGCTGTCCTTGGCCTTGGGCTCCGCTGCCGCAGCGACAGGCTCCGGTGCAGTCATGGCCTTTTCGCTGGCTGGCAACTCATCGACTGCTTTGATGATGGCCTTGACGTCGATCTTTTCGTTTGTTTCGTCATCCTTGAGCATGTGGCGCTCACCATCCTTGCCAATCAGGATGACCTTTGTGCCCTTGCTGGCACCAAGCTTGAGCTCACGTATCAGCGCCATGGTGGTCTGCTGCTCAAGGTTCTTGTCCTCACGCTTGCCCATCATTCTGGCGACGCTGTAAACCACCAGGCCACGCTCCTTGAACGCGGCCTGAGTGGCAGGGTCTTTCAAGTCCTCGTTCAGCCCCCGCAAGGTCGGGTCGGCCGTACTGGGGGCAATGATCACCAATGGCCGTGCCTTGCCCAGTTCCTTGGCCAGCGGAGCGTCGCTGTCGGCGGCGAACAGGGGGCCGGTGACGGCGAGCAGGGTGGCGAGGGTCAGTGACCGGACGAGCATACGCATCTCCTTATTGTCTCGATAAACCAATGACTACAGATCACGGAGAAAAATCCGACCCGGAGCCTAAACCACTTCGAACATCAGAGGGCCAGGGAAAAGTAACTGGCGGTTTCCGATGAGGCGCGATGCCAGGATGGCAGAATTTTCGCAAACAGCCGATGCCCAGATTCAGCATAGCCCAAAGCCACTAACGGCAACCTGCGCGCCCTGTTCCGCTCACCTGAGGGGACGCTCGAGCCGGCAGTTAGAACAGCAACAGTTGGCGGTCGGTCAACGCTGCAAAGTCATCACCGACAAAGGGCAGGATGGCATCGGCTACAGGCTGTAACTGGCGGCTGAGGTAGTGGTCGTAATCGATCGGCGACTGCAGGTTTTCCATGGGCTCTGGGCCGGCCGTGGTGATCACGTAACTGATCCAGCCGCCATTCTGGTATTGCCGGGCACGCCCAAGCCGGCTGTTGTACTCATCAGCCAGGCGTGCGGCGCGCACATGCGGCGGGACATTGCGTAGGTAGTCGGCCAACGGGCGACGCAGGCGTTTGCGGTAGATCAGCAGCTCATCCAGCTCACCTGCCAGGGTCTGCTGGACGAACCCGCGCACATAGTCACGATAGGGCTGGCCCCGGAAAATCCGCCCGTACAAGGCCTGCTGGAACTGCCGGGCCAAGGGCGACCAATCGGTGCGTACCGATTCCAGGCCTTTGTACACCATGTCTTCGCTGCCGTCGGCACGCTGAACCAGGCCGGCGTAGCGCTTCTTGCTACCCTCGTCGGCGCCGCGGATGGTCGGCATCAGAAACCGCCGATAATGGGTCTCGAACTGCAACTCCAGGGCGCTTTCCAGGCCCATGGTTTCACGCAGGTGCTGGCGCCACCACTGGTTGACCTCGGCCACCAGCGCGCGGCCGGTGCGCGCCGCAGCATCTTCATCATGTGCACCCTTGAGCCAGACGAAGGTAGAGTCGGTGTCGCCGTAGATAACGTCGTAGCCGCGTGCCTCGATCAGCGCGCGTGTCTGGCGCATGATCTGGTGCCCGCGCATGGTGATCGAAGACGCCAGGCGCGGGTCGAAGAAGCGGCAACCGCTTGACCCAAGCACCCCGTAAAACGCATTCATGATGATCTTGAGTGCCTGCGATAGCGGTGCGTTGCCTTCACGCTTGGCCTCCTCCCTGCCCTGCCACACCCGCTCGACGATGGCGGGCAGGCAATGCCGGGTGCGCGAGAAACGCCCGCCGCGAAAGCCTTCGACGGCGTGCACGTCATCCGGCTGACGCAGGCCTTCGACCAGGCCCACCGGGTCGATCAGGAACGTCCGGATGATCGAGGGGTACAGGCTCTTGTAGTCGAGCACCAGCACCGAGTCATACAGCCCTGGGCGCGAGTCCATGACAAAACCGCCCGGGCTGGCCTCATCCGGGCGACTGCCCAGGTTGGGCGCGACGAAGCCCAGCCGATGCATGTGCGGGATATACAGATGACAGAACGCGGCCACCGAGCCAGCGCTGCGGTCCACCGCCAGCCCGGTCACCGACGAGCGCTCCAGCAGAAACTCCAACAGCCGGGTATGCGCAAAAATCCGCGTCACCAGCTCGCAATCCTTGAGGTTGTAACGCGCCAACGACGGCTTGTCCTCAGCAAACATGCGGTTGATCTCGTCCATGCGCTGGTAAGGCGTATCAATCGCCTTGCCTTCCCCCAGCAAGGTCTGCGCGACGTTTTCCAGGCTGAAGGAAGGGAAGCTCCAGGTGGCCGAGCGCAGCGCTTCGATGCCATCGATCAGCAAGCGGCCGGGCGCATCTGCAAACACGTGGCCCCGGTTGGCGTGGGCGCGCACAGTCATGGGCGCACCGTTACGTCCCAGGTTAAACGGCACCTGCAGCAGCTTGGCGTGCTCATGCAACAGGCGCAGGTCGAACTGGACCAGGTTCCAGCCAATGATCGCATCCGGATCGTGCCTGACCATCCACTGGTTCAGGCAGTCGAGCATGGCCGCCCGGTCGTTGCAGTAATGCAGGTCGAAATCCACGGCGTCGGGCTGGCCATTGGCAGGCCCAAGCATGAATACCTGCCGCTGCCCGCAGCCTTCCAGCGCGATGCTGTACAACTCACCGCGCTCGCTGGTCTCGATGTCCAGTGACACCAGGCGTAGCGGCGGGCGAAAGTGCGCCAAGGGTTTGAGCTGGGCCTCGCAGATGACACCATGGGCATCAGGCTGACCGGTGAATTGCACGGCGGCGGTGATGAAGCGCTCCATCAGGTAGCGCTCGGGCGGGCGGATGTCCGCTTCGAACACCTCGACACCGGCACCGCGCAAGCGCTGCTCCAGTTGCATGAGTTGCCGGTGCTGACGGCAATACACGCCCAGCACCGGACGATGTTGGAAGTCTTGCAGGCGCAGGGGCCTGATTTCCACACCGGCCTCGCCCGCCAGCAACAGCCGCGCGTGTTCGACCTGCGATTGCAGGATGAACGCCACCGACTCCTGCGGGGCCAGACGCAACAGCCGCGGCCCCTGGTCGGTGGCCAGCCAGAACTCCACGCAGGTACCTTGGGGCGTGTCATGCCAGTGCCGGGTCAGGACAAAGCCCTGCTGCAACTCCACTGCGTTGTCCTCGGTGCTACGGATAGGTCGAATGGGATGATTCTACCCGTGCGCGGGGTGGCTGTGCGGGCAATCAGCCATACAGGTAGTTGATATCCTTGTACGCCAACGGCGGCACCTGCCCCAGCAGAAAGTCACGCAGCTTGTGCATTTGCCGCGCCTTGGGGCTGGATTTGAGCCAAGTCATGTAATACCCGTCCCCGGTCGCCACGGCATGCTTGAACGGCGTGACCAGCCGCCCTGCGGTAAGGTCGGCACTGGCCAGCACCAGGTCGACCACGGAAATGCCCAGCCCCTGCTGTGCCGCAGAAATGCCCTGGTCGAGGGTGTCGAACACCTGGCCCTGATCGATGCTTATGTCCAGGGCATCCATGCGCGCCAGCCAGCGCCGCCAGTCGCGCCGGTCCGATGAAGGGTGCAGCAGTTCACACTGGCGCAGGTCACCCAGTGCCGGCTGCTCATGCGTCATATAGTCTGGGTGGCACACCGGGATCAGCCATTCGTCGAACAGCTTGAAACTCTCGATGTCGGCGGCGAACTGGCCGTTGGACAGGAGAAAGGCGCAGTCGTAGGGCTCGGAGTAGAAGTCCACCGTGTCGATGTCCATCCACACGCTCGACAATTGGACGCTGCAGCTGTCATCGACTTTCTTGAAGGCATCCAGGGCCCTCAGCAACCAGCGCACCGTCAGCGTCGAGGGCGCCTTCAAGCGCAGGCCGTAGCGGTCCTGGCGCAGCAGTGCACAGGCGTTCTCGATGATCTTGAAGCCGACTTTGAGCTCCTGGGACAGCAGGCGCCCATGCTCGGTAAGGCTCAACTTGGGCCCACGTCGCTCGAACAGGTCGCAGCCGAACAGGCTTTCGAGGGTCTTTATGTGGTGGCTGACGGCGCCTTGGGTCAGGGCCAGCTCTTCGGCCGCGCGGGTGAACGACCCGTACCGTGAGGCCACCTCGAAGGCACGCAGCGCGTGCAAGGCCTGAATCCGTTCCGACATGATGCCCCCGAAGCATGAGTGAGACTAATGGCAGGTCATAGTACCACGCGTTTTACAACGCCAGGTACGCCCCAGAAAATGCAGGTAAACAACAAAGATAAGCCAATAACCTGCCTGCATGTGTCTTGAACGTTCTACTCATTAAACGCCTGGGGAAATCATGTTTACGGGTTATGGAAACTGCTATCGCCTGGACGCGCTAGAGCTGGCCGCTGAACATGTCCGGAACGCGCAGCACTGGACGCACAAAACGATACAACATTTTCGCACCATCCTCGCCAACCCCGACTTTCCATGCCTGTTCGGGCGCAAGGCAGTGGCCGGTGAATCCTGCCACATCCTCTTCGCCCGCGCTGAACAGCTCGCCGATGACATCGCACAAGGGCTGGCCGAGTACGTGCGCACCATAGCACCGGTGCCGGTCAAGCAACGCATCGGCAGCCCGCTGGTGGTGTTTCTCGAAACGGCCGCCGACAGCAACCTGGCCGAACAGCAGGCGCTGGCCTGGAAGGTGCTGCGCGGGGTTCATGCCCGTGACCCGCACCCGTGGCCGCAAGCGATCCCAGCCGACCCCCACGACAGTGGCTGGTCGTTCTGCTACGCCGGCATGGCGCTGTTCATCAACATGAATTTTCCCGGCCACCATCAGATGAAAAGCCGCAACCTGGGCAATCACATCACCTTCGTCATCAACCCGCGGGAAAACTTCGACGAAGTGGCCAATGCCGCCACCGAGAGCGGCAAGCGCATCCGTGCACGCATCCGCGAACGCGTGCAGCGCTACAACGACGGCGTGATGCCCGACAGCCTGGGCTTCTTTGGCCAGGCCGACAACTTCGAATGGAAGCAATACCAACTGCAGGAAGCAGGCTCGCTCAACCCATCGCGCTGCCCCTTTCATGCCCACGTCCACGCAACACCAGACACCCAGATCGAGAACTGACCGTGAATACCGCACTGACCGCTACCTACGCCCTGACCGTACTGCTTTTGATCGCCACACCCGGCCCGGTCGTGGCATTGATCGTCAACACCGCCGCGGCCTCTGGCTCACGCAAGGCCATGTTCACCGCCGTCGGCACCAACTGGGCTTCCCTGGTGCTGATCGGCGCCGCGGCCTGGGTCATCCTCACCAGTGCAGCCATCGACAAGGCCTGGCTCAGTGGCATGAGCCTGCTCGGCTGCCTGTTCATTGGCTACATCGCCGTAGGCACCTTGCGTGAATGCCTGCAGGCGCCTGCCTGCGAGACGCTTGAGCAGCCGGCAAGAGCCGGGCGGGGCGGTTTGTGGCAAGGGTTCATGGTCGGGATTTCCAACCCCAAGGACATCATTTTCTTCATCGCCTTCTTCCCACAGTTCATCCAGATCACCGAATCGTTCGGCAAAAGCATGATGGTGCTGTCCCTGCTGTGGGTGGCCATCGACTTCGCCGTGCTCAGCCTTTATATCTTTGCCATCGGCAAGATCGCCTCGCAGCGTAGCAACCGGGTGATTTCGCTGGCCTCGGGGGTTGCCCTGTTGCTCATCGCAGTCGGTGGCCTGGCCTACAACATCAAGGAGCTGGCGGGCTGACGCCTCGGTGCGACGCCACGCCGGACAACAAGGAGCGCCCATGAACCCGTCCAGTAGCGCAACATTCGGCCCGGGCCTCCCTGCGCCACTGTCGCTCGACTACCAGCGTTTCCTGCAACTGGGCAGCCGCCGTGCCCCGCACACCCTGCATGTGCACGAAAGCGGCTACCGTTCCGGCACCATCAACACCGATGCGCTGGGTTTGCGCTACAGCCATTGCGCCGGCAAGCGATTTTCGGCCGGCGAATATGGCGGCACCGGCCGTGTCAATTTGCTCGTCGGCGGTTCGACCGCCTTGGGGATCGGTGCCAGTTCCGATGAGCATACGGTGGCCTCGCACCTGTCGATGCTCACCGGGGAGGTGTGGTTGAGCCTCGCTGGCTGTGGGCTCAATGCCGGCCAGGAACTGCTGCTGTTTCTCACCCATCAGCATCGCTTCAGCGAAATCGGCCACGTGGTGGTGCTCAGCGGCCTCAACACCTTGGCCCACGAGGGCCTCGGCGAAATGCTAGGCGGCCCGCACGCTGCGCTGCATGCCAAGGCCTATCAGAACTACCTGAACAGTTTCAACGAAGGCGCGCTACCTGCCAGCCCGGCACGCCGGGACTCGCTGTGGCAACGCCTTGGCCAGGCCCTGGCCCCGCGCCGGCAGGTGCCACCCCCTGCCTGGCCATTATCCGCCCCACAGAAACGCCTGGCACACGCTGCCGACTGCATCGGGCGTACCTTGAGTCAATGGGAACGCTTGCTTGCCGACAGCCACGCCACCCTCACCTTCATTCTCCAACCGCTGCTGCCGTGGTGCCGTGAAACGCTGCCTGCCGGAGAGCGAGCCATGCTATCGGCACTGGAACAGCAACCGACCAACTTCGACCGGCTGCTCGAAGGCGCCTTCGACAGTCAGCTGCACATGGCCTTCTTCAGGCGCATCAAGAGCCAGGCGGATCCGGTGCCCTGTTACGACATGAACAGCATGCTGAGCAGCTCCCCTGCCTTCGGGGCCGAGTTGTTCATCGATCGCTTGCACCTGAACGATCTGGGCAACAATGCCCTGGCCAAGGTCATCACCGCCAAACTGGGCCTGGCCCAGGAAAAAAATGCCCAACGCAAGGTCGCCCCGGTCAAGCTCGTCTGACAAATGTGCGTTGCCCTTTCGGTAGCGCCATCCGGTTGGCTAGAATAGGCCATCGTTCCGATACGCCTGAGGCGCACGTGTACTTGTGATGAACACCCGAGCCGACTACCAGTATCTTTCTGCTTATCCGGGCTGTGGTGCCAGTGGGGCCTGCCTGTGAGTGGTTTCGCCCGCGTGCCCGCACTGCTCATCTCGCTGATGCCGTTTGCCGCACAAGCGCTCGACGTGCGAATCGACCCGCATGCCGACTTGCTGTATCGCCAGGCCCTGCCACTGCTGGAGCAGGCCGACACTCCAGAGGATGACGGCAACACGCTGCGCACTGCCATTGGCGGCGACCCGGAACTCAAACGCCAGGGCCAGGCCATGGCCCGCACGCTGCCAACTGCGGTAGCCCTGCTTGAAAAGTCAGTGGAGCTCGGCCATCCCGTGGCCCAATACCGCCTGGCGCTGTACTACACGACCTACCTGCCTGCGGCGCAAATCCCTGATGCTGCCTGCCCGCTGCTCAAGGCCAGCCTGCAGCAGGGCTTTGCCCCGCCCGCTACGGCGATCGCCACCTGGTGCCCACCGTATAACGCCAGCCCTCGTTACCGCGAGGCGCTCGAAGCGATACCAGGCATGGCCACGCTGTACGCGCCCTACTACCCGCAACCGGCTACACGCCTGGCTTGCAGCCGCAGCCAGCCACAAGGGCTGGAAATGCAGTGGGGCCGCCAACGCGACTACCAGGCTGAGGTGTATCGGTTGCTGGGCGACCTGGACCCACAGCATCGCCGAGACTTGCTGCAAAAGGCGGTGGAAATCAATGGTTGCGCAGCAGCACAACGGCGATTGACCAGCCAGCGTTGATCATTGCTACGGCAGTGGCAAACCAGCAAGATCGTTCAAGCCACCTGCCCCACCCTCTGGCATGCTGCGCTGCCGAACAACAGTGTTGCAGCCATCATGCAAAGCAGTCCGCCCATCGCCCGCCAAGCTTTTCTGCACGGCGCCATCGCCATTCTTCCGTTATCACTGGCCGTCGCCCCTTGGGGCCTGCTGGCTGGCTCGATGGCCATCGAGGCCAACCTCAGTGCCTGGGAGGGTCAGGGCCTGTCGGCGATCGTGTTCGCGGGCGCCGCGCAACTGGTGGCCATCGGCATGCTCAAGGGCGGCGCCAACCTGCTGTCGATCTTGCTGACCACCCTGCTGCTGACCTCGCAACATCTGCTTTACGGCTTGTCGATGCGCCCGGTGCTGTCGAACCAGCCGCTGCGCTGGCGCCTGGGCTTGGGTTTCCTGTTGACCGATGAGTTCTTCGCCTTGACCAGCCACTATGACCAACAGCAATTCAACCGCTGGTACGCGCTGGGGGTCGGCCTGACCTTCTATGTGGCCTGGAACCTGTTCACCCTGGCCGGGATCGTGCTGGGCCAGAACATCCCGCACCTGGACCAGCTGGGCCTGGATTTCTCCATCGTCGCCACCTTTGTCGCCCTGATCGCCCCACTGGTGCGTAACCTCGCCACGCTAGTGTGCGTGGCGGTGTCGCTGTTCTGTTCAGTGCTTTTCAGCTACTGGCATTGGGAAACCGCGCTGGTGGCCGCCGGCCTGCTGGGCATGGCTGCCGGTTTCGTCTGCCAGAAATTTTCCGGAGGCCGCGTATGACCTGGCTACTGATCTTCGCCATGGGCGCCGTCGTCTTCCTCAATCGCTACGCGTTCCTGGAGCCGCGCCTACCGCTGCGCCTGAGCTCCAATGCCCGGCAGTTTCTAGGCTATGCCGTGCCGGGCATGCTCACCGCGATTTGCGGGCCAATCGTCTTCCTGCCCGGCCACCAGCTGGACTTGAGCCCGCTCAATCCCTACCTGCTGGGGGCTGTAGTGGCCATCGTGCTGGTGCTGTTGACCCGCAGTGTATTGCTGAGCATGCTGGTGAGCATGTTGATCTTCTTCTTGCTGCGCAGCTGGCTGACATGAGCACGCCCCTGCGCGAACAGACCCACCTTTGGCAGGCGCCCGCCCTGGGCGATGTCGAGATGTTGCATGCGCGCTACATTCAGCAACGCTTCGCCCCGCATGTTCACGAAGGTTATGTGTTCACCGTGATCGAGTCGGGTGCCCAGCGCTTCTGGCACCGCGGCAGCGAGCACCTGGCGCCGGTGGGCAGCATGGTGCTGATCAACCCGGACGAGCTGCATACCGGCGCTACCGCCCATGAGGCTGGCTGGCGCTACCGCGGGTTCTATCCGGACCATGAACGGGTGACCGGGGTGCTCGACGAGCTGGAACTGGGCCGCCACGGCATGCCCAGCTTCAAGGACAGCGTGATCCAGGACCCGGCCCTGGCCATCGCCTTCAGCAAGCTGCATCAGCTGTCCGAAGCCAACGCCAGTGCCCTGCAGCAACAGACGGCCTGGCGCCAGGCGGTTCTGGCCCTGGTTCAACGACACGGGCAATGCGCTGAACCCTCAGCCCCTGGCCACGAACCACTGGCCGTAGCCCGCGCCCGCGAGCTGCTGGAGAGCCAACTGGCAGAGCCGCCATCGCTCGAAGCGCTGGCGGGCGCGGTCAATCTATCGCCGTTCCATTTCGCCCGGGTGTTCCGCCAGGCCACCGGCCTGCCACCGCATGCCTGGCTCAAGCAACGGCGCCTGGCCCGTGCCCGGGAAATGCTCAAGCGCGGCCTGGCTGCGGCCGACGTGGCTTTCAACCTGGGCTTCGCGGACCAGAGCCACCTCAGCCGGCAATTCAAGCAAGCCTTTGGCGTGACGCCGGGCGCCTATCGCACCGCCTGCCTGCACGGGTAACTGCTGCTACACTGACTAGGCTGAATTGGAGGATCCTGCCATGTCCGAAAGAGAGCTCACCACCCTCATATCGTTGATGAACCAGCGCCAGGCCTGCCTGAGCAGTGCCTGCAAAGAGATCGCCGACTGGATCGACCGGCAGGGTGATGTGCCTGCCGCTGGCAAGATCCGCGCGAGCCTCAAGGCCCTGGAGGCCGACGAAGCCCAGGTCCGCAAGACCTTGACCTCGCTGACCCTGGAAAGGCCTTTGCCACGTTTTCGCAGCTGAATGAAGTGGGGCCGCTTAGCGGCCCCGGGTCAATCAGTGCTTCATGTGCATGTGGTCGTGCCCGCCGCCCATCTCGGCGTTGAGCGCCCGTACCTCTGCCTGCACTTCCAAGGTTTCCTTGCCACCCTTGGCATCTTCCACGGTCAAGGTCAGCGGGACTTTGTCGCCTTCCTTCACCTGCTTCGTCAAACCCATCAACATCACGTGATAGCCATTGGGGTCCAGGCTCACCGGCTTGCCGGCGGGCAACTCCAGGGCCTCGACCTGCTTCATGCCCATCACATCACCGTTCATGGTCATCTCGTGCACTTGCACAATCTTGGCCACGGGCGATGCCACCCCTGTCAGCTTGCTGTCGCTGCTGGCAGTCAGGGTCATGAACGCACCGGTGGACTGCTGGTGCGGTACGCTGGCACGTACCCAGGCATCACTTACGGTGGTCTGGGCCAAGGCCGGCAGCGCCAGCCCCAGCAAGGCGATAGCGGCCAGGCCGCGCTTGAATGGGTGCAGTGAAACAGCCATTAGCAGATCTCCATCAGGGTGACCAGGTCTTCGGCGCATTCCTTGGCGTTCAGGGAATGGCCCAGGCTCAGGCGCAGGGTGCCACGCGTATCGTAGACGTAGCTGGTGGACGAATGAGAGATGGTGTACGTGTCACCGGCGGGGACCTTCTCGTAGAACACCTTGAACTCCTTGGCCACCTCGGCGATTTCCTCCGGCGTACCGGTAAGGGCCATGAACGAGGGGTCGAAAGCCTTGACGTAGGCGTCGAGCACCTCGGGGGTGTCGCGCTCAGGGTCCAGGGTGATGAACACCACCTGGAACAGCTCGCGGTCACGGCCACGGAGCAGCTTGCGGATTTGCGCCGCGCGCGCCAGGGTGGTCGGGCAGACTGCCGGGCACTGGGTGAACCCGAAGAAGATCATCGGCATGCTGCCGTAGAAGCTCGACAGGGTGACGTCGTTGCCCTTGGTATCCTTGAGACGGAACTTGCGCCCCAGGATTTCGTTGCTCATGTTCTTGCCGTACTTGAACTCGAGCCCTCGGGCCGGGTTGCAGCCTGCCAGCAGGCCGAGCCCGAGAACGCCCATCCCGGCGACAACTGCGCGCCGGGTCAACAGATCATTCATGGAACCATCCTTTAGAGGGAAGGTGCCGACCCTCGGGACGGGCCGGCTGAAAAACCGGGGCATTCTGGCATGACACCCCAAGCGGTTCTACCCGACCAAGGCGGTGGTGGCTTGCAGCCCTTTAAACACGGGCTGCGGCCTGTTGTCGCAGGGGTTGAATCCGTAACAGTTTGTTGCTAGCAGGGTGTTGCCAACGCCGAACTACCGATCAGTAGTAGGCGTTTTCCTTCTGGGTGTGGTCAGTCACATCCCGCACGCCCTTGAGCTCTGGAATACGTTCGAGCAGGGTCCGCTCGATGCCATCCTTGAGGGTTACGTCAGCCTGACCGCAGCCTTGGCAACCGCCACCGAACTGCAGCACTGCAATGCCGTCGTCGACCACATCCACCAGGCTGACCTGGCCACCGTGGCTGGCCAAGCCCGGGTTGATCTCGGTCTGCAGGTAATAGTTGATACGCTCGTTGATCGGGCTGTCTTCGTTGACCATTGGCACTTTGGCGTTCGGCGCCTTGATGGTCAGCTGGCCGCCCATACGGTCGGTGGCATAGTCGACCAGCGCGTCTTCCAGGAACGGCACGCTGACGGCATCCAGGTAGGCCGTGAAGCTCTTCAGGCCCACGGCGGTGTCGTCAGGCTTTTCTTCGCCTGGCTTGCAGTAGGCAATGCAGGTTTCGGCGTACTGGGTGCCCGGCTGGGTGATGAATACGCGGATGCCGATGCCAGGCGTGTTCTGCTTGGAAAGCAGATCGGCCAGGTAATCATGGGCGGCGTCGGTAATGGTTATAGCGCTCATGTAAGTTCCTCACAGACTTGCGGCCAAGTGTACGCCAACCTGGCCTTTGAACAAAGTCCTAGCATTTGACTCGGGAAAGAGCAAATGCCGGCGTTTGCTCCCGAGGGGCCGCCACCCACGCCTGCATCCGCCGGTACAGGCCCCGCTCCAGCCACTGGTAGCTGAACCACGACATTAGTCCAATGGACGGCACGCACAGGGCAAAGACCAGGTAGGGATTGAGGTGCAGGCGCTGGCTGGCGAACCAGCCCGCGTACAGTACCAGCACGTGGATCAGGTACACCGAGTACGAGCAGTCGCCCAACGCCTTGAGTACCCGATTGCCCTGGAAGTACGGCTCAAGCGCTACGAATGCCAGCACGATCAGTGCGCTGGGAAGGCCCCAATGCAAAAGGCGCTGGGAGGCGTCCAGGTGGTAGATCGCATAGACGGCCACCCCCAGCAATGCCAGCGGCAACCACAGCGCTTCACGCACCAAGCCGCGGCGGTACAGCACACCGATGCCAATACCGAGCAGAAATTCGTAGATGATGCCGTTGTTGTAGAAGCGGCTGAGCACGCCAACGCGGCCCAGCACTTCACTGACCAGCAGCAGCGCAGCGGTCACCAGCAGCAATTGGTGGCGCTTGCGGACCAGGAATGCCAGGCCGAACAGAAGGTAGAAGAACATCTCGAAGTTCAGCGTCCAGCCCACGTTCAAGGTCGGGTACAGGCCGTAGCCACCTGGGTTCTCCGCCGGAATGAACAGCAACGACAGCAACAGGTGATGCCAGGTGAATGCCTGGTGCGGCATCCATTGGCTGAAGGCCAGCAGTACGAGCGCCATCAGCAGGGTGTAGAACCAATAGGCAGGGACGATTCGCAACGCGCGGTTGAGCAGAAACTGACGCGGCTCCACGGGTTTGTCGCGGGTTGACAGGTAGATCACCAGCCCGCTGATGACGAAGAAGATGTCGACACCCACGGCGCCGCGGGCAGTGAGCAATTGGCCAACGGGGCCAGTGGCATGGAAGTCGAAAAAGATCTGCATGAAATGGTGGCAGACCACCACCCAGGCGGCGAACGCCCGCAGTGCCTGAAGCGAATACAGCATGGATCACCCTGCGATTGCCTTGGTGCATTGAGGCCACGTTGGGCTGCCTGGCAGCCCCGGACCGTCCAACCTTTCCGACCGCAGGTGTGCCGGAAAGGTCAGCTCAACCGATCAGAGGTTCTCGTAGCGGTTCATGTCCAGCACCCCGGCTTCCAACGGTTGGGTTTCCTTGATATAGGCGCTCAGGTCGTGGAAGTAACGCCAGAACTGCGGGTGGCTGCGGCGCACGCCCCAGCGCATGACGATACGTTCGAACCTGGCCGGATCATCGCGCGCATGTTCCATGTCTTCGACGAACTCTGGCACATCCGCCGCCGGGATATTGAAGATGAAGTTCGGGTAACTGCTGAGCACCCCGGGGTACAGGGTCAGGGTATCGAGCCCCGGCTGGTAGCGCGCGGCCTCGCCCAGCAGGAACGCGACATTGCTGTGGGCACGGTTGCGCAGCAGGCTGTAGACCTGGCGCTGACCGCCCTGCCCTTCGATGCGCAACATCGTGGCTTCCGGTAACTGATCGATCACCTTCAGGCCTGCGGCCGGGCGAGATACCAGGCGGCTGAGCGACTGCTCGACGTTACGGAATTCTTCGTTCATCTGCGGCCGCGAACAATAGGCACCCTGGCACCGGTTGATCGGGTCAGGTGCGGCATTCAGGCTGCCGGTGCGTTGCAGCAGCTTGAGGCCGAAGTCACGCTTGGGGTCGCGCGGGTCGAGCCTGATGCCGCTTGGCGTGTCGGTGTCGATGTCTTCATAGTCGAGCCACATCTTCACCTTGCCACCGTTCTGGTACCAGTCGCTGAGCATTGCACCACGCTCATCCGCCGGCATCAGGCGCAGGAAATTGACCTCGGCACCGTTGCGGATCAAGTCGAAATACAGCCGCGTCTGCAACTGGTGCGAGACATTGCCGAAGACATCGAAATTGACCGCCAACTGGTAATAGGTACGTTCGAACAACGGGTAGTCGAACAGCCACAGGGTCAGCGGCACATCGCCGACCAGGCCCTTGGTCACTGACGCGCTGTCGAAGTGGCGGAAGATGCTGAGCAGCGCATTGTCGTTGCCGGCCCACAGGGTCGACCAGCCAGGCGCTGGCATTTCGGCGTAGGCCTGGCGACGCAGCTTTTCATACTCGTTGCGCTTGTCACGATAGGCATGCCACAGGTTGAGCACACTGCCCACGTCGTCGATCTGGCCCGGCATGGCGAGCAACGGTGTGGCCTGGCCACGGTACGCGGCATCGGTAATGTAGCGGTCGTGCGCCGGCTCCTGGAACAGCGCCCAGAAGTTATCGCGAATCACATCGGTAGCGATCTGCCCACGGCACACCGGCCCTCGAATGAAGGTGCGGACGAAGTACTCGGCGTTATCCAGCATGAACTGGTAGCGCGCCACCGCCGGGATCGCCTCGAAGGTCTCGAACGGGTTGGCGCGGTGGCGCGGCCCATAGCCTGGCAGCGCACTGGCGTGCCAGTCACCGGCATAGAACAGCTGCTTCACGCGCTTGAGCTTTTGCGGCCCCATCGGGTAAGTGATGTGGGTCTTGTGCACGATCACGCCCTGCACCGGAATCAACCGGTAATAGAAGTCGGTGCCCGGCGGATCGTTGGGGCGACGCGTGGCAATCACGTCGACCGGCTGGCCGCTGGGCGTGCGCGAACGCACCCACTGGAAGAAGTGGCCCTGCTCGCCACCGACGAAATGGATGTGCGCCAGGAACAGGTGCTCGTACAGCCAGCGCCCCACCAAGGCCTCGGTAGAGCCTGGTCGATTGAGCAGTTCTTCCCAGTCGGCGATCTGTTTTGCCTCGGCCGCGCTGGGTTGAATGGGCTGATACTCGACCGGCGCACCTGCCGCCAGCCACGCCTGCAGGGTCTGGTATTGCTTGTCGGTCAGGCCGGTGACAGCCAGTGGCATACCCTCTTTGGGGTGGGCGCCGGCGTAGGCATCGAACTCATGGGGCAATGGGCACATGTTGTTGCGCTCAAGCCCCAGGACGATGTCGTCGGGCAGCTTGGCGTTGGGGGTAAGCGGGGCCTTGTGCCCCAGCTCCAGCATGCGGGCCATCAACGCAGCCTGGCTACCCTGGCTGTCGAGCACCGAATAGAAGCCCTTCTTGCGCCACTGCTCTTCGCTGTGCGCGTCGTAGAAAAGCCGCGTGGTCGGGACTGCCTTGCTCCTTTCACCCTGGTACACCGGTACCTTGGTTGCACCGCGCACAGCCCCTTCCGGGCTCTCCAGCTTCAACTGGCAAGCAGCGTCGTTACAGGCATGGCAGGCCACGCACTTCTCGGTGAAAATCGGTTGAATATCCCGGGTGTAGGAAATTACCGCGCTCGATTGGGGGGCTTGTGCGAGCGCGACACTGCTGAGCAGCAGCGCGAGAGCGCCGACAAGAAAACGATGCACCATGTGCCGAAAGTCCTGGGTTCTAGAAAAGCCATCACGTTTTTGCCGGGTCGAGCTTGGGTGCTTCATGGCGCAACATGAACGAAATTCATGCGAATGGCCGGTGCGCCTAAAAACCGCGCAGCTTTGTTATGATTCCGCACCTTCTGATATTTGCCCGACCAGGTAGTTCCTATGTCCGACCGCAGCGCTCGTCTCCAAGCACTCCAGCACGCACTCAATGAGCGCATCCTGATCCTCGACGGCGGCATGGGTACTATGATCCAGAGTTACCGCCTCGAGGAACACGACTATCGTGGCACGCGCTTCGCCGATTGGCCAAGCGATGTAAAAGGTAACAACGACCTGCTGCTGCTCAGCCGCCCCGATGTCATCGCTGCCATCGAGAAGGCGTACCTGGACGCCGGCGCCGATATTCTGGAAACCAACACCTTCAACGCCACGCAGATTTCCCAGGCCGACTACGGCATGGAGTCGCTGGTCTACGAGCTGAACGTCGAGGGCGCGCGCATCGCCCGCCAGGTGGCGGATGCCAAGACCCTGGAAACGCCCGACAAACCGCGTTTCGTTGCCGGCGTGCTCGGCCCCACCAGCCGCACCTGCTCGATTTCCCCAGACGTCAACGACCCCGGCTACCGCAACGTCACCTTCGACGAGCTGGTGGAAAACTACATCGAGGCCACCCGCGGCCTGATCGAGGGTGGCGCCGACCTGATCCTCATCGAGACCATCTTCGACACGCTCAACGCCAAGGCGGCGATCTTCGCCGTGCAGCAGGTGTTCGAAGATGACGGCATCGAACTGCCGATCATGATCTCCGGCACCATCACCGATGCCTCGGGCCGCACCCTGTCCGGCCAGACCACCGAAGCGTTCTGGAACTCGGTACGCCATGCCAAGCCGATTTCCGTTGGCCTGAACTGCGCACTGGGGGCGAAGGACCTGCGCCCTTACCTCGAAGAGCTGTCGACCAAAGCCGACACCCACGTGTCTGCCCACCCCAATGCCGGCCTGCCGAACGCCTTCGGCGAGTACGACGAAACCCCGGCCGAGATGGCTGCGGTAGTCGAGGAGTTCGCAGCCAGCGGGTTCCTCAACATCATCGGCGGTTGCTGCGGTACCACCCCCGGGCACATCCAGGCCATCGCCGAGGCCGTGGGCAAATACAAACCACGCCAGATTCCGCAGATCGCCAAGGCCTGCCGGCTGTCGGGCCTGGAGCCGTTCACCATCGATCGCCAGTCGCTGTTCGTCAACGTCGGTGAGCGCACCAACATCACCGGCTCCGCCAAGTTTGCCCGGCTGATCCGCGAAGAGAATTACACCGAAGCGCTGGAAGTCGCCCTGCAGCAGGTAGAGGCCGGTGCTCAGGTGATCGACATCAACATGG
Source organism: Pseudomonas putida (assembly GCF_026625125.1). Classification (NCBI taxonomy): domain Bacteria; kingdom Pseudomonadati; phylum Pseudomonadota; class Gammaproteobacteria; order Pseudomonadales; family Pseudomonadaceae; genus Pseudomonas; species Pseudomonas putida. Next base: position 2,188,274 of record NZ_CP113097.1, on the reverse strand, counting down.
ACGAAGGGATGCTCGACTCCCAGGCTGCCATGGTCCGTTTCCTCAACATGATTGCAGGCGAGCCAGACATCTCTCGCGTGCCGATCATGATCGACTCGTCCAAATGGGAGGTGATCGAAGCGGGCCTCAAATGCATTCAGGGCAAAGGCATCGTCAACTCGATCTCCATGAAAGAGGGCGTCGAGCAGTTCAAGCATCACGCTCGCCTGTGCAAACGCTACGGCGCGGCCGTGGTGGTGATGGCCTTCGACGAGGTCGGCCAGGCCGACACCGCCGCCCGCAAGAAGGAAATCTGCCAGCGCAGCTACGACATCCTGGTCAATGAAGTCGGCTTCCCGCCGGAAGACATCATTTTCGACCCCAATATCTTCGCCGTCGCTACCGGCATCGAAGAGCACAACAACTATGCCGTGGATTTCATCGAGGCCTGCGCCTACATTCGTGACCACCTGCCCTATGCGTTGAGCTCGGGCGGCGTGTCCAACGTGTCGTTCTCGTTCCGCGGCAACAACCCGGTGCGCGAGGCGATCCACTCGGTGTTCCTGTTCCACGCCATCCGCAACGGCCTGACGATGGGTATCGTCAACGCTGGCCAGCTGGAGATCTATGACGAGATCCCGGCCGAGCTGCGCGAGCGGGTCGAGGACGTGGTGCTCAACCGCACGCCTGAAGGTACCGATGCGCTGCTGGCCATCGCCGATGATTACAAAGGCGGGGGTGCCACCAAGGAAGTCGAAAACGAGGCCTGGCGCTCACTGCCGGTAGGCAAGCGCCTGGAACATGCGCTGGTCAAAGGCATCACCGCACACATCGTCGAAGACACCGAGGAGTGCCGCCAGCAATGTGCGCGCCCGATCGAAGTCATCGAAGGGCCGCTGATGAGCGGCATGAACGTGGTTGGCGACCTGTTCGGTGCGGGCAAGATGTTCCTGCCTCAGGTGGTCAAGTCGGCGCGGGTGATGAAGCAGGCCGTGGCCCACCTGATCCCGTTCATCGAGGCCGAAAAAGGTGACAAGCCCGAAGCCAAGGGCAAGATTCTCATGGCGACGGTCAAGGGCGACGTGCACGACATCGGCAAGAACATCGTCGGCGTGGTCCTGGGCTGCAACGGCTATGACATCGTCGACCTCGGCGTGATGGTACCGGCAGAGAAGATCCTGCAGACCGCCCGCGACGAGAAGTGCGACATCATCGGATTGTCCGGCCTGATCACGCCGTCACTGGACGAGATGGTTCACGTTGCCCGCGAAATGCAGCGCCAGGGCTTCGCGCTGCCGTTGATGATCGGCGGCGCCACCACGTCCAAGGCCCACACGGCGGTCAAGATCGAGCCTAAGTACAGCAACGATGCAGTGATCTATGTGACCGACGCCTCCCGCGCGGTAGGTGTGGCCACCCAGTTGCTGTCCAAGGAGCTCAAGCCTGACTTCGTTGAAAAAACCCGCCTGGACTATGTCGACGTGCGTGAGCGCACTGCCAACCGCAGTGCCCGCACCGAGCGCCTGAGCTATGCGCAGGCAGTGGCGGCCAAGCCGAAGTACGACTGGGCCGCTTATCAGCCGGCCGCCCCTGCCTTCACAGGCGTCAAGGTGCTGGACAACATCGACCTGCGCACCCTGGCCGAGTACATCGACTGGACGCCGTTCTTCATTTCCTGGGACCTGGCCGGCAAGTTCCCACGCATCCTCACCGATGAAGTGGTGGGTGAAGCGGCGACCTCGCTGTACAACGATGCTCGCGAGATGCTCGACAAACTGATCGACGAAAAGCTGATCAGCGCGCGCGCCGTGTTCGGTTTCTGGCCTGCCAACCAGGTTGCCGATGACGATATTCAGGTCTACGGCGACAATGGTCAGACCCTCGCTACGTTGCACCACCTGCGCCAGCAGACCATCAAGCCCGATGGCAAGCCGAATTTCTCCCTGGCCGACTTCGTCGCGCCAAAGGACAGCGGCGTCACCGACTACATGGGGGGCTTCATCACGACCGCCGGCATTGGTGCCGAGGAAGTGGCAAAGGCTTACCAGGACAAGGGCGACGACTACAGCTCGATCATGGTCAAGGCCCTTGCCGACCGCCTGGCCGAGGCGTGCGCCGAGTGGCTGCACGAGCAGGTGCGTAAAGAGCACTGGGGTTATGCGCGTGACGAACACCTGGACAACGAAGCACTGATCAAGGAACAGTACCGCGGCATCCGTCCTGCCCCAGGCTACCCGGCCTGCCCGGACCATACCGAAAAAGCCACGCTGTTCCGCCTGCTCGATGGCACGGCCATCGGTGAAACCGGCCCCAGCGGTGTGTTCCTTACCGAGCACTTCGCCATGTTCCCGGCCGCCGCGGTCAGCGGTTGGTACTTCGCTCACCCACAGGCGCAGTACTTTGCCGTGGGCAAGGTCGACAAAGACCAGATCGACAGCTACAGCACACGCAAGGGCCAGGATGTCAGCGTCAGCGAGCGCTGGCTGGCACCGAACCTGGGCTACGACAACTGACCTGTGCGGGGCCGCTTAGCGGCCCCATCTTCCATCTACACTGTCCCTGATTGCCTCTTGAATAGCGGAGCCAACATGGACGATTCCAGCCAAGGCAAACCTCCTACCTTCTGGCAGATGCTGCACAGCATCCTCGCCGCCGCACTGGGCGTACAGAGCGGTAAAAACCGCGCGCGCGACTTCACCCATGGCAAGGCCAGCCATTTCATCGCGCTCGGCGCACTGTTCACCTTGGTGTTCATCCTGGTCCTGATCGGCCTGGTACAACTGGCGCTGCACCTGACCGCCCGCTGAAACGCAACCCGCCCGCGCAATTCCCTTGCGCGGGCGGCTCAGGTTGCATCATGGTCTGGAGCCAGGGCTATTGGTGGCTGACCCAGTACACGGCAGTGACCACCACCAGGACGATCAGGCAGAGGATCGCCCAGGCATCGACGCTGCTGTCAGCTTTGCGGGCCTTGGTTGTATTTCCCATTGCATTGCCTCTTGTAGTGGTTATGGGAATGCACTTCACAACCAGCAGTTAAGACGAGCAATGCCCTTCTCTCAAGCAGGGTTTTTCAGTAGTCGACAGGTGACGTGAGGAAGGGGTAACGGTAAGCAGGCGGGCGCCCTTCGGCGCTGAAGCGCTTGAAGTCCACACCAAAGTCGTCCTGCTCCGCCAGTTTGAGCCAGCGCTTGGCCTTGAGCGGATCGACCGACTGCAAAACAGGCAGCACATGGTCGCGCTTTGCGTCCCGAGCGATATCCACACCATGGGCATCGTCATGCAGCATGACCATGGCCCAACCGCCGAGACTGAAATGCCCACCCATCAACACGCCCAGGCGCCCATCGATGCGCGCGCGCAAGGCCTCGGGGGAACTGTTGATGGCGCTGAACACCACATCTCGTCCAGGCTTGCGCCCCGCAGCTTCAAAAGCGCGCATGGCGCCGAACGCCATTTCGTCGTTGGCCGACCACACCAGTTGGGTACCCGGGTAGCGCTGCAACAACTGCTGCGCCTGTTCAAAGGCGCGCTGCCGGTCCCAGCCGCCGTAAACCACCTGCCGCAGTCGCACCTGAGGGAAGTCGGCCAGGGCGCGGCGCATGCCTTGTTCACGCAACTGCGAGGCGGGCGTGGTCTTTATCCCGGCGAAAGCTACCAGGTCCACAGGCGCGTTACTGCGCGGCAGCAAGGCGACCATCTGGTGCAGCATCTGGTAGCCGGCCTGCTCGTCATTGGCCGTCAAGGCCCCCAATAAAGCGCCGTATTTTGCGGGCTGAGCCTCAATACCGCTCGCCTGGCTGGCAGTCAGCCCGTTGCTGACCAGCAACAGCTTGACCTCGCTACCTTGCGCCAAGCGGAGGATTTGCGGCGCAACGTATTGCTCGTTGACCAGCACCAGGTAGTCCGGGCGCTGCGGTCCCTTGAGCACAGCCCGCGCCTGACCAAGTGCACGCTCGGCGTTGCGTGCGCCGTATTGCACCTGCAGCGTCATGCCCAAGTCGTCAGCGGCCGCCTGCATGAAGCGCGAGTAGCTGGCCCAGAACGTCTCACCGGGCAGCCCCGGGTTGAGGAACACCACCGAAGCGGCCTGAGCGCTGGCTGCCAGCGGCAGGCTCAGGCACAAGCTGTAGCACAATGCCTTGAGCATGCGGTTACATCCTTACCAACAAACCCACGAGTATAAACCTGCGGCACTGAGTGACGGACAAATGCCAGTCAATCTCACTTAGTTCGTTTGGTTCTTTTCATATGCAAAAACATCACTTTAGCGCATAAACGCAACCTGATATCGTTTCCCCGCTCCGAACCGGAGTGCGCGGCCGTGCGCGCGAATAGCTGCATGCAGCCTGAGACAGGACTTTTATGTACGTATACGACGAGTACGATCAGCGGATCATCGAGGACCGCGTCAAGCAGTTCCGTGATCAGACCCGCCGCTACCTGGCCGGTGAGCTGAGCGAAGAAGAATTCCGCCCTCTGCGCCTGCAGAACGGCCTCTATATCCAGCGTTTCGCCCCGATGCTGCGCGTCGCCGTGCCCTACGGCCAGCTGAACGCCCGCCAGGTCCGCACCCTGGCCAAGATCGCCCGCGATTACGACAAGGGCTACGCCCATATCTCTACCCGCCAGAACGTGCAGTTCAACTGGCCGGCACTTGAAGATATTCCAGACATCCTTGCCGAACTGGCCACCGTGCAGATGCACGCGATCCAGACCAGCGGCAACTGCCTGCGCAACACCACCACCGACCAATTCGCCGGTGTGGCCGCAGACGAAGTCATCGACCCGCGCCCCTGGTGCGAAATCGTTCGCCAGTGGACCACCTTCCACCCAGAGTTCGCCTACCTGCCGCGCAAGTTCAAGATCGCGATCAACGGCTCGAAGGAAGACCGCGCTGCCATCGAAGTACACGACATCGGCCTGGAACCGGTGCGCAACGCTGCCGGTGAGCTGGGCTTCCGTGTGCTGGTCGGTGGTGGCCTGGGCCGCACCCCGGTGGTCGGTTCGTTCATCAATGAATTCCTGCCGTGGCAGGACCTGATCAGCTACCTGGACGCCATCCTGCGCGTGTACAACCGTTACGGCCGCCGTGACAACAAGTACAAGGCGCGGATCAAGATCCTGGTCAAGGCCCTGACCCCAGAGGTGTTTGCCGAGAAGGTCGAGGCCGAAATGGCCCACCTGCGTGGCGGCAGCACGACCCTGACCGAAGAAGAAGTGCAGCGTGTTTCGCGCCACTTCATCGACCCGGACTACCTGGCCCTGGACAACGTCGACTACAGCGCCCAGGACGCCGAGAACCCAGGCTTCGCCCGCTGGCGCTCGCGCAACACCCGTGCCCACAAGCGCCCTGGCTACGTGGCCGTGACCCTGTCGCTCAAGCCCACCGGCGTTGCCCCGGGAGACCTCACCGACAAGCAGCTGGACGCCGTGGCGGACCTGGCAGAGCGCTACAGCTTCGGCTTCCTGCGCACCTCGCACGAGCAGAACATCATTCTTGCCGACGTCGAGCAGCGTCAGCTGCATGCCCTGTGGCTGGAGCTGCGCGAAGGTGGTTTCGCCACGCCGAACATCGGCCTGCTGACCGACATCATCTGCTGCCCGGGCGGGGACTACTGCTCGCTGGCCAACGCCAAGTCGATCCCGATCGCCGAATCCATCCAGCGCCGCTTCGACGACCTGGACTACCTGTTCGACATCGGCGAGATCGATCTGAATATCTCCGGTTGCATGAACGCCTGCGGCCACCACCACGTCGGGCACATCGGTATCCTTGGCGTGGATAAGAAGGGCGAGGAGTTCTACCAGGTGTCCCTGGGTGGCAACGCCGCACGTGACGCGAGCCTGGGCAAGATCCTCGGCCCGTCCTTCGCCCAGGATGACATGGCCGACGTGATCGAGAAGCTGATCGCCGTGTACGTTGAACAACGTACCGAGGAAGAGCGTTTCATCGACACCTACCAGCGTATCGGCATCGACCCCTTCAAGGAACGCGTCTATGCAGCGAATCATTAAGAACAACCAGATCGTCGACGAAACCTGGCACCTGCTGCCCAAGGAAACCACGATCGACGAGCTGACCAACTGCGACGACTACATCGTCCCCCTGCAACTGTGGCGTGACCATGCCCACCTGCTCAAGGCCCGCGACGGTGGCCTGGGCGTGTGGCTGGACAGCGATGAACAAGCGGAAGAGATCGGCGACGACGTGCAGCACTTTCAGGTCATCGCCCTGAACTTCCCGGCCTTCACCGACGGGCGCAACTATTCCAATGCGCGCCTGCTGCGTGACCGCTACCAGTTCAAGGGCGAGCTGCGCGCCATCGGCGACGTGCTCCGTGACCAACTGTTCTACATGGCCCGCTGCGGTTTCGATGCCTTCGCCATCCGTGCCGACAAGGACCCGGAAGATGCCCTGCAGGGGCTGAAGGACTTCTCGGTGACCTACCAGGCCGCCACCGACGAGCCGCTGCCGCTGTTCCGCCGCCGTTGATCGTCACTCGGCATGGCCACCGCAGGGTGGCCGTGCCTGCCTGCCCCAGCAAAGGTGTTTACCGCACCTGATTCACGAGCCAGCGGATGATTCGTGACTTCAGCGCAAAAGACCTTGGCATTGCCCCGTCTTAATCAACGCCTGCAAAACCCCCACACTGCTCCCCATTCGAACGACTTGGGCACCCGGGCACCTAAGCTCTGGCTCAACCCCAATCACTCAGCAGGAGCAGCCCCATGAGCATTCCATCCTTCGGCCTTGGCACCTACCGCCTCACCGGCCAGGCCGTCATCGATTCGGTCAAGTCGGCCCTGGCGCTGGGCTATCGGGCCATCGACACAGCACAGATCTACAAGAACGAAGCCGACGTCGGCCAGGCCATTGCCGAAAGCGGCGTAGCGCGCAGCGAGCTGTTCATCACCACCAAGATCTGGGTCGACAACTATGCTGCAGACCGGTTGGTCCCCAGCTTGCGCGAAAGCCTGGCCAAACTGCGCACCGACTACGTCGACCTGCTGCTGATCCACTGGCCAGCCCCAGGGAATGGCATCGAACTGGCCGAATACATGAGCGCCATGGCCGACGCCAAGAAACTCGGCCTGACCCGCCAGATCGGCGTGTCCAACTTCAACATCGAACTCACCCGCCAAGCCATCGACGTGGTCGGCCAAGGTGAAATCGCCACCAACCAGGTGGAGCTCAGCCCCTACCTGCAAAACGCCAAGCTGGCTGCCTACCTCAAGGACCAGGGCATCACCGTCACCTCGTACATGACCCTGGCCTACGGCAAAGTGCTCAAGGATCCGGTACTGGCCGAGATCGCCAGCAAGCACAAGGCCACCGTCGCCCAGGTGGCCCTGGCCTGGGCCATGCAGCTGGGTTACGCAGTGACCCCCTCCTCCACCAAGCGCGAGAACCTGGCCAGCAACCTGCTCGCCTGCAGCCTGAAACTGGATGCCGAGGACATGGCGCGCATCGCCTCGCTCGAGCGCAATGGCCGTGAAGTCAGCCCGGATAGCCTGGCGCCCGCCTGGGACTGATGAACCCTGCAGGTCGGCACCGGCCCGTTCCCGGCCGGTGCGACTGCTCATTGACCTTTCAATCGGAGCTCCTGATGAGCACGCTTTCCCCAAAACGGGTTCTGTTTGCCCTGGCGATTGGCGCCTTCGGCATCGGCACTACCGAATTCACCCCGATGGGCCTGCTGCCGGTGATCGCCCAAGGCGTCGAAGTCAGTATCCCCAGCGCGGGCATGCTGATCACCGCCTATGCCATCGGCGTAATGGTCGGCGCACCGATCATGACCCTGCTGTTCAGCCGCTTTGGCAAACGCGCCGCACTGATGGCGCTGATGGCCATCTTCACCCTCGGCAACCTGCTCTCGGCACTCTCGCCGGACTACTACACCCTGCTCGCGTCGCGGCTGGTCACCAGCCTCAACCATGGTGCTTTCTTCGGCCTGGGCGCGGTCGTGGCCGCCAGCGTGGTTCCCAAGGACAAACAGGCCAGTGCCGTGGCGACCATGTTCATGGGCCTGACCATCGCCAATATCGGCGGTGTGCCTGCGGCGACCTGGGTCGGCCAGCAAGTCGGCTGGCGCATGGCCTTTGCCGGTACTGCAGTGCTCGGCCTGCTGGCCATGGCCGCCCTGTGGTACGCGCTGCCCAAAGGTGAGCGTGGCAGCGTGCCCCACGTGCGCAAAGAGCTGGCGGTCATCGCCCGCCCCAGCGTGCTGCTGGCGATGGCGACCACGGTGCTTGGCGCCGGCGCCATGTTCACCCTGTACACCTACGTAGCACCGGTACTGGCGGCGCTGACGGGCGCTTCAGACAGCTTCATCACGCTGGGCCTGGTGCTGATCGGTGTCGGCTTCACCTTGGGCAACAGCCTGGGTGGGCGCCTGGCCGACTGGTCGCTGGACGGCGCTGCGCGCATCTTCCTCGCCACCCTGGCGCTGATCATGTTGCTGATGCCGCTGGTACTGGGCAGCCACATCGGCGCCGCCATCGCGCTGCTGGTCTGGGGCGTGTTCACCTTCGCCGTGGTGCCGCCCTTGCAGATGCGCGTCATGACTGCCGCCATAGAGGCACCAGGGCTGGCATCATCGATAAACGTCGGCGCCTTCAACCTTGGCAATGCCGTTGGCGCGGCCCTGGGTGGTGCGGTGATCAGCCTGGACCTGGGTTATGCAGCAGTGCCCATGGCGGGCGGCGTGCTGGCGGCGGTGGCCCTGGTACTGGTATGGCTGGGCGGGCGCGGCAAGGCTGCCGACAAGGCCCTGGGCGCTGCGGTCTAGGCACTGGCGGGGCGCTGCATTGTTCCACCGGGCGCAATTATGAAGTGCCCGTCGCAGCCATTCCCCACCCTGCAGCGGGGGCAGTACTCTCCTCTACGCCAACCACCGCCAAGGAGTTACCCATGTCCCGCCCTCCGTTGCCGCCATTTACCCGCGAAAGCGCCATCGAAAAGGTCCGCCTGGCCGAGGATGGCTGGAACAGCCGTGACGCCGCCAAGGTATCGTTGGCCTACACCCCCGATACCGTGTGGCGTAACCGCGTCGAGTTCCCTCGCGGGCGTGCCGAGGTTCAGGCCCTTCTGACCCGCAAGTGGAACCATGAACTGGAGTACCGGCTGATCAAGGAGCTGTGGGCATTCACCGACAACCGCATTGCCGTGCGCTATGCCTACGAGTACCGCGACGACAGCGGCCAGTGGTTCCGCGCCTATGGCAACGAAAACTGGGAGTTCGCCGCCGATGGCCTGATGCACAACCGCCATTCGAGCATCAACGAGCAGCCCATTGCCGAAGCGGACCGCAAGTTCCACTGGCCCCTGGGGCGCCGCCCGGACGACCATCCGGGGCTCAGCGAACTAGGGCTCTGACCACCCGGCCGGGTGCCTGACTGCGGCCGCAAGGCCAGACAGAACACGCAGGCCCCGGCCAGATCGCGCAGGCTTTTGCGTGCAGCCTTGATATGTAACATTCAGTTTCATATTGCCCACGGAGAGTGGCCACACCACATACCCCTCCGAGGCCTCTGCCGTGCTGCAACGTCTGTTCTGCTCCCTGCCCATGCTCACACTCGCAATCTCCGCCGCTCATGCCGCCGATGCGCTCGATACGCCGCGCCTGGCTGGCATTGACAACTTCCGCGACATCGCCGGCACCACATCGGCGTACGGCACAAGCCATGATGGGGTGATGCGCAGCGGCGTGTTCTATCGCAGCAATGCCCTGACCCCCACTGCCGCTGACCTTGCCGTGCTCAACGGCCTTGGTATCAGCGATGTATACGACTTGCGCACCCCAAGCGAAATCGCCGCCACGCCCGACACCCTGCCCGCTGGCGCCAGCTATACCAACATCGACATCATCGGCAGCACCACCTCGGGCGCGGACATCACCAACATGTCGTTCACCAGCGCTGCCCAGGCACGCGCCATGATGCAAGAGACCAACCGCGCCTTCGTCAGCGATGCCGGCATGCGCGGGCAATTCTCGGTGCTGTTCAATGAACTGGCCAACGCCGACGGCGCCGCCTTGTTCCACTGTACCGCGGGCAAGGACCGTACAGGCTGGACCGCCGCCGTGCTGCTGAGCATCGCCGGCGTGGACGACGCGACGATCATGGACAACTACCTCGCCACCAATGACTACACCGCCGCCCGCGTGGCGGCCACACTGGCATCCATGCCGGCCAGCATGGCCGAAGTCTACGCCCCGCTGCTGGGCGTCGAGGCCAGCTACCTGCAGGCCGGCCTGGATGAAGTGACTGCCGCATACGGCAGCATGGACAACTACCTCAAGCAAGGCCTGGGGCTTACCCAGGAAACGATCTATGTGCTGCGCGGCAAAATGGTGCGCTATGGCACGTTACCCGGTGAAGCTGGCCTGCTCGGTAACGCCGCGGCGGGCGCGCAACTGCTGCGCCAACTGCAGGACACGTCGCTGTCAGGCACCTACAGCGCCTACAACTATTACCTGCAGTCGGCCATCGATGCCGGCACGCTGGGCGGCGTGGCGTCCACCGTGGGTGGACAGGTGCATGCCGATGCGGCCAGCTACCTGCTGCGCCTGGGCGCCCTGATCGACCGCGCCGCCGCGCCCTTCGCCGACGGTACCGACCTGAAGGTTGGCCAGTCGCGCCTGTGGAGCAGCGCCTTGGCCGGTTACCTGGGCACCGACGGCTCCTCCAGTGCCGCCAGCAGCAACGAACACAGCCAAGGCCTGATGATCGGCATGACCCAGCGTTTCTCCGAGCAGCTCAGCGGCCACGCAGGTTTCGGCTACAGCAGCGGTAACGTTGGCGGCGCAGGTGGCGAGGTTGATACGGACCTGACTTTCCTGAGCCTGGGCGCCCGCTTCGCGCCGGGCGGCCTGGAACAAGGCCTGTTCATCGACACCGATGCCAGCGCCGGCTACCTCGACTATTCCAGCAAGCGCGACCTCACAGGCGGCCTGGGCACGGCCAAAGGCGACAGCCACGGTACCCTGGCCGGTGCCAGCCTGGCGGTGGGCTATCGCCTGAACAACAACCGCGTGGTGCTGGAGCCGAGCCTGGGTGTACGCATCAGTCACGTGGACGTGGCCGGGTTTAGCGAAAAAGGCAGCGAATTGGCGCTAGAGGTGGACGACCTGCAGCAGACCCGCCGTAGCGCGATGGCCAGACTCGAGGCGTCCTTCATGCCGTTCAGCATGGGCCGTTGGCAGTTGGTGCCCGGCGTGCAAGTGGGCTATGAGCATGCGCTGGGCGACCACGAGGTCGAAAGCGAGGGCCACTTGCTGGGGCTGGATATCGAGCAGCGCGCCGCCTTCGACAATCGTGACCAGTTCAACGCTGGCGTGAGCCTGATGGCCAACCTTGGCGCGCTGAGTATTGGCGCCGATCTAGCGGCGTTGGGCGGCGGTGACAGCCATGGGGCCAGTGGCAGCCTGAAAGCCAGCTACGCGTTCTGACAGTTGCCGGGGCTGCCGCGTGGCCCCCACGGCTGCACCGCCCCGATTCTTGAGGGTGTGCCTACTGGCCAAGATGCCAGCCCCTTCAATGGCGGTCATGTCGAACAGCTACTGCCAAAAATGCCAGTTTCCGGTCTCGCTTGCCGCGATTACGCTTTGCTGCGCAACCTTCCCATTCCCACAAGGACAGTGCCCATGGAAAAGCGAGCAATCATCACGCTGGTAGTCGGCTTGGCCAGTGCAGCGCCTCACGCACCGGCAGCTGAGCTGCCAGGACGCATCGCGGCCATCGAACATCACACGGCGGCGTGTTTTGCCCCTGGAACCCCCGTCAACTGTGAAGTGTCGGCAGTGGTTGAAAGCAATGAAAAACTGCTCTTGGCCAACGACAAACGCTTGCCCGCCCCAGGCGGGCCAGCCCTGTTCACGCTTGACATCGAGCAGGGCAAAATCAGTGGTGAGCCTACCGTGCTGCCTGGGAAGGCATTAAGAGAAGCCGATAAATACGAGGCACTGACCAAGACGCTGGATGGCCGCTACATGATCGCCAGCACCGCCTTCAACAAAGCCAGCACCGACGAAGATCCGAGCAGCGACATTCTCAACACGCTCCTGTACTGGCCCGTGGACGACCCTGAGGCGGTAAAGCTCCTGTCGCCCACATCGCGCAGCGGGGTCACAAGCTCGATCTCACTGCGCAAGCAGATCAAGGATGCGATTGGCGCGTCTTACTATCAAATCGAAGCAATCACCATGGCGCCGAGCGAGCCGGTGAAGGCAAAAACAGCAGACGGGCAACTGATCATCGGCATTCGCAGGCACGGAAACGACAAAACTGACGCGCATTTCGGCTTCACACTCATCTCAGCGCATGTGAAGTTCAAAGATGGAACCCTAGCGCTTGTGGAGGCGTTCAAATCCGTCCAGAACTTCAACGTCCAAGCCCAAGGCCACACAGTCGGGCTGTCCGGCATCGAGTATGACCGGTTCAACAAAGACAGGCTTTATGCGGTTACCAGCTACGAGGAAAAATCCGTTGATGCTGCGAACAAGCCAATTACCAACATAGGCGGGTTTCTATGGATCGTACCGTTTGCAGCGGGTAAGCCAGGCACGCCGCAACTGGTGACCCGCGAAGACGGCTCCACACTGAGGTTCAGCAACAAGCCCGAAGGTGTCGAGGTGCTGGATGCACACCAGATAATCGTTGTTCACGACGATGACCGGGTTGAGGTGAAAACCTCCGAGGCGGGCATCGAACGGGGTGCCAATGAGTTCGCCTACAGCAAGATCAGGTTCCCTTGAGCGCATCCAGTGCAGGCAGCGCGTTATCTGATTCGCAGCACGGCCCACTGCCGCAGGTCATGGGTCATGCCTGCGCCTGACCTGTGCCGGAGGCAAACCAAACGCCGCTTTGAAATACTGGGCAAACCGCCCCGCATTGGTGAAGCCGAAGCGTAACGCCACCTGCTCCACCGACGTACCCTGCTCGCTTGCCAGCACCTGACGCGCCTGCTCCAGCCGCACCTGCCGCTGATACCCGACTATCGAAGTGCCCGCAAACCGTCGAAAGCCCTCCTGTAACGCCCGCACGCTGACATTGGCCAAGCCAGCCAACTCGCTGCTACTGCTCAGCCTCGCGGGATGTTCACGGATATAGGCCATGGCCAGTTTCACATGGCGCGGCGCTGGCAATGGAGCCGGCCTGTGCAGCGCTTCGCGGTAATTGTGCGGCCAGGCTTGCAGCAGTGCGTCGACCAGCATTTCCTGCAACCGCAGCGGCATCAGCAGGCCGGTATTGATCAATTGATCGAACTCAGTGCCCGTGGCCAGTTCGAGCAAGGCACGGATGCCCTGGAAGCCTGGCGCGGCAAGGTCCACTACCGGCGCGAAACGTATCGGGGCAGCCAAGGGCCGCTCCAGCAGTGCCGACAGCCGCTCGGCAAATACGCCCCGGCGAATCGACATGCCACACTGGGCATGATCATCGGCGATGCGTACCGAGCGTATCTCGAGCTTGTCGACAGCGAGCCCGACCTGCGCGCCGCCGATTGACTCGCCGCGATGGTCGAAGATGATCTTGCCTGCAGTAGGCAGCACGAAGGTGATTTCGTCCTGCGGGCTGGGCAGGACGATGCGAAAGTCACCCTGGTAATGCAGGCGCCTTACGCTCATGCCCTCGAAGCGGCCATACACCCCGCTGATGGAAATACCCTCGCCCAGTGGCGGTACGTCGGCATACAGGTTGCCGTAGAGCTGTGTGAACAAGGCGCCGAAATCATCGCTGTGCATGTCGGCGCAACGGAGCAGGAAGGGCTTGCGAGGCGTGGCGGGGTGCACCGGATGGCTTTCCTTTTGCCGCGGGACGGGACCGGCACGCTAGCAGGCATTCGTGACACAGGCATGACACCCGAAGCCCCGGCAATCCCTAGAATCCGGACTATGCTTGAACCAGCCCGGTAGCAGGAGCAACCCGGCCAGCAGCTATGGACGATTGCATCGGTGTCGGCGCTTTTCATTCATGTGCACGGGCGAGCCACCGCCCGACTTGTCCACTGGCCACCGCACCCTGCACATCTCTACCCACTCGAAAAACATTGACCCAGAGCGGTGCAGCGAGTGTCCGACACTGATAGAACGATAGCGGCGCGCAATTGCAAGAGGGGGGCAACGGCCTATGAACTTAACAAGGCTCAATCGCATTAACTCCAATCGGCCGCCGCAAACGATATTAATTATCATTACTAAAACTACAATCTGTTACCACGCACAAGAAACATAATTGACAAAACCAGGCCGAATCCCCGAATTTCAAGGCTTTCAGCCAGTTACGAGCATGTTTTGTTCTTAATCCTACGAATAAATTTGCGACAGAAATTTTACTTGCAACAGGTTTACCCATAAAATCAGCGCGATTGATTCAGCTGCGACATTTGGTCACTGCACCTGCGACACCACGTCGCCGCTCTACTTATTTCAGACTGCAGAGCTGGGTCTCTGTATAAGGATTTCTAGCATGTCCGATTCGGCAGGACTCATCGCCCACAACTGGGGCTTTGCCATCTTCCTCCTGGGTGTCGTCGGCCTGTGCGCCTTCATGCTCGGCCTGTCCAGCCTGCTCGGTAGCAAGGCCTGGGGCCGCGCCAAGAACGAACCCTTCGAATCCGGCATGCTGCCCGTGGGCAGCGCCCGCCTGCGTCTTTCCGCCAAATTCTATCTGGTCGCGATGCTGTTCGTGATCTTCGATATCGAAGCCCTCTTCCTCTTTGCATGGTCTGTGTCCGTCCGCGAAAGCGGCTGGACCGGATTCGTCGAAGCGCTCGTTTTCATAGCAATTCTGTTGGCAGGTCTTGTCTACCTTTGGCGCGTCGGGGCACTTGATTGGGCTCCCGAAGGTCGCCGCAAGCGGCAAGCGAAGCTGAAACAATGAGGCTTTGGCAATGCAATACAATCTCACCAGAATCGATCCGGATGCGCCCAATGAGCAGTACCCGGTCGGCGAGCGGGAAACCGTTACCGACCAACTGCTAGAGGACCAGGTCCACAAGAACATCTATATGGGGAAACTCGAAGATGTGCTGCGTGGCGCGGTCAACTGGGGTCGCAAGAACTCCCTCTGGCCGTATAACTTCGGCCTGTCCTGCTGCTACGTGGAAATGACCACGGCCTTCACGGCACCCCACGACATCGCCCGCTTCGGCGCCGAAGTCATCCGGGCCTCGCCGCGTCAGGCCGACTTCATGGTCATCGCCGGTACCTGCTTCATCAAGATGGCGCCGATCATCCAGCGCCTGTATGAGCAGATGCTCGAACCCAAATGGGTCATTTCCATGGGGTCGTGCGCCAACTCCGGTGGCATGTACGACATCTACTCGGTCGTTCAGGGGGTCGACAAGTTCCTCCCCGTGGACGTCTACGTGCCTGGCTGCCCGCCACGCCCTGAGGCTTTCCTGCAAGGCTTGATGCTGTTGCAGGAGTCGATCGGCCAAGAACGACGCCCGCTTTCCTGGGTTGTTGGTGATCAAGGTATTTACCGTGCCGAGATGCCAGCCCAGAAAGACCTGCGTCGTGAGCAGCGCATTGCAGTAACCAACCTGCGCAGCCCCGACGAAGTCTGATCCAGCGACCTGCCGCCCGCTCCCCCTGGAGCCGGCGGCCTGGCTTCATTCTTAACGTTGACCCAAAGCGACCGAGACCATGACAGCGGACAACGCTATTTATATTCCGCCCTACAAGGCAGACGACCAGGATGTGGTCGTCGAACTGCACAACCGTTTTGGCGCCGAAGCATTCGTCGCCCAGGAAACCCGCACCGGCATGCCCGTGCTGTGGGTCAAGCGCGCCCAGCTCAAAGAGGTGCTCAGCTTCCTGCGCGGCGTTTCCAAGCCTTACAGCATGCTGTACGACCTGCACGGCGTGGACGAACGCCTGCGCACCCAGCGCCGTGGCCTGCCTGCCGCCGATTTCAGCGTGTTCTACCACCTGTTGTCGGTCGAGCGTAACAGCGACGTGATGATCAAGGTGTCGCTCAGCGAAGGCGACCTGAACCTGCCGACCGTGACCGGCATCTGGCCGAACGCCAACTGGTACGAGCGCGAAGTCTGGGACATGTTCGGCATCGACTTTGCCGGCCACCCGCACCTGAGCCGCATCATGATGCCGCCGACCTGGGAAGGCCACCCGCTGCGCAAGGACTACCCGGCCCGCGCCACCGAGTTCGACCCCTACAGCCTGACCCTGGCCAAGCAGCAGCTTGAAGAGGAATCGGCACGTTTCAACCCGGAAGCCTGGGGTATGAAGCGTCAGGGCGCCAACGAGGACTACATGTTCCTCAACCTCGGCCCCAACCACCCTTCGGCGCACGGTGCGTTCCGTATCGTGCTGCAGCTGGACGGCGAAGAGATCGTCGACTGCGTACCGGACATCGGCTACCACCACCGTGGTGCCGAGAAAATGGCCGAGCGCCAGTCCTGGCACAGCTTCATCCCCTACACCGACCGTATCGACTACCTTGGCGGGGTGATGAACAACCTGCCGTACGTATTGGCGGTAGAAAAGCTGGCCGGTATCCAGGTGCCGCAGAAGGTCGACGTGATTCGCATCATGCTCGCCGAGTTCTTCCGCATCACCAGCCACCTGCTGTTCCTGGGTACTTACATCCAGGACGTCGGCGCCATGACGCCGGTGTTCTTCACCTTCACCGACCGCCAGCGCGCCTACACCGTGATCGAAGCGATCACCGGTTTCCGCCTGCACCCGGCCTGGTACCGCATCGGCGGCGTCGCTCACGACCTGCCACGTGGCTGGGACAAGCTGGTCAAGGACTTCGTCGAGTGGCTGCCCAAGCGCCTGGACGAATACACCAAGGCCGCGCTGCAAAACAGCATCCTCAAGGGCCGCACCATTGGCGTTGCTGCCTACAACACCAAAGAGGCGCTGGAATGGGGCACCACCGGTGCCGGCCTGCGCGCCACCGGTTGCGACTTCGACCTGCGCAAAGCGCGCCCCTACTCCGGCTACGAGAACTTCGAGTTCGAAGTGCCGCTGGCCCACAACGGCGATGCCTACGATCGCTGCATGGTCCGTGTCGAGGAGATGCGCCAGAGTATCCGCATCATCGACCAGTGCCTGCGCAACATGCCGGAAGGCCCGTACAAGGCGGATCACCCGCTGACCACGCCGCCGCCGAAAGAGCGCACCCTGCAGCACATCGAAACCTTGATCACGCACTTCCTGCAAGTCTCGTGGGGCCCGGTCATGCCGGCCAACGAGTCGTTCCAGATGATCGAAGCGACCAAGGGCATCAACAGTTACTACCTGACGAGCGATGGCGGCACCATGAGCTACCGCACCCGGATCCGTACCCCGAGCTACCCGCACCTGCAGCAGATCCCTTCGGTGATCAAAGGCAGCATGGTCGCCGACCTCATTGCGTACCTGGGCAGTATCGACTTCGTTATGGCTGACGTGGACCGCTAAGCATGAACAGCACGCTTATCCAGACAGACCGTTTCGCCCTGAGCGAAACCGAGCGCTCGGCCATCGAGCACGAAATGCACCACTACGAGGACCCGCGTGCGGCGTCCATCGAAGCCTTGAAGATCGTCCAGAAGGCGCGCGGCTGGGTGCCGGACGGCGCCATCTACGCCATCGGTGAGGTGCTGGGCATCCCGGCCAGCGACGTCGAGGGTGTGGCCACTTTCTACAGCCAGATTTTCCGCCAGCCTGTCGGCCGCCACATCATTCGTGTGTGCGACAGCATGGTCTGCTATATCGGCGGCCACGAGTCGGTGGTCAGCCAGATCCAGAGCGAACTGGGCATCGGCCTTGGCCAGACCACTGCGGACGGGCGTTTCACCCTGCTGCCGGTCTGCTGCCTGGGCAACTGCGACAAGGCCCCGGCGCTGATGATCGATGACGATACCTTTGGCGACGTGCAGCCTGCTGGCGTTTCCAAGCTGCTGGAGGGTTACGTATGACCATCACTTCCTTCGGCCCGGCCAACCGCATCGCGCGTTCGGCCGAAACTCACCCGCTGACCTGGCGCCTGCGTGACGACGGCGAGCCGGTGTGGCTCGACGAGTACCAGGCCAAGAACGGCTACGCTGCCGCCCGCAAAGCGCTGGCAGAAATGTCCGCCGACGACATCGTGCAGAGCGTCAAGGACTCCGGCCTCAAGGGCCGCGGCGGCGCGGGCTTCCCGACTGGCGTTAAGTGGGGCCTGATGCCCAAAGACGAATCCATGAACATCCGCTACCTGCTGTGCAACGCGGATGAAATGGAGCCCAACACCTGGAAGGACCGCATGCTGATGGAGCAACAGCCCCATCTGCTGGTCGAGGGCATGCTGATCAGCGCCCGCGCCCTGAAGGCCTACCGCGGCTACATCTTCTTGCGTGGCGAGTACACCACCGCGGCGAAGAACCTCAACCGCGCCATCGATGAAGCCAAGGCTGCCGGCCTGCTGGGCAAGAACATCCTCGGCTCGGGCTTCGACTTCGAGCTGTTCGTGCACACCGGTGCCGGGCGCTACATCTGCGGTGAAGAAACCGCACTGATCAACTCGCTGGAAGGCCGCCGCGCCAACCCGCGCTCCAAGCCGCCCTTCCCTGCCGCCGTAGGTGTGTGGGGCAAGCCGACGTGCGTGAACAACGTCGAGACCCTGTGCAACGTGCCGGCCATCGTCGCCAACGGCAACGACTGGTACAAGTCGCTGGCCCGCGAAGGCAGCGAGGACCACGGCACCAAGCTGATGGGCTTCTCCGGCAAGGTGAAGAACCCGGGGCTTTGGGAGTTGCCGTTCGGCGTCACCGCCCGCGAGCTGTTCGAAGACTACGCCGGCGGTATGCGCGACGGCTTCAAGCTCAAGTGCTGGCAGCCAGGTGGCGCCGGTACCGGTTTCCTGCTGCCCGAGCACCTCGACGCGCAGATGTACGCCGGCGGCATCGCCAAGGTTGGCACCCGCATGGGTACGGGCCTGGCCATGGCGGTCGACGACAGCGTCAACATGGTTTCGCTGCTGCGCAACATGGAAGAGTTCTTCGCCCGCGAATCGTGCGGCTGGTGCACCCCTTGCCGGGACGGCCTGCCGTGGAGCGTGAAGATGCTGCGTTCCCTGGAAAACGGCCAGGGCCGCGCCGAAGACATCGAGACCCTGCTGGGTCTGGTCAACTTCCTCGGCCCAGGCCGCACCTTCTGCGCACACGCACCCGGTGCCGTCGAGCCGCTGGGCAGTGCCATCAAATACTTCCGCTCGGAGTTCGAGGCCGGTGTGGCGCCTGAAAGCGCTGGCACCCTGCGCCCGAACCTGGCCAAGCCTATTCAGGCCGGGCCGATTGTAGTCGGCGCATAAAAAGATAGAACGCGGGTGGTCCGTGCCACCCGCCAGCCTGCAGGCCGGCCCGAACGATTCGCGGCGGGCCGCAGGCTCACAGATTTCCATTAGCCACGCCCGCTCACGCGGGCCAACGAAGAACTTTGAACAATGGCCACTATCCACGTAGACGGCAAAGCGCTCGAAGTCAACGGTGCAGACAACCTGTTACAGGCGTGTCTGTCGCTCGGCCTCGACATCCCCTATTTCTGCTGGCACCCGGCGCTTGGAAGCGTTGGTGCCTGTCGGCAGTGTGCGGTCAAGCAGTACACCGACGAGAACGACACCCGTGGTCGTATCGTCATGTCCTGCATGACCCCTGCCTCCGACGGCACCTGGATTTCCATCGACGATGACGAATCCAAGGCGTTCCGCGCCAGCGTCGTCGAATGGCTGATGACCAACCACCCGCACGACTGCCCAGTGTGCGAGGAAGGCGGCCACTGCCACCTGCAGGACATGACGGTAATGACCGGCCACAACGAGCGCCGCTACCGTTTCACCAAGCGAACCCACCAGAACCAGGACCTCGGCCCGTTCATCGCTCACGAGATGAACCGCTGCATCGCCTGCTACCGCTGCGTGCGCTACTACAAGGACTACGCCGGCGGCACCGACCTGGGTGTCTATGGCGCCCACGACAACGTGTACTTCGGCCGCGTCGAAGACGGCGTACTGGAAAGCGAGTTCTCCGGCAACCTGACCGAGGTCTGCCCGACCGGTGTGTTCACCGACAAGACGCACTCCGAGCGCTACAACCGCAAGTGGGACATGCAGTTCGCGCCAAGCATCTGCCACGGCTGCTCCAGCGGCTGCAACATCAGCCCGGGCGAGCGTTACGGCGAACTGCGCCGGATCGAAAACCGTTTCAACGGCTCGGTCAACCAGTACTTCCTGTGCGACCGCGGCCGCTTCGGTTATGGCTACGTCAACCGCACCGACCGCCCACGCCAGCCACGCCTGGCCGATGGCACCAAGCTGGGCCTGGACGCTGCGCTGGACAAGGCAGCCGACCTGCTGCGCGGCCGGACCATCGTGGGTATCGGCTCGCCCCGTGCCAGCCTGGAAAGCAACTACGGCCTGCGTGAGCTGGTCGGTGCCGATTACTTCTATTCGGGTATGGAAGCCGGTGAGCTGGCTCGCGTACGCCTGGCCCTGAACGTGCTCAATAGCAGCCCGCTGCCAGTGCCGACCCTGCGCGACATCGAAGACCACGACGCTGTGTTCGTGCTCGGCGAAGACCTGACCCAGACCGCTGCCCGTGTCGCCCTGGCCGTACGTCAAGCGACCAAAGGCAAGGCCGAAGCCATGGCCGAGGCCATGAAAGTGCAGCCCTGGCTCGACGCTGCGGTGAAGAACATCGGCCAGCACGCGCTGTATCCACTGTTCATCGCCAGCCTGGCCGAAACCAAGCTGGACGACGTTGCCGAAGAATGCGTGCACGCCGCCCCTGCCGACCTTGCGCGTATCGGCTTCGCCGTGGCCCACGCCATCGATCCGAGCGCCCCGGCCGTTGCAGGCCTGGACGACGAAGCCAAGGCCCTGGCCGAGCGCATCGCCGGCGCCCTGGTAGCGGCCAAACGCCCGCTGGTGGTTGCCGGTACTTCGCTGGCCGACCCTGCACTGATCGAGGCAGCTGCGAACATCGCCAAAGCCCTGAAGCTGCGCGAGAAAAACGGCTCGCTGAGCCTGGTCGTACCTGAGGCCAACAGCCTTGGCCTGGCCATGCTCGGCGGCGAGTCCGTCGATGCCGCGCTGGATGCGGTCATCAGTGGCAAGGCCGACGCCATCGTGGTGCTGGAAAACGACCTGTACACCCGCGTACCGGCCGCCAAGGTCGATGCCGCCCTGGCAGCGGCAAAGGTCGTGATCGTAGCCGACCACTCCCACACCGCCACCCTGGAGCGCGCCCACCTGGTGCTGCCGGCGGCCTCGTTCGCCGAAGGCGACGGTACCCTGGTCAGCCAGGAAGGCCGTGCCCAGCGCTTCTTCCAGGTGTTCGACCCGCAGTACCTGGACAGCAGCATCCTGGTGCACGAAGGCTGGCGCTGGATGCACGCCCTGCGTGCCACGCTGCTGAACAAGCCCGTCGACTGGACCCAGCTGGACCACGTCACCAGCGCCTGCGCCGAAGCCGCCCCGCAACTGGCCGGCATCGTCAACGCAGCACCTTCTGCGGCATTCCGCATCAAGGGCATGAAGCTTGCCCGTGAGCCGCTGCGCTACTCCGGCCGCACCGCGATGCGCGCCAACATCAGCGTGCACGAACCTCGTACCCCGCAGGACAAGGACACCGCGTTCGCCTACTCCATGGAAGGCTACTCGGGCTCCGCCGAACCGCGCCAGCAGGTGCCGTTCGCCTGGTCGCCGGGCTGGAACTCGCCGCAAGCCTGGAACAAGTTCCAGGACGAGGTAGGTGGCCACCTGCGTGCCGGTGACCCGGGCGTGCGCCTGATCGAATCGCACGGTGATCGCCTGTCCTGGTTCGATACCGTTCCGGGCGCCTTCAACCCGGCCCGTGGCACCTGGACCGCAGTACCGTTCTTCCACCTGTTCGGCAGCGAAGAAAGCTCTTCGCGCGCTGCGCCGGTTCAGGAGCGCATCCCTGCCGCTTACGTGGCGCTGGCCAAGTCCGAGGCCGACCGCCTGGGCGTCAACGAAGGCGCGCTGCTGAGCCTGAACGTGGCCGGTGTGGCCCTGCGCCTGCCGCTGCGCATCAATGAAGAACTGGGCGCTGGCCTGGTCGCGCTGCCCAAAGGCCTGGCCGGCATCCCGCCGGCCATCTTCGGTGCACCCGTCGAAGGTCTGCAGGAGGCAGCACAATGAGCTGGTTCACCCCCGAAGTGATCGATGTGATCATCCAGGTCGTCAAGGCTATCGTGGTGCTGCTGGCCGTCGTGGTCTGCGGCGCCCTGCTCAGCTTCGTCGAGCGCCGCCTGCTGGGCTGGTGGCAGGACCGCTACGGTCCTAACCGTGTCGGCCCGTTCGGCATGTTCCAGATCGCCGCCGACATGCTGAAGATGTTCTTCAAGGAAGACTGGAACCCGCCCTTCGTCGACAAGATGATCTTCACCCTGGCGCCGGTCGTGGCCATGAGCGCCCTGCTGATCGGCTTCTCGATCATCCCGATCACCCCAGGTTGGGGCGTTGCCGACCTGAACATCGGCCTGCTGTTCTTCTTCGCCATGGCCGGCCTGTCGGTGTACGCGGTGCTGTTCGCCGGCTGGTCGTCGAACAACAAGTACGCCCTGCTGGGCAGCTTGCGTGCCTCGGCCCAGACCGTGTCGTACGAAGTGTTCCTGGGCTTGGCGCTGATGGGCGTGGTGGTGCAGGTGGGCTCGTTCAACATGCGTGACATCGTTGAATACCAGGCCCAGAACCTGTGGTTCATCATTCCGCAGTTCTTCGGCTTCTGCACGTTCTTCATCGCCGGCGTCGCCGTGACCCACCGTCACCCGTTCGACCAGCCAGAAGCCGAGCAGGAACTGGCCGACGGCTACCACATCGAGTATGCCGGCATGAAATGGGGCATGTTCTTCGTCGGTGAGTACATCGGCATCATCCTCATCTCGGCGCTGCTGGTGACCCTGTTCTTCGGTGGCTGGCACGGCCCGTTCGGCATCCTGCCGCAAGTGCCGTTCCTGTGGTTCGCGCTGAAAACCGCGTTCTTCATCATGCTGTTCATCCTGCTGCGCGCTTCGATCCCGCGCCCACGCTATGACCAGGTGATGGACTTCAGCTGGAAGTTCTGCCTGCCGCTGACCCTGATCAATTTGCTGGTGACCGCTGCGATCGTGCTTTACAACACGCCAGCCGTCGCGGCCCAGTGAGGATTTGACCCATGTTCAAGTATATCGGCGACATCGTTAAGGGCACCGGCACTCAGCTGCGCAGCCTGGCAATGGTGTTCTCCCACGGGTTCCGCAAGCGCGACACCCTGCAGTACCCAGAAGAACCCGTGTACCTGCCACCACGCTATCGTGGCCGCATCGTCCTGACCCGCGACCCCGACGGCGAGGAGCGCTGCGTGGCGTGCAACCTCTGCGCGGTGGCCTGCCCGGTCGGCTGCATCTCGCTGCAGAAGGCCGAGACCGAGGACGGCCGCTGGTACCCGGAGTTCTTCCGCATCAACTTCTCGCGCTGCATTTTCTGCGGCCTGTGCGAGGAAGCGTGCCCGACCACCGCGATCCAGCTGACTCCGGATTTCGAAATGGCCGAGTTCAAGCGTCAGGACCTGGTGTACGAGAAAGAAGATCTTCTGATCTCCGGCCCCGGCAAGAACCCTGACTACAACTTCTACCGTGTTGCGGGTATGGCGATCGCTGGCAAGCCGAAAGGCTCTGCACAGAACGAAGCCGAGCCGATCAACGTGAAGAGCTTGCTCCCATAAGGACAGAAAGATGGAATTCGCTTTCTACTTCGCATCCGGGATCGCCGTGGTCTCCACCCTTCGGGTGGTGACCGGTACCAACCCCGTGCACGCCCTGCTCTACCTGATCATTTCGCTGATTTCCGTGGCAATGATCTTCTTCTCTCTGGGTGCGCCGTTCGCCGGCGCCCTGGAAGTGATCGCCTACGCCGGCGCCATCATGGTGCTGTTCGTCTTCGTGGTGATGATGCTCAACCTCGGGCCGGCCTCGGTCGCCCAGGAGCGCGGCTGGCTCAAGCCCGGTATCTGGGCAGGGCCGGTGATACTTGGCACCCTGCTGCTGCTGGAACTGCTGTACGTGCTGTTCGTCACCCCGAGCGGCGCCGGCATCAGCGGCACCACCGTGGGCCCGAAAGAAGTGGGCATCAGCCTGTTCGGCCCGTACCTGCTGGTGGTCGAACTGGCCTCGATGCTGCTGCTCGCGGCAGCCGTCACCGCCTTCCACCTGGGCCGCAACGAGGCGAAGGAGTAAATCATGGGTGCTATCCCTCTCGAGCATGGGCTGGCGGTCGCCGGCATCCTGTTCTGCTTAGGTCTGGTTGGCCTGATGGTCCGCCGCAACATCCTCTTCGTGCTCATGAGCCTGGAAGTCATGATGAACGCCTCTGCCCTGGCGTTCGTCGTCGCCGGTGCCCGTTGGGTCCAGCCCGACGGCCAGGTGATGTTCATTCTGGTGATCAGCCTGGCAGCCGCCGAGGCCAGTATCGGCCTGGCGATCCTGCTGCAGCTGTATCGCCGCTTCCACACTCTCGACATCGATGCTGCCAGTGAGATGCGCGGATGAACCTTCTCTTCCTGACTTTCGTCTTCCCCCTGATCGGCTTCTTGCTGCTGTCGTTCTCGCGCGGGCGGTTCTCGGAGAACCTGTCCGCCCTGATCGGCGTCGGCTCGGTCGGCCTCTCGGCCGCCGTGGCGGCCTACGTCATCTGGCAATTCAATGTCGCCCCGCCTGAAGGCGGCGCGTACAGCCAGCTGCTGTGGCAGTGGATGTCGGTGGACGGCTTCGCGCCGAACTTCACCCTGTACCTGGACGGCCTGTCGGTGACCATGCTCGGCGTGGTCACTGGCGTCGGCTTCCTGATTCACCTGTTCGCGTCCTGGTACATGCGTGGCGAAGCCGGTTACTCGCGCTTCTTCTCCTACACCAACCTGTTCATCGCCAGCATGCTGTTCCTGATCCTGGGCGATAACCTGCTGTTCATCTACTTCGGCTGGGAAGGCGTGGGCCTGTGCTCGTACCTGTTGATCGGTTTCTACTACAGCAACCGCAACAACGGTAACGCGGCACTCAAGGCCTTCATCGTCACCCGTATCGGCGACGTGTTCATGGCCATCGGCCTGTTCATCCTGTTCGCCCAGCTGGGCACCCTGAACGTGCAGGAACTGCTGGTGCTGGCACCACAGAAATTCCAGGCTGGCGACACCTGGATGGTGCTGGCCACGCTGATGCTGCTCGGTGGTGCGGTGGGTAAATCGGCACAGCTGCCCCTGCAGACCTGGCTGGCCGACGCGATGGCAGGCCCTACCCCGGTTTCGGCACTGATCCACGCCGCCACCATGGTGACCGCAGGCGTGTACCTGATCGCCCGCACCAACGGCCTGTTCCTGCTGGCGCCGGACATCCTGCACCTTGTAGGTGTGGTCGGTGGCGTGACCCTGGTACTGGCAGGCTTCGCTGCGCTGGTGCAGACCGACATCAAGCGTATCCTCGCCTACTCGACCATGAGCCAGATCGGCTACATGTTCCTGGCGCTGGGCGTGGGTGCCTGGGACGCGGCAATCTTCCACCTGATGACCCACGCCTTCTTCAAGGCCCTGCTGTTCCTTGCCTCGGGTGCGGTGATCGTTGCCTGCCACCACGAGCAGAACATCTTCAAGATGGGCGGCCTGTGGAAGAAACTGCCGCTGGCCTACGCCAGCTTCGTGGTCGGTGGTGCCGCCCTGGCCGCCCTGCCGATCCTGACCGTCGGCTTCTACTCCAAGGACGAGATCCTCTGGGAAGCCTTCGCCAGCGGCAACACCGGCCTGCTGTACGCCGGCCTGGTCGGTGCGTTCATGACCTCGCTGTACACCTTCCGCCTGATCTTCATCGCCTTCCATGGCGAAGCCAAGACCGAGGCCCACGCCGGCCACGGCATCAGCCACTGGCTGCCGCTGGGCGTACTGATCGTGCTGTCGACCTTCGTTGGCGCCTGGATCCACCCGCCGCTGGCAGGCGTGCTGCCTGAAAGCGCAGGCCATGCCGGCGGTGACGCCAAGCACTCGCTGGAGATCGCCTCGGGCGCCATCGCCATCGCTGGTATCCTGCTGTCGGCCCTGCTGTTCCTGGGCAAGCGCCGCTTCGTCAGCGCCGTCGCCAACAGCAGCATCGGCCGTGTCCTGTCGGCCTGGTGGTTCGCTGCCTGGGGCTTCGACTGGATCTACGACAAGCTCTTCGTCAAACCTTATCTGCTGATCAGCCACATCCTGCGCAAGGACCCGGTTGACCGCAGCATCGGCCTGATCCCCCGCATGGCGCGTGGCGGCCACGTCGCCATGAGCAAGACCGAGACCGGTCAGCTGCGCTGGTACACCGCCTCGATCGCCGTCGGCGCCGTGCTGGTACTCGGTGCGGTGGTAGTGGCTGCGGTATGACTATGAATCTTGCGACTTTGCCAAAGGAAACCAACCCGTCATGATTTTGCCTTGGCTGATCCTGATCCCTTTCATCGGCGGCTTCCTGTGCTGGCTGGGTGAGCGCTTCGGCTCCACCCTGCCGCGCTGGATCGCGCTGCTGACCATGTCCCTGCTGCTCGGCATCGGCCTGTGGCTGTGGGGCACCGGCGACTACACCCTGGCGCCTGCACCGGGCGCCGAACCTGCCTGGGCACTCGAATACAAGCTCGAGTGGATCAAGCGCTTCGGCATCAGCATCCACCTGGCCCTCGATGGCCTGTCGCTGCTGATGATCCTGCTCACCGGCCTGCTCGGTGTGCTTTCGGTACTGTGCTCCTGGAAAGAGATCCAGCGCCACGTCGGCTTCTTCCACCTCAACCTGATGTGGATCCTCGGCGGCGTGGTCGGTGTGTTCCTGGCACTGGACCTGTTCCTGTTCTTCTTCTTCTGGGAAATGATGCTGGTGCCGATGTATTTCCTCATCGCGCTCTGGGGTCACAGCTCGGCAGACGGCAAGAAGACCCGAATCTACGCCGCCACCAAGTTCTTCATCTTCACCCAGGCCAGCGGCCTGATCATGCTGGTGGCGATCCTTGGCCTGGTGCTTGTCAACTACAACACCACCGGCGTGCTGACCTTCAACTACAGCGACTTGCTCAAGGCCGAACTGCCGGCGGGCGTCGAGTACCTGCTGATGTTGGGCTTCTTCATCGCCTTCGCGGTAAAGCTGCCGGTGGTGCCGTTCCACTCCTGGCTGCCTGATGCACACGCCCAGGCACCGACCGCAGGCTCCGTGGACCTGGCGGGCATCTTGCTGAAGACAGCCGCCTACGGCCTGCTGCGCTTCGCCCTGCCGCTGTTCCCCAACGCTTCGGCCGAGTTTGCACCGATCGCCATGACCCTGGGCCTGATCGGCATCTTCTACGGTGCCTTCCTGGCCTTCGCGCAGACCGACATCAAGCGCCTGATCGCCTTCTCCAGCGTCTCGCACATGGGCTTCGTGCTGATCGGTATCTACTCCGGCAGCCAGCAGGCCCTGCAAGGCGCGGTGATCCAGATGCTGGCCCACGGCCTGTCGGCTGCCGCGCTGTTCATCCTGTCCGGCCAGCTGTACGAGCGCCTGCATACCCGTGACATGCGCCAGATGGGTGGCCTGTGGCACCGCATCGCCTACCTGCCCGCTATCAGCCTGTTCTTCGCCGCTGCATCGCTGGGCCTGCCAGGCACCGGCAACTTCGTTGGCGAGTTCCTGATCCTGATCGGCAGCTTCGCCAGCGTGCCGTGGATCACCGTGATCGCCACCACCGGCCTGGTCTTCGGCTCGGTCTACTCGCTGATCATGATCCACCGTGCCTACTTCGGCCCAAGCAAGAGCGACACCGTGCTGGCCGGCATGGACGGCCGCGAGCTGATCATGGTGCTGGGCCTGGCAGTGCTGCTGATCGTGCTTGGTGTGTACCCGCAGCCGTTCCTCGACACTTCTGCCGCCACCATGAGCGGTGTGCAGCAGTGGCTTGGCTCCGCTTTCACTCAACTCGCTTCGGCCCGGTAAGAGCGCTATGGAATTCACCACTCAACACTTCATCGCATTGGCGCCGATGCTGATCACCACCATCACCACGGTGGTGGTGATGCTGGCGATCGCCTGGAAGCGCAACCACTCGCAGACCTTCCTGCTGTCCACGGTGGGCCTGAACCTGGCCCTGCTGTCGATCCTGCCGGCGCTGAAGGTCGCGCCGCTGGCGGTGACCTCGCTGGTCACCATCGACAAGTTCGCCTGCCTGTACATGGCGATCGTTCTGGTGGCCACGCTGGCCTGCGTCACACTGGCTCACGCCTATCTGGGTGAAGGCGCCAAGGGTTTCCCGGGCAACCGTGAAGAACTCTACCTGCTGCTGTTGATGTCGGCCCTCGGTGGCCTGGTGCTGGTCAGCGCCAACCACCTGGCCGGCCTGTTCATCGGCCTGGAGCTGCTGTCGGTGCCGGTCTACGGCCTGGTGGCGTATGCCTTCTTCAACAAGCGTTCGCTGGAAGCCGGTATCAAGTACATGGTGCTGTCGGCCGCAGGCTCGGCCTTCCTGCTGTTCGGCATGGCCCTGCTGTATGCCGATGCCGGCAGCCTGAGCTTCGACCAGATCGGCAAAGCCCTGGCCGCCACCAGCATGCCAAGCCTGCTGGCGCAACTGGGCCTGGGCATGATGCTGGTCGGCCTGGCCTTCAAGCTGTCGCTGGTACCCTTCCACCTGTGGACCCCGGACGTGTACGAAGGCGCCCCGGCACCGGTCGCCGCGTTCCTGGCTACCGCGAGCAAGGTCGCGGTGTTCGCCGTGGTGGTACGCCTGTTCATGCTCTCCCCTGCTGCCAGCAGTGGCGTGCTGAGCACCGTGCTGGCGGTGATTGCGGTCGCCTCGATCCTGGTCGGTAACCTGCTGGCGCTGACCCAGAGCAACCTCAAGCGTCTGCTCGGTTACTCGTCCATCGCCCACTTCGGCTACCTGCTCATCGCCCTGATCGCCAGCAAGGGCCTGGCCATGGAAGCGATGGGCGTGTACCTGGTCACCTACGTGATCACCAGCCTGGGGGCCTTCGGTGTCATTACCCTGATGTCCTCGCCTTACGGCGGCCGTGATGCCGATGCGCTGTACGAGTACCGCGGCCTGTTCTGGCGCCGCCCGTACCTGACCGCAGTGCTGACCGTGATGATGCTGTCGCTGGCCGGTATCCCGCTGACCGCGGGCTTCATCGGCAAGTTCTACATCATCGCCACTGGCGTCGAGTCGCACCTGTGGTGGCTGGTCGGTGCCCTGGTAGTCGGTAGCGCCATCGGCGTTTACTACTACCTGCGCGTGATGGTCACCCTGTACCTGGTCGAGCCGAACCTGCGCCGCCACGATGCGCCGCTGAAGTGGGAACAGCGCACTGGTGGCGTCATGCTGCTGGCGATCGCCATTCTCGCCTTCGTCCTGGGCGTATACCCGCAGCCATTGCTGGACATGGTCCAGCAGGCTGGCCTGCAACTGATCGGCTGATCAACCCGGCAATACCAAACACCCCGCTTATGCGGGGTGTTTTTTTATCTGCGCTGCATGCAGTGCCGGCTACGCTAACCTTCCGTTTGCCTGCCTGGCGCAACATCTTCACTGCGGCGCAGTGCCGTCCTGCGTACATCACTGCTGGCCGATGGCAAGTACACATCCGGATTAGGCATCCCACTGGGTGACAGTTCATGGGTCATTTCGAACTCGGCCCTCACCGACCAGCCACAGGCCTCTGTGGTGCATTGCAAATAGGCCACTCTGAGGAAAATGTGGCGCCCTTCGCTGGTGCGTATGCGCATCCGGCTATGGCAATGGGGGCAGACCAGCTTGTAAGTACTCACGGTAGATACCTGTAAAGGCCGAGCGATGGCCTAGGCTGTAAGGTTGATCGTCCATTTGTGTCAGTATTGCCTACGGTATAAGAAGGGATTTTCATCAAACTGCTGTTCATGCCGATAATGTTCCTCATTTTGCAGGGTTATTATTCATAACGAGTAGTTTAAGCCTAGGGAATGTCATTAAACCAGCTATGGATATCTGTTATGAGTAGCCGCTTTTTCGCCTCGGTGCTGACTCGCCTCAAGCAAATTACCCAGTCCGAAAGCGACGCCCAACTGGCCCGAGCGCTGGGTGTAAGCCCACAGACGCTGAGCAGTTGGAAGGTACGGGACAGCATCCCATACTCATTATGCGTAGATATTGCCCGCCAGCACGCTTGCTCGCTGGACTGGCTGCTGATGGGTGAGCGCGGGCGTACCTTGCACACCGCTGAAGGCTGGGAAGATGACATGCTCGAACGCTTGCGCAGCCTGTCACGCACCGACCGCGAGGCCACGCTGCTGTACATCAAGGACAAGCAGCGCATCCAGGAGTTAGAGAAGAAACTGGATGCACTCGCCTACCGTCTGCCGGATACCTCCAAGGGTTAACCGCGACGGCGCCAACGCTGGACGATTTCTCGAAGGTCCACCGATTCGAGCCATACCATGACTTTGAGGCTGATCGGCACCACCACGACCGCCGCCACGAAAGCAGCCATGCCCCGGGAAAGCATGGGGGCCAAGCCTTGCAACAGCGGCTCGAACAGGCAACCCACGCCAACGCTGAGCAGGGCCAGCAAGGCTTGCTTGCCCATCGTAAGCCGCTTGCGCGAAACGATGACCAGCCGATCCCGCACCGCGCTGACCAGCAAAGCGCCCAACACTGCACCGAAAAGCACCCGCCCGTCGCGCTCGAGCCACGGTACGACGCTGGACAAAGCGCCATCAATCAATGCGACTTCATTCATGAGTGCCTCACTGCTCTGCGAGCATGCCGTAGCGAATGGCCTTGATCACGGCGGCGACGCGAGTGGTTACATCGAATTTGCGCAGGATATTGCCCACATGGAAATTCACCGTCGATTCCTGGCACTGCAGGATCTGACCGATTTCCCACGAACTCTTGCCATAGGCACACCACAGCAATACCTGCTGCTCTCGCGGGGTCAGGCGAATAGGCGTATCCACTTGGCTGCCTTCGCTCTGTCGCGTATTGGCTTTCATCACCGAACTCCAAACAATCATGGCCAGTTCACGTCAGCTATGGGACTGACGCGGTAGGACTCCACCATACGAATCGCAAAACACCCGTGCCATTCATACGCTTTGTAAACCGCCGTCCTACACACTCGTCCTCAATGGCTGCTTTCAATTAACTGAAACTCTCCGTGCTCTGCGCGGCGTTTCGCTCGTCACAACGCCGTTGCCTACCCTTTTCACCTGGAGTTGTACGATGCGCCCCGTGTTGCCCCCCTCGCCCTGCATTGGCCTTGCGGCCCTTTTCGCTGTCGCCCAGCACGTGTCTGCCGCACCTGCGGTCGAACTGGGTGAGGTGCTGATCAGTGACGAAGCCCACAGCGAACTGGAAGACGCCCGCGAGCGTCTGCACGCAGTGCCTGGCGCCAGCAACCTGGTGGACATGCAGCGCGTGGGGCAAGGACGGGTGGCCAGCAACCAGGACGTGCTGGCCTACCAGCCGGGGGTGTTCGCCCAGTCGGCCGGTAACGATGGCATCAAGCTGTCCATCCGCGGCTCAGGCATCAACCGCGCACCCGGGGCGCACGGCTCAGGGGTGTACACGCTGTTCGACGGCCTGCCGCTGACTGGCCCGGGCGGTACCCCTTACGAGCTGTTCGAGCCGCTGTGGCTGAGCCGCGCCGACGTGTTGCGAGGGGCAAACGGCTTCGATCAGGGCGCGCTGGCGCTGGGCGGCGCAATCAACTACGTAACGCATACCGGCTACGATGCCTCGCCGTTGCAGGTGCGCTACGAGGCCGGCAGCCGCGGCTATCAGCACAGGCACATCAGCTCTGGTCAGGTTTTGGGCAACCTCGACTATTACGTAGCACTCACCGACTCGGAATACGACGGCTACCAGGCGCACAGCAGCGGCAGTGCCAAAGGCATCGCAGCCAACGTTGGTTATCGGTTCAACCCCAACCTGGAAACGCGCTTCTACCTGCGCTACCGGGAAACCGAGAACGAGCTGGCCGGGCGCCTGACCAAGGACCAGATCAAGCACCACCCACGTGCCGCCAACGCCGCCTACCTGGCGCGTGACGACAGCCGGCCGCAACCGGGCAGCACCTGGGTGGCCAACAAGACCACCTTCTACCTCGAGGACGATGCCCGTGTGGAAGCCGGGCTGGTGTACCACGACTTCCCCATGGACCTGCGTGAAGGCCCGATGCGCCTGAAGGTCGCCTACACCGATGTCAGCGGCACGCTGAACTACATACGCCGCGATACCCTGCTGGGTCACCAGAGCAACACCACCGTGGGCTGGCGAACCACCAAGCACCTGCCCAACAGCGGCGCCTCGCAGTTCGCCCGCAGCACGGGCGACAACTTCGGCGCACGCAGCCGCGATTTCAGCTACCAGGGGTCGGATACCGTCCTGCACGTCGGCAACGATCTGGAGCTGATCCCTGACCTGTGGCTGACCACTGGCCTGGCGATGATCTACACACGCCGTGAAAGTGCGGTCACCTATCCGCAGGATGGCGGCAAGGTGAGCCAACATGACTGGGACTATGCACCGCGCTTGGGCCTGCGCTATGACATCGACCCGCAGTTGCAGGTGTACGGCAACCTGAGCCGGTCTGTGGAGCCACCTCACCCATGGTCACTTATCTGGAGTTCCACGGTCGCCACGCAGCCGATCGAACTGCAAAACCAGACCGCCACCACGCTGGAGCTGGGCGCCCGCGGCGATTCGGCGCTGGGCCGCTGGGACCTGGCCTGGTACTACTCGCAAGTGCGCCATGAACTGTTGGCCGTCGAAATCGAGGCGGGGCTCCCGGCCAAGGAGGTCAATGCCAGCGCCACGGTACACCAAGGCGTGGAGGCCGGCCTGGACAGCACCCTCTGGGAGCAGCCTGGCACGGGTAAGATCAGTTTGCGCCAGGCCTACACGTTCAGCGATTTCCACTACCGGGACGACGATACCTTCGGCGACAACCGCCTGCCTGGGATTCCCATGCATTACTACCAGGCCGAGCTGCGCTACGACTGGCCAAGCGGCTTCTATGCCGGGGTCAACACGCAGATGGCGTCCAAGGTGCAAGTCGATTACGCCAACAGTTACCACGCCGATGCCTATGCACTGCTCGGTGCGCGGCTGGGCTGGGACTCGCCGAAACAGGACTGGCAGACCTGGCTTGACCTGCGCAACCTGACCAACGAACGCTATGCGGCGACAGTCACGCCGGGGTACGACGATGCCGGGCAGGACATCGCCCGGTCGACGCCTGGGGAAGGGTTTGGCATCTATGCCGGGGTTTCATACAGTTTCCGTTGAGGCCGGCATGGGCTGCGCGGCAGCCCCCTATTGAGGCAACTGCACCTGCGGTTTGGTCGCGGCGAAAATCCCCCAGCTGGAAATGAAGAGCGCCGCGATCAGCGGCCCGATCACGAACCCGTTGAGGCCGAATACGGCCAGCCCACCCAAGGTGGACACCAGAATCAGGTAGTCGGGCATCCGCGTATCCTTGCCCACCAGGATCGGCCGCAACAGGTTGTCCACCAGGCCAATCACCAGCACGCCGAAGGCGGTCAGGATCACCCCCTGCAAGATCGCCCCGGTCAACAGGAAATACGCCGCCACCGGTGCCCAGATGATCCCCGCGCCCACTGCCGGCAGCAGTGACAGAAACGCCATCAGCACCGCCCAGACCAGTGCGCTGGGTATATCCAGTACCCAGAAGATGAAACCGCCCAGGGCGCCCTGGGTGATCGCCACCAGCACATTGCCCTTGACCGTGGCGCGCACCACACGGTTGAACTTCAACTGCAGGCGGCGCTTCTGGTGCTCTGGCAGCGGTACGGCCAGGCGTACCCGCCGCGCCACCTCTGCGCCCTCACGCAGAAAGAAGAACAGCAGGTAGAGCATGATGCCGAAGCTGATCAGAAACTCGAAAGTGCCCTGGCCAAAACTGAAGGCCTGAGTGGCCAGTATCTGGCTGCCCTGGGTGGCCCATTTGGTGATCTTGTCGCGCAGCCCTTCCAGGTTGCCCATGCCCATGCTGTCCAGGCTGTGCTGCAAGAAAGGCGGCAGCATGTTCATGCCGCGCTCGACATAGCCGGCGATATCCAGCTCCCCGCTCTCGATACGCTGGTAAAGGGTAGCGCCCTCCTGCACCAGCAAGGCGCTGGTGACGATCACTGGCAAGATGGCCACCAACAGGCAAATCAGCAAGGTGGCCGCCGCCGTCAGGTTACGCCGCCTGCCGAAGCGGATCAGCAGGTTGCGCTGCAGTGGCGCGAACAGGATGCCGAGGATCACCGCCCAGAAGATGGCGCCATAGTACGGCAGCAGGATCCAGCCGAAGGCAATGGTCACCAGCGCCAGCAATACTGCCAGGGCCTTGTTCTGCAAAGCGGTTTGGTTCATGGCGGTTCCTCGTGAGTGCTGGACATTAGTGCACACTACCCGGGCAAAAGTGCCACCCCGGCGTTGATTCAAATCAATTCATCCGCCGCATGCGGGCCTTACCATCCGTGCCTTTTGTCCCGGTGCTCACATGAACGCTCCTGCCAAGCCTGAATTGCTGGCCCCTGCCGGCACCCTCAAGACCCTGCGCTATGCATTCGCCTATGGCGCCGACGCGGTCTACGCCGGCCAGCCACGCTACAGCCTGCGGGTACGCAACAACGAATTCGACCATGCCAACCTGGCGCTGGGCATCCAGGAAGCCCATGCACAGGGCAAGCGCTTTTACGTGGTGGTCAACATCGCGCCGCACAACGCCAAGCTCAAGACCTTTCTCAAGGACCTGGCGCCCGTGATCGACATGGCGCCCGATGCACTGATCATGTCCGATCCCGGCCTGATCATGCTGGTGCGCCAGCACTTCCCGCAGATGGCTGTGCACCTCTCAGTACAGGCCAATACGGTCAACTGAGCCAGCGTGCAGTTCTGGCAGCGCCTGGGCTTGAGCCGGGTGATCCTGTCGCGGGAACTGTCACTCGAAGAAATAGGCGAAATCCGCCAGCACGTGCCTGACATGGAACTGGAAGTGTTCGTCCACGGCGCCCTGTGCATGGCCTACTCTGGCCGCTGCCTGCTGTCGGGCTACCTCAACAAGCGCGATGCCAACCAGGGCACATGCACCAACGCCTGCCGCTGGAAGTACAACGCCACCCCAGCTACTGAAAACGCGGCCGGCGATATCGTGCGCGAGGTCGAGCCGACATTGGGCCTGGGCGCACCGACCGATCAGGTGTTCCTGCTGCACGAAAGCAACCGCCCCGGTACCCAGCTGCCGGCCTTCGAAGATGAACATGGCACGTACATCATGAATGCCAAGGACCTGCGCGCCATCCAGCATGTCGAGCGGCTGGCGGCCATGGGCGTGCACTCCCTGAAGATCGAAGGCCGCACCAAGTCGCACTTCTACTGCGCCCGTACCGTGCAGTCGTACCGCCAGGCCATAGACGATGCCGCCGCCGGGCGCCCGTTCGACAGGGCCCTGATGGATAACCTCGAATCGCTGGCCCAACGGGGCTACACCGAAGGTTTCCTGCGTCGCCATGTGCATGACGAATACCAGAACTACCAGCGGGGCAATTCGCTGTCCGAGCGCCAGCAGTTCGTCGGCGAACTGACCGGTGCCCGGGTGGACGGCCGTGCCGAAGTCAAGGTGAAGAACCGCTTCGCAGTAGGCGATCACCTGGAGCTGATGACCCCGCGCGGCAATTATCATTTCGACCTGCACAACCTGTACGGCCGCCAGCAGCAGGCCCTCGACGTGGCGCCCGGGGATGGCCATGTGGTCTACCTGCCGATCCCGGAGCAGGTAGCGCTGGAATACGGCTTGCTGATGCGCGACCTGTGCCAGGACGAACTGGCTGACAAAAATGTAATGTCCGGTTCAGCCAGCTGACAGCTGCGGGTGAGGATCATGCCAGCGCACATCGCGCCTGAAAGCCGCCTGCGCTATCCTGCAGCTCATTTGCATGGCGGGCGGGCGCCTGCCTGACCACAGGAGTCGTTTGACCATGCTGCATAAACACCTGATCGCGCTCGGCCTGCTGGCCATCACCGGGCTGGCCCAGGCTGGCGAAACCATCGACGTCTACCGCGACCCCAACTGCGGTTGCTGCAAGGCCTGGATCAGCCACCTCCGTGACAACGGCTTTACCGTCAACGACCATGTCGAGCCGAACATGAGTGCCGTGAAGCAGCGGCTGGGCGTGGCGCCGCGGCTGGCTTCGTGCCACACCGCGGTGATCGACGGCAAGTTCGTCGAAGGCCATGTCCCGGCCGAGCAGGTGCGCCTGCTGGCCAAGCGCAACGACCTCATCGGCCTGGCCGTGCCCGGCATGCCGGTGGGCTCGCCAGGCATGGAAATGGGGGATCGCAAGGACGCCTATCAGGTCATCGGGGTAACCCGGGATGGCCAGGACAGCGTTGTCGCCAACTACTGATGCTGAGCCTCTGGGCGCTGTTTCTCAGCGCTTTTGGCGCCGCCACCCTGCTGCCGCTGCAGTCGGAGGCGGTGCTGGTGGGCCTGCTGCTGCGCCAACCCGACGCCTGGCTGCCCCTGTTGCTGGTCGCCACCCTGGGCAACGTGCTGGGCTCGGTGGTCAACTGGCTGCTGGGGCGGGCCATCGAACACCTGCGCGACAAGCGCTGGTTCCCGTTCAGCGCCCGCCAACTGGAACGTGCCCAGCAGCGCTATCAGCGCTGGGGGCAATGGTCATTGCTGCTGAGCTGGATGCCGGTGATCGGCGACCCGTTGACGCTGATTGCCGGGATCATGCGTGAGCCGTTCTGGCGTTTCCTACTCCTGGTAACCCTGGCCAAGGGCGGGCGTTACCTGGTCTTAGCGGTGATTACCCTGGGTTGGTTTCATGCCTGGTAACACCTTTAACGTTTAAGGTGCCTTTACGGCTGTTACAGTCGCCAATTCCTACATGGTCCTACACGGAGTGCCCCCATGCTACGCGCAACCGCCCTGGCCCTGGCCTGCCTCATCGGCGCCCCCGCCATCGCCGCCGAATCCCCCACTTACGGCAAGCAGCTCGAAGGCTTCAGCTACCCCCACCCCCTCAAGCATTTCGACTTCCAGTCCCAGGGGCAGAGCCTGCAGATGGGCTACATGGACGTGCCTGCCAAAGGCCAGGCCAACGGCCGCAGCGTGGTGCTGATGCATGGCAAGAATTTCTGCGCCGCCACCTGGGAAACCACCATCGATGCGTTGAGCCAGGCGGGTTACCGGGTCATCGCGCCCGACCAGGTCGGCTTCTGCACTTCAAGCAAGCCAGGCTATTACCAATACAGCTTCCAGCAGCTGGCCAGCAACACCCATGCCCTGCTGGAGCACCTGGGCGTCAAGCAAGCGATCATCCTCGGCCATTCCACCGGCGGCATGCTCGCCACCCGTTACGCGTTGATGTACCCGCAACAGGTCGAGCGCCTGGCCATGGTCAACCCGATCGGCCTGGAAGACTGGAAAGCCCTCGGCGTGCCCTACCGCACGGTGGACCAGTGGTATGCCCGCGAGCTCAAGCTCGATGCCGACGGCGTGCGTGAATACGAGCGCAAGACCTATTACGCCGGGCGCTGGAAACCTGAGTACGAGCGCTGGGTGCAGATGCTGGCGGGGCTGAACAAGGGCCCAGGGCATGAAGCCGTGGCGTGGAACTCGGCGCTGATCTACGACATGATCTTCACTCAACCGGTGTACCACGAGTTCAAAGACTTGAAGATGCCGACCCTGCTGCTGATCGGCGACCAGGACACCACGGCCATTGGCAGCGACATCGCACCGCCCGAGGTCAAGGCGCGGCTCGGCAAGTACAAAGAGCTGGGGCCGCACGTGGCCAAGCTGATTCCCCAAGGCGAGCTGGTGACCTTCGAGGGCATGGGGCACGCACCTCAGATCGAGGAGCCACGGCGCTTCAACACCACCCTGATCGACTGGCTTGGGCGCTGAAGCGTTAGCAGGGGCGCTATGCGCCCCTGTGGGCCGGCGAGCGGTGCCGGTCAACCCCTGCCGCTTTTCAGCCGGCGGAACGCTCGCGTCAGTTCACGGTTGAACGCCTTGCCGTTGTCGTTCTTGCCATACAACCGTGCCCTCACCTGCGCCGGCGGATAAGTGCCAGGCGCGTTGCGGATCTGCGGGTCCACCAACCCGTCCGCCGCCGTGATCGCGTTGGCGTAATGGATGGTATCGGTAATCGGCGCAATCACCTCCGGCCGCATCAGGTAGTCCAGCAGCTTCCAGGCTGCCTGGGGATGCGGGGCATCCTTGGGCACCACCAATGCATCCAGCCAGATCAGCGTGCCCTCCTGCGGGATGCTGTACGCCAGGTTGAACGCCTTGCCCGCCTGCTGCGCCTGGGCCTGGGCGATCGCCACGTTGCCGTTCCACGACATCGCCACGCAGGTTTCGCCGTTGGCCAGGTCATTGATATTGCGGTCGTTGTCGAAGTAGCGGATATACGGCCGAATCTTTCGCAGTTGCAGTTCTGCAGCTTTCAGGTCCTCCAGGCGCTGCTGGTTGATGTCCAGGCCCATGTAGCGCATCACCGCGGCGAACACCTCGTTGGGGTCGTTGAGCAGGCTGACCCCACAGTCGGCGAATTTGGCCACCACGTGCGGGTCGAACAGCATCGCCCAGCTGCCTACCGGCGCGTCAGCCATGCGCGCCGTCACAGCCTGCTGCTGGTAACCGACGCCGGTGGTACCCCAGGCGTAGGTCCCGGCATACCGGTTGCCAGGGTCGTACATCGCCATGTGCTGGCGAAACTCCTCACCGATACCCGCCAGGTGCGGTAGCTGCGCCTTGTCCAAAGGCTGCAGCGCACCGCTGGCTATCGCCCGGCTCAGGTGCTGGCCGGCACTGAGCACCACGTCGTAGCCACTGCCGCCGGTAAGCAACTTGGTCTCTGCGGTTTCCAGCGAGTCGAAGTGGTCGGCAACCACACGGATGCCGGTTTCTTTCTCGAAGTTGGTCAGCGTGTCCGGGGCAAGGTATTCGCCCCAGATATACAGGTTGACGGTTGGCTGCTCTGCGTCGGCCGCCTGGGCCGCCGACACCGCGCAGCCCAGCGCGAGCGCAGCCGCCAGCAGGGTCGGTTTCATCAGCGACGGCCTCCAGCATATTGCGGCATGGTGATGCAGGCGACATTGCCGCCACCTAGCAGGATTTCCCGCGAGTTCTCAATGCCAATGATGCGGTGGCCAGGGAACAGCTCGGCCAGGGTGGCTTGGGCAACACTGTCATTGCGGTCACCGAACAGCGGCACGACGATGGCCGTGTTGCCGGCGTAGTAGTTGATATACGACGCACAGATCTGCGTGCCGGCCTTGCGCACGTGAGTGCCTTCGACCTGGTCCAGGCCGGCAGCTTCCTCGGCCGTCCACTGCAGCACCTCGGGCTGGGGCAGTTTGTGAACCTTCAACTCCCGCCCGCGGGCATCGCGGGTACTGCGCAGTATGTCGTACGCCTCCTGGTAGATCTCCCACTGCGGGTCGTCCCGGTTGTCGGTCCACTGCAGCACCACTTCACCCGGCCGCACGAAACACGCCAGGTCGTCGACATGGCCATCGGTTTCGTCGAACTTGCAACCGCGTGGCAACCAGATCACCTGGTCGGCGCCCAGGTAGTCCTCAAGCCGGCGCGTGACCTCCTCCTTGCCCAGGTGGGCATTGCGGTTACGGTTGAGCAGGCACTGCTCAGTGGTCAGCAGGCTGCCCTGGCCGTCGCTCTGAATTCCGCCAAGTTCGGCAATCAACGGCGCGCGATAGCGGTCCAAACCTTCGATTTCGAGCATTTTCTGGGCGATCTGGTCGTCCTTGTCCCACGGGTAATAAAGGCCGCCGTCCAAGCCACCGTACGCATTGAATTCAAAGTCCACGCCGCGCACTTGGCCGCTGTCGTCGTTGACCACGAAGCACGCGCCGCTGTCTCGGAACCAGGTGTCGTTGCAGGTCATCTCCACCACCCGCACCTGCGCCGGCAGCAGGCGCCGCGCATTGGCGTACTGGGCAGCGGACGCGCAAACCGTGACCGGTTCACTGGACGCAATGGCGCTGACGATTTCGACCCAAACCTTCTGTGCCGGCTTGGCGCCATTGCGCCACACATCTGGCCGCTCGGGCCAACCGAGCCAGCAGCCTGCCTTGGGCTCGAATTCGCCAGGCAAGCGGAAACCATCGGCCTTGGGCGTAGTGGAGAGCGAACGTGCCATGAGTCAACCTCGTGTCGGTGAGTGATGACTGCACGCTACGCTGACTGGCCTGACGCTTCCAACGATGAAAACTCAGCGATAGCTGAATTCAATTCAGCTATCACCCAACTGTTCGATGAACCATTCGATGAAGTGCGCCACTGCAGCCCGTTCCAGGCGCAAGCGCTCGCACACCAGTGCGTATTGCCCCTGCGCGGTGACGCTGGCACTGAAAGGCCGCACCAACCTGCCGCTCTGCAGGTCGGCCTGGCAGGTCAGGTTGTCCCCCATGGCCACGCCCTGCCCCAGCAGCGCCGCCTCCAGTGCCAGCGCCGCATGCGGGAAGTAGAGCTGGCGCGTGGGCAGGGCATCGTCGGCATGGGTAGCCAGCCAGGTGGTCCAGGTCCGGCCGTCCTGGTCGTCGTGCAACAGGCAATGACGCACCAAGTCGCGTGGGCGTTTGAGGCCGCCCTGGTTGAACAGGCCAGGGCTGCACACCGGAAAGAACTGCAGCAGCGGCAAGGGCCTGACGAAGTGTGTACTGGCGTCGAGTGTGCTGGTGCCATAGGTGATGGCCAGGTCGACATCCAAGGCCGGGGCCCCGGCGGCGATCGGCTGCTCGAGCAGATGCAGGGTGATGTGCGGGTAACGGCCGCTGAAGTCGGCGAGCCGCGCCACCAGCCATTTCTGTGCAAGCTCGGCAGTCACCGCCACCCGTAGCACCGCCTGCGATGCCGGGTCGCGCAGCTCGTCACAGGCCTTGCCGATCAGTTCGAAGGCCTGCTGCAGGTGATGCAACAGCCGCTCGGCCTCGGCGCTGGGCCGCACCTGGCGGCCAACGCGTTCGAACAAAGTGACCCCAAGCTGTTCCTCGAGCTGGCGGATCTGGTGGCTGACCGCACTGTCAGTCACACACAGTTCGGCGGCGGCGCGGCCGAAGTGGCCGTGGCGGGCAGCGCACTCGAAGGTACGCAGGGCAGTCAGGGAAGGCAGGCGGCGCATAGGTAGTCCTGGCAGGTGCGTGGGGCCTCTGTAGGGCCACCCGATCATAGCGCCAACGTGACTCGACTGGCGCGATGAAAATCAGCTGCTAAATTTTCATGAAAATAATCATAAAAAATTTCACGAGGCCAAGGCATGTTCAAGCAATCCGCCCAGCACGTCGCCAGTTACTACGCACGCACCTTCCCCGCCAGCATCCCCTTGCGCCCTACCTTGCAAGGCCGGCACGACACCGATGTGATCCTCATCGGTGCCGGCTTCAGCGGCCTGCACACGGCCCTGCGCCTGGCTTTGGCCGGCAAGCGTGTGACGCTGCTGGAAGCCAGCAGGGTGGCCTGGGCCGCCTCCGGGCGCAACGGTGGCCAGGCGCTGCTGGGCTGGTCATGCGACATGCCGCCCCTGGAGAAAGCCTTGGGTGTGGAACGCAGCCAACGCCTGTGGGCCAGCATGTGCTGGGCTGCCGACGAACTGCGTGAACTGCCGCAGCGTCACGGCTTCGATATCGATTACCGGGCCGGCAGCCTCTGGACATCGGTGCTGCCACGCCGGGTGAAACGGCTGGAACAGGCCCTGCTCGATGCCGAACAGAAATGGGGCTACGACGCCCTGCGCCTGATCGGCCGTGACGAGTTGCCCCAGTGGATCGATAGCCCACGCTACCAGGCTGCGCTGTATGACGCCCGGGGCGCGCACCTCAACCCGCTGAAACTGGCCCAAGGCCTGGCCAGCGCGATCGAGGCTGCCGGCGGGCAGATTTTCGAGCAAAGCCAGGTACTCGACTACCAGCGCAACGCCAATGGCTATATCGCCCGCACCGGCCACGGCCACGTGCACGGCGATGTGCTGGTGCTGGCCTGCAACGCCTACATCGACCGCCTTGACCGCAACCTGTCGCGCCGGCTTCTACCGGTCGGCTCCTATCAAGTGGCCACCGCGCCACTGGAGGCGGATTTCGCCCGGTCGCTGTTGCCACGCAACAGTTGCGTGATCGACAACCAGTTCGTACCCGACTACTTCCGGCTCACGCCTGACCACCGCCTGCTGTTCGGCGGCGGCTGCACCTACCTGGGCGGTATTCCGAAGGATGTCGCCAGCGCCACCCGCCCCTACCTTGAGCGTGTGTTCCCACAACTGGCGGGCGTTGCCATCGATTATGCCTGGGGCGGGCATATCGACTGCAGCATCCAGCGCACCCCGGACATTGGCCGTGACGGCCAGCGCTACTGGCTGCAGGGCTTCTCCGGCCACGGCGTGCTGCCGACCCTGGCAGCGGCGCGCGCGGTCAGCGACGCGATCCTGGGCGACGACGACCTGCTGGCGTTGTACCAAGGCATCGCCAATGGCCGCTTCCCGGGCGGCGACCTGTTGGCTGCCCCACTGGAGGCTGCAGCCAAGGCCTGGTACCGGATGCGCGATCATGTCTGAAGACGCCCAGGGCCTGGCCCTGCTGATTCGTGGCCTGCGCAAGCACCGCGGGCTGACCCTTGGCGAGCTGGCGATCAAGGTCAAGCGCTCGCTGGGCTTTCTGTCCCAGGTCGAGCGCGGCCTGTCGCAGCCGACCGTGGCCGACCTCACGGCGATCAGCGAAGCGCTGCACGTACCCACCACCTATTTCTACCAGACCAGCCAGCCGCGCGAACTCGACTGGGTCACCCGCCCCGGTGAACGGCGCACGATCTACTACGCCGAGGGCATCAGCGACGTACTGGTCTCGCCAACCCTCAACGGCCGCTTTGCCATGCTTGAAAGCCACCTGGCGCCCGGTGCCAGCAGTGGTGAGGGGCACCTGGACGACAGCGCCGAGCAAGGCGGTTTCGTTCTCGAAGGCGCGCTGACCCTGTGGCTGGATGGCCACCCGGACGCCGTCACACTCGGCCCCAACGACAGCTTTCAACTCCCCCCGCACAGCCACTTCCGCTACGCCAACCTGACCGACCAGACGACCCGCGTCCTCTGGGTATTCCGATGAGAGCACAGCATGACAACGACAACGACAGGCTTTGCCGATTTGCTCAGTGAAGTACGTGCCTTCCGCACCCGTTACCCCGAGGTGCGCCATGTCGACCTGCTGAGCCTGGACATCCCCGGGCATTTCTACGGCAAGCGCTACCCCATCGACATGCTCGAAAAGGTTGCCGCTGGCAGCCCGCTGAAACTGCCGCAGAACTGCGTGCTGTTGGGCGTGCAAGGCGGGCTGTTCCCCATTGGCGACTATTGCTTTAACGACGGCGACCCGGACGCCCTGCGGCGCCTGGTGCCCGGCACACTCAAACCGGTGAGCTGGGAGCGCGAACCGCTGGGCCAGATGCTGATCAGCTCCGACGGCACCGCCGCGCCAATCGAGTTCGAGCCCAGGGAGGTGCTCGCCCGGGTGCTGCGGCGCCTGGAGCGGCGCGGCATTCGCCCGGTGGTGGCGTTCGAGCTGGAGTTCTACCTGTTCGACCGGGCACTCAAGCAGGGGTTGCCGCAGTTCCCGCGGGACCCGTTCAGCGATGACGCGGACGACCAACCCAACATGCACATCGAACGGCTGTCGCGGTTCAGCGACGTGCTGCGCGACATGGTCGCAACCGCCAACGCGCAAGGGATCGACGCCAACGTCATCACCGCCGAACTCGGCCCCGGCCAGTTCGAAATCAACTTCGGCCATTGCGATGACGGCCTGCGTGCCGCCGACTGGGCCGCCTTGTTCTGCCGCAGTACCCGCGGCGTGGCGCTCAAGCACGGGCTGCGTGCCTCGTTCATGAGCAAGCCCTACCTGCAGGCGCCAGGCAGCGGCATGCACGTGCATGTCAGCCTGTACGACACGGCCGGCAACAACCTGCTGGCGGCTGACCAGCAGCGCCCGCTGCGCCATGCAGTGGCCGGTTGCCTGGCCTTGCTGCCGCACTGCATGCCGATATTCGCCGCCAACCACAATGCGTTTCGCCGTTATGGGGCCATGGTCAATGCCGCCAGCCGTGCCAGCTGGGGCTTTGAAGACCGTGACGCATGCATCCGCATCCCCGAGTCGGATGCGTGCAATGTGCGTATCGAGCACCGCCTGGCGGGGGCGGATGCCAACCCGTACCTGGTGCTGGCGGCCATCTTGTGCGGCATGGAGCATGGGCTGAATGCCGCGCAGGAGCCGATTGCGCCGCTCAATGACGATCGCGCCAGCGGGGTCGACT
Organism: Pseudomonas putida; assembly: GCF_026625125.1. NCBI lineage: Bacteria > Pseudomonadati > Pseudomonadota > Gammaproteobacteria > Pseudomonadales > Pseudomonadaceae > Pseudomonas > Pseudomonas putida. Next base: position 2,143,957 of record NZ_CP113097.1, on the reverse strand, counting down.
TCCCCAAGGACATGCTCGGCGCCGTCGCAGCCATGCGTGGGCACCCGGCTGTGAATGAAGGGTTGGGGGAAGCGTTCGTGATGGTGTATTGCGAGAACAAGCGCCAGGACCACCTGGCGTTCATGCAGGAGGTGACTGCCCGGGAGTACCGGTGGTTTCTTTGAGGCAGATACTGGCCACATCGTCGGCAAGCCGGCTCACGTAGGTGAGCCCGCTGAATTCGCGGTGCCTGGCACCGGCTGCGCCGGTGATCGCCGGCAAGCCGGCTCCCACCTGGATCGCGCCGGCTTTCAGAAGTTGAGCAAGACGGTTGCTTTCACAGGTAAAACGCAGGCCTGAAGAACTGCGCGGTCGTGGTGGGAGCCGGCTTGCAGGCCCACCTGGATCGCGCCAGCTTTCAGAAATTGGGCCAGACGGTTGCTTTCACAGGTAAAACGCAGGCCGCAAGAGCTGCGCGGTCGTGGTGGGAGCCGGCTTGCCGGCGATGAGGCCGGTACTGACAAGACAGAAAACTCTCCTATTCTGAATAGCTCACTTGGCAATCCCCCTGCACTGAGGAGACTCGACCATGAGCTACGTGACCACGAAGGATGGCGTTCAGATCTTCTACAAGGACTGGGGCCCGCGCGATGCGCAGGTCATCCACTTCCACCACGGCTGGCCGCTCAGTGCGGACGACTGGGACGCGCAGCTGTTGTTCTTCCTTGGCCAAGGCTTCCGTGTCGTCGCCCACGACCGCCGCGGCCACGGCCGCTCCAGCCAGGTATGGGACGGCCATGACATGGACCACTACGCCGATGACGTGGCTGCCGTGGTCGAGCATCTGGGGATCCAGGGTGCGGTGCATGTCGGCCACTCCACCGGAGGCGGCGAAGTGGTACGGTACATGGCCCGCCACCCAGGCGACAAGGTGGCCAAAGCGGTGCTGATCGCCGCCGTGCCGCCGTTGATGGTGCAAACCCCGGACAACCCTGGAGGCTTGCCCAAATCAGTGTTCGACGGGTTCCAGGCACAGGTGGCAGGTAACCGAGCCCAGTTCTACCGCGATGTGCCGAGCGGACCGTTCTACGGTTACAACCGGCCAGGCGCCGAGCCTGCCGAAGGGGTCATTGCCAATTGGTGGCGCCAAGGCATGATCGGCAGCGCCAAAGCGCACTACGACGGGATCGTAGCGTTTTCCCAGACTGACTTCACCGAAGACCTGAAGAAGATCCAGCAGCCAGTGCTGGTGATGCACGGTGACGATGACCAGATCGTTCCCTATGAAAACTCAGGCCCACTGTCGGCCAAGCTGCTGCCCAATGGCACGTTGAAAACCTACAAGGGCTTCCCGCATGGCATGCCGACGACCCACGCCGATGTGATCAATGCGGATTTGCTAGCCTTCATCCGAAGCTGACGCCATCGTCCGCGCTGGCCTCATCGCTGGCAAGGCGGTTTTCACAGGACCATCACCGGCCTTGGCCACTGTGCAGAACCTGTGAGGGCGGGCTTGCAAGCGAATGAGGCCGGCACTGGCAACCCACCCCGCCCGGGATTACCATGTTGCCCTTCTAGCGCGGCATTTTGCCGCCCCCTGCCTGCCAGACAGCCATGCCCTTCGAACTCACCGTAGAACCGCTCACCTTACTGATCCTCGCCCTGGTCGCCTTCGTCGCCGGTTTCATCGACGCCATCGCCGGCGGAGGTGGCCTGCTCACCACCCCGGCACTGCTCACCGCTGGCATGCCGCCGCACCTGGTGCTGGGCACCAACAAGCTGAGCTCGACGTTCGGCTCGGCTACCGCGGGGTTCACCTACTACAAACGCAAGCTCTTCCACCCGGCGCAATGGCGCCCGGCCTTGCTCGCCACCCTGGTCGGCGCGCTGATCGGCGCGGTCATTGCCCACTACATGCCCGCCGAATGGCTGAACAAGATGCTGCCGGTGATCGTCTTCGCCTGCGGCATCTACCTGCTGTTCGGGGGTACGCCCAAAGCGCCGCTGGATGCCGATGCGCCGATCAAGAAGAAGTGGCAGTTCCCGCAGGGCTTCACCCTGGGCTTCTACGATGGCGTGGCCGGGCCCGGCACCGGTGCTTTCTGGACCGTGAGCACCCTGCTGCTCTACCCCATCGATTTGGTCCGTGCCAGCGGCGTGGCGCGCAGCATGAACTTCGTCAGCAACATCGCGGCGTTGACGGTGTTCGTCATTTCCGGGCAGGTGGATTACATCGTCGGCCTGTGCATGGGCCTGTCGGTGATGGTCGGCGCCTTCTTCGGCGCACGCACGGCGATCAGCGGCGGCAGCAAGTTCATCCGCCCGGTATTCATCACCGTGGTCCTGGCGCTGACCGCACGCCTGGCCTGGCAGCACTGGTTCGGCCAGGCCTGACGCAGGGCCTGGGTCGGCGCCTTGCTGGCCCCATTCGAGGGCAGCGACAGCGCTTGCATAGCGGGCCAGCCCCTGCAGCAACTGCGCGAACCGGTGAGCCATCATGCCCCCCTCCGAGGGCCGCAACCAGGTGCTGCTGATTTCCAGCTGAATGGTGGGCACACCCCGGGTGCAAGCAAATCGGGTAATGGTCTGATGCGTCTGGGCGCTGAAGTAGTTATCCGAAAAGTTGCCGATGCCTTCCTGCTGAAGGCTGTCGAGCAGGGCCGGCAACAATGAAGCATCACCCAGCAGGGACCTGCCATTGAGCGTGCCAATGTCGATATCGTAGGGCCTGAAGTCATGACTGCCATGAATATCCAGGACCAACATCGGCCTTTGCCGGTCAATCAGTTCAGCCAGCGTTTCCTTGAATTCATTGTCATCGTAATAGTTCGGGTCGGACGGTGAGCGGTACTGGGTGTAAAGCACCGTTGCCGAAGCGAGCCTGTTGAGCATGTGTGCCAGGGCAGCCGTCCCACCACCGTCGGAAATGCGAAACCGGCCTTCACGAAAGGACTCGGTGGCATGGGGGGCTGTCACGATGACCTGCCCGCTGCCTTCGAGCGTGACGATGGGCGACTCACCCTGAGGCGCCTCGACACTTGCCTGTGCGCTGATGCGCTTTTCGATACCGATAGCCTCATGGACCATCGCCGTATCTACCAGGGCGCGCCCGATCGAACTATTACGCAACGTCTCCTGTTCATGCTCGCGGACGGTGGGTTTCATAAGGCTTCCTGCGCCAACAGTGGCATCGATCCGTCAAATACCACTGAATGCTAAGCGGGGGCAGCGAAGTCTGAAACTGACAAAAATACCAGGTCAGGCATGCCCCCAGGCACTACCCCAAGCGCCCTCAACGAGGCAGGACAGGCTCAGGCAAGCCCAATCGCCGGGCCACATACAGATCGATCAGGTACCGGGCGATGGAACGCCCGGCCGGCAGTGGTGGCAGGTCGTGAACGTTGAACCACCTGGCGTCTTCGATCTCGTCCGGCTGCATGACGATCTCGCCACCGGCATACTCGGCGTGGAAGCCCAGCATCATCGAGTGCGGAAACGGCCAGCACTGGCTGCCGACGTACTGGATGTTGCTGACCTCGACCGCCACCTCTTCACGCACTTCCCGCACCAGGCAATCCTCGGCCGCTTCGCCCGGTTCGGCAAAGCCTGCGAGGGTGCTGTAAACGCCGGTGACGAAGCGCGGCGACCGGGCCAGCAGGATCTCGTCGCCACGGGTCACCAGCACGATCATGCTCGGCGAGATGCGTGGGTAGCTGCGCAGGTCGCAAGGCTGGCAGTACATCGCCCGCTCCCAGCGGATCTGCGTCATCGGTTGGCCGCAACTGCCACAGAACCGGTGTTCGCGCGCCCAGGTGCCGATCTGCGCGGCGTAGCCAAGCACCTTGTAAAGATCGAAATCGCCTTCGAGCATGAACGCCCGCAGGCCGCGCCAGCCGCAACCGGGCACCTCGGCAGCGCTGCGCAGTTCCAGCAAGAATACCGGCTCGCCGTCGAAATGGCCGATACCGTGCTCGGCCAGCACATCCAGGTCCTGCCGCTTGAGCCAGTCGCGGGGGAACAGCGCGCCATTGGCGTCCACCAGAAACCCTTCCGGGCTGCGGGCGACAGCCCAGCCACCGGTGATCTGCGGGTCGAGTACTGCGCTAGTCCAGCGTGCTGACATGTCGGGGTTCCTTTACTGCGTCCCCCGACCCGGTCAGTCGGCGAACGTCGGTTTCTGTTTGCTCATATGGGCCGCCACAGCCACGCGCAAGTCTTCGGACTGCAGCATGGCAGCGTTCCAGGTGGCGATGTACTCCAGGCCATCGTCGATGCGATGGTCACGCATGTAGCTGAGCATCTCCTTGGTGCCCGCCACAGCGATCGGTGATTTTGCGGCAATCTCGCGGGCAATGGCAAAGACCCCGTCGAGCAACGCAGCCTGATCATCATAGACGCGGTTGACCAGGCCGATGCGCAGCGCCTCGTCGGCCGCAACATGACGCCCGGTGAAGGCCAGTTCACGCATGATGCCGTCGCCGATGATGCGTGGCAAACGTTGCAGGGTGCCCACATCTGCGGCCATGCCCATGTCGATCTCCTTGATCGAAAACTGCGCGTCCGCGCTGCAATAGCGCATGTCGCAGGCCGACACCAGGTCGATGGCACCGCCAATGCAGTAGCCCTGGATGGCCGCCAGCACCGGCTTGCGGCAGTTGTCCACGGCATTGAAGGAGGCCTGCAGGCGCAGGATGGTACGGCGCAGCAAGCGCGCGTTACGGCCAACGTCCTTGCCCATCTGGCCGGCCAGCGAGGCCAGCATCATCAAGTCGATACCCGAAGAAAAATGCTTGCCCGCGCCGCTGATGACCACGGCGCGCACTGCATCGGTGTCGTCGATCCACTGGAAGATATCGACGATCTCTTCCCAGAAGGCAGCATTCATGGCGTTGATCTTTTCAGGGCGATTGATCTGCACATGGGCGATGTTGTCGGTCAGTTCGACCTTGAATGCGCTGTACTCGGTCACGGGCTGCACTCCTGCGGGGGAAAGGTTAACTGCACGGATGTTAACCCAGCCTGGTTGCCGTACTTGTGCCAAAACCGGGACTTGCCGAGGGGTTGCCAGGGCCACGCCGTCATAGCTTTGCCCGGCATGAAAAAAGCGTACAACTTTTGCGCCTCACACGTATCGAAACACAGGTAAGCTCTTCATCCCTTCCCAAGAGGTTTGCCATGGCGATGCGTACAGCCCTGATTGTTTCCTGCATGACACTGGCCCTGGTTGGCTGCGCCGGTTCGAGCGATGAGCATCGCGCGCCACCGACCACCCAGCAGGTCGACCTGCAGCGCTACCAAGGCACCTGGTACGAGCAAGCGCGCTTGCCGATGTTCTTTCAACGCAACTGTGTGCAGTCCGAAGCCATCTATGGCTTGCGCGAAGACGGTCGTATCGATGTGACCAACCGCTGCAAGGAAAAGGACGGCCAGTGGAACGAGGCCAAAGGCATCGCCGAAGCCCAGCAGCCGGGCAAGACCGACAAGCTGTGGGTCACCTTCGACAACTGGTTCAGCCGCCTGGCGCCAGGTTTGACCAAGGGCGAATACTGGGTGCTGTACCACGACAAGGACTACCGCGTAGCACTGGTCGGGCACCCGAACCGCGAGTACCTGTGGCTGCTGTCGCGTACCCCGGTGATCAACGACCAGACCCGTGAGCAGATGCTGGCCATTGCCAAGAAACAGGGCTATGACACCCGCGAGCTGATCTGGCGGCAGGGCGATGATGCAGTAACCCCCTGATTCATCGATGCCCCGATTCAATCGGGCTTTGGTGAGTGCCCACTCAGACTTGGAGTCAGTCATTGGACCTGCTGTTTCTGGGCACCTCGGCCGGGGTGCCCACCAAAGCGCGCAACGTCAGCGCCACTGCCGTGATCGAAGCCAGCGGCAGCCACTGGTACCTGGTCGATTGCGGCGAAGGTACACAGCATCAACTGCTGCACACGCCGTTGTCGGTCCGCGACCTGCGCGCCATCTTCATCACCCATGTGCACGGCGACCATTGCTTCGGCCTGCCAGGCCTGCTGGCCAGCGCGGGCATGAGCGGGCGCACGGCACCGCTGGACCTGGTGCTGCCGGCCGCCTTGCACGACTGGGTGCGCCTGAGCCTGGCCGCCAGCGATACCTTCCTGCCGTTCGAACTGCGTTTGCTCGCGGTCGAGCAACGGGATCAATGGCGCAGCGATACCCTGGCGGTCAGCAGCGTACAGCTGTCGCACCGGGTGCCCAGCGTGGCTTTCGTGTTCACCGAGCTGAACCCCGAACCGCGCCTTGACGTGCAGCGCCTGGATGCCGAGGGTATCCCCCGCGGCCCGCTGTGGGGCGAGCTTGCCAAGGGCCAGACGGTCGAGCACGCGGGCCGAGTGCTGCATGGCCGCGACTACCTGCGCGCCTCGCGTCCGGCACGGCGGGTGATCGTCTGCGGCGACAACGACACTCCCGACCTGTTGGCCGAAGCGGCGAAAGACGTAGACGTGCTGGTGCACGAAGCGACATTCACCCAACCGGTCATTGAGCGCACAGGGGTCAGCTTCGGCCACAGCAGCGCGGCCGCCGTGGCGCGCTTTGCCGAAACGGCCGGCGTGCGCAACCTGGTGCTCACACATTTCAGTGCCCGCTATCAGGCAGACCCGCGGCGCAGCCCGTGCATCGACCAGGTCAGGGAAGAGGCGCAGGCCCATTACAGCGGCAACCTGACTCTGGCCCAGGACCTGCAGCGTTACCACATCGGGCGCGATGGGTGCCTGGGCCGCGTCACGGGCGTTTAGCAAATCACACCGGCAGCACGCTTCACTAACCAACAATTCCAGCGAGTGAAAGCGTTTTTTTTCCTTAACGAAAATGTAATGTTCGCTTTCGCCGACGCTGCGCCACACCAAGGTTGCCAGCAGCAGCCGAGAGGCGTTGGCCTGATGGCCGCGGAGTGACCCTCCAGCGGCCGGCTAGCCGGCGAGGCGGCCCGTCAAGGCATCACGCCGCCAGCCGCCCGCTGGCGATCGCCTCCGACGCCGCCAGCATGGCCCGCAGCAATACCGCGCAGCCCGCTGCCAGGTCTTGCGGGGTGGCATTCTCGATTTCGTTATGGCTGATGCCGTTCTCACACGGCACGAAGATCATCCCCGCCGGCCCCAACTCGGCCAGGAAGATCGCGTCATGCCCCGCCCCACTGACGATGTCCATGTGCGGCAAGCCCAGTGTCCGCGCCGAATCACGCACGGCATCGACGCAACTGCGGTCGAAGTACAGGGCCGGAAAGTCGGCCGTGGGGGTCAATTCATGGCTCAGCCCATGCTTGGCACAGGTGGTCTCAATCACAGCGCGCACGTCAGCGATCATCGAGTCCAGCCGCTGGGCTTCGAGGTGACGAAAGTCCAGGGTCATGCGCACTTCGCCCGGGATCACGTTGCGAGAACCGGGGTAGGCCTGCAGGCAACCGACCGTGCCACAGGCATGCGGCTGATGGCCCAGCGCGGCCCGGTTGACCGCTTCTACCACCGCCGCAGCGCCGACCAGTGCATCCTTGCGCAGGTGCATCGGCGTAGGGCCGGCGTGGGCTTCAACGCCACGCAAGGTCAGGTCGAACCACTTCTGCCCCAGGGCGCCAAGCACCACACCGATGGTCTTGGCCTGGTCCTCAAGGATCGGCCCCTGCTCGATATGGGCTTCGAAATACGCGCCGACCGGGTGGCCAAGCACTGCACGCGGGCCGGCGTAGCCGATGGCGGTCAACGCCTCGCCCATGCTCACGCCCTGGGCATCACGCTTGGCCAAGGTTTCCTCCAGGGTGAATTTGCCGGCAAACACCCCCGAGCCCATCATGCAGGGCGCAAAGCGCGAGCCTTCCTCGTTGGTCCAGACCACCACCTCCATCGGGGCTTCAGTCTCGATGCCCAGGTCATTGAGGGTGCGGATCACCTCAAGACCCGCCATCACCCCAAAGCAGCCATCGAACTTGCCACCGGTGGGCTGAGTATCGATATGGCTGCCGGTCATCACCGGTGGCAGCTTGGGATTGCGCCCTGGCCGACGGGCAAAGATATTGCCGACGGCATCGACACTGACGCTGCAACCGGCAGCCTCGCACCACTCGACGAACAGGTCGCGGGCCTGGCGGTCGAGGTCGGTCAGCGCCAGGCGGCAGACACCGCCCTTGGGTGTGGCACCGAGGCGGGCGAGGTCCATCAGCGATTGCCACAGGCGCTCACTGTTCACATGGTGTTCAGTCGATTGCAGGGCTTGTTGGGCTGGGGTCATGGGTTAGGTCTCCTCAGGCGTTTTTGTTGTCTGCATTGATCACAGGCTGCACTGGCCCACGCACCGCCAGGCCGCCCAGGGCGTAGTACAGCACCCCGCCAAGCAGCGACCCGGTGAACCAGCCATAGTCGTAGAACCAGCTGAAACTGCTGTTACCAATGGCCATCACGGTCAGTGCCACAGGCAATGCAAAGGCGGCGAAGCCTGCCCAGTTCCAGGCCGGGTAGATGTCATCACGGTACAGGCCGGCCAGATCCAACTTCTGCCGACGGATCAGGAAGTAGTCCACCACCATGATCCCGGCAATCGGCCCCAGCAGGCTGGAGTACCCCAGCAGCCAGTTGGAATAGACGCTCTCCAGGCTGATGTCGGAAACGATCCAGCCAAGTTTTTTCAGCAACTCGTGGCTCATCAGTGCCAGGCCGATGAAGCCTGTCAGCCACACGGCGCGGCTGCGCCCGATCAGGCGCGGGGCAATGTTCTGGAAGTCGTTGGTCGGTGAGACGATGTTGGCCGCGGTGTTGGTCGACAGCGTCGCGATCACGATCAGCGCCATGGCCAGTGCCACCCAGCCCGGGCTCTGGATCTTGCCGATCAGGCTGACCGGGTCGGAGACCGTTTCACCTACCAGCGAGGCCGAGGCGGCGGTCATCACCACGCCCAGGGAGGCGAACAGGAACATGGTCAACGGCAGGCCAAAGATCTGCCCGAGAATCTGGTCTTTCTGGCTCTTGGCGTAGCGGCTGAAATCCGGAATGTTCAGCGACAACGTGGCCCAGAAGCCGACCATCGCGGTAAGCCCGGCACAGAAATAACTCACCACGCTCGCCCCTTCCGGACGCTTGGGCGGCTGGGCCAGCAGCTCGGCCATCGACATGTGCGGCAACGCCCAGAACAGCAGGCCAAAGCCGACTGCCACCAACAATGGCGCGGACAGGGTTTCGAGCCATTTGATCGATTCTGCACCGCGCAACACCACCCACAGGTTGAGGGCCCAGAACACCATGAAGCCGATCACTTCACCGGTGCCACCCAACGCTTTCCAGTCATCGAAGATCGAGCCCAGGAACAGGTGAATGGCCAAGCCGCCGAACATCGTCTGGATGCCGAACCAGCCACAGGCAACCACCGCGCGTATCAGGCAGGGTACGTTGGAGCCGAAGATACCGAACGATGAACGCAGCAACACAGGAAAGGGAATGCCGTACTGGGTGCCGGGGAAGGCGTTGAGGGTGAGCGGGATCAGCACGATGAGGTTGGCCAGCAGGATCGCCAGCAACGCCTCGCCCACGCTGAGGCCAAAGTAGGCCGTGAGCACGCCGCCCAGGGTGTAAGTGGGCACGCAGATGGACATGCCCACCCACAGTGCGGTGATGTGCCATTTGTTCCAGGTGCGCTGATGCACCTTTGTGGGCGCGATGTCGTGGTTGTAGCGCGGGCTGTCGAGCACGTCACTGCCTGCGGACAGCTCGAACAGGCCATCCTGCTCGATCACTTGCGATCTGCTCTGTTGCATGGGGCCTTCTCCAGATTTTTCTAATTGTCTGCTCATCGGGCTAACGCGATGGCCGGAGGACATACACCACCAGTACTGCTCCTGCGGTCCGGCCTGGCGGTTGTGGCCGTACTCAAAATACGTGCCGGGCCGGCCTTCGCCAGCCCGGCCGGCCGCCGCCGAGCGCAGGTAATCAACTGATCTGCAAGGCATTGATCTACGTCAGGCGACGGCGCGGTCATGTCATCGCCTTTCACGTTCAGCGCCTGGGACCGGCCCTGGCCCCTGCAACAGGTTTCAAACTGGTGCAGCCTGGTTTTTCAGTGGCGCGCCCTGCGCCTCCCAGCCAGGTTTCAAGCAGCTGATTTTGCATGGAAAATCTTGACCAATTTGGCTTGTTGTCAAGTGCGTCAAAATGGTGAAAGGCCTCACCATTTTGGTGATCTTTTTAATTAATCCTTTAAAATCAGTCACTTATGTAAGTAAAAAACCCATTAAATATTTTCTTGAACAATCCACAATCAGCATCTAAATTCCATTCTTGTCAGGTCTGACAGGATTGAAATTCATCCTCCAGCCACTGGCGCATAACAATCGAAGAACCGGCAAAGACCGGTCAGCCTGCGAGGAAGACGGCATGTCCCTGTTGATCCGTGGCGCCACCGTGGTCACCCACGAAGAGAGCTACCCCGCTGATGTCCTGTGTGTCGATGGCCAGATCTGCGCCATTGGCAAAGACCTACAAGCGCCTACCGACTGCGAGATCCTCGACGGCAGCGGCCGGTACCTGATGCCCGGCGGCATCGACCCGCACACCCACATGCAGTTGCCCTTCATGGGCACAGTGGCCAGCGAGGACTTTTTCAGCGGGACTGCCGCAGGGCTGGCCGGCGGCACCACCTCGATCATCGACTTCGTCATCCCCAACCCGCAGCAATCGCTGCTGGAGGCCTTCCACACCTGGCGCGGCTGGGCGCAAAAGAGCGCGTCCGATTACGGCTTCCACGTTGCCATCACCTGGTGGAGCGAGCAGGTCGCCGAAGAAATGGGCGAGCTGGTCACCCAACATGGCGTGAACAGCTTCAAGCACTTCATGGCCTACAAGAATGCGATCATGGCCGCCGACGACACCCTGGTCGCCAGCTTCGAGCGTTGCCTGCAACTGGGCGCGGTACCCACCGTGCACGCCGAGAACGGCGAGCTGGTCTACCACCTGCAGCAAAAGCTCCTTGCCCAAGGGCTGACCGGCCCCGAGGCGCACCCGCTGTCGCGCCCTTCGCAAGTCGAAGGCGAGGCTGCCAGCCGCGCCATCCGCATCGCCGAAACCATTGGTACGCCGTTGTACGTGGTACACATCTCCAGCCGTGAAGCGCTGGACGAAATCACCTATGCCCGGGCCAAGGGCCAGCCGGTCTACGGTGAAGTACTGCCCGGGCACCTGCTGATCGACGACAGCGTCTACCGTGACCCGGACTGGGCCACCGCCGCTGGGTATGTGATGAGCCCGCCCTTCCGCCCACGCGAGCATCAGGACGCCCTGTGGCGCGGCCTGCAGTCAGGCAACCTGCACACCACCGCCACCGACCATTGCTGCTTCTGCGCCGAGCAGAAAGCCATGGGGCGCAACGACTTCAGCCGCATCCCCAACGGCACGGCCGGCATCGAAGACCGTATGGCGGTGTTGTGGGACGCGGGCGTCAACAGTGGGCGGCTGTCGATGCATGAATTCGTCGCGCTGACCTCCACCAACACCGCGAAGATCTTCAACCTGTTCCCGCGCAAGGGCGCCATCCGCGTCGGCGCCGATGCCGACCTGGTGCTGTGGGACCCACAGGGCACGCGCACCATCTCCGCCCAGACCCACCACCAGCGTGTCGACTTCAACATCTTCGAAGGCCGCACCGTGCGCGGTATCCCCAGCCACACCATCAGCCAGGGCCGCGTGGTCTGGGCCGATGGCGACCTGCGCGCCGAACCTGGCGCGGGTCGTTACGTGCAGCGCCCGGCGTACCCCTCGGTCTACGAGGTGCTGGGCCGCCGCGCCGAGCAGCAGCGCCCGATACCTGTGCAGCGCTGAAACTGTCGGGGCTGCTGCGCAGCCCCTGGCCAGCAAGCCAGCCCCCCACGCTCCCAGGTACCTCACCGTACCTGTGGGAGCCGGCTTGCCGGCGATTGGGGCGCATGGCGCCCCACCCCAAGCCCTATAAAAAAAGAGAGGCTACAACCGTGATCGACGCCCTGAACCACTTGCCGCGCCCCCGCGCCGGTGCCGACCAACTGGCCGAGCAATTCAGCGACCTCGCGCCGCCCCTCACCGCCCGCCAGGCCGCAGTGGAAAGCGCCCGCTGCCTGTATTGCTACGACGCGCCCTGTGTCAACGCATGCCCGAGCGAAATCGACATTCCCTCGTTCATCCACCGCATCAGCGACGAGAACCTGCAAGGTGCCGCCGAGCGCATCCTGTCGGCCAACATCCTGGGCGGCAGCTGCGCCCGCGTGTGCCCCACCGAGATTCTTTGCCAGCAGGCATGCGTGCGCAACAATGCCCAGGAATGTGCACCGGTACTGATCGGCCAGCTGCAGCGTTATGCCTTGGACAACGCCGGCTTCACCGAGCACCCGTTCAAACGTTCGCCAGCCACCGGCAAGCGCATCGCTGTGGTCGGTGCAGGCCCCGCCGGGCTGTCGTGTGCACATCGCCTGGCCATGCATGGCCATGAGGTGGTGGTGTTCGAGGCCAGCGACAAGGCGGGCGGCCTGAACGAGTACGGCATCGCCCGCTACAAGCTGGTGGACGATTATGCCCAGCGCGAAGTGGAATTCCTGCTCGGCATCGGCGGCATCGAAATGCGCCACGGCCAACGCCTGGGCGGCAACCTGAGCCTGGCAGAGCTGCGTGAGCAATACGATGCAGTATTCCTTGGGCTTGGTCTGGCCGCCGTACGCCAGCTCGGCCTGCCTGGTGAAGAGGCGCCCGGCATGCTCGCGGCCACCGACTACATCCGTGAGCTGCGCCAGGCGGATGATCTTTCGCAACTGCCCTTGGCAGAGCGTTGCCTGGTGATCGGCGCAGGCAACACCGCCATTGACATGGCCGTGCAAATGAGCCGCCTGGGTGCTCGCGACGTCAACCTGGTCTACCGGCGCGGTTACGCCGACATGGGCGCCACCGGCCACGAGCAGGACATCGCCAAGGCCAATCAGGTGCGCCTGCACACCTGGGCCCGCCCCGACGCCGTACTGCTGGACGACGATAAGCGCGTGCGGGGCATGCGCTTCGCCCGCACCGAACTGGCCAAGGGCCGCCTGCGCGACACCGGTGAAACCTTCGAGCTGGCCGCCGACGCCATCTTCAAAGCCATCGGCCAAGGTTTCGACGAACACAGCCTCAACGACCCGCTGGCCGCGCAGCTGGCCCGCGACGGCGAGCGCATTCGCGTCGACGAGGGTATGCGCACCAGCCTGCCGGGCGTCTACGCCGGTGGCGACTGCACCGCTCTGGGCCAGGACCTCACCGTCCAGGCCGTGCAACACGGCAAGCTGGCCGCCGAAGCCATCCATGCCCAACTCATGCTCAATGTGGAGGCTGCATAAATGGCCGACTTGTCTATCGCATTCGCCGGCATCAAGGCGCCCAACCCCTTCTGGCTGGCCTCCGCGCCGCCGACCGACAAAGCCTACAACGTGGTTCGCGCCTTCGAGGCCGGCTGGGGTGGCGTGGTCTGGAAGACCCTGGGCGAGGACCCGGCAGCGGTCAACGTGTCGTCGCGCTACTCGGCGCATTACGGTGCCAACCGACTGGTGCAGGGCATCAACAACATCGAGCTGATCACCGACCGTTCCCTGGAAATCAACCTGCGCGAAATCACCCAGGTCAAGAAGGACTGGCCCGACCGGGCGCTGATCGTCTCGCTGATGGTGCCGTGCGTCGAAGAATCCTGGAAGTTCATCCTGCCGCTGGTGGAAGCCACCGGTGCCGACGGTATCGAACTGAACTTCGGCTGCCCGCATGGCATGCCCGAACGCGGCATGGGCGCGGCGGTCGGCCAGGTGCCGGAGTATGTGGAGATGGTCACCCGCTGGTGCAAGACGCATTGCACATTGCCGGTGATCGTCAAGCTCACGCCCAACATCACCGATATCCGCCAGTCGGCGCGGGCAGCGCATCGCGGTGGCGCCGATGCGGTGTCACTGATCAACACCATCAACTCCATCACCAGCGTCGACCTGGACCGCATGGTCGCCCACCCGATCGTTGGGGACCAGAGCACCCACGGTGGCTACTGCGGCTCGGCGGTCAAACCCATCGCCCTGAACATGGTCGCCGAGATCGCCCGCGACCCGCAAACCCGCGGGCTACCGATCTGTGGCATCGGCGGTATCGGCAACTGGCGGGATGCGGCCGAGTTCATTGCACTGGGCAGCGGCGCGGTGCAGGTGTGCACGGCGGCGATGCTGCACGGCTTTCGTATCGTCGAAGACATGAAGGACGGTTTGGCACGCTGGATGGACCAGCACGGGCACCAGAGCCTGGAAGCTTTCCGCGGCCAGGCCGTGGCGCACACCACCGACTGGAAGTACCTGGACATCAACTACAAATCGGTGGCGCACATCGACCAGGATGCCTGCATCGGCTGCGGGCGCTGCCATATCGCCTGCGAGGACACCTCGCACCAGGCCATCGCCAGTACGCTCAAAGCTGACGGGACCCACGCCTACAGCGTGATCGAAGACGAATGCGTGGGCTGCAACCTGTGCCAGATCACCTGCCCGGTGGAAAACTGTATCGATATGGTCGCGCAGGACACCGGCAAGCCGTACCTGAACTGGACCCAGGACCCGCGCAACCCCTACCGTGAAGCGAGCTGACGCGTGAAAATTGCTGGGGCCGCCTTGCTAGCCTTTCGCGACGCAAGGCCGCCCCTGCAATGAACCGCGATGCACCGTGGGCGCGGCCGAAACTCAACGGCCGCCGCCATCAAGGCTCCAGCCCGATACCCCGCAGGATCACACCCGTCACCGTCTGGATCGCACTCTCGAACGCCAGGTCCGACAACGGTTCACCGCCATTGAGTACCGCCACCTGGTAACCGAAGTCGGCGTAGTGCTGGGTCGACGCCCAGATCATGTACAGCAGCGCCGAAGGCTCCACCGGCAGGATGCGCCCCTCCTCCACCCAGCGGCGAATCTTGTCGACCTTCAGCTTGGCCCACGGCACCAGGCTGTCATCCAGGCTCACCCCCAGCAGCGGCGCGCCATGCAGCATCTCTTCGGCCCAGATCTTCGAACCCAGCGGCCGTGAGCGAGAATGGCCCATCTTGGCGCGAATGTAGCTGGTCAACACCACCCGTGGGTCGTCGAAGTTTTCGAAACACAGTGCGTCCTGCTTCCACACATCCAGCAGGTCCTGCAGCACTGCGCGGAACAGTTCGTCCTTGGTGCTGAAGTAGTAATGCAGGTTGGAGCGCGGCAGCTCGGCCTGTTCGGCGATATCACCCATGGACGTTGCGCCGTAGCCTTTCTCGGCGAACACCTTTTCTGCGGCCACGAGGATTTTATCGATGTTGCGACGACGAATTTCGATCTTGTGGTTGGCCATCAGAATCGCGATGCCCTCAGTGCCAGCTCATGGCGACGAACGCTCATCTGTATTCCTTGTCGTTTGCTCTAGGCCCTAGTCTACTCCGGTCATTTCGCCGAATACGAGCAACTTGCCCAGACCCGCAGCATGCCGTCAACCGCACCGGGCCCGATCCCTTGCCGGGCACTGCGCCCGATACAGGTTCAACGCCGTGTTGATGATGCCGATATGGCTGAACGCCTGGGGGAAATTGCCCAGCATGCGCTCGCCTGCCGGGTCGTACTGCTCAGCCAGCAAGCCCACGTCATTGCACAGCCCGGTCAGCTTCTCGTACAGCGCCTGCGCCTCGCTCTGGCGCCCCAGCAGCACGTACACATCGGCCAACCAGAATGAACAGACCAGGAATGTCCCTTCCCCCGGCGTCAGGCCGTCACTGCTGCGGTCACTGTCATAGCGCATCAGCAAACCGTTTTTCAGCAGGCGCTGCTCGATCTGTTCGAGCGTGCGCAGAAAGCGCTCATCCTGCGCCGGCAGGAACCCGGTCAGGGCGATCTGCAGCAGGCTGGCGTCCATCTCGCTGGAGCCATAGGCCTGGACGAAATACTGGCCTTTGGCATCGAGCCCCTGCTCACACACCTCACGGCGGATGTCATCGGCCACCTGGCGGTAATACTGCCCGCGCTCACTGCCCTCCTCGGTGGTCTCAGCCAGCCCCGCGGCGCGGTCGAACGCGACCCAGGCCATGACCTTGGAATGCACGAAGTGCTGCCTGCCACCACGCACCTCCCAGATGCCTTCGTCCGGCTCACGCCAGATGCGCTCCAGGTAAGGCATGATCAGGCGGGAAATCGCTGCACTGCGTGGGTGCCGGGGCAAACCACCCTGGATCGCCTGGGCCATGGCGTCGGCGACCTCGCCGTAGATATCCAACTGCCGCTGCTGAGCGGCCGCGTTGCCCACCCGCACCGGCTGTGAGTGCTCATACCCGGCCAGCCACGGCAAGGTGTATTCCTGCAGGTCTCGCTCGCCCGCCAGGCCGTACATGATCTGCATCTGCTCCGGGTTGCCGGCCACCGAACGCAGCAACCACTCACGCCAAGCCTGCGCTTCGTCGAAGTAGCCCAGGTTCATGAACGCCAGCAGCGTCATGGTGGCGTCGCGCAGCCAGCAGAAGCGATAGTCCCAGTTGCGTTCACGGCCAATGCTTTCAGGCAGCGACGTGGTGACGGCTGCGACGATGCCGCCGGTAGGGGCGTAAGTCATGGCCTTGAGGGTGAGCAGTGAACGGCGCACGCTCGCGCTGTAAGCGCCAACCTCGGGGCAGCGGGCGGCAAAGGCCTGCCACTGGCTGACGGTGTGTTCCAGGGCGTGCTCGAGGTCGCAGTCAGGTTGCACCGGCAGGTGCGAAGGTTGATGGCGCAGGCTGAACACCTGACGCTCGCCAGCGCTCACCCGAAAGCGCGCGACCGTGTGGTGGTCACGGGCATGCGAGGGCACCGTGCTGCACAGGATCAGCCGGTCGGGGCCGGCGACGGCGCTCAGGGTCAACGGGTCGAGCTTTTCCACCCAGGGTACGCTGCGTCCGTAGTCGAAGCGCAGCACCAGGTCCATCTCAAAGTTGATCTCGCCGGCAATGCCCTCGACGATGCGTACCACCGAGTTGACGTCCTCCAGCGGCATGAATTCGAGCACGCGGGCGCGGCCATTGGCCGTGACCCAGGTGGTTTCCAGCACCAGGGTGTCTTCCTGGTATGCCCGGCTGGTACGTTCGACCGGATCGCTGGGCGCCAGGCGCCAGCGACCGTTCTCTTCGTTGCCCAGCAGCGCGGCGAACACCGCGGGGGCATCGAAGCGCGGCAGGCACAGCCAGTCGATGGAGCCGTCACGGCTGACCAGGGCGGCGCTGCGGCAGTTGCCGAGCAGCGCATAGTCTTCGATGTGGGCGGGCATTGAATCTCCTCTATGAGCTGTCTGGCACGCCAGGCGGGCCGCGTGTCACCCCAACCGGTGCCACTCACGCTTGTCACGGGCCAGCAACTCGTTGCCAGCCTCTGGTCCATCCTCACCCGCCGGGTACTCATGCACCTCGCCGTCCTGCGCCCAGGCATCGAGAAACGGCTGCACCGCGCGCCAGCCGTTCTCGATGTTGTCGGCACGCTGGAACAAGGTCTGGTCACCGGTCAGGCAGTCGTAGATCAAGGTCTCGTACCCCGTGGCCGGGGTCATCTTGAAGAAGTCCTTGTAGGCAAACCCCAGCTCGACGTTTTCCATGACCAGTTCCGGCCCTGGGCGCTTGGCCTGCAGGTCGAACCACATGCCTTCATTGGGCTGGATCTGGATCTTCAGGTAGTTAGGCTTGGGCCGCTCCAGCTCCGATTCCCGAAACTGCGCATAGGGCGCTGGTTTGAAGCAGATGGCGATTTCGGTGTCGCGCACGCTCATCCGTTTGCCGGTACGCAGGTAGAACGGCACGCCGGCCCAACGCCAGTTGTCGATCATCACCTTCAGGGCCACGTAGGTCTCGGTCTGGCTGTCGGCCGCCACCCGGTGTTCCTGGCGATACCCGGCCAGGCGCTTGCGGCCCTGCTTGCCGGCGGTGTACTGGCCGCGCACGGAGTTCTTCAGCGCCATCTTCGCCGACCAGGGACGGATAGCGCCGATCACCTTGGCTTTTTCGCCGCGCACGGCATCGGCACCGAAGGCTGCAGGCGGCTCCATGGCAACCATCGCCAGCAACTGGAACAGGTGGTTGGGGACCATGTCGCGCAAAGCGCCGGTCTGGTCATAGAACGCACCGCGCGTCTCGACCCCCACCGTTTCGGCGGCGGTGATCTGCACATGGTCGATGTAGTGGTTGTTCCAGAACGACTCGAACAGGCCATTGGAAAAACGGCTGACCAGGATGTTCTGCACCGTCTCCTTGCCCAGATAATGGTCGATGCGGTAGATCTGCCGCTCGCTCATCACCTTGAGCAGGCATGCGTTGAGCGCCTCGGCACTGGCCAGGTCGGTGCCGAAGGGCTTCTCCACCACGACCCGGCGATAGCCCCCGGCAGACTCGTCAAGCAAGCCGGCCTCACCCAGGCGCTGGGCAACCTCGGGGAAAAAGCGTGGCGAGGTGGCCAGGTAGAAGATGGCGTTGCCATGGCTGGTCTTGTCGATGCGCTTGGCCAGCGCGGTATAGGTGGCAGGGTCCAGAAAATCGCCAGTCTGGTAGTCCAGGCGCTTGGCCAGGCGTGCCCAAAGCTTTTCGTCCAGGCCCTTGCCCGCGCCCTCGCCGCCTTTGTCGGCGCGCTCACGCATGAACGCGTGCAGCCGCTCGGCAAACTCATCGGCGGTGGCTGGGTTGTGGTCCACACCCACGATGCGCAGGTTGCGGTCAAGCAGGCCGTCCCGGCCCAGGTTGTACAGCGCCGGCATCAGCAGGCGCTTGACCAGGTCACCGTTGGCACCGAACAGGAACAGGGTACAAGGGCCAGCTGCAGGAATGGTCTGTCGGGTCATTGGCCTTTCTTCTCGACGTGGCCACCGAAGCCCAGGCGCATGGCCGAGAGGACCTTGTCACCGTAGGTGCCTTGCTGCTGGCGTGAGCGGAACCGGGCGAACAAGGCACTGGACAGGACCGGCACCGGCACGGCCTGCTCCACGGCTGCATCGATCGTCCAGCGGCCCTCGCCACTGTCCGATACCGAGCCGCTGAACTGCGTCAGCTGCGGGTCGGCCACCAGGGCGTCGGCGGTGAGGTCCAGCAGCCAGGAGGTGACCACGCTGCCACGGCGCCATACCTCGGCGATTTCGGCGACGTTCAAGTCGAAGCGTTGTTCTGGCGGCAGTTCATCGCCGCCTTTGCTGCGCAGCAGGTCAAAGCCCTCAGCGTAGGCCTGCATCAACCCGTATTCGATGCCGTTGTGCACCATTTTCACATAGTGGCCAGCGCCGGGCGGGCCTGCATGGATGTAGCCATGTTCGGCGCGGCCGTGCTCCCCTTCGCGGCCCTGGGTGCGCGGAATGTCGCCAACGCCCGGCGCCAGCGCCTTGAACAGAGGCTCCAGGCGCTCGAACACGTCCTTCTCACCGCCGATCATCATGCAATAGCCACGGTCCAGGCCCCAGACACCGCCGGAGGTGCCGACGTCCAGGTAATGCAGCCCACGCTTGGCCAGCTCGGCGGCGCGGCGCATGTCGTCCTTGTAGAAGGTATTGCCGCCGTCGATGATCGCATCGCCCGGCTCCAGCAGCTCGGCCAGTTGTGCAATGGTCTGCTCGGTCGGTTCGCCCGCCGGCAGCATCACCCATACCGCCCGTGGCGCCTTCAGCTTCTGCACCAGCGCGCCAAGGTCGTGGGCACCTTGGGCGCCCTCGCCTTCCAGCCCGGTTACCGCCTGACGGTTACGGTCGTGCACGACCGTGCGGTGTCCGGCGCGCATCAGCCGCCTTGCAATATTGCCGCCCATGCGGCCCAGCCCGACGATTCCCAGTTGCATGAGCCGATGCTCCCCTTGAAAAAATGAATGACAACACAGTCCAGCGTTTCAGATTAGTCCAGCACACCGCCCGAGGGTTCAGCGACGAACGGCGAGACAACGTTAAACAAAAAAGTTCCAATGAGCAGTGAAAGAATTCAGAATGCCCGCCGCGTGAAGCGACTACGCTTTTATTGTCACCAGCCAAAACCGCGAGGTGTTTACATGGGTACCTTGATGCCTGCCACTCCAACCCAGACCCTCTATGTATCTGTGCGCCGTGATGAACTGCGTAAATTGAAGGACGAACGCGACCAGCTCCGCCAGCAGGTCGCCCGCTTGCACATGCAATTGGAGCAGGCCCGCTCCGGCGACGACAAGGCCATCGGCCTCTGATCGAACATCCCTCCAGTGGGGGCCAAAGCGCTCCCACCGCCTCACCCCGCACGCCCGAAGTACAGAAACTTCCTAACACCGGCCCTGACCGCGCCTGACATCCAGCCGGGTACTGCAGCAAGCATGATGCGCCTCGAGCGCCCCATTCCGGGGCCTGCTATGCACGAGGACTGATTGTATGCGCGGTTTTCCCATCTGGCTGCCGCTCGCTACGCTGAGCTTCATCGGCGCGTCGGCATTCGCCAATGCCCAAGGCGAATGTCATGTTGCCCGGCATGACGAGATACTTGGGCTGTTCGAGCAATGGAACGCGCGCCTGCAAAGTGGCGATCCGGGCCAGGTTGCAGCGCTTTACATGGACGGTGCCCTGCTTTTACCGACACTCTCGGCCAGCCCACGGCTGACTCGGCAGGCCCACATGGACTACTTCCGTGGCTTCCTTGCCGACCGCCCCGTCGGCACCTTGGATGAAACCCATGTGTTCGCCGGTTGCGGCGAAGCAACCCTGGCCGGCCTCTACACCTTCCGCTTCGCCGGCACGGGCAAGGCGGTACCGGCACGCTTCACCTTCAATTACCGGCGCATCGACGGCGAGTGGCTGATTACCCATCACCACTCCTCTGTGCTACCCACTCAATGAGCCAAGTCTCCCGCCGGAACTCACCCACGGCTTGATCCATTCATAACGGCCTCTCTCGCGATTAAATCCGCTGCACGCAGACATCGTGGCAGCGCCACGCACGGATACACTCGCTAAGGGGCCATTTTTCGCACCAGAATGGTGCGCTTAGAGCATTGCGCTACAAAATGGCGCCCCTCGAAAACACCCCCGCCCAACCTTGGAACGCCCTCGTTCGATGGCAGTATCACTCGCCAACGTTTGCGTCTATCTCGCGTCATAACGAAAGTGACCAGTGGGTCACCCTTTTTACTTCCGGTCTCCTACACTCAGCTTTCGGCCCGCGATTTGCTCAAGGAAGAGGCGACATCAAAAAAGTCGAACTTTTACAAAAGGCGGCGGGTCAGGAACTTTAAGCAGGCCAAAGCATGGGGACCCCCTTCGCTGCAGCCCGCTCACTCCTTCCAGACCAGACGCCGTCGGCCGGAATGCCGATCGCGACGTGCGTGCGCGCACGAACCATGGGGCAAGGATGCAGTACCTGGATACGAAGCAGAGATAACCAGCACGAAATAAAGCAAACGGGTGCCAGCACCCGGCCACACCATAGGGACGGAGAGAAGTATGATCAGTGCCGCTGTCGAACCTCGCGTAGAGTCATTCAAACCGGAAAACCGCGAACCGATCACCCCGGATTTCGCAACGACAGTCAAGGCACCCGGCGCTCAGCGCCAGCACAACCCCAACAAACGCAAGATCCTGTTCGTCACCTCCGAAATTGCCGACCTGATCAAGACCGGCGGTTTGGGCGACGTTTCGGCGGCACTGCCGCGAGCATTGGCCCATCTGCACGATGTTCGTGTGCTGATCCCTGGCTACACCCAGGTGGTCGAGAGCGACAACCCCATTCATATCGTCGGCGAACTGGGCGGCCATGCTGCCCTGCCGCCGTGCAAGATCGGCCGTATGGACATGGCTGACGGCCTGGTCATCTACGTGCTGATCTGCCCCGAGCTGTACCAGCGCGACGGCACACCCTATGGTGCCAACAATGGTCGCGACTGGCCCGACAACCACATCCGCTTCGCCCGCCTTGGCCTTGCCGCGGCCGAGATCGCCGCCGGTGAAGGCAAGATCCACTGGACGCCCGAAGTGGTGCACGCCCATGACTGGCCTGCAGGGCTGGCCCCGGCCTACATGCACTGGCGCGGCCTGAGCACCCCGACCCTGTTCACCATCCACAACCTGGCTTACCAGGGCGTGTACAGCCGCGCCTGCAGCCCGGAACTGGCGATCCCCGACCATGCCATGCAGCAGGAAGGCATGGAGTTCTACGGCAAGCTGTCCTTCCTCAAGGCCGGCCTGGCCTACTCCAGCCATATCACCACTGTCAGTGCCACCTACGCCCGCGAGATCACCACCCCAGAATTCGGCTGCGGCTTGCACGGGTTCCTTGCCAGCAAGGCTCAACAAGGCCTGCTCGGCGGCATCCCCAATGGCATCGACGAAAGCTGGGACTCGGCCACCGACAAGCACTTGCAGCACAACTTCAGCATCAACGACTGGGATGGCAAGGCGCGCAATGCCGAGGAAGTCCGCCGCCTGTTCGAACTCGACCCAAGCGAAGGGCCGCTGTTCGCCGTGGTCTCGCGGCTGGTGTTCCAGAAAGGCCTGGACCTGACCCTGGGCGTGGCCGACTACATCGTCGAACAGGGCGGGCAGATTGCAATCATCGGCCGTGGCGAGCCTGAAGAAGAGCAAGCCATGCGTGAACTGGCCCTGCGTCACCCCGGCCGCATCGGTGTGCGCATCGGCTTCAACGAAACCGATGCGCGGCGCATGTTCGCCGGCAGCGACTTCCTGTTGATGCCGTCACGCTACGAGCCCTGCGGCTTGAGCCAGATGTATGCGCAGCGTTTCGGCTCATTGCCCGTGGCGCGCAACACCGGAGGGCTGGCCGACACCATCGAGAATGGCGTCACCGGTTTCCTGTTCGATGAGTCGACCGTGGACAGTTACCGCGAAGCGCTAAGCCGCGCCTTCTATGTGTTCGACAAGAAGAACCTGCTCAACGCCATGCGCTGCCTGTCGATGACTCAGCCGTTCAACTGGTGCCAGGCGGTCGAACCCTACGCCCGTCTCTACGAGGACTTGGTCAAACAGGCACAGCTGAGCCACTACTGAGCGGGGAGTCGAAGATGCACAGGCATGGCGCACAAATGCTGGACGCCACGTCGGCGCGCTTCGCCCTATGGGCGCCGGATGCGCGCAGCGTGAGCTTGGAACTGGAGCAGCAGCCGCCGATCGAGCTGCTGCCCGACGCAAACGGCTGGTTTACGGGGGTTGCCCCGTGCCAGCCCGGTGACCGTTACCATTACCGCATCGACGGCGAGCTGCAGGTGGCCGATCCGGCCTCGCGCTACCAGCCCGAAGGCGTACAGGGTCCAAGCCAATTGGTGGATACCCAGGCCTATGCCTGGCAGCATCCCTGGCAAGGGCGCCCTTGGCACGAAGCGGTCATTCAGGAATTGCATGTGGGGGTGCTCGAAGGGTTCTCGGGTGTCAGCCGTTACCTGCCTCGCCTGGCCGAGCTGGGCATCACTGCCGTTGAGCTGATGCCACTCGGGCAGTTCCCTGGCGAGCGCAACTGGGGCTACGACGGCGTGCTGCCATACGCGCCGCAGCACAGCTACGGCAGCCCTGAGCAATTGTGCGCGCTGGTCGATGACGCCCACGGCCAGGGCCTGATGGTGGTGGTGGATGTGGTCTATAACCACTTCGGCCCGGACGGCAACTACCTGCACCAGTACGCTAGCCCGTTCTTCCGTGAAGACCGGCAGACGCCCTGGGGCGCAGCCATCGACTTCCGCCGGCCAGAGGTGCGTGAGTTCTTCATCCAGAACGCCCTGATGTGGCTGTGCGACTACCGCTGCGACGGCCTGCGCCTGGATGCCGTGCATGCCATCGACCAGCCCGACTTCCTCATCGAACTGGCGCAACGGGTACGCGCGGCGGTGGAGCCTGGCCGGCAGGTGTGGCTGATGCTGGAGAATGAGCATAACCAGGCGTTCTTGCTGGAACAGGGCTTCGACGCCCAATGGAACGACGATGGCCACAATGCCCTGCATGTGTTGCTCACGGGTGAAACCGAAGGGTACTACGCCGACTACCAGCAACAACCGATCGAGAAGCTGGCCCGCTGCCTGTCCGAAGGCTTCGTGTTCCAGGGCCAGGCCAACCGCCATGGCCAACCGCGCGGCGAACCCAGTGGCCACCTTGAGCCCAGTTCGTTCGTCCTGTTCCTACAAAACCACGACCAGATTGGCAACCGCGCCTTGGGCGAACGCCTGACCCGCCTGTGCCCGGCCCCTGCCCTGCGCGCCGCGACCGGCCTGCTGCTGCTGGCGCCGATGATCCCGCTGCTGTTCATGGGTGACGAAGATGGCAGTTGCCGGCCATTTCTGTTCTTCACCGACTTCCATGACGAGCTGGCGGATGCCGTGCGCGAAGGGCGGCGTGGCGAATTCGCCCACTTCACCGCCTTTGCCGACCCCGCGCAACGCGAGCGCATCCCGGACCCCAATGCCGAGCAGACATTCCAGGCCTCAAGGCCACAGCGTCAGGAAGTCATCGCCGGCTGGCACGGCCTTTATCAGCAACTGCTGGAACTGCGCCGGCGCCACGTCATACCGCACCTGCCTGGCAGCCGTGCGCTGGGCGCCGAGGTACTGGGCGAGAAGGCACTTACCGCACGCTGGCGCCTTGGCAATGGCGACACCCTGCGCATCGACCTGAACCTGGCCTCCACGCCACAACCGGTCGACCTGCCTCCTGCCGAGCACCGCCTGTTCGACAGTAGCGACACCACGCACCCTGACACCGCACTGTCTGCGTACAGCTGCGTGGTCAGCCTGCTTGCACCTGGCCAGGAGCGCCCATGAGTGACACTGCATTACACCGCCTGGCCGCCCGCGTAGGGCTGGCCCGCGACTGGATCGACGCCAACGACAGGCCACAACAGGTTAGCGACGACGTGCTGCGCAAGGTCCTCGAGGCGCTTGGGCACCCCGCCAGTGACGAAAGCGCCATCCAGGACAGCCTGCACGCTGTGGGCGTCGCCCAAGACAGCGAACACTTACCGCCGCTGTTGACCGCCGACCTGGGCCGGCCACTGGAATTGGCACGTTACTTCAGCGCAGGCAGCGCCGCCCGCTGCACCCTGGAAGACCACAGCCAGCTCGCGCTTACCCTCGACAGCCAGGCACAACTGCCTGGCGAACTGCCCTTGGGCTATCACCAAGTGGACATCGATGGCCGCACGTTCACAGTGGCGGTGGCACCGCTGCGTTGTCACAGCCTGGAGGACGCTGTCGACCAACCGCCACCGCGCTGCTGGGGCATTGCGGCGCAGCTCTACAGCCTGCGCCGCCCTGGTGATGGCGGCTACGGCGACTGCCTGGCCTTGGAGCAACTGGCGCGCAGCGCCGCGGAACGGGGTGCCGATGCCCTCGCCATCAGCCCCATCCACGCCCTGTCAGCGCACGACCAGCAGCACTACAGCCCCTACTCCCCCTCCAGCCGCCTGCTGCTCAACCCCCTGTATGCCAGCCCCGCTGCCGTGCTCGGTGAACGTGCCGTGCGCATGGCTGTGGAGGCCTGCGGCCTGGAGCAAACCCTGGAAGACCTCGAGCAGAGCCCGCTGGTCGACTGGCCACGCGCTGCCGGCGCCCGCCTGCGCCTGCTCGACGCCCTGTACCAGAATTTCAGCCAGGCCGAGCACCCGCTGCGCAAGGACTTCGAGAGCTTCCGCGAGGCCGCTGGCCAGGCGCTGGAGCACCACTGCCGCTTCGAAGTGCTGCAGGCACGAGCCGTGGACGACGGCCTGGGCGCCGATTGGCGCAACTGGCCGAGCGCCTGGCACGACCCCTATCACCCGGAAGTGGAGGCCTTCGCCAGCGCCTATCCAGCCAAGGTCGAGTTCCATGCCTTCTGCCAGTGGCTGACCGAGCGCAGCCTGCAGCGTGCCCAGGAGGCCGCCCGAAGCAACGGCATGGCGGTCGGCCTGATCGCCGACCTGGCGGTGGGCGCCGACGGTGCCGGCAGCCAGGCCTGGAGCCGCCAGGACGAGCTGCTGGCCGACCTGAATGTGGGTGCTCCTCCGGACATCCTCAACCGCAGCGGCCAGGACTGGGGCATCTGCGCCTTCTCGCCCGAAGGCCTCAAACGCAATGGCTACCGCGCCTTCATCGAAATGTTGCGGGCCAACCTGGCCCACGCCGGCGGCTTGCGCATCGACCATGTGATGGGGCTGCGCCGCCTGTGGCTGATCCCCCGTGGCTGCAAGCCCAACGAAGGGGCCTACCTGCATTATCCGCTGCAGGACCTGCTGCGCCTGTTGGCCCTTGAGTCGGTGCGGCACCAGGCAGTCGTCCTGGGTGAAGACCTGGGCACGGTACCTGAAGGCCTGCGCGAACAGCTGGCGGACAAGGCCGTGCTGGGCATGCGCGTGCTGCCTTTCGAGCAGGCCCAGCCGGGCCACTTCACGCCGATCCTCGACTGGCCAGACAAAGCCCTGGCCACCACCGGCACCCACGACCTGGCGCCGCTGGCCGGCTGGCTGCAAAACCGCGACATCGACTGGAGCCAGCGCCTGCAACTGATCGATGACGCCACCGAGCTGCACTGGCGTCAGGCGCGACAGAAAGAGCGTGACGGCCTGCGCCGCACGCTTGAAGCCAATTACGGCCCACTAAAGGATAACGACCACTTGATCGATGCTGCCATCCGTTACGTTGGTCACACCCGCGCACCGCTGGTGCTGATCCCGCTCGAAGACCTGCTCGGCAGTGAAGAGCAACCCAACTTCCCCGGCACGACCGAAGGCCACCCCAACTGGCGCCGACGATTCGCGCTGCCGGTGCGCGAACTGCTCGACCATGAAGATGCCGCACGCCGCCTGGAGCTGTTGGCCCAGGCCCGCGAGCAAGCCTGGGAGCGTGATCAATGAAGCCGTTGTCCGCCACCCTGCGCCTGCAGTTTCACAGCGATTTCACCCTCGACCACGCACTGCCGCTGGTGCCCTACTTTGCCCAATTGGGCATCACCCACCTGTACGCCTCGCCCATCCTCAAGGCGCGCGCCGGTTCACGTCACGGCTACGATGTGGTCGACCCGACCCAAGTCAACCCAGAGCTCGGCGGCGAGGCTGCGCTGCAGCGGCTGGTGGCCGCCTTGCGCCAGCACGGCATGGGGCTGATCCTGGATACCGTGTCCAATCACATGGCCGTCGGCGGCGCGGACAACCCGTGGTGGCAGAGCCTGCTGGCGTGGGGCCGGCGTAGCCCCTACGCCGAATTCTTCGATATCCAGTGGCACTCCAGCGACCCACTGCTGGCCGGCCAGCTGTTGTTGCCCTTTTTGGGCTGCGACTATGGCGCCGCGCTGAAAAATGGCGAAATACCGCTGGAATTCGACGCGCGCACTGGCGTGCTGCAGGTGGCCCATTACGAGCACCGCTTCCCGATCTGCCCGGTCGACTATGGCTGGATTCTTTCGCTGAGCCCCGAGCCTGCCCTGCAGCGGCTGGCCGAACACTTCACCGCACTGAACGATGCCGCCGACCCGCTGGCAGCCGCGGTGCCGGTGCAGGCCGAACTGGCCCGTCTGGTGCGCGACGGCGCTGACCTGCAGTCTGCACTGCTGGCCTTCGACAGCCGCACCGAGAGCGGCCTGCAGCGCCTGCACCTGCTCCTTGAACGGCAAACCTACCGGCTGGCCAGCTGGCGCACTGCCGCCGACGACATCAACTGGCGACGGTTCTTCGACATCAACGAGCTGGGCGGTTTGCGCGTAGAGCGCTCGGTAGTGTTCGAGGCGACCCATGCCAAGCTGTTCGAGCTGATCGAGCGCGGCCTGGTCGACGGCCTGCGTATCGATCATATCGACGGCCTGGCCGACCCTCGCGGCTATTGCCGCAAGCTGCGCCGGCGGGTCGACGGCCTGCTGGCCAAGCGCCCCCTCGATGCAGCGCTCGAGCATTTCCCGATCTACGTCGAGAAGATCCTTGGCAGCGAAGAACACCTGCACCGTGATTGGTTCACCGACGGCACCACCGGCTACGAGTTCATGAACCAGGTCTCGCTGCTGCAGCACGACCCCGCAGGCGAAGCCCCGTTGACCGAACTGTGGGCCACTGTCAGCGAGCGGCCGGACTTCGAGGAGGAAGTACGCCAGGCTCGGCATCTGGTGCTCAATGCCAGCCTGGCCGGCGACTGTGAGTCGGTGGCCCAGGCGCTGCTGCAAGTCGCGCGCGATGACCTGATGACCCGCGACCTGACCCTTGGGGCGATACGCCGCGCCTTGCAAGCTCTGGTCGCCCACTATCCGGTGTACCGCACGTACTTCAATGCCTGCGGCCGCCCGGCCGAAGACGAGAAATTCTTCCAGCAGGCCCTGGCCAATGCCCGCCAGGACCTCAGCGACGCGGACTGGCCATTGCTCGAGCAGCTTGAGCAGTGGCTTGGCGGCCAGGGGTGGCGCAGGCTGCCTCCTGGCCGACAGCGCAAACACCTGCGCCATGCCTGCGTGCGCTTTCAGCAGCTCACCGCGCCCAGCGCCGCCAAGGCCGTGGAAGACACCACCTTCTACCGCTCGGCGCGCCTGCTGTCGCGCAACGACGTAGGCTTCGAGGCCGAGCGTTTCAGTGCCGGCCCCGAACACTTCCACAACGAGGCCCAGCGCCGCCTGCGCGACTTCCCCGACAACCTGCTGGCCACCGCCACCCATGACCACAAACGCGGCGAAGACACCCGCGCGCGGCTGGCGGTGCTCAGTGAGCGCGGCCCTTGGTTCGCCAGCCGCGTGGAGCATTGGCGCGAGCTGGCTGCACCGCTGCGTGAACAGCTGGAAGACGGCATTGCGCCAAGCCCGGGCGACGAGCTACTGCTGTTGCAGACGCTGCTGGGCAGTTGGCCCCTGGACCTTGACCTGCACGACGATAACGCCCTGCAGCACTATGCCGGGCGCATCCGCCAATGGCAGCAGAAAGCGCTGCGTGAAGCCAAGCTGCGCAGCAGCTGGAACGCCCCTAACGAGGCGTATGAGGGCGCCTGCGCGGCCTACGTCGATGGCCTGCTGCTCGGCCGCGAGAACCAGCAGTTGCGCCAGTCCCTGGCCGACGCCGCACACTTGATCGCCACCCCCGGCGCTCTGAATGGCCTGGTCCAGGCGCTGCTGCGCAGCACCGTACCCGGCGTGCCGGACCTTTATCAGGGCAATGAGTACTGGGATTTCAGCCTGGTAGACCCCGACAACCGCCGCCCGGTGGACTACGCTCAAAGGCGCTGCACGCTTGATGACGCCCTGCCGGTGACCGAGCTGCTGGCGCACTGGCGCGACGGCCGCATCAAGCAGGCGCTGCTGGCACGGCTGCTGGATTGTCGGCAGGCCCATGCCGAACTGTTCCGCCGTGGTGCCTACCTGCCGCTGACCGTGCAGGGGCGCCATGCCGACAAGGTGCTGGCCTTCGCCCGGCTGGGTGAGGACCACCGCGCCATCGTCATTGCCCCGCGCTTGGCCAGCGGCCTGTTGGGCGGCGCTTCGACACCGTTGATCCCGGCACAGAACTGGGACGACACCCGGGTGATATTGCCGTTTGCCTTGTCGCCTGCCAACTCGATGGGACTTTTCCCTAGCGCGGTGGTCAGCCCTTCAAAGGAGCTGATGTTGAGCGCCGTACTATCGGAATTTCCGGTCAATGTGTTGATACAACAATCTTGAGCATCAGGAGCGTCATGATGAGTGTCGATGAAAAACGTATTCGCGAATTTGCCTACCAGATCTGGGAGTCTGAGGGTAAGCCTGTAGGCGAGGAACAACGCCACTGGGACATGGCCCGCAAGCTGGCCGAAGCCGAGGCGTTGGCGCCCAAGGCTGCGCCGCGCAAGAAGGCTGCCGCCAAGCCCAAGGTTGCAGCGCAGCCCAAAGCGCCTGCCGAACCCAAGGCAGCTGCACTGCCCGGGGTGAAACCGGCCGCTGCGAAAAAACCCAAGACAGCGAAGAAGCCGGCTGCTGGCTAAGCCAGCCCCCGGCCCTATCGCCGGCAAGCCGGCTCCCACAGAATTCTGCAACACCCTGGGATTGCTGCGGGCGCCGGCAAGCCGGCGATAGGGCCGCACCTCAAGCACCATCCGCCCCTCCCCTACGGCTATTCGAGAACTGCCATGAGCCCCCGTATTCCCAAGAAAACCCGTTCCATAGCACCGTCCCGCCTGCGCGAAGGCATGCCGTTCCCGCTCGGCGCCACCTGGGATGGGCTGGGCGTCAACTTCGCCCTGTTCTCAGCCAACGCCACCAAGGTCGAGCTGTGCCTGTTCGATTCCACGGGGGAGCAGGAGCTCGAGCGCATCGAGCTGCCGGAGTACACCGATGAGATCTACCACGGCTACCTGCCTGACGCCCACCCTGGGCTGGTGTACGGCTACCGAGTCTATGGCCCCTACGAGCCGGAGAACGGCCACCGTTTCAACCCCAATAAACTGCTGATCGACCCGTACGCCAAGCAACTGGTCGGCAGCCTGAAATGGTCCGAGGCGCTGTTCGGCTACACCATCGGCCACCCCGACGGTGACCTGTCGTTCGACGAGCGCGACAGCGCGCCCTTCGTGCCCAAATGCAAAGTCATCGACCCGGCCTTCACCTGGGGCCGCGATGAGCGCGTACAAATTCCCTGGGAGCGCACCATCATCTACGAAGCGCATGCCCGCGGTATCAGCATGCGCCACCCGGCCGTGCCGGAAAAACTGCGCGGCACCTTCGCCGGCCTTGCCAATGACGAGTTGCTCAAGCACATCAAGGACCTAGGCGTTTCAAGCATCGAGCTGTTGCCGATCCACGCCTTCGTCAATGACCAGCATCTGCTGGACAAAGGCCTGAACAACTACTGGGGCTACAACAGCATCGCCTTCTTCGCACCGCACCCGCGCTACTTGGCCAGTGGCAAGATCGCCGAGTTCAAGGAAATGGTCGCGCACCTGCACGACGCCGGCCTCGAAGTGATCCTCGATGTGGTCTACAACCACACCGCCGAGGGCAACGAGCGCGGCCCGACCCTGTCCATGCGCGGCATCGACAACGCCTCGTACTACCGGCTGATGCCCGATGACAAACGCTACTACATCAACGATTCGGGCACCGGCAACACCCTGGACCTCAGCCACCCCTGCGTGCTGCAACTGGTGACCGACTCGCTGCGCTACTGGGCTGGCGAAATGCACGTGGACGGTTTCCGCTTTGACCTGGCCACCATCCTGGGCCGCTACCACGACGGCTACAGCGAACGCCACGGCTTCCTCGTCGCCTGCCGCCAGGACCCGATGCTCAGCCAGGTGAAGCTGATCGCCGAGCCATGGGACTGTGGCCCAGGGGGCTATCAGGTGGGCAACTTCGCACCGGGCTGGGCGGAGTGGAACGACCGCTTCCGTGACACCGTACGCGCCTTCTGGAAAGGCGACGAAGGCCAACTGGCCGACTTTGCTTCGCGCATGACCGCCTCTGGCGACATGTTCAACAATCGCGGCCGGCGCCCTTATGCCTCGGTCAACTTCATCACCGCCCACGACGGTTTCACCCTGCGCGACCTGGTGTCGTACAACGGCAAGCACAACGAAGACAACGACGAGAACAACCAGGACGGCACCGACAACAACCTGTCATGGAACTGCGGCGCGGAAGGCCCCACCGACGACCCTGAAATCAATGCCCTGCGCATGCGCCAGATGCGCAACTTCTTCGCCACCCTCCTGCTGGCCCAGGGCACCCCGATGATCGTCGCTGGCGACGAGTTCAGCCGCACCCAGCACGGCAACAACAATGCCTACTGCCAGGACAGCGAGATCGGCTGGGTCAACTGGGACCTGGACGAAGAAGGCAAAAGCCTGCTGGCTTTCGTCAAACGCCTGACTCGCCTGCGCCTGGCCTATCCGGTGCTGCGCCGCTCACGTTTTCTGGTCGGCGACTACAACGAGGCGATCGGGGTCAAGGACGTGACCTGGCTGGCGCCTGACGGCAACGAGATGACCGTGGAGCAGTGGGAAGACCCCCATGGCCGCTGCCTGGGCATGCTGATCGACGGCCGTGCCCAGGTCAGTGGCATCGCCCGCCCGGGTTCGGAGGCCACGGTACTGCTGATCGTCAACAGTCACCACGATGTGGTGCCTTTCTTGCTGCCGACGGTACCGGACGGTGACTACTGGAGCTGCCTGGTGGACACCGACCGGCCGGACTTGCGCAAGGGCCAGCATTTGCCGTTCGAGAGCACGTTCCAGGTCCAGGGGCGCTCGATGCTGCTGATGGTGCTGCAGCGCGAGGAGGACTGACCCGGCGTTGGCTAACCGGCCCTGAACCGAACGGATCTCAGGGCCGGCTGTGCCACCTTGGACGCACTGCCCAGACCGGGCGTAACAGCGGCGTTTGCAATGATTCGGCATAGCCAGGGTGGATGAAATAGCTAACGCCGCTATGCCATTGATGTTTTCGCTAGAAATCATGACGTTAACGCCGCGCACCCGCCCTTCCCGCCCTTTTAACACTTTCTTGACGCAACCCCTTACCTCTCCTTAGCTAGAGATTATCTAGTCGTAAAAAAATTGCGCCGGGCCGTGAGCTCGCGCCTTCGTGCGTGCTTGAGAAAGCTGGCGTACTGGTTTGGGTCGCCCTGTGTTTTGCCGTACAGCTCGTGACAACAGGCCAGGTCCTTGGGCTGTACAACAAAAAAACACAGGAGATCCGCCATGAAATACACCTCGAACCCGTTGCGCTTCGACCGTATTTTCTACGCGGTTTCCACGTCGATGCTTCTGGCAACCCCGGTGGAAACCTTCGCCTTCGAAGTGCTGGACGATCCCGGTTCACCTTCGTTCCTGCAGCAGCCGGCACTGGCGCAACTGTCGCTGGACCCGGTCAGCGCCAGCGGCCTGAGCCTGGGCACGCTGACGGCCTTCAGCAACAAGATGGCTGAACGCCATGGCGCGCTGGCGCCCGACCTGATTGCCAGCCAATGGGCGCAGTTCTTCCCGGGCACTGCCCGCCCGGGCGCCCAGGCCCCGGAACAGCTGGAAGCACCCAGCCAGCAACTGACCATTGGCCCGGACCTGTTCGTGCGTGAAACCAGCGGCGGCAACGTGCACCGCGCGGGGATATTCGTGGGGCACAACAACCTGCAGAGCAGCATGAAGGGCAGCCGGGTACTGCTCGGTGACAAGCAGCGCAACGCCGTCAACCTCAGCGGCGAAAGCCTGGGGGTGTACTGGAGCATGACTCATGACCAGGGCTGGCACGTGGACGCTGTCGCCATGGGCTCGCGCATCGATGTGCTGGGCCGGGGCGAAACTGGGCAGCGGGTAAACGACAGCGGCCATGCGATGACCTTTTCCGTGGAGGGTGGTTACCCGATCCGCCTCGGTGGCAGTTGGGTGATCGAGCCACAGGCACAGTTGATCAACCAGCAGTTCTTCCCGGGCAACCAGGTGCAGGAAGAGACGCTGCAGGCGTTCGATAGCCAACCCACCTGGAGTGGCCGCGTCGGTGCCAAGTTGTCCGGGCGCTACGAAGTGCGGGGCATGCCGGTCGAGCCCTATGTGCGCACCAACGTCTGGTATGACTTCAGCAATGCCGACGAGGTCAAGCTGGACCAGGTCGACAAGATATCCGGCTCGCGCTATTCGACGACCGTGGAACTGGGGTTGGGCCTGGTGGCGCGCGTGACGCCTTCCATGGCGCTGTTCGTCAGTGCCGATTACAGCAGTGATGTGGATGACAATGATCTGAATGGTTTGATCGGCAGCCTGGGGGTCAGGATGCGCTGGTGATCAGTGTGGCCTTTTCGCGGGGCAAGCCCGCGAAAAGGCCGACTCTAGCCCGCTATCAAACAGGCTTGAGCACCAGTACCCCCAGCGGCGGCAGGTTCAGTGCCAGCGACAGCGGTTGCCCGTGGCTGGCGACCTCGTCACTCTCCACCGCGCCCAAGTTGCCCACATTCGACCCGGCATACAACTCGGCATCGCTGTTGAGCAGCTCCTGCCAACGCTCCCCGAACGGCACCCCAATCCGATACCCCTCGCGCGGTACCGGGGTGAAGTTGGCCACCACCAGCAGCGGCTCGCCATTGCTGCTCCAGCGCAGCCAGGCATACACACAATTTTGCGCGTCATCACCGATGAGCCACTGGAACCCCTGCGGCTGGCAATCCTGCTCGTGCAATGCCGGCAGTTCACGGTACAGCCGGTTCAGGTCACCCACCAGGCGTTGCACGCCCTGGTGCTCTGGGTACTGCAGCAGGTACCAGTCCAACTGGTGGTCATGGTTCCACTCGCGCCATTGGCCGAACTCACAGCCCATGAACAACAGCTTCTTGCCCGGGTGAGTCCACATGAAGGCCAGGTAGGCGCGCAGGTTGGCGAACTTCTGCCAACGATCGCCGGGCATCTTGTCGATCAGCGAATGCTTGCCGTGCACCACTTCGTCGTGGGAGATCGGCAGGATGAAATGCTCGGAATAGGCGTAGATCAGGCCGAAGCTCATCTCATTGTGGTGATAGCTGCGGTGCACCGGGTCGTTCTGGATGTAGTGCAGGGTGTCGTGCATCCAGCCCATGTTCCACTTGTAGGCGAAGCCCAGGCCACCTTGCTGGGTGGGCTGGCTGACACCCGGCCAGGCGGTGGACTCCTCGGCGATGATCAGCGCGCCCGGGGCCTCATGGGCGGCTACACCGTTGAGGTGGCGGATGAAGTCGATGGCCTCCAGGTTCTCGCGCCCGCCATGGCGGTTGGGCACCCATTCGCCAGCCTTGCGCGAATAGTCGCGGTACAGCATCGAGGCTACCGCATCGACCCGCAGGCCATCGATGTGGAAGTGCTTGAGCCAGTGCAGTGCCGAAGCCAGCATGAAACCGCGCACTTCATTGCGGCCCAGGTTGTAGATCAAGGTGTTCCAGTCCTGGTGGAAGCCCTCCAGAGGGTTGTCGTACTCGTAAAGGGCCGTGCCGTCGAAGCGCGCCAGGCCATGCTCGTCCGTGGGGAAATGCGCCGGCACCCAGTCGAGGATCACACCGATGCCACCTTGGTGGCAGGCGTCGATGAATGCCGCAAAATCTTCTGGCGTGCCGTAGCGCGAAGTCGGTGCGAACATCGACAAGGGCTGGTAGCCCCAGGAGCCACCGAACGGGTGCTCCATGATGGGCAGCAGCTCGATGTGGGTGAAGTTGAGCTTCTGCACGTAGGGCACAAGGCGCTCGGCCAGTTCGCGCCAATTGTAGAAGCGCGACACCTCACCCAGGTCGTCGAGCTCGCACTGCCAGGAGCCTGGGTGCAGTTCGTAGATCGACAGCGGGGCACTGTAGGCATGGCGCTGGGCGCGGTGCTCCATCCACTCGTGGTCTTGCCAGTCATGGCTGAGTTCGCCGGCCACCTTCGAGGCAGTGCTGGGCGGCAGCTCAGTGGCGCGGGCAAGCGGGTCGGCCTTCAGCGGCAGCACGCCCTCCTTGCCCAGCACCTCGAATTTGTAGGTTTCGCCGACGCCCAGGCGCGGCACGAACAGCTCCCACACCCCGGCGCCGTGCCGCAGGCGCATCGGGTGGCGACGGCCGTCCCAATTGTTGAAATCGCCCACCACCGACACGCGCCGGGCGTTGGGCGCCCAGACCGAAAAGCACACGCCAGCGACGCCGTCGACCTGCGTCGGCTGGGCGCCAAAGCGCCCCGACAGGTCGCGGTGGTTGCCCTCGGCGAACAGGTGCAGGTCCATGTCTCCCAGCTGCGGGCCAAAGCTGTACGGGTCTTCGGTCACCTGCTCGCCACCGGCCCAGCCGATCTGCAGCAGGTAGGGCTGTGCATCATCCAGGTGCGCGGTGAACAGCCCGGGCAGGCTGCCCTGCTGCATTTCGCCCAGCACTCGCCCGTCATCACGGCTCAACACCCGGGCGCTCAGCGCAGTTGGCAGATAGGCGCGGACCCACAGCCCGCCCGCGCCATCGCCATGGGGGCCAAGTACTGCAAAAGGATCGGCGTGCTCGGCGCGGGCAAGGGCATCGAGCTCCCGCTGCCGAAGGCCACCGTTATCACGCGTGGTTGCATTCATCTATGACTCTCCCCAGGTACTGATCAATCCATGCAAGCCATGCAAAGGCACGGCCAGCCAACTTGGCCGGTTCTCGGCTTCATAAGTAATCTCGTAGGCGGCCTTTTCCAGGCAGAACAGTTCCAGTGCGGCGCGCTCGCCCTCGGCGTGCTGCCAGGCGTGAGGCATGGCGGCGGTGGCCAGGCCGTAGGCTTCGACGAAGGCGTGGCGCGACTGGTGCAGGTACTGCCGGGCGACCCGCTGACGAGCCTGCCGTGCTGCCTCGGACACGTCTACCGCCGAGGCGCTGCGCAGGATCATCGCAGCAGCATAGTCGAAGGATCGCAAAACGCCGCTGACATCCTTGTAAGGGCTGTGTTTGGCCCGGCGCTCGTCCAACGGGCGCGACGGCTCACCTTCGAAATCGATGAGGTAGGCATCCCCTTGCACCACCAGTACCTGGCCCAGGTGCAGGTCCCCGTGAACACGCATCAGCAGGCCGCCTTCGGCCTGCCTTGCCAAGGTAGCGATGTGCTGGGCAAGGCCTTCACGGCGCTGTTGCAGGTCGTCGACCAACGCCTGGCTATCGCCGTCCAGGCTGTCGCGGTGCTGAGCCAGCAAGTCCAGGGCATGGCACAGCTCGCGGCTGATCTGTTGGGCCCAGCGCTCGCTGTCTTCGCCATCGCTGCTGCGCGGCCGGAAGGCGGGGTCATCGCTCGGGGCGGCCAGCAGCAGGTGCATCTCGCCCAGGCGCTGGCCAAGCAAGGCAGCAAAACCGTTGAGCTCGGCCAGTGCGTCGGTATGCGCGTCGCCCTCTTTACTGGACGGTTCCATCTCGTCGCGGATGGCCCGCTCCAGGGTGTTCTGGGTCCAGGCCCAGGCGTCGCCCTGGTTGCTCAGGTAACCCTGGGCGATCATCAGCAGGTGCGGTGCCTGGCGCTCGTCCACGCGGCTGACCCAGGCCAGCAGCGGCGAGATATTGGTGAACCCGGCGGCGGTGAGGTAAGCGCTCATTTCCAGCTCCGGGTGAACCCCCGGATTGACCCGGCGGATCAGCTTGAGCACCACACGGTCGCCCACCACCACAGAGCTGTTGGACTGCTCGGCGCTCAGGTAGCGCACCGCGCTGTCTTCATCGAGGCCCAGGCCGGCCAACGCTTCGGTACAGTGGAAGCCCAACTCGCCCTGGCCATTGCCACAGGGCAGGCGCAGGCCGTCCTGGCAGGCGCGCAGCACCGCACGGATGAAGGGCTCGAGCACGAAGGCATCGGTGATCAGGCCCACCTGACGGCCACGGCGTACCCGCGACAGCGCCAGTTGCTGGGGCAACGCGCTGTTGATCTGGTCTTCAGGCAGCAGCCCGAACGGCAACTGGTAACGGTTACGCTGGCCATCGCCCAACACTTCGATTTCGCTCAGCAGCACCGGCGTGGTGGCGGTGCCCAAACGCACGCCGTAACACAGGCGCACCTGATCGACAGGCCCTTCCTTGCCGGCAAACCAACGCCGTTTGGGCAGGTATTGCGGCAGGATCGCGTCTTGCAATGTGTCGCTCGAAGGCGCTTCGAGCAGCTCTTCCATACGTTTGCGCAGCACTAGCGTAGTCAATTCTGGCAACCCCTCGGTAGCTTGCACATGCCAGCTGGGCATGCGGTCGTGCGATGCCAGCAAGAACCAGTAGAAGGCATAAGGTGGCAACGTCAGCAGGAACGGCAGCTGGCCGATCGGCGGGAAGGCGCTGCCGCCGAGCATCTCTACAGGCACCTTGTCGGCGTACTGGGACAATTCAAGTTCTGCGGCCTGGGCCGCACGCGACACATTGGCAACACACAGAATGACTTCGCTGTTGCCCTCGGCATCGGTGTACTCGCGGATGTACGCCAGAATGCGGCGGTTGCTCGGGGTGAGCGTACGCAAGGTGCCGCGGCCGAAGGCTTTCTGCTGGTTGCGCACCGCCAGCAGGCGGCGGTTCCAGTTGAGCAGCGAATGCGGGTCGTGGGACTGTGCCTCGACGTTGACCGTCTGGTAGCCGTACAGCGGGTCCATGATCGGCGGCAGTACCAGGCGCTGCGGGTCGGCCTTGGAAAAACCGCCATTACGGTCCGGCGACCACTGCATGGGGGTACGCACACCATCGCGGTCGCCCAGGTAGATGTTGTCACCCATGCCCAGTTCGTCGCCGTAGTACAGGGTCGGCGTGCCGGGCATCGACAGCAGCAGGCTGGTAAGCAGTTCGATGCGCCGCCGGTCACGTTGCAGCAAC
This sequence comes from Pseudomonas putida, assembly GCF_026625125.1. NCBI lineage: Bacteria > Pseudomonadati > Pseudomonadota > Gammaproteobacteria > Pseudomonadales > Pseudomonadaceae > Pseudomonas > Pseudomonas putida. Next base: position 2,105,794 of record NZ_CP113097.1, on the reverse strand, counting down.
GGCGCCAGGCGACGGCGGATACCCAGGTTGATGCGCGCGCGGCGGTCTTGCGCGTAGTAGTTCCACAGGTAGTCGCGCTCACGATCGGTGACCATCTCCAGGGTCAGCTCATCGTGGTTGCGCAGGAAGATCGCCCATTGGCAATTGGCCGGGATTTCTGGCGTCTGGCGCAGGATGTCGGTGATTGGGAAGCGGTCTTCCATGGCCAGGGCCATGTACATGCGCGGCATCAGTGGGAAGTGAAACGCCATGTGGCACTCGTCGCCGTCACCTTCGCCAAAGTACGGGCGCGTGTCCTCGGGCCACTGGTTGGCCTCGGCAAGCAGCATGCGGTCGGGGTAATTGGCATCGATTTCGGCACGAATCGCCTTGAGCACCTTGTGGGTCTCGGGCAGGTTCTCGTTGTTGGTGCCATCGCGCTCGATGAGGTAGGGAATCGCGTCCAGGCGCAGCCCGTCGACACCCAGGTCGAGCCAGAAGCGCATCACCCCGATCACCGCCTTGAGCACTTGCGGGTTGTCGAAATTCAGGTCCGGCTGGTGCGAGTAGAAGCGGTGCCAGAAGTACTGGCCGGCCACAGGGTCCCACGTCCAGTTGGACTTCTCGGTGTCGAGGAAGATGATCCGCGTACCGTCGTATTTCTGGTCGTCGTCCGACCACACGTAGAAGTCGCGGGCCTTGCTGCCACGCTTGGCATGGCGTGCGCGCTGGAACCACGGGTGCTGGTCGCTGGTGTGATTGATGACCAGCTCGGTAATCACCCGTAGCCCGCGCTTGTGCGCCTCGGCGATGAACCGCCTGGCATCGGCCATGCTGCCGTAGTCGGGGTGCACGGCTTTGTATTCAGCGATGTCATAGCCGTCGTCGCGCCGTGGCGAGGGGTAGAACGGCAACAACCAGAGCGTATTGACGCCCAGTTCGGCGATGTAATCGAGCTTGCTGATCAGGCCGGCGAAGTCACCGATGCCGTCGTTGTTGGCATCGAAGAACGACTTGATATGCAACTGGTAGATCACGGCGTCCTTGTACCACAACGGGTCGTCGAGGAAGGCTGCCGGGCGGGAACGCTTGGCCATGTGCGACTCCTTTCAATTGCAGGTTCAGCGCCGCCCAAGCGGCTTAGCGGGCCTTCTCGATGCGCCAGATACCGAATGGCTGATGCCATGGCTCAATGCGCATCCATTGGGTCTTGCCATGCCAGGTCCAGCGGTGGCCGTTCATCAGGTCTTCGCCCAAGGTGTCAGCGTCATCGTCCAGCCCCAGTTCCCACAACGGCAATTCGAAGCTGGCCTCCTGGGCGTTGTGCGGGTCGAGGCTGACCGCTATCAGGATGTAGTTGTCGCGCTCCGGCGTGCGCTTGGCGAAGTACAGGATGTTGTCGTTCCAACAGTTGAAGAACGCCACCCCCAGGTGCGTCTGCAGGGCACGGTTCTGCCGGCGGATGCGATTGAGTTGAGCAATTTCGGCAATGATGTTGCCGGGCTGGGTGAAGTCGCGGGGGCGGATCTCGTACTTCTCCGAGTCCAGGTATTCTTCCTTGCCCGGCAGAGGGGTGCCTTCGCACAGCTCGAAGCCCGAGTACATGCCCCACAGCCCCGAGCCCATGGTCGCCAGGGCGGCGCGGATCAAAAAGCCGGCACGCCCGCTGGTGTGCAGGAAGAACGGGTTGATGTCCGGCGTGTTGACGAAGAAGTTGGGCCGGTAGCACAGGCTCCAGGGCGGCTGATTGAGCTGCTCGAAATACTCGCGCAGCTCCTGCTTGGTGTTGCGCCAGGTGAAATAGGTGTAACTCTGGGCGTAACCGACCTTGCCCAGGCGCGCCATCATCGCAGGCTTGGTGAACGCCTCGGCGAGGAAGATCACGTCCGGATACTGGCTGCGCACATTGGCGATCAACCATTGCCAGAACGGCAGCGGTTTGGTGTGTGGGTTGTCGACGCGGAAGGTTCTCACCCCCTCCTCCACCCAGCCCACCACCACATCACGCAGGGCAAGCCACAGCGACGGCACGGCGTCAGCGGCGTAGAAGTCCACGTTGACGATGTCCTGGTACTTCTTCGGCGGGTTCTCGGCATACCGGATGGTGCCGTCGGGGCGCCAGCTGAACCAGCCGGGATGTTCCTTGAGCCACGGGTGGTCCTGGGAGCACTGGATGGCGAAGTCCAGGGCGATCTCCAGCCCGTGCTCGGCGGCGGCAGCCACCAGGCGGCGGAAGTCTTCTCGGGTGCCCAGCTGCGGGTGAATGGCATCGTGCCCGCCTTCGGGGCTGCCGATGGCGTAGGGGCTGCCCGGGTCGTTGGGCTCAGCCTTCAAGGCGTTATTGCGGCCCTTGCGGTGCTGCTTGCCGATCGGATGGATGGGCGGGAAATACAGCACGTCAAAGCCCATGTCGCGAATCATCGGCAAACGCGCGTGCACATCGTTGAAGGTGCCGTGGCGCTCGGGGCTGTCGGTGATCGAGCGGGGGAACAACTCGTACCAGCTGGCGAACTGCGCAGCCGGGCGGTCGACATCCACCGGGAACTCACGGCTGCAGGTGAGGTAGCTGCGGTGCTCGGCCTCGCTCATCAGGCGCGACGCCTGCTCCCCCAGCAGCAGCGCCACCTGGTCGGCCTGTGCCAGCGTGGGCAGTTGCGCCTGCAGCGCCTCGATCTGCTCACGCAACTCGCCCTCACTGCGCTCTGCGCCTTTGCCAAGCAGCAAGCGACCTTCCTCCAGCTCCAGCTTGACCTCGACGCCTGCGTGGAACTTCTTCTCAAGGTCGTGGCAATAGGTGGCGAACGGGTCGATCCAGGCCTCGATGCTGAAAAGGTGCGGGCCCAGGTCGGTGGGTGTGAACTCGGCCAACCAGAGGTCGTTGCCTGGCGAATGCATCGGCACGCAGTGCCATCGCCGACTATTGGCCTGCCGCCAGTTGAGCATCACGGCCAGGCGATCGTGGCCGTCGCTGTACACCTTGCTGCTGACCGCAACCGGCTGGCCGCTGATGGCCTTGGTGGCAAACGCGCCACCGTCGAGTGCGGGCTGGGTATCCTCGATCACGATGCGCGGCGCCAGCAGCGCCTGGGACAGGCTGATGGCCTGGTCGGGGTGATCGTTCGCCATCGGTACGCTTGCGAAGGGCTCGTTGCGCGACATCGGTCCTGGCTCCCTGTTGGCATTGGCGGTAAGGGTTCAGAGCCATCGTCCACGCAGGGGGTTCAAAAAAATTGAGCAAAACGGCGCAGCCACGCATCAAAGCCTGCACCACCCTCTCATTCACCCTGCGAGGTCAGGCCATGAACATTCCCATTCCACCAGAGACACCCGACCCCAATATCGACGACCCGAGCCTGCCGCCGCCCGTGCCGGAAGAGGCCCCGGACGAGACGCCGGTCAAGCCGACCGAACCGCCGACTGTCGGCGACCCGCCGAGCCAGGAGCCACCGGTGAAGGCTTAAAGGATAGACGAGGGAAAGCGATGCACGTGCATGGGTGCTGCTCGCCCTATCACGGGCGCGGCCAGCACCCATGCTCCATCACTGCGCCTTTTCGGCTGAAAGCGTGGCTGCGCTGATTTCGCGCATCCTGAACTTCTGCACCTTGCCGGTCACCGTCATTGGAAACTCGTCGACGAAGCAAAAGTGCCGCGGCACCTTGTAATGGGCGATGCGTGCCTTGCACCAGCCGTGCAGTTCTTCACCCGTTGCGCTATGGCCGGGATGCAACTTGATCCAGGCCACCACTTCTTCGCCATACCTATCGCACGGGATGCCGATCACCTGGGCGTCTGCCACTGCGGGATGGGTATAGAGGAACTCCTCAAGCTCGCGCGGATAAATATTTTCGCCACCGCGAATGATCATGTCCTTGTTGCGCCCGACGATGCGCACATGGCCGTCTTGGTCCATGACTGCCAGATCGCCCGAGTGCATCCACCCTTCGGGATCTATGGCATCTGCCGTGGCCTGCGGGTTGCCCCAGTAACCCAGCATCACGCTGTAACCCCGTGTGCACAATTCGCCGATTTCACCCCTGGGCACGGTGCAGCCATCGGCATCCACCAGTTTGGTTTCCAGGTGAGGCTGGGTGCGGCCAACCGTGGTCACGCGCAATTCCAGATCATCGTCGGGGCCGGTCTGCAGAGACACCGGGCTGGTTTCGGTCATGCCATAGGCAATCTGCACCTGGGCCATGTGCAGCTGCTCGATGACCCGGCGCATGACCTCGATCGGGCAGGTGGCCCCAGCCATGATGCCGCTGCGCAGGGTCGAAAGGTCCAGCTGCGGGCGCGACGGGTGGTCGAGCATGGCGATGAACATGGTCGGCACGCCATAGAGGATGCTGGCGTGCTCCTCGGCCACCGCACGCAAGGTGAGCTCGGCATCGAAGGCGTCGCTGGGGTAGATCATCGCGCTGCCATGGGTGATGCAACCGAGGTTGGCCATGACCATGCCGAAGCAGTGGTACAGCGGCACCGGGATCACCATACGGTCGGCAGGGGTCAAGCCCAGGCTTTCCCCGACCATGAAGCCGTTGTTCAGGATGTTGTAATGGCTGAGCGTGGCCCCTTTGGGGGCGCCGGTGGTGCCGGAGGTGTACTGGATGTTCACCGCCTGGTCGAACTGCAGCCCGCGCTGGCGCGCCTGATAAGCCTCAGGGGCCGTCTGCGCTGCCCGCCCTGGCAGCGCAGGCCATGGCAGAAAACATGGTGGCGGGTTGCCGGCCAGGCTTATCACCCCGCGCAGCTCGGGCAGGCGCTCGCTGGCCAGGTCACCGGGCGCCACCAGCGCCAGTTCCGGCAGCAGCTGCCGAACCATGGCGTGATAGTCAGAGGTCTTGAAGGCGTCGGCGCACACCAGCCAGCGGCAGCCAGACTGACGCAGCACATACTCCAGCTCGCCCACCCGGTAGGCCGGGTTGATGTTGACCAGAATCGCGCCGACCTTGGCGCTGGCCAGTTGCAAGATGCACCACTGGGCGCAGTTGGGAGACCAGATGCCGATCCGGTCGCCCCGGTCCAGCCCCAGGGCCATCAACGCCCGGGCATGGACATCGACCTGCTCGGCCAACTGCTGCCAAGTGAAACGCAGGCCTTGGTGGCGCACCACCAAGGCTTCGCCATCGGCGTAACGGGCCACGGTCGCATCGAAGGCCTGGCCAATGGTCTGGGTCAGCAAGGCTGGGTTCTGACGACCTTGGGTGTAGCTGGTTTGACTCATGGGTGTCCCTTCTTGTGGTTGTTCTGGGCACGGCTCAAGCAGCGACAATTACTGTGGCGCAGATTTACGTTTACGTAAAGGTGACGAACGGATTGACAGTGTCGAGGGGCAGGTTTACGTTAACGTAAAGGTGAAAACGACACAGCGCTGATTGCCAATGGCTGACGCTTGGTGAGCTACGGTGTTTCCTAATTTCAAGAACAAGAAGGTGGCCCATGCATTACCCCTCCCTGAACTTCGCCCTGGGCGAAACCATCGACATGCTCCGTGACCAGGTGCGTACCTTCGTTGCCGCCGAGCTGGCGCCACGCGCCGCACAGATCGACCAAGACAACCTGTTCCCCGCCGACATGTGGCGCAAGTTTGGCGACATGGGCCTGCTTGGCATCACAGTGCCGGAAGAATACGGCGGCGCCGGCCTGGGCTACCTGGCCCATGTGGTGTCGATGGAAGAAATCAGCCGTGGCTCGGCTTCTGTAGCGCTGTCCTACGGCGCCCACTCCAACCTCTGTGTCAACCAGATCAACCGCAACGGCAGCCACGCGCAGAAGCAGAAGTACCTGCCCAAACTGATCAGCGGTGAACACATCGGCGCGCTGGCCATGAGCGAGCCGAATGCCGGTTCCGACGTGGTGTCGATGAAACTGCGCGCCGAGAAGCGCGGCGACCGCTACGTGCTCAATGGCAGCAAGACCTGGATCACCAACGGCCCGGATGCCAACACCTATGTGATCTACGCCAAGACCGACCTGGACAAGGGCGCGCACGGCATCACGGCTTTCATCGTCGAGCGCGACTGGCAAGGCTTCAGTCGCAGCAACAAGTTCGACAAGCTGGGCATGCGTGGCTCCAACACCTGCGAGCTGTTCTTCGATGACGTCGAGGTACCGGAAGAAAACATCCTCGGCCAGCTCAACGGCGGCGTGCGCGTGCTGATGAGCGGCCTGGACTACGAGCGCGTGGTGCTCTCCGGCGGCCCCACCGGCATCATGCAAAGCTGCATGGACCTGGTGGTGCCCTACATTCACGACCGCAAGCAGTTCGGCCAGAGCATCGGCGAGTTCCAGTTGATCCAGGGCAAGATCGCCGACATGTACACCCAGCTCAACGCCAGCCGCGCCTACCTGTACGCCGTGGCCCAGGCCTGCGACCGTGGCGAGACCACCCGCAAGGACGCCGCCGGGGTCATCCTCTACACCGCAGAGCGCGCCACGCAGATGGCCCTGGAAGCGATCCAGATTCTCGGTGGCAATGGCTACATCAATGAATTCCCGGCGGGCCGCTTGCTGCGTGATGCCAAGCTGTACGAGATCGGCGCCGGCACCAGTGAAATCCGCCGGATGCTGATCGGCCGCGAACTGTTCAACGAAACCCGCTGAGCACAAGGGACGGGCACACATGGCTACCTTGCACACCCAGATCAACCCGCGTTCGGCGCAATTCGCCGACAACAGCGCGGCCATGCTCGAACAGGTCCAGGCCCTGCGCGGCCTGCTCACCCACATTGCACAAGGCGGCGGGCCCAAGGCCCAGGAGCGGCACACCTCCCGTGGCAAACTGCTGCCGCGCGAGCGCATCGACCGCCTGCTGGACCCCGGCTCGCCCTTCCTTGAAATCGGCCAGTTGGCCGCCTACGAGGTGTACGGCGAAGATGTGCCGGCAGCCGGCGTCATCGCCGGCATCGGCCGCATCGAGGGCGTGGAATGCATGATCGTGGCCAACGATGCCACGGTTAAAGGCGGCTCGTATTACCCGCTGACGGTGAAGAAACACCTGCGCGCGCAGACCATTGCCTTGCAGAACCGCCTGCCCTGCATCTACCTGGTGGATTCCGGCGGCGCCAACCTGCCGCGGCAGGATGAGGTGTTCCCAGACCGCGAACATTTTGGGCGGATCTTCTTCAACCAGGCCAACATGAGCGCCCAGGGCATCCCACAGATCGCCGTGGTCATGGGGTCGTGCACGGCAGGTGGGGCCTATGTGCCAGCCATGGCCGACGAGGCGATCATGGTCCGCCAGCAGGCGACCATCTTCCTGGCAGGCCCGCCCCTGGTGAAAGCCGCTACGGGCGAGGTGGTCAGCGCCGAAGACCTCGGCGGTGCCGATGTGCACTGCCGCACCAGTGGCGTGGCCGACCACTATGCCGACAATGATGAACACGCCTTGGCGTTGGCCCGGCGCAGCGTGGCCAACCTCAACTGGCACAAGCTCGGCACGCTGCAACGCCAGGCGCCGGCTGCGCCGCTGTATGCCGCCCAGGAGCTGTACGGCGTGGTGCCGGCCGACGCCAAGCAACCGTTCGATGTGCGCGAGGTGATCGCGCGCCTGGTCGACGGGTCGGTTTTCGATGAATTCAAAGCGCTGTTCGGCACCACGCTGGTGTGCGGCTTCGCCCACCTGCACGGCTACCCGGTGGCGATCCTGGCCAACAACGGGATCCTGTTCGCCGAAGCCGCGCAAAAGGGCGCGCACTTCATCGAACTGGCCTGCCAACGCGGCATCCCACTGCTCTTTTTGCAGAACATCACCGGCTTCATGGTCGGCAAGAAGTACGAAGAAGGCGGCATCGCCAAGCACGGCGCCAAGCTGGTCACTGCGGTGGCCTGCGCCCAGGTGCCGAAGTTCACGGTGATCATCGGTGGCAGCTTTGGCGCTGGCAACTACGGCATGTGTGGCCGCGCCTACGATCCGCGCTTTTTGTGGATGTGGCCCAATGCGCGGATTGGCGTGATGGGGGCCGAACAAGCCGCCGGGGTGCTGGCCCAGGTCAAGCGCGAGCAAAGCGAACGCAGCGGCCAGGCCTTCAGCGCCGAGGATGAGGCCAGGCTCAAGCAGCCGATTCTCGACCAGTACGAACACCAGGGTCACCCCTACTACTCCAGCGCCCGGCTTTGGGACGACGGCGTCATCGACCCGGCGCAGACCCGCGACGTGCTTGGCCTGGCGTTGTCCGCCGCGCTGAACGCACCGATCGAACAGAGCCGCTTCGGCATTTTCCGGATGTGACCCATGAGCGCTTTCAACACCCTCGAAGTGATCCGCGACCCGCGCGGCTTCGCCACCCTGTGGCTAAACCGGGCGGACAAGAACAACGCATTCAATGCACAGATGATTCGCGAACTGATCGTCGCCCTTGGCCAACTGGCCGACGACGCCAGCCTGCGCTTCATGCTGCTGCGCGGCCGTGGCCGGCATTTCAGCGCCGGCGCAGACCTGGCGTGGATGCAGCAATCGGCACAGCTGGACTTCAACACCAACCTGGATGACGCCCGTGAACTGGGCGAACTGATGTACGCCCTGCATCGCCTGAAGGTTCCCACCCTGGCCGTGGTGCAGGGCGCGGCCTTTGGCGGCGCCTTGGGGTTGATCAGTTGCTGCGACATGGCCATCGGCGCCGAGGATGCCCAGCTGTGCTTGTCGGAAGTGCGTATCGGCCTGGCCCCGGCGGTGATCAGCCCGTTCGTGGTCAAGGCCATCGGTGAGCGCAGCGCCCGCCGTTATGCCTTGACCGCCGAACGATTCAGCGGCGTACGGGGCCGGGAGTTGGGCCTGCTGGCAGAGGTGTACCCGGCCGATGAGCTGGAAGTGCAGGTCCAGGCCTGGGTGGACAACCTCCTGCAAAACAGCCCGCAAGCGCTGCGCGCCACCAAGGACCTGCTGCGCGAAGTCGACGACGGTGAGCTCAGCCCTGCCCTGCGCCGCTACTGCGAAAACGCCATTGCCCGGATCCGGGTCAGCGCCGAAGGCCAGGAGGGCCTGCGCGCCTTCCTGGAAAAACGTCGCCCCGCCTGGCAAACCGAGCCCAACAAGGAGCTGCGCCCATGAGCCGCACGCCATTGACCACCCTGCTGGTCGCCAACCGTGGCGAAATCGCCTGCCGGGTGATGCGTACCGCCAAGGCCATGGGCCTGACCACCGTGGCCGTGCACAGTGCAACCGACCGCGACGCCCGCCACAGCCGCGAAGCGGATATCCGTGTCGAGCTGGGGGGCAGCAAGGCCGCTGACAGCTACCTGGTGATCGACAAACTGCTCGCTGCGGCCAAAGCCAGCGGCGCTCAGGCCATTCACCCGGGGTATGGTTTTCTGTCCGAAAACGCAGGGTTTGCTCGTGCCATCGAGGACGCCGGGCTGATCTTCCTTGGCCCGCCGGCCAGCGCCATCGATGCCATGGGCAGCAAATCAGCGGCCAAGGCACTGATGGAAGCGGCCGGCGTACCGCTGGTGCCGGGTTATCACGGCGACGCCCAGGACCTGGAAACCTTCCGCGCCGCTGCCGAGCGCATCGGCTACCCGGTGTTGCTCAAGGCCAGCGCCGGGGGGGGCGGCAAGGGCATGAAAGTGGTCGAGGACGAAAGCCAGCTGGCCGACGCCCTCGCCTCGGCCCAGCGTGAAGCGCAGTCTTCGTTCGGCGACGCGCGCATGCTGGTGGAAAAGTACGTGCTCAAGCCCCGCCACGTGGAGATCCAGGTGTTCGCCGATCAGCACGGCAACTGCCTGTACCTGAATGAGCGCGACTGCTCGATCCAGCGCCGCCATCAGAAGGTGGTCGAGGAAGCGCCGGCGCCGGGGCTTTCCCCTCAGTTGCGGCAAGCCATGGGCGAAGCGGCGGTGCGCGCCGCCCAGGCCATCGGTTATGTCGGTGCCGGCACCGTTGAGTTTCTGCTCGATGCCCGTGGCGAGTTCTTCTTCATGGAGATGAATACCCGCCTGCAGGTCGAGCACCCGGTGACCGAAGCCATCACCGGCCTGGACCTGGTGGCCTGGCAGATCCGCGTCGCCTGTGGCGAACCACTGCCGATTACCCAGGCCCAGGTGCCGCTGATCGGCCATGCCATCGAAGTGCGCCTCTACGCCGAAGACCCGGCCAACGACTTCCTGCCGGCCACCGGCACCCTGACGCTGTACCGCGAGTCGGCACCTGGCGAAGGTCGTCGGGTGGACAGCGGGGTAAGCGAGGGGGACGAGGTCTCATCTTTCTATGACCCTATGCTGGGCAAGCTGATCGCCTGGGGCGAAAACCGCGAACAGGCCCGCCTGCGCTTGCTGGCGATGCTGGACGAGTTCGCCATCGGTGGGTTGAAGACCAACATCGCCTTCCTGCGCCGCATCCTCGCCCACCCCGCATTCGCGGCGGCCGAGCTGGATACAGGCTTCATTCCACGCCATCAGGACGTACTGCTGCCGGCGCCGCAGCCTTTGCCCGCAGGCTTCTGGCAAGCCGCAGGTGAAGCCTGGCTACGGGGCCAGGCGCCCCGTGAGCGTGACGACGACAGCGGCTCGCCGTGGGCTGAGCGCTCAGGGTTGCGCCTTGGCCTGCCGGCGCATAGCAGCTTGCACCTGCGCAGTGGCGGTGAGCGCCAGGCGATTGCGTTCGAGCACGGTGCCGTCTCGGCCTGGCGGCTGGACGACGAACAGCTCGGGCATGATGAAGGCGGCGTGCGCCGGCGATATCTGGCGGTGCGCCGAGGTGGCACGCTGTACCTGCGCTGGGAGGGTGAAATGCATGCCATCGAGGCCTTCGACCCGATCGCCGAGGCCGAAGCCAGCCACAGCCATCAGGGCGGCCTGGGTGCGCCCATGAATGGCAGCATCGTGCGGGTGCTGGTGGAGCCTGGCCAGGCGGTGGAAGCAGGGACTGCGCTGGTGGTGCTGGAGGCGATGAAAATGGAGCACAGCATTCGCGCTCCGCACGGCGGGACGGTGAAGGCGTTGTTCTGCCAGGAAGGGGATATGGTCAGCGAAGGGACGGTGCTGGTCGAACTGGTGGAGTGATGCAAGCAAGGGCCGCTTCGCGGCCCAATCGCCGGCAAGCCGGCTCCCACCGCGACCGCGCAGTGCTTCAGGCCTGCGCTTTACCCGTGGAAGCCACCGTCCTGCCCAACTTCTAAAAGCTGGCGCGATCCATGTGGGAGCCGGCTTGCCGGCGATTGGGCTGCACAGCAGCCCCGACAATCTAGTAGGTACCGTGCGCCCGCACGACTACCCCAAGAAACTCACATCCGTCCTCACACACCAACGCCGGGTAGCTGCTGTTCAGCGCCCGCAGATACCGCTGCCCGCCCTCTTCGGCCAGTTCGCGGAGAATCGCCGATTTGCCAGGTTGGCGCGCAATCACCAACCGCCCAGGCTCAGCCTCCAGCCCCGGGTCCACCAGAATGCGCATGCCTTGCGGCACGCTACGGCCGCTGGCCGTACTCATGGCATCGTTCTCCACCGTCAGCCAGAACGCTTTGCCTTGCGCCATATACTCGGTCTGCTCGTACACCATGGCCTGCTCGGGCGCTGATTCACCCAACGCATCCCAGCCTCGCACCGGGTAACGAAAACACACGATGTAGTGCATCAGGTCTACATCGTCATCCTCTTCATCCAGCACATAGCGGCCAGCGTCCTCACCCACCTGGCCCAGTACCCGCAGCTGCATGCTCACGTGGTAGTGGGGCATGCCCAGCTCGACGAAGACGCGGTTCATCGACTCGACCTTGGGCTGGCGCCGCTTGTTCACCCAATGCCCCACGCTGCCCTGGGAAACCCCAACGCGTTCGGCGAGCTGCTCTTGGGAGATATCGAGCTCCTCCATCCGGTCACGGACGAGGGCAATCCATTTATCCATATTCATCGCTGGCACGATACGGACTGCCTTCTAGCGCTCAATAAACATTCAGTATTATTTCTCATAAAGCACACAAATACTTTAGGTATTAAGATCAGTGCGGACCTTTTCCCTCTTGGCTTATGCAGGTATCAGGATGAAACCACCGAAAAACGACGAAACAGAACTCGACAGCGAAGCCGCACGCCGCGCCCTCGACTACTACCTCAACCCCAACCCACCGCGCCCCAGCATCGACAACAAGATCTGGACACTCCACGAAGGCGTCACCGCAGACCAGGCCCAGGAGCACGCCATCGCCCTGCTGCGCTGCGCTGCCGCCACCGCCCACGAAACCGCCACCCATCAGGAAGGCAGCCACCGCGAATTGACCTTCGCACTGATGCATATGATGGACATGGCCAGGGCACTGTTGGAGCACAAGCGAGCCGTACAGAGCGGTCGATAGGCTGGAACTGGAATAGGGAGAGACGTGATGGCCAGGTAACGGCAAAGGCCCCGATTGCCGGGACAGGGAAGTGCTTCAGCCGTTTTTTTCACCGGATAGGCGAAAAAACATTTGACTGGCAAATGATAACGATTATTATTGCACTCAGCTGATCGCGAGATCTGCTGGATAACCTGGAGCTTAGGTCGCTCTCAGATTATCTCCTCATCAGGCTAATCACGGTTTTTGACCCGGCTTTTTGCCGGGTCTTTTTTTTGGCTCTTCAGGCTAATGAAGATCGTTGATGGCGGCGATGATAGCAAAAATGTTTCAGGGCGTGAAAGCTCATTACAAAACTTTGCGGAATCAGCACTTGAGAATCAATCTCGTTTCGCCTACTCTGTTTCCGCATCACGGAAGATGCCCCCACCCCTGCCCTCTTGAGCAAGGAGCTGACCATGAGCCGCCTGCTGCTGCCTGTTGAGCATCCAACACCCACCGCTGGCCACGACGCCGAAGCTGCCCTGCTGCATGGGCTCAAGCGCTTGCCACGCCGGGTTCAGCAAGTGTTCCTGCTCAACCGCCTGGACCATCTGGACTACGCCAGCATCGCCACGCGCCTCGATTTGCCCTTGCTGAGCATCGAACGGCACATGAACCAGGCCCTGCAAACGGCACGGCCCCACGGTGATGCCGTGGCGAGCGTTGCCGGCCAATGGTACGTGCGGCTGCAGAGCCCCGAGGTCACTACCTGCGAGCGCATTGATTTTCGACGCTGGCTGGACGCCGATCCAACGCACCTGCAAGCCTTCCACGACACCGAACTGCGCTGGCGCAGCCTGCTCGCCCCAGCACGGGAGCTGGGCCACGATGGCTGGTATCGGCAAGGCCGAGCGGCGATTTCGTTGGGTGGCTGCTCGATTGCAGTAGGGCTGAGCGTGGCGGCGCTGGTGCTGTTTGGTTACTGGGCATAAGCCGTCAGGGACGGCAGAGGCAAAGCCAGCCCACCTGCAGATCAAGGCTCGTGCCTGAATCGCCCGGCCACGTAAGCGAGAAGCAGCCAGCCTGACAGGCAAGAGGCTATAAAGCTCGCCGCCAGATTCGTTGCCAAACTCACCTCGCCTGAGGACGCCACCAGCAGGCTCACGCCCCCGCCACACGCAAAAAGCAATGTGTTGCTGACCGAGGCAGCAGTCCCTGCGCGATCGGGGTGCCGACTGAGCGCATAGGTGGTTGCAGCCGGGCGAACGATGGTCGTGCCGATGGTGCAGATCGTTAAGGGCAACACTAGTTTGATCAGCACCCGTTCATCGCCTGACAAAGCAAAGTGCAGAGCAACGCCCGCAGCGCCTATCAGGGCAAACCCACAACCAATCTGCGCCTGTGTACTCAGCCTTCGATTCAGCTTATTGGCAATGACACCGCCGACCATGTAGGCCAACCCATAGAGCAGAAACACCACGGAGAAGGCGAACTCCGTCAACCCTAGCCGCCCCATCAATAACAAGGGAGATACGACGACAAATGAAAAATGACAGGCAAATGCCAAACAGGAAAACAGCGAATACACAAGGAACGTTCTGTCTTTCAGCACCTGGCAATAGCCCTGCAATAAACCGCCTCGATAACGAGAGGCTCCAGTGTCCTCCAACAAGATAAAACAAAGTAACAGCACCCCTGTTGCCAGCATGACAAACACCTGAAAACTTGCCTTCCACCCGCCATAGTGCTGAAGCACACTGCCTGCCAACGGCGACAACGCAATAAAGACACCGCTTGCACTGGTCAGAAGGATTCGCATCGCATCGCGCTGTTGGCCACTGTAACTGTCCTGCACCAGCGCTTGGCTTAGTACGAAACAGCCACAGCCCATGGCCTGCAACAGGCGGAACACCATGAAGGTCTCATAGTGTACGGCGCGCAGGCACCCGATTGCCCCCCCGATGCCCAGCAGGAGCCCCGCGATCAGCAAGCGCTTTCTTCCCACGCAATCGGAAAGCGGGCCGATCACCGCTTGGGATAACGCCACACCCAGTGCAAATAAACTCACCGAATAGGCAATGCGTTTTGTATCGACTGCAAAATACTCAGCCATGTGCGCAACAGAAGGCAAAATCACATCGAGCGGGAATACACCCAGCAGACTAATAAGAACCAGCAAAATCGATAGGGCAGTAGTTTTAGCAGGCACGCCACAAACTCCGGTTTCTGACCACAGGGCGCTGAGCAGTACGCCGAAGCGTTGCATCACTTTTTCAGGCCATATACGAAACCACACCGGCAAGATACACAAGCGGAGTTGCTCAATGAAATATCCCAAAAACGTGTAGGACTTTTGAGCCCGACATCGTGCCGTTACGCCATTAGCCCCCGTCAGACCGCGTTCAAGTACTTGCGTACTCAAGCCAGCCATTAACTTTTCAACAACAGGAAATCATCGTGGGTGCTGTTTTTGTACACAGCCTCCCTCACGAGGGGTGTACAGTACCCCCACAACAAAGCCCAAGGAGCCACGCCAATGACCGTGACGCTGTCCCCTCTGCAAATCGACTGCGCTTTCGATTCCGGCAACATCCAGGTACTGGATGCCAGCAACCCTGCCCGGGTCCACCTGGCCATTCGCCCGGACACCCACAGCGGCCACTTCCAGTGGTTCCACTTTAAGGTCAGCGGCCTCACGCCCGGCCAGGTTCATCGCTTCAGCTTGGACAACGCCAGCGAGTCTTCCTACAAGAACGCCTGGGACGGCTACAACGCCGTGGCTTCCTACGACCAGCAAACCTGGTTCCGTGTGCCCAGCCAGTTCGATGGCAAGGCGCTGGCCTTTGAAGTGGAAGCCGCGCAAGAGCAGATCTGGTTCGCCTACTTCGAGCCCTACCCGCGTGCCCGCCACAACCAGTTGATCGAACGTGCCCAGCAGATTCCCGGTGTCGAGTTACTGGCCCATGGCCGTAGCGTGCAAGGCCGCGACATACCACTGTTGCGCGCAGGCGACGGGGCCGCAGGCAAGCGCAAGCTCTGGCTGATCGCCCAGCAGCACCCGGGCGAGCACATGGCCGAGTGGTTCATGGAGGGGGTGATCGACCGGCTGCAAAGCAATGACGCCATCGTCCAGCAATTGCTGGCCAAGGCTGACCTGTACCTGATTCCCAACATGAACCCCGATGGCGCCTTTCTCGGCCACCTGCGCACCAACTTCAAGGGCCAGGACCTCAACCGGGCCTGGCAGGACGCCAGCGTCGAAGCGAGCCCGGAGGTGTTCTTTGCCCAGGCGCAGATGAAGCAGTACGGGGTGGATGCGTTCATCGATGTGCATGGGGATGAAGAAATCCCGCATGTGTTCACGGCAGCCTGCGAGGGCAACCCCGGCTATACGACGCGCCTGGCCAGGCTGGAGGAGCAGTTCCGTAGCACCTTGTGCAGCATCACGCCTGACTTCCAGACCGTGCATGGCTATACCCGCGATGAGCCGGGGAAGGCCAATACGACACTGGCGTGCAATGCGGTGGGCATGGCGTACGACTGCCTGTCGCTGACCCTGGAGATGCCGTTCAAAGACCATGACGATGCCCCCAACCCGAAGACCGGCTGGTCGGGAGCGCGGTCCAAGGCATTGGCAGGGGCGGTGCTGGAAACCTTGCTGAAGATGGCTGACGACTTGCGCTGATCAGTGCAGGCCTTTTCTCGGGGCAAGCCCGCGGAAAGGCCTGCACAGTCAAAACTGCACATCGAGTATCACATTGTCGGTATAGGTCGCCGCCGGCGGTGTCGCCTGGTCGGTGTAGACCTTGGCGTTGTAGTTGAACACCTGGCTACCCGTGCCAGTCCCCGCCCCGGGGTTGACATTGGCATCGCTGCTCGAGCGCCGCGCGCTGCCCACGGCTCCCCACCGTACGGCGCCCGCGCTTTTGAAGATGTCGTAGGCCAGGTAGTTGTTGGCAGCAGACTTCATCCTCCGACGCCCGCCTGCTGCATTCTGTCCGTCATCCAGCCCGACCGTGTAGCTGCTGCCCTTGGTACAGGACAGGTTCACGCTCTGGTTCACCGTGCCGAACCCCGCCACTACCGGCGCACTGCCAAAGCTGATGGTGGGCGTCGATATCTGGCAGTCATTACTCACCGTCAGGCTCACCGTGAGGGTCTGGTTACCCGAACCCGTGTCGCGCCCCAGGCACAGATTGCCCAGGCCAATGCCTGAGCAGTAGTTCCAGACCCAGGCAAGGTTCAGCGTCTCGGTATAGACGCCAGCCGCCACGTTGGCGCCAACCGAAGTCTTCAGGTACACCGGCACAGACTTCGGGGAGTTGCCATTGAGCAGGCCCAGGGCGTCGATCAGGCCGTTGCGCGCGAAATCGAACTGGGCGCCGCGAGTGATGGGGTAGCTGGTCGTATTATTGGCATAGATCGTATAGGGGATGACATCCCCGGTCGGCCCCACCAGCCCGCTGGTAGCGGAGGTGATGGTGAGGTAGAAGTGGTCACTGCTCACTAGCAGGGACAACAACGACCCGGTGCACTGCAAACCCGCATTGGTGGTGGAGGCACTCTGGATGGCGGTGCGCACCAGGGTCGAGTTGACGGTGCCGAACGCCGCTGGTGCAGTGGCCACGGACGAACATAACGCCCAGGCCGACCCCGCCGGCAGCGCCAGCATGCCGATCAGCAGGCCGCGCAACCCCTTGCTCATCGGCACACCAGAGGGCCGATCAACGGGATCGAGCCTTCTGCCTGCGGCAAGTCGAATTCGACCTGACACTGCCCTCCTCCCTCCAACCTGACCTGCAGCTGGTTATGCGCCGAGAGGTTTTCCAGATAGACCAGCCCGTCCCAACCCACCACCGCCTGGCTGCCACTTTCACGGTGGCTGACCGTACTGCCCAGCTTGAGCGGCTGCTGGTTGCCATCGACCAGCTCGATGCTCGCCGCCAGCACGCGCTTGAGCGGGAATTCCAGCAAGTAGCCGCTGCCACGGCGCACCGCGACCCGCTGCTCCACCTGTGACGCGAGCACATCGGGCGGCAGATCCATGGGATCGATCTCGTACTTGCCGCGGTAGTAGCCGCTGCTGTACGGCACCAGCAGGTGGCCGTTGCGGTCGGTGCGGCCGATCTCCTGATTTTCGTAACGCACGGGCACATCGGCATAGCCGCCGGTGCTGACCACCACAAAGGCATCGTCGATACGATTGGCGGCAAACACCCCGGCGTCCATCCACACCAGCGAGCCGCTGGCGTCGGCCCAGCGGGTCATCTCACCGCTGCTGCCATACGCGCCGGCCTGCAATTGCACCGACTGCAGGCGCCAGGTGGCGTCCGCCTGGCGGTAGGCATCACGATCACCTCCGGTGGCGTAGCCAAGGTTGTAGCCGACACCGCCGCCCACCGGCACCGCGCGGCTGAAGTTGACCCGCTGCAGGTCCTCGCCTTCCTTGCTGCGCTCCATGCTCACCGCCAGGGTGCCGCTGAAGTCGATCGGGATCACCCATTGCGCCTGCACCGCCCACTGGCTGTCGCCGACCTCGCGGTTGGCCGACAGGTAGACACTGCTGTTGCCCCACAGCGGCTTGCTCCAACTGAGGTTGATCAGGCGGGTGCGTGAGCCGTCACCGGCGCGCACATCGAAGTAGCCCGCGCCAAGGCTGCCGAAGCGTTCCAGGTTGAGGCTGAGGGTGACCTGTTCGCTGCGCTGGCTCAATTGCAGGTCCGGGCTGTCGACCCGGCTCAGGTCGGCGTACGCATCATGGCGCTGCAAACGCTGATAGCTGAAACCGAAGGGCTGGCTGTTGTACTGATAGCCGAGGGCGACCTGGTGGCCCTTTTCACCGTCGTACTGGCTCTGGGCTACGGCAGCGTTCAGTACGCCGAAAGTGCCCAGTCGCACATTCGCGCCCAAACCGCCAAGCAGCAACGATTCTGCGGTTTCGACATGGCTTTCGAGGGTGAAGGCATCGCTGACGCCATGGCGCAGGCTGGCCGAGGCGACGCCAGGCCCGTAGCTGAAGTCGCGCACGGCATAGTCACGGCGCAGGCTGCCGGCGGCCATGGAGAAATCCGACAGGCCTTTTTGCAGCAGGCTGCTGGTGACGTAGAACGGCAACGTGGTGGACACCTGGCGCCCCAGGGCATCGGTGGTGACCACCACCGCCTCGCCGGCACCGTTGATGAACGGCACGTTGGTCAGGGTGTAAGGGCCAGGCTGCAACTCCGTGGTGCTGGACTTGTAGCCGTTGATGAACAAGTCCAGCGAGGTTGGCACTGCCGCCTCCCCCGCGAAGGCAGGCAACGGATACGTGACCAGGTCCGGGCGGGCGGCAAAGTCACGCGACAGTTGCAGGCCGCCCACCCGCACCGAACTGGTCCAGGGCAACGCACCGGTGACGAAGTCGCCCGCTTCGTAAGTCAGCAGGCGCTGCTCGTCGGTGAAGCGCCAGGTGGTGTCGTAGCGCAAAAAGCCCTGACGGCTGTCGTCGGCCGCAGCACCGTTGAACGACTGCCGCCACTGGCCGGTGGTGGCAAATGTGCCCCAACTGTCGAACAGGCGCAGCTCATTCCAGGCTGCCAGGTAAGTACCCCCCTCGTCGGTGTCGTTCAGGTACAGGTCATAGTTGAACAGCGCGCCGAAACTGCTGCGTGCATCGCTGGCCGGATACAGGTTACGGTCGCCGACCTGCTGGTCCGGGAGCCAGGCCGGTGGCACTTGCAGCAGCAGGCGCTGGTTCTGGCTGTCGTAGTCGCTGTGCAGGCCCGCGATGGCATCCAGGGCCACCTCGCCTTGCGGGTTGCCCGGCAGGGCGATGCCGGCAGCGCGCAACACCTGGCTGTCGAGGAACAGCCCTCCGGCGCGCTGCTGCACCGGCACCAGCTCAGCCCTGGGCACCTGGTTCACCAGCAGGTCCAGATACAGTGTGGCGTCGGCAATGGCGGCGGCCTCGGTGGGCGGCGGCGGCAGCTCGTCGGCCACCGCCAGGCCGGGGCCGATGAGCGCCAGCCCCAGGTACCAGCGGCGTGTCGCCCGCGCCAGCCATTTCACACACGCATTCCAACCATTGCCGGGTCCTCCCTGGCCCCTGACATTCATTCAATAGTGGCTTCATTGCCCTTGGCGGATCGCCTCGGCCACCTCCTGGCCATTCACCCTGCCCTTGAGTACGCCGCTGGCGTTCGGTGCAACCGGTGCCGGCCAGCGCATGCTGGCCCCGGGCAGTACATACCCCAGCAGGCCCTCGGCCAGTGGCCTTGCCTGGCCGCCCTGCTGTACCACCACATCGGTCAGCCGGGCATGCACCGGGCCGGTGTTGCGCAGTTCCACATAGGGTTTGCCCTGCACCGTCACCGGCCGCCAGCTCAGTTGCGGCTTGCCCACGCTGCTGGCGCTGCGCTTGCCTTGCGGATCCGGCTTGCCCCACAAACCTTCGCCATAGACGAACAACGGCACCGAATAGCGCATCTGCAGGCGGATGGCCGCAGTGGCGCCCTGGTTGGCGTTGTCCGTGGGCAGTGGCGAGGGAATTTCGTCGATGATGATGCGGTAGGCCTGTTCCTGGCCGGCCGGTGAACTGCCGGTGCGGGTGAGGCGGATCAGTTGTTTCTGGCCGGGGGCGATGGTCGCTACCGGCGGGCTGCCGATGATTTCCCGCTGGGCCTGGAACTGCTCCTGGTTATCGCCCTGTCGCCAGGCAAATACGCGTACCTGGAGGCTCGCCGGGGCGCTGCCGCGGTTCTCCAGCCACAGCGCACCGGCCTTCTGGTCAGCCTCCAGCACCGGGTCGATCGGCCAGATCAGCACTGAGGTGGCAGCCCCCGCCGGCAAGCTCGCCAGCAGCAATGCCCCGATCAAAACCCGCGCCCACTTCGCGCCTGCCTGCATACCGCTCTCCTTGATTGATTGTCAGGGGCCCGGTCGTTTCACCAGGTCACCGCCACTTGCACGACGTCGGTGTAAGTGCCGGCCGGCACAAGGCCGGTGAGCTGCGTGCGGCCATACACCGACAGCTTGATCGCCGTCGGGTCGCTGTTGTTCAGTGCCACGCTCTGGCCCACGGCGATGCTCTGGCTGTAGGCCGCGTCCTGGTACAGTTGGTAGGCCAGTAGCTGCGTGCCGCCGCCGCGCTTGAGGTAGCGCGTGCCGCTCACCGCGTTCTGCCCACCGTTCAGGCTCATGCTCAGGCTAACGCCGGGCGTGCACTGGAAAGTCACCGTGGTCCCGCCCAGGGACGTGCTGAGGGTCCCGGTCGCCAAGGCCGACTGGGTGCCGTAATCGAGCACGCCATACTGGCTGACGCCGCCCACCACCAGGCAGCCCGCGGTGATCGTCGCGGTGACCTGGAAGCTGCTGCTGGTCGCCGCATCCAGTGGCGTCGCCAACAGGATGCCCAGGCCTGCAAGGGAGCCACCCAGCCAATAGCGCATGGCTGCGGCTCAGAACGACAGCTCGACTGCCACCGTATCGGTGTATACCCCCGCTGGCAGGCCGGCCTTGCCGCGCGCCTGACCATAGAGGTTGACGGTCTGAGCAACCCCGGTGCTGGTCGGCAGCGTGATGGTGCCGTCGATGGCCAGCAGTTGGGTACGCCCAGTGTCGGTATAGAAGTCGTAGGGCACGAAGTTGCCGTTGCCGTCTGCCAGCGCCCGGGTACCGCCAGTCGAGGCACCGTCGTTGGCCCCCGCACGCACGCGGATGGCTGGCACCGTACCTGCGGAGCAGAGGATGCTCATCGCACCGCCGCCGCCACCGAGCACCTCGCCGTTGGCGGTGGTGAACAACGCCTCCTGAGTGCCGAAGCTGAGGGTACCGAAATTCAACCCCGAGGTGCCTGTGGTGCCATTGACCTGGCACGCCGAAGTCAAGGTCAGGGTGGAGTTGATGGTCCCGGTCACCGTGGCGGCCTGGGCGTGGCATGCCATCGCCAGGCCAAGGCCGGCGAGCATGCAGTGGGTGAGGTTCGTTCGCATCGGGGTCTCCTTGCGGGAATTACCAGTCCAAAGTCACTCTGAGCGTGTCGCGGTACAACCCGGCCGGCAGCGCACGCGGTTGCGCCACCACTACGCCGAAGATGGGGATGGGAATCTGTTCGGTGCTGCTGATGGTGAAGGCACGCGCCTGGCCGATGCCATAACGGCTATTACCGCCCGGGTCGAGCGCCAGTTGATAGGGGATCATTTCACGGCCATTGCTGAGGCGCCGGACGCCATCGCTACCGTTGAGGCCGCCGTTGATGCGCACGTTGAAGGCCCTGACCTGGGGCGTGCAGCTGATTTGCAGGCTGCCCTCGCCGTTCGCTTCGTCGACCCGGCTGCGCAGCGGCTGGTCCCAGTTCGGGCCACGCTCGCCGAAGTCCATCAGCCCAGGGTTGCCGAGCGTGGCCGGGGGCTGGTCGCCACTGCTGATCTGGCACGCGGCGCTGATCACCAGACGGGCCTGGATGAAGCCGGTGGTCGTGCCATGTGCTGCGCCGCTGGGCAATAGCAGCGGGCCCAGGCTGAGCAGCAGGATGGATGTACGGTTCATGGCATGACGTCCTTGTGCATGTTGGCTCGCTACCAGGTGACCGTGACTTTGAGCAGGTCGGCATACACACCGGCGTGCGGCACCCAGGCCAGCTTGTCGATACGTGCGTACAGCGGCAGTTCGACCGTCCCGCTGTCCGGCACGCGCGCGGCGTGGGGCTGGCCCACGATCACAGGCTCGCGCCAGGCCGCGTCGCGGTACAGGCGGTAGGGGATCGGCCGCGCCCTGGCGTCGCTGCTGGCCAAGAAGCGCAGTTCACCGGCACCACCGTGCTGGCCACCGTCGACACGCACCTGGTAGGGCGTATCGGGATTGCATTCCAGGCGCGGTGGCCGCTGGTTGAGCAGCTCTGCGCTCAAGGGCGTACCCGGCCCATCCAGGCGTGCGGCAGTGCCCAGGTCGAGCCGACCGAGGTCCTGCGCCCCCGCCTCGCGCTGCTGGTTGACCAGCATGCAGCCTCGCTGCACCTGCACGCGCACCTCCACGAGGAAGTCCGCTGCTACGGCACTGCCAGCCAACAGCAGGCCCCACAGCGTCACCACACAGCGTCCCGTCACTGACACGCCCCTTGTTTCAAGGTCCTGAGTCTGAGCGTAGCAGCCGGTGGCTGGCCCGTGGCCGCTGCCCGCCATTCTTTGGTAGTAACAACAAAGGGTTAGATGGCTGCCCTGTCACGGCCAAGAAATTTCCGAGCGGCATCGAACCCATGCCCGTCCAGCGCCTCCAATGGCCATAGGCCGGCAAACCTTTGCGCATTCTGTTACGGTGCGCAGCAGCCACCGAGCCCGCATCAGACGCATGCGCGCCATGCATGGACGAACATGACAGGAGCGTATCCATTGACGACCACAGACATCGCACTCGCCGAAGCCGTGGAACGCTGTGCCCAGGAGCCCATTCAGGTTCCCGGCAGCATCCAACCCCACGGTTTTCTGCTGGTGCTGGACGAACAGGACCTGCGTATCCTCCAGGCCAGCGACAATGTCGCCCGCTGGCTAGGCGTGCCCGCCCAAGAACTGCTGGGGTGCACCTTCGCCGACGTGGTCAGCGACAGTTTCGACCTGCGCGCCCATCTTGAGCGCTTGCCCGGGGATGACGTTTTCCCGTTCTACATCGGCGATGTGTACCTGCGCCAGGGCGCGCCCTTCAGCGACCGCCTGCGCCTGCTCACGCATCGCCATGACCAGGTGCTGATCGCCGAGTTCGAACCCGCTCGCCAGCCCGCGGGCCAGGCCCTTGAAGGCGACTATTACCCACTGGTACGTAGTTTTGTCAGCAGCCTGAACAACGCCGCCAGCCTGGAAGAGTTGCTGCAGCAGACCGTGCTGCAAATAAAGCAGATCACAGGTTTTGGCCGAGTCAAAGCCTACAGCTTCGATTCGGAAGGTAATGGCCAGGTGCTGGCTGAAGTGGCCGATGCCGGCTATCCCCGCTACCTGGGCCTATGCTTCCCGGCCTCGGACATCCCCCGCCAGGCACGGGAGCTTTATCGGGTCAACCGCATCCGCGTGATCGAAGATGCCAATTACCAGGCCGTGCCTTTGGTACCGGCGGCCAACCCGCGCACAGGCCAATCGCTGGACATGAGTTTTGCCGCGTTGCGCAGCGTATCGCCGGTGCACCTGCAATACATGCGCAACATGGGCACCCTGGCGTCGATGTCACTGTCGATCGTGGTCGATGGGCAACTGTGGGGGCTGGTGTCGTGCCATCACCAGCAACCTCGCCCGGTCGATCTGCGCACCCGCACGGCCTGCGAGCTGTTGGCCAGCGTGCTGTCGCTGCAGATCGAATCGCGTGAGTCCCACGCCAATACCCGAAAGCTGCTCGACCTGCGCCAGCACATCGTCCGGATGATCTCCTCGATGGCCGACCATGACAGCGTCAGCGAGGGCCTGCGCGCGCTGCCCGAGGTGCTGCTGGCGTTCGCCGGGGCGAGCGGCGCGGCGGTCATTTCCGCCGAGCGCTGCGACCTAATTGGCCAGACGCCACCGGCGGCGCAGGTCACTGCGCTGGTGCACTGGTTGGCCCAGCGCGATGACGAGACGGTGTTCCAGAGTGACAACGTGCGCCGCGACATCGACGAACTGCCCGAGCTGGCCGAGCATGCCGGTGGCGTGTTGGCGGTGGCCATTTCCCAGATTCATTCGCACTACCTGCTGTGGTTCCGCCCCGAGCAGGTACGCACGGTCAACTGGGCCGGGCGGCCCGATAAACAGATTGGCCCGCAGGGGGCGCTGAACCCGCGGCACAGCTTCGAACACTGGCAGGAACAGTTAAGCGGCTACTGCGAGCCGTGGGACCCGCTGACGATCGAAGGCGTGGTCGAACTGCGCACTGCAGTGCTCGGCATCGTCTTGCGCAAGGCAGAAGAACTGGCGCAGCTGGCAAATGAACTACGCCGCTCGAACAAAGAGCTCGAAGCCTTCAGCTACAGCGTGTCCCACGACCTGCGCGCACCGTTGCGCCATATCGCCGGCTACACCGAACTGCTCGGCGAAATCGAAGGCCAGGGCCTCAGTGAGCGCGGCCGGCGCTTTCTCAAACACATCGAGGAGGCCGCGCAGTTCGCCGGCAGCCTGGTGGACAACCTGCTGAATTTCTCGCAGATGGGCCGCTCGGCGCTGCGCCTGTCCGATGTCGACCTCAATGCCTTGGTCGAAGCCATTCGCCAGGAACTGGCGCCCGATTACGAAGGGCGTGAGATCATCTGGAACGTGGCGCCGCTGCCCAAGGTGATCGGTGACCCGGCCTTCATCAACCTGGCGCTGCACAACCTGATCGCCAACGCCATCAAATACACCCGTGGCCGCGAGCCTGCACGCATCGACATCGGCGCCCACCTGCACGAAGAGGAAATCGAAGTCTATATTCGCGATAATGGCGTGGGCTTCGATATGGCCTATGCGAACAAACTCTTCGGTGTGTTCCAGCGGCTACACCGCATGGAGGACTTCGAGGGCACCGGGATCGGCCTGGCCAGCGTGCGCCGGATCATCGAGCGTCACGATGGCCGAGTCTGGGCCCAAGGTCAGGTCGACCAGGGCGCCAGCTTCCATTTCACCCTTCCCCGTCATCCAGAAACAAACTGAGGCACCCGTACAATCATGCTCAAGCCTATCCTGCTGGTAGAAGACAACCCCAGGGACCTGGAACTCACGCTCCTGGCCCTGGAGCGTAGCCAGTTGGCCAACGAGGTCATCGTGCTGCGCGACGGCGCAGATGCCCTTGACTACCTGCTGCGCCGCAACACCTATGCCGAGCGCGCCGACGGCAACCCTGCGGTGTTGCTGCTGGACCTGAAACTGCCCAAGGTCGATGGCCTGGAAGTGCTCAGGGAAGTACGCGCCACCCCCGAACTGCGCAGCATCCCGACGGTGATGCTGACGTCCTCGCGGGAGGAGCCGGACCTGCTGCGTGCCTATGAGCTGGGGGTGAACGCCTACGTGGTCAAACCTGTGGAGTTCAAGGAGTTCGTTGCGGCGATTTCCGACCTTGGGGTGTTCTGGGCCGTACTCAATGAACCACCACCCGGCTCACTGCGCCTTAACCGGCGTGGCAGCAACTGAGGCCAACCGCAAAGATGCTGCCAACGCCGCTCAAATTACTGATGGTTGAAGACAGCTCGCTGGATGCCGAGCTTACCCTGCTGAGCCTCGAGCGCAGCGGCTTGCAGCTGCAATCGCAGCTGGTGTTCGACCATGTCGCCGCCGAGCACGCCCTGGGCGAAGCCAGCTATGACCTGATCCTGTGTGACTGCGTGCTGCCGGGCTCGTCCGGCACCGACGTCCTGGCCATCGCTCAGCGACTGGCGCCGGACACACCGTTCATCTTCCTTTCGGGCATTTACGGTGAAGAGCACGCGGTGGAGATGATCCGCCTGGGTGCCACCGATTATGTCCTGAAAAAGAACCTGCCGATGCTGCCCAAGGCAGTGCGCAGGGCGCTTACCGAAGTGCAGGAGCGCCAACGGCGGCGCCGTGCCGAGGAAGCCTTGGCGGATGTGGAGGCACGTGCACGGATCGCCATCGATGCCGCCGGCATGGGCACCTGGGATTTCCGTCCGCAGGAAGGGCTTTTGGTGTGGGATGCCCGCTGCAAGACGCTGTTCGGTCTGCCGGTGGACACCGAGATGAACCTCGATGTTTTCTATGCAGGCATCTACCCCGAAGACGTGCCCCGCGTACGTGAAGCGGTGGAATACGCCATGCGCCCGGACAGCGACGGGCTTTACCGGGCTGAATTCCGCATTGCCCAACCCAACGGCCTGGAACCGCGCTGGCTGCTCAGCAGTGGCCAGAGCCAGTTCGTCGATGGCCGCTGCACGCGCTTTTCGGGCGTGCTGCAGGACATCCACGCACAGCGCCTGGCCACCCAGGCGCTCAAGCAACTCAACGAAATGCTCGGCGAACGTGTGGAGCGGCGCACCCGCGAGCGCGACCGGGCCTGGGAACTGTCCCAGGACCTGCTCGCAGTGCTCAACAAAGACCTCACGCCGGTCGCCCTGAACCCTGCCTGGGAGGCCAGCCTGGGCTTCTCCCGCGAGCGCCTGAGCCAGACCTCGTTATTGCATCTGCTGCCTGAACCGGACCAGGAAGCGCTGCTGACCGAACTGGCCGCCCTCTCCCATGGCCGCACCAGCGCCCGCTTCGTCGGCCGCATCCAGCATGCGGGCGGTCAGTTGCGCTGGCTGTCATGGGTGGTGGTGCCGGAGGACACCCTGCTCTATGTGGTGGCCCGCGACATCACCAGCGAGCGCGAAGCGGCCGTAGGCCTGGCGGACGCCAACGAGCGCCTGCGCGAACAGATCGCCGAGCGCGAGCGCATCGAAGCGGCGCTGCAGCAGATGCAACGGCTGGAGGCGGTTGGCCAGCTCACTGCCGGTGTTGCCCACGACTTCAATAATCTGCTGACCGTCATCCTTACCGGCTCGAGCTTCCTCGAGCGTGACCTGGACAAAGGTGACCTGGAAAAAGCCCGCAAGCGCCTGACCCATATCCGCGAGGCCGGTGAACGCGGCGCCAAGCTGACCTCACAGTTGCTCGCCTTCTCCCGTCGCCAGCGTCTGGAACCGGTGCCTCTGAACCTCAACCGCACGTTGAGCGGCCTGGAGGAATTACTGCGCCGCACCTTGGGCGGGAGCATTTCTGTGCGCCTGGACCTGGACCACAGCCTGTGGCAAGCGCTGACCGACCCGACCCAGACCGAAATGATCATCCTCAACCTGGCGATCAACGCTCGCGACGCCATGCCCGACGGCGGCCAACTGACGCTGTCCACCCGTAATACGCGGATCAAGGCCCGCCCGCAGCGGCCGGAAGACCCGGAACCGGGTGAGTACGTGATGCTGAGCATTCGCGACACCGGCTGCGGCATGAGCGAAGAGGTGGTGGCCAAGGTGTTCGAACCGTTCTTCACCACCAAGGACATCGGCAAGGGCTCGGGCCTGGGGCTTGCACAGGTGTTCGGCTTTGCCAAGCAGTCGGGTGGCGGTGTGCGCATCGACACCGCGCCAGGGCATGGCACTCAGGTTGCCGTCTACCTGCCTGCAGTGAAGCATGAACGGGCGGTGGACCCGGTGGTCCCGGCTGCATCGCAGTCGGTCAGTGACACGGGCCGCGACCGCACGGTGCTGCTGGTGGATGACGACCACCTGGTGCGCGACATGCTCGGCGATGTGTTGCGCCAATACGGCTATCAGGTACGCCAGGCACACAGCGGCGAACAGGCATTGGCCCAGCTGGACGACGAGATCGACCTGTTGCTGACCGACTTTGCCATGCCCGAATTCAACGGTGCCCAGTTGGCGTTGGCCGCACGGGAACGGCATCCGCGCTTGCCGGTGGTGTTCCTGACCGGGTATGCCGAGCTGGAGGGCCTGGAGTTGCCGGACAGCCTGGTGATGCAGAAGCCGGTGCAGGCTGAGGAGCTGGCCCGCGTGCTGGATGAACTGCTGCGGGTGAACAGGCAGTAGGGCTTAAGCGCAGAGGCCATCGCCAGTACCCTGGCGACCGGCTTCTACGCACGCCAGACACGACGAAACCCAGCGCTGATGGTCATCTGCACTGAATCAAGAAGGTGTATTGCAAAGAGAAAATGGCAGGGGCGGCTGGATTCGAACCAACGCATGGCAGGATCAAAACCTGCTGCCTTACCGCTTGGCGACGCCCCTGTATCGGATGCAGCGTTAGCTGCTCTGACTTTTCCAACTGAGTGACAACTGGGTTGTTGTCTTGGAATGCGCGGCACTTTAACAACATTCTCTGGACGTGGGAAGCCCCTTTCGCAAAAAAAATGCTTTAAAACAGCAGGTTAGTGTTTTGCAGGCCTTTCACACGTACCAAAGTGACCATCCGTCGCATTTATACCGCCTCGCTTCAACACAATCGCATTCCGCCCTTCCAATCAGATAAGCAATTTGCATTGACCAAGGAGGATGCCATGCCTGTTTCCCACGACCTGTATCAAGACCTGCACTACCCCCGCGAAATCGTTCAGCAACGCCGTCAGCAAGACAAGACCCTCGACCGTCTGCTCGACGAATACATCGACATCGACAATCAGGTCCTTGCAGCTGAGGCGATCTCGGCCGGCAACTTTCAGGACGACGACCTGCGCCTGCTCAAGGAGCGCCGGCTGACCATCAAATACATGATCGAGCGCCAGTTGGAGCGCAAGGTTTGAGTCATCCGGCCAACTGATAAAAGCACCGCACTTTTTCTATTGGTTTAAAAGGCTGACCTCAGGCAAGCTGCGCGCTGACCTTCCTTTGCCCAAGGAGCTTAGCTTTTGTCTGCCTGGATCCCCTCCCCCCTGCGCCAACTGGGCCAACGCCTGCGCACCGCCACCTCCAACCAGAGCGAACTGCTCGCATGGTTCGAAGACAAGGCGCGTAGCCGTGGCTATCAGCTCAGCGACGGTCAGCGCCGGGTCATCCATGCCATGGCCGCGCAGCTTGCCCGCTTGCCAGGGGGCGAACCCCGCAGCCTGTACTTGTACGGCTCGGTGGGCCGCGGCAAGAGCTGGCTGCTGGACGGCTTCTTCCAGGCAGTGCCGGTCGAGGCAAAAAAACGCCTGCACTTTCATGATTTCTTTGCCCGCTTGCATCAGGGCATGCACCGTCACAGGCTGCTCGACGATGCCTTGGGCGCGACGCTGGACGAATTACTGGGCGACTGCCAGGTACTGTGTTTCGACGAATTCCATGTGCATGACATCGGTGATGCCATGCTGCTCACCCGCCTGTTCAATGCCTTGTTCGCACGTGGCATCTTCCTGCTGGTGACCTCGAACTACGCACCCGAGGGGCTGCTGCCCAATCCGCTGTACCACGAGCGATTCCTGCCGGTGATCCGCCTGATCAATGGCCGTATGGAGGTACTTGAAGTCGGCGGTGACACCGACTTTCGCAGCCTGCCGGCCAACCGTGAACACCAGCGTTTTACCCAAGGCCACTATGTATGGCCTGGCGATGCGACCCAGCGCCAGGCGCTGAAAGTGCCGGCCGCGCAACCGCTCACGCTGGAGGTGAACAAACGCAACCTTCGTGCACTCGTCAGTGACGGCAGGACGGTGATGTTCGCCTTTGACGACCTGTGCGAGCAGCCCACGGCGGTGATCGATTATCTGCAGCTTGCCCAGCAGTTCGATACCTGGGTCATCGACGGGCTGGATGACCTCTCGGAGTGCTCATTGGCAGCGCAACAGCGCTTCGTCAACCTGGTGGACGTACTGTACGATCAGGACTGCCAGGTGACGGTGATCGGGCAGCGGCCGCTGGAGGAGAGCCTGGGCGGCCACGTTGCCGACCTGATGCGCACCCGCAGCCGGCTGGGGCAGTTGCATCAGGTCGGCCCGCAGACGTTCCCCGGCTGAACACGCGCATTCGCCCGTTGGCCAGGCCAACGGTCAGCCTGCCCTGGGCAGATCCGCCAGCACCGCTTCGATCTCTCTGAGCACCGCCGGATCATCCAGTGTCGAGGGCGGCACATACGCCTGGCCATCGGCAATCTTACGCAACACCGCCCGCAGGATCTTGCCCGAGCGGGTCTTGGGCAGCCGCTTCACCAATCGCACCTGATTGAAGCACGCCAACGCGCCGATCTGCTCACGCACCTTGCCCACCAACTCCACCGACAGTTGCGCCTCGCCAATACCCTCACCGTCCTTGAGCACCACCAGCGCCAAGGGCACCTGGCCCTTGATCTGGTCATGCACACCGATCACCGCGCATTCGGCCACCGCAGGGTGGCACGCCACCAAGTCCTCCATCTCGCCGGTGGAGAGGCGATGGCCAGAGACGTTGATCACATCATCGGTTCGCCCCATGATGTAGACGAACCCGTCGTCATCCAGGTAGCCACCATCACCGGTGTGGTAGTAACCCGGGTAGGTCTGCAGATAAGCCTGCAGGTAGCGCTCATGATCGCCCCACAAGGTCTGGCTGCAACCGGGTGGCAGCGGCAGCGCGATGACGATGGCGCCCTGATGGTTGGGGCCCAGCAGGTGCCCAGCGTCATCCAGCACACGAACGTGATAGCCCGGCACTGCGCGGTTGCTCGAACCCGGCCGCGCCGCGCTGCCCTCAAGCCCCACGCACGGCGCGGTGACTGGCCAGCCCGTCTCGGTCTGCCACCAATGGTCGTGCACCGGCTTGCCGGACACCCGCTCCAGCCAATGGTGGGTACTTGAATCCAGTTTTTCCC
This sequence comes from Pseudomonas putida, assembly GCF_026625125.1. NCBI lineage: Bacteria > Pseudomonadati > Pseudomonadota > Gammaproteobacteria > Pseudomonadales > Pseudomonadaceae > Pseudomonas > Pseudomonas putida. The sequence goes on along the minus strand of NZ_CP113097.1, from coordinate 2,075,339 downwards.
CGGCCAGGAACAATTGGCGCAGCGAGCTCAGGTCATGTCGGCGGATCAACTCGCCATCCGGGTCCTCCTTGCGGATCGCCCGCATGGCGGTGGGCGCACAGAACAGGGCATTGACCCGATACTGCTCGACCACACGCCAATAGGCCGAAGCATCCGGGGTGCGGATCGGCTTGCCTTCATAGAACACCGTGGTGCAGCCGCTCATCAGAGGGCCATAGACGATCAGCGAATGGCCGACCACCCAGCCCACATCGGAAATGCCCCACCACACATCGCCCGCCTGCATGCCGTAGATATGGCGCATGGCATAACACAGGGCTACCGCGTTGCCACCGTTCTCACGCACGATGCCCTTGGGTTTGCCCGTGGTACCCGAGGTGTAGATGATGTACAGCGGGTCTGCCGCGGCCAGCTCGACTGCAGGCACAGGCTCGGCATTCATCAGCGCTTGCTGCCAGTCAAGGTCGCGCCCTGGCTGCAACTGGGCGCGAACCTGGGGCCGCTGCAGCACCAGCACCTGGCGCGGCTGGTGGTGAGCCAGTTGCAGCGCGCGGTCGACCAGCGGCTTGTACTCGATCACCCGGTCGAACTCCAGCCCGCAGGACGCCGTCAGCAACACGCTTGGCCGCGCATCATCGATACGCAGGGCCAGCTCATTGGCTGCAAAGCCACCGAACACCACCGAGTGCACTGCACCGATACGCGCGCAGGCGAGCATGGCCATGGCCGCCTGCGGCACCATCGGCATGTAGATGATCACCCCATCGCCTTTGCCAACCCCTAACTGGCGCAGCAACCCGGCCAGGCGCGCTACTTCGTCACGCAGCTGGTTGTAGCTGAACACCTGCTGCACGCCGGTCACGGGGGAATCGTAGATCAGCGCCGCCTGCTCGCCACGGCCCAGCTCGATTTGCCGATCGAGGGCCAGGTAGCAGCTGTTCAGGCGACCGTCGGCGAACCAGCGATGGGTGCCGTCGGGGTTTTCCTGCAGGGTCAGGGTGGGCTGGCGATACCAGGCCAGCTGTTTGGCCTGTTCGGCCCAGAAGGCAGCAGGGTCGGCAATGGAATGGGCGTAGTCGTGCTGGTAGGTCATGTCGATGGCAACCCGGTACTTGTTGTTATTGAAGGGCGAGCCTTGAGTATGGACCGCCACGCCCCGGCTGCCATGGGACTAAAGTCACAACGCATATGCAGATTTGCAGCGCCGGCAAAAGCGCCCCACAACGGTGCAAAGCCTCTAGAATAAGCCACCCTCCCCGCCACAGAGCAGCCCATGGATATCGAGCAGGCCCGAACCTTTCTGGAAGTCGTACGGTGCGGCAGCCTCGTCGCCGCCGCCGAGCGCCTGTTCGTGTCACAGACCGCGATCACCGCCCGGGTGCAGCGCCTTGAGCAGCAACTGGGCTGCCAGCTGTTCGTGCGCAGCCGCAACGGCGCCAGCCTGACCAGTGATGGCGAAGCCTTCGTCAGCTATGCCAACCAGCTGGTGCAGACGTGGGAAGCGGCGCGCCGTGATCTGCCGCTGCCCGAAGGCTGCCAGCAAGTGCTGCACGTAGGGGCAGAAGTGAGCCTGGGCAACCCGATGCTGCTCGACTGGGTCAGCGCCTTGCACTGCGCGCTACCCAGCCACGCCATCCGCAGCGAGGTCAGCGACGGTGAGTCCTTGCTGCGCAAGGTGGAGATGGGCCTGCTGGACGCCGCGCTGGTCTATCAGCCCACCTACGGTCCGGGCCTGCAGGTGGAACAGTTGATGGAAGAAAAGCTGATCCGCATACGCCGTGTCGCGCAACCCGACCCGTATATCTACATCGACTGGGGCGAGGCATTCCGCCGCCAGCACGACGCCGCCCTGCCCGACTGCGCGCGACCGGCGCTGAGCTTCAACCTCGGGCCGCTGGCCCTGCAGTTCATTCTCGACAAAGGCGGCAGCGGCTATTTCCGTACCCGCGTGGTGCAGGCGTATCTGGACAGCGGGGTATTCGAACGGGTGCCGCAAGCCCCGGAGTTCACCTACCCAACCTTCCTGGTATACCCACGCAAGTGCGACAGCGAGGCACTGCAACAGGCCTTCGCGCTGCTGCGCCGGCTGGTAGCCTCCGGCACCAGCGATTGGTCACAACGCTGGGACCCGCTGATCTGAAACGCTGCCAGCGGCGCTGAGCAACTGGCGCTTGAGCCCCGCGATCAGGTCGGTCTGAGTGATCACACCGACCATCTGGTCGCCATCGATCACCGGCAGACAGTGCAGCCCTCGTTCGCACAGCAGGGGTAACAGACGTTCCAAGGGGTCCTGGCTGCTGACACTGATGACCTGCCGGCTCATCACCTGCTCCATACGCACGGCCTTGCGCCCGAAAAGCCCCCGCCAGCTGAACCGGCCACGTTGCATGGCTGGGCCGAGCAGATCGCTGAGGCTCACGATACCCACCAGCTTGCCTTGCTGCAGCACCGGCAGGGTTTTCAGATGATGACTGGCGAGCATCTTCCAGGCCTGCTCCAGGGTGGTATCGGGTGCGGCGAACTGCACGTCGCGGGACATCACCGACGCTGCAGTGATCCCGCCCAGGCTGCGCTGCAGGGCATGCTGCTCGGTGGCCAGGATGATGCGTTCCAGTTCATCGCGGGTGACGTCGACGAACGCCCCCAACTCGTCCAATGCCTGATCCAGGTCCGCACCCGTGACCCCGACCCGCTCGCTGGGCAACGGGTCGTGGGTGTGGTGCTGGTCCTTGCGTGGCGCAGCGCCCTTGGGGTAATGCACCCCGGTCAGACGGTTGTACACCACGGCCACCAGCACCAGAATCAGCGCGTTGAGCAGCACGGGCTCCAGCAGGTGGTCGCCCAGCGCCGTCAGCCCTGAATCGGCCAGCACTGCGCTCACCGCAACACCGCCCCCCGGCGGGTGCAGGCAGCGCAACAGGCACATCAGCACAAGCGAGAGGCCCAAGGCCGTCGCCGCGACCCACAGGTGGGGGCCGAACGCCTCGCGCATGAAAAGGCCCACTGCGCCGGCCAGCGCGTAGCTGCCCAGCACCGGCCAAGGCTGTGCCAAGGGCCCGGAATGCACGGCGAACACCAGCACGGCCGAGGCCGCCAGTGGCCCCAGTAGGTGCAAGGCGATGCCGGGCCCATAGGCCATACCGGTCAACCAGCCGGCGAGGAACAAACCGAGCAGCGCGCCGATGCCGGCACGCAGCCATTGTTTTGGAGGGATATTCAGGGGCGGCGGCAACAACCGCTGCAGACGACTTTCGGAACGCAAGGCAGTCATTCAAGTAATCGTGTTCGTGGTGCTGATCAAAAGAAAGCCCAGCCGAACTGGCCTGGGCCCTAGGGGGCTCCGTCCGTGGAGAGATGGAAACCGCAGGGTTTCTTCAGGCGATTGTGCCGCGCAGCTCCGGGCTTGGGCCAATTCAAAAAAATGCGCCTGCACTGCAGTTTTTTTGCAGTGCCGCTGCCGCGACAGGGCCAAAGCGTTTCAGCGGACCTTGCGCGGCAGATCGATACTCACACGCAGACCGCCCAAAGGGCTCTGCTGCAAGGCCAAAGACCCACCCCAGGCATCGACGATATCCCGCACGATCCCCAGCCCAAGGCCATGGCCATCCACTTGCTCATCCAGCCGCGAACCGCGCTCCAGCACCTGCAGGCGCTGGCTTTCAGGTATGCCCGGGCCGTCGTCGTCGACCCACACCCGGTAGCCTTCGCCCGTCGGGGCAATGCCCAGGCGCACTTCGCTGTCTGCCCATTTGCAGGCGTTATCCAAGAGGTTGCCCAGCAGTTCAAGGAAGTCCTCCCGATCCCAAGGCAGCAGCAACCCGGGTGGTACATCGCGTTCGAGCAGCAAGCCTTCGCCATGGATCATGCCCAGCGTGGCGAGCAACCCCGGAAGCTCGGTATCGCAGTCGAATTGGGCGCCAGGCAGCGCATCCCCAGCCAGGCGCGCCCGGTTCAGCTCGCGTGCCAGGCGCTGCTGAATCTGCTCTAGCTGTTCGCGCAGTTGCGCACGCACCTCGGGCAAGTCATTCAGGCGCTCGCTGGACGCCAGGCTCAGCAGCACCGCCAATGGCGTCTTCAAGGCATGGCCCAGGTTACCCAAGGCGTTGCGCGAACGGCGCAGGCTGTCTTCGGTATGGCTGAGCAAATGGTTGATCTGGCCCACCAGCGGGGCCAGTTCGCTGGGTACCTGGGCGTCGAGTTGCGAGCGCTGGCCTTGCTGCAATTGGGCAATCTGCTGACGCGCGCGCTCCAGCGGGCGCAACGAGCGGGTGACAGTGATGCGCTGCAGCACCAGCACCAGGATCAGCGCCACCAGGCCCATGCCCAGGCCAATCTGCTGCAGGCGCCGGAACCCTTCGCGCACAGGCGAATAATCCTGAGCGACGCTGATCGAGATGTCCTGGCCTAGCCGCCGGTAGTCGGCACGCAGTGCAAGCAACTGCTGGCCTTCCGGGCCCAGTTCGTGGCTGTCGGAGAGCCCGGGCGCGGCTGGTTTGGGCATGTCCAGGTCCCACAGCGAGCGCGAGCGCCAGGTGCCCTTGTCGAAATCGATGCGAAAGTAGTAACCGGAAAACGGCCGTTGATAGGCGGCGGAAATGCGCCGCTCATCCAGCTGCAACCCCGAAGGCCCACGCACCAGCGCCACCAGCAGGTTCTCGCTTTCCTTGCGCAGGCCGTTTTCCAGGTAGCGCTGCAAACCGGCCTCGAACAGCCACAAGGTAAGCTGCGCAAGCACCACCCCGACCACTACCAATACGGCCACCAGGCCCAGGCTCAAGCGTGCCTGGATCGATTTCACCCGGCGCTCCCGGCATAGATGTAGCCTTGCCCGCGGCGGGTTTCGATGACGCTGCGGCCCAGCTTGCGGCGCAGATGATTGACGTGCACTTCGAGCACGTTGGAGTCACGCTCGGTCTCGCCGTCGTACAGGTGCTCGGCCAGATGGCTTTTGGAGAGGATCTGCTGCGGGTGCAGCATGAAGTAACGCAACAGGCGAAATTCAGCGGCGGTGAGCTGGATATCAACGCCTTCGCGGCTCACGCACTGGCGGCTTTCGTCCAGGTGCAGCCCGGCAGCTTCGAGCCGGGGCTGGTTGGCAAGCCCCCGCGCCCGGCGCACCAGCGCCTGAATGCGCAGTTGCAGCTCCTCCGGGTGGAAGGGCTTGCTCAGGTAGTCGTCCGCCCCCGCCTTCAAGCCCTCGATGCGCTCGGCCCATGAGCCCCGTGCGGTCAGGATCAGCACCGGCGTGGCCAGACCTGCGGCACGCCACTGCGAAAGCACGTCCAGGCCCGGCAACCCCGGCAGGCCAAGGTCCAGAATGATCAGGTCGTAAGGCTCGCTCTGGCCTTGGTACACGGCGTCGCGGCCGTCGGCCAGCCAGTCCACGGCATAGCCTTGGCGCTGCAGGCCAGCGGTCAGCTCATCCGCCAGGGGGACATTGTCCTCGACAAGCAACAGGCGCATTCAGTCATCTTCCTCGTCTTTGAGCAGGGCACCGGTGCTGGCATCGAGCTTGATCTCACGCACCACACCCTCGGTGGTCAGCAGCTCGACTTCATATTCGTAGCGATCATCGTCTTCCTCCAGCTCCGCCTCCAGCAACCGCGCCCCGGGGTGACGCCCCAGGGCGGTCTCGAGCAGTTGCTCGAGCGGAAGGATCACGCCGTTGCGACGCAGCTGCAGGGCCTCATCCTGGTCCAGGTCGCGCGCAACGGCCAAGGAACAGACCGCCAGCAGCGAGAGAGCCAGGTAGCGCGCCGAGCGGGTCACGTGGGTCATCAGCGGTCCTGTTCGTCCTTCAGCACTTCACCGGTCTTGGCGTCCAGGTCGACGTCCCATTCGACGTTCTGGGTGTCACGCATTTCGACCTTGTAGATGTAGCGACCGTATTCGTTTTCCAGCTCCGAATCGGTGACGGTGGCGCCGGGGTGCTTGGCAACCGCAGCGGCCTTGAGCTCATCCAGCGATTTGATGGTCTTGGCATTCACCAGCTTGACCACTTCGTCAGGTTGGACGTCCTTGGCCAGGGCGACGTTGGCACCGAAAGCAAGCGCAGCGACAGTGAACAAGGCAGTCAGAGTTTTCATCAGATTCTCTCCATCAGGGTGTGCAATTTGTCTACGGGGTTAAGATTATCCACCGGTCCTTAACTCAACCTGAAAAAAGCTGGCGTCATGATAGCGCAGCGCATCGACCATGCGTTTCCTATAATGCCCGCCCGTGAATTGCGAGGCAGTCTATGAGCGCCATCCATATCAAGTACCCGGCTCTGACCTTCAAGGCCGGCAAACGTGCCCTGCAGCGCATCCGCGAGCGCGGGCTGCAGGCAGCGGATGTCGGCGTGGTGCCGGGCGCCGCTGGCGGGCCCAAGCCACTGGGGATTCAAGGCTTGGACCTGGCGCTGTTCGGCGAGTGGCTGCCATCGGCCCCTCGCCAGCGCGCCTTGATTGGCGCATCGATCGGCTCCTGGCGTTTCGCCAGCGCCTGCCTTGACGACCCGGTCGCAGGCATCCGCCGCCTCGGCGAGCTGTATACCGAGCAGGACTTTGCCAAAGGTGTGACCGCAGCCCAGATCAGCCGCAGCTGCCAGCAGATGCTCGACGACCTGCTGCAAGGGCGTGATGGGCAGATCCTGGCATCACCGCACTACCGCCTGAACATCCTGGTGGTGAAGAGCCACGGCCATCTTGCCCATGACCATCGCGGCCGGTTGGGGATGGGGCTGGGCTCGGTGGTCGCCAGCAACCTGCTGGGGCGCTCCCGCCTGGCGCGGCATTTCGAACGGGTCATCCTGCACGATGAGCGCACCACCCCGCCGCTGGATCCGCTCACAGACTTTCCCTCACGCTACCTGCCGCTGGGCCTGGGCAACCTGCGCCATGCCCTGCTCGCGTCCGGCTCGATTCCCATGGTCATGGAAGGTGTGCGCGACATCCCCGGCGCCGGTGCGGGCACCTATCGCGACGGCGGCTTGCTCGACTATCACCTCGACCTGCCTTACCGCGGCGACGACCTGGTGCTTTACCCGCATTTCACCGACAAGGTCGTGCCGGGCTGGTTCGACAAAGCCCTGCCATGGCGCAAGGGCGATGCCACACGCCTGCGCAATGTGCTGTTGGTGACGCCGTCACCGCAGTATCTGGCCGCACTGCCCTTCGGCAAGTTGCCCGACCGCAACGACTTCAAGCGCTTCATGGGCGATGCCCCCAGCCGCAAACGCTACTGGTACCAGGCCATTGCAGAAAGCCAACGGCTGGGAGACGAACTGCTGGAACTGATTGCCACCGGGCGCCTGCACGAACGCCTGCAAGCCTTGTAGCGACCATGCTGGTAGACTGCGCGCATCTTCGATACACACAGAGTTCTGACCGTGGAAATCTTCAAGGAATTTACTTTCGAATCGGCCCACCGCCTGCCCAACGTCCCTGCCGGGCACAAATGCGGCCGCCTGCATGGCCACTCGTTCAAGGTCGGCCTGCACCTGACCGGCCCGCTGGACCCGCACACCGGCTGGATCCGCGACTTTTCCGAGATCAAGGCGATCTTCAAGCCGATCTACGAGCAGCTGGACCACAACTACCTCAACGACATTCCTGGCCTGGAAAACCCCACCAGCGAAGTCATCGCCAAGTGGATCTGGGAGCAGGTCAAGCCGCTGCTGCCGGAGCTGTCCAAGGTGCGTATTCATGAAACCTGCACCAGCGGCTGCGAATACAGCGGCGATTGATTGGCGCCGCGCTACAGCGGCACGGGGTCAATCCTTGGCACCCAGCGGGCGGGGGTGGGGCGGCACGCAAGGGTTCGACACCTGCAAGCTGAACCGGCCACGCTCGCCTTGACGGTTGTTAAGGTATGCAACCCGCTCGACCCGCCGCCTCACTTGCCGACCGTCCGCGCTGTAAAGCTTCAGGTTCAAGAACAACTGCCCTTCCTGCAACCGCTGCGGGTCCAGGCCAGGGATGTGCCATAGAGGCGTTCGCCGCCCGGCGGTCAACTTGTACAGTGCCGTATCCAGGTCTACAGGCGGGTCGACGGGAAGCACCACGGAGGTCCCGAAGGGGTCTCGCAACGCCAGGTTGGCTGGCTCGTCCGTGCTCACCCCGGCAGCCGAGCGGGCCGGGTAAAAGCCAAGATAACCGTTGCGACTGACGTCGAGCCAGCAGTCCAGTGACGGCCAGAGGTCGGCGTTTCTGCCCTCATACGCCAGGCGGATCTCATAGACGAAGCCTGTTGCAAGCCGGTAGACACCGAACCAGAACCTGTCACAAAACACGCGCGGACGAGCCTCGGGCCCCCATAACGAGTCAATCAGGAACGATTGCAGGATTTCTTCGCCATAGTCCAGGCTGGTGATCAGCCAGCCATCGTCACCGTTCCAGTCATCGAATTCGGTCCAGAACGGCCGGGTGATGCCATCATCGTCAAACTGGGCGGCCCGCAACGGTTCATCCAGCAATTGCCAGCGGCATGCCGCGGTAAAACACAGCAGCGGTTCAAAATACAGCTCAGCCATCATCCCTACTCCGTACGCTCGTCAAAAACGCACAATGGCGCCCTTTCAAGGCATGGGGCAGGTAGAAGGCTTACCTCAGTTCGGCACGCAGGAACCCAGGCGCGATGTAGCGCTGGTAATGCGCCTCGGACAGCAAAAAGAATTCCCGATCGATGGCATCGCGCAACTGCGGCAGCTCCCAGTCACGAAACTCGGGCAGCAACGCCATCCCGTACGCTTCCAGGTCGCGAATCAGGCGGGCACCGCGGGCAATCAGCTGATACGCCCAGCAGTACTCGGACTGCTGCTCGACGAAGCGTATGGCGCGCTGCTGCAGCTGCTGGCGCAGCAGGTTGGCATCGAACACCTCCAGCTTGGCCATCATCACCTGTACCAGCAACTGCTCCAGGCGCAGCAAAACGGCACGCTTCTGGTCGTCGTCGTACGCGTTCCAGTGGATGACTTCGTGATGGAAACGCTTGCAGCCACGGCACACCGTGTCTCCATACACCGTGGAGCAAAGGCCGACGCAAGGGGTCTTGATGGACTGGTTGGGCATGGAAAAACAACGGCTTGGCGGTGGAACACAGGCCCATGTTAGCCCTTTGTCTAACCAGGGTCACTCGTTAAAGTCACGTTCGCCGCCTTACCTTCTGCGACAATTTGCCGTAGAATCATCCCGCCTTTTCAAGGCAACAATGTCCGTTGGAAGCTGTTTTCAAAGCGTCACGAGCACAGTTGATCCGGTAGAACGGCGTTGGCCCGGGCCATGCACCCCCCGCATGCCCGTGCCAGCCCTCATCAGCCCCCGTTCTGCAGGCGTAAAACTTTGAAAGCAGCTTCTGTAAGGATTCTCTGCGACCCTGGCTATGCGGCCCAAGAAGCCGTGATGGCGCATGGGTGCAGAGAATGCTGGATGAGCGTCCCGGACTCCCTTTAGGGACCACTGATGAGGGTAATAACTGTGCTTGAAGCCTACCGCAAACACATCGAAGAGCGTGCCGCCCTGGGTATCGTGCCCCAGCCGCTGAACGCCGAACAAACTGCAGGCCTGGTCGAGCTGCTGAAAAACCCGCCGGCCGGCGAAGAAGCCTTCCTCGTAGACCTGATCACCCACCGCGTTCCACCAGGAGTCGACGAGGCTGCCTACGTCAAGGCTGCCTTCCTGTCTGCCGTGGCCAAGGGTGAAGCCACCTCGCCACTGATCGACCGCAAGCACGCCACCGAGCTGCTGGGCACCATGCAAGGTGGCTACAACATCGAAACGCTGGTCGCGCTGCTGGATGACGCCGAACTGGGCGCCGTCGCGGCCGAAAAGCTCAAGCACACCCTGCTGATGTTCGATGCCTTCCACGACGTGGCCGAAAAAGCCAAGGCGGGCAATGCGCACGCCAAGGCCGTGCTGGAATCCTGGGCTGCCGGCGAGTGGTTCACCTCGCGTCCGGCCATCGCCGACAAGTACACCCTGACCGTGTTCAAGGTGCCCGGCGAAACCAACACCGACGACCTGTCCCCTGCCCCGGACGCCTGGTCGCGCCCTGACATCCCGCTGCACGCCCTGGCCATGCTGAAAATGGCCCGCGACGGCATCGAGCCGCAGCAGCCTGGCTCGGTCGGCCCGCTGGCGCAGATCGAAGCCGTCAAGGCCAAGGGTTTCCCGGTCGCCTACGTCGGTGACGTGGTCGGTACCGGCTCTTCGCGTAAATCCGCCACCAACTCGGTGCTGTGGTTCTTCGGCGACGACATCCCGTACGTACCGAACAAGCGCGCCGGTGGCTTCTGCTTCGGCACCAAGATCGCCCCGATCTTCTACAACACCATGGAAGACGCCGGCGCCCTGCCGATCGAATTCGACTGCACCAACCTGGCCATGGGCGACGTCATCGACGTTTACCCCTACAAAGGTGAAGTACGCCGTCACGACAGCGACGAGCTGGTCACCAGCTTCGAGCTGAAAACCGAAGTACTGCTGGATGAAGTCCGCGCTGGCGGCCGCATCCCGCTGATCGTCGGCCGTGGCCTGACCGAAAAAGCCCGTGCCGAGTTGGGCCTGGGTGCATCCGACCTGTTCAAGAAGCCAGAGCAGCCTGCCGATTCCGGCAAGGGCTTCACCCTGGCCCAGAAAATGGTCGGCCGTGCGTGCGGCCTGCCGGAAGGCCAGGGCGTGCGCCCAGGTGCTTACTGCGAGCCGAAGATGACCACCGTCGGCTCCCAGGACACCACTGGCCCGATGACCCGCGACGAGCTGAAAGACCTGGCGTGCCTGGGCTTCTCCGCTGACCTGGTGATGCAGTCGTTCTGCCACACCGCGGCCTATCCGAAGCCGATCGACGTCACCACCCACCACACCCTGCCAGACTTCATCCGCACCCGTGGCGGCGTGTCGCTGCGCCCAGGCGACGGCATCATCCATAGCTGGCTGAACCGCATGCTGATGCCTGACACCGTCGGTACCGGTGGCGACTCGCACACCCGCTTCCCGATCGGCATTTCGTTCCCGGCCGGTTCCGGCCTGGTGGCTTTCGCCGCCGCCACCGGCGTCATGCCGCTGGACATGCCAGAGTCGATCCTGGTGCGCTTCAAGGGCAAACTGCAACCAGGCATCACCCTGCGTGACCTGGTACACGCCATCCCTTACTACGCCATCCAGCAGGGCCTGCTGACCGTCGAGAAGAAAGGCAAGAAAAATGCCTTCTCCGGCCGCATCCTGGAAATCGAAGGCCTGGACGAACTGACCGTCGAGCAAGCGTTCGAGCTGTCCGACGCCTCGGCCGAGCGTTCCGCTGCCGGCTGCACCATCAAGCTGCCAGAGAAGGCCATCGCCGAGTACCTGCAGTCGAACATCACCCTGCTGCGCTGGATGATCGGCGAAGGCTACGGCGATGCCCGCACCCTGGAGCGTCGCGCCCAGGCGATGGAAGCCTGGCTGGCCAAGCCTGAGCTGCTGTCGGCTGACGCCGATGCCGAATACGCCGAAATCATCGAAATCGACCTGGCCGACGTCAAGGAGCCTGTGCTCTGCGCGCCGAACGACCCGGACGACGCCCGCCTGCTGTCGTCGGTACAGGGCGAGAAGATCGACGAAGTGTTCATCGGTTCGTGCATGACCAACATTGGCCACTTCCGCGCTGCCGGTAAGCTGCTGGAGAAGGTCAAGGGCGGTATTCCGACCCGTCTGTGGCTGGCTCCGCCGACCAAGATGGACGCTCACCAGCTGACCGAAGAAGGCTACTACGGCATCTACGGCAAGGCCGGTGCGCGCATGGAAATGCCAGGCTGCTCGCTGTGCATGGGCAACCAGGCACGTGTGCAGACCGGTTCGACCGTGGTCTCCACTTCGACCCGTAACTTCCCGAACCGCCTGGGCGACGCCACCAACGTCTACCTGGCATCGGCCGAGCTGGCTGCTGTCGCATCGATCATCGGCAAACTGCCGACCGTCGAGGAGTACATGCAGTACGCGAAAGACATCGACAGCATGGCTGCCGACGTTTACCGCTACCTGAGCTTCGACCAGATCGCAGAGTTCCGCGAAGCTGCGGCCAACGCCAAGATCCCGGTTGTTCAAGCCTAATCAGCTGTAAGCCACAAAAAACCCGGCATTCATGCCGGGTTTTTTATTGCCCGTGCTCGCCTCAGATCACGAACAAATCCACAAAGCGGTGGACCGCCGTGCCCTCCAGCCGTTGTTGATCGCCACACAGCGCGAAAATCTCCAGGCAACGCTGACGCGAAAACCGCGTCGCCAAGTTGTCCCTGAACTTGGCCTCAAGCAAGGGGATGCCCTCCCCGCGTCGGCGCCGGTGCCCGACCGGGTACTCCACCACTACCTGTTCGGTACTGCTGCCATCCTTGAAGAACACCTGCAAGCCATTGGCGATCGAGCGCTTGTCCGGCTCCAGGTATTCGCGGCTGAAACGAGGGTCCTCGACCACTTCCATCTTTTCCCGTAGACGATCGATGCTCGGATGCGCAGCGTGGAAAGCATCCTCGTAATGCTCGGCCACCAGATGACCGAAGATGAGCGGCACCGCCACCATGTACTGCAGGCAGTGGTCGCGATCGGCAGCATTGGCCAGCGGGCCGACCTTGGTGATGATGCGAATGGCCGATTCCTGGGTGGTGATGACGATACGGTCGACTTCGTGCAGGCGGTTACGCACTTGCGGATGCAGGCTGACTGCCGCTTCACAGGCGGTCTGGGCGTGGAACTCGGCCGGGAAGCTGACCTTGAACAACACGTTTTCCATTACGTAACTGGCCAACGCTTGCGGTACGCGGAGCGCCTGCTGGGCAGAAGGCTTGAGCGCCAGGTCCTTGTTGGTGTGGCTGAACGACACGTCGTAAAAACCCCACTGCGGCGCAGTCAGCACACCAGGCACACCCATCTCGCCACGCAGCGCGATATCGGCCAGGCGCACGCCCCGGCTGGACGCATCGCCGGCAGCCCACGACTTGCGCGAGCCGGCATTGGGTGCATGGCGGTAGGTGCGCAGCGCCTGCCCATCGACGAAGGCATGAGACAGGGCCGAGAGCAGTTGTTCACGGTTGGCACCCATCAGCTTGGCGCACACGGCCGTGGACGCCACCTTGACCAGCAGCACGTGGTCCAGCCCGACGCGATTGAAGGCGTTCTCCAGGGCCAGCACACCCTGAATCTCATGGGCCATGACCATGGCCTCAAGCACTTCGCGCATCAACAGCGGGCTTTCACCCCTGGCCACCTGTTTTTGCGACAAGTGATCAGCTACCGCAAGGATCCCCCCGAGGTTATCGGAAGGGTGGGCCCACTCGGCGGCAAGCCAGGTATCGTTGTAATCCAGCCAGCGCACGGTGCAGCCGATATCCCAGGCGGCCTTGACCGGGTCGAGCCGGTAACTGGTGCCCGGCACCCGGGCGCCATTAGGTACCACCGTACCCTCCACCAGCGGGCCGAGGTGCTTGGTGCACTCTGGAAAGCGCAGGGCCAACAGGCCACAGCCCAGGGTGTCCATCAGGCAGTTGCGTGCGGTGTCCAGCGCTTCGGAGGACTCGACGCGGTAGCTAAGAACGTAATCGGCAAGGGTTTGCAGCACCCCGTCATAGTCAGGGCGCTCGTTCAGGTCTACGTTGGCGCTCATTTGCAGCTCCTTTGATTGGGGCTGCTACGCCACCCGGCGCCGGCAATGCGGCTCCCACAAGGTCGATGCAGGAACCGGCTTGCCGGCGCTGGACCGCGTAGCGGCCTTGCTGATTCAAAGCCAAGCGCCAAGTGCGTCAGAAGCTGTCGCCAGGTACCCTCACCCAGCCTTCCATCAATACACGGGCACTACGACTCATGATTGCCTTGGTCACCGCCCACTCGCCCTCCACCTGGCTGGCCTGAGCCCCGACCCGCAAGGTGCCGGAGGGATGGCCGAAGCGCACGGCACTGCGCTCGCCCCCGCCAGCAGCGAGGTTGACCAGCGTACCTGGAATGGCAGCAGCGGTACCGATGGCCACCGCAGCAGTACCCATCATCGCGTGGTGCAACTTGCCCATGGAAAGTGCACGCACCAGCAGGTCAATGTCAGCCGCCTCGACAGCCTTGCCACTGGAGGCAGTGTAGGTGCTTGGCGGTGCAACGAAAGCCACCTTCGGCGTGTGCTGACGCCCGGCCGCCTGATCGGCATGCTCGATCAGCCCCATGCGCACGGCGCCATGGGCACGGATCGCCTCGAAACGCGCCAACGCCTGCGCATCACCGTTGATCGCATCCTGCAGTTCGGTGCCGGCATAACCGATGTCGGCGGCATTGAGGAAAATGGTCGGGATACCGGCGTTGATCAAGGTGGCTTTGAAGGTACCGATACCGGGCACCTCCAGTTCATCCACCAAGTTGCCGGTAGGGAACATCGCACCGCCGCCCTCGCCCTCATCGGCCGCCGGATCAAGGAATTCCAGTTGCACCTCGGCGGCCGGGAACGTCACGCCGTCGAGTTCGAAGTCGCCCGTTTCCTGCACCTCGCCTTCGGTGATCGGTACATGAGCGATGATGGTCTTGCCGATATTGGCCTGCCAGATACGCACGGTGGCCACGCCATTGCGCGGGATGCGCGACGGCTCGACCAAGCCGCTGCTGATTGCGAACGATCCGACAGCAGCAGACAGGTTGCCGCAGTTGCCGCTCCAGTCGACGAAGGCCTTGTCGATGGCGACCTGGCCGAACAGGTAGTCGACGTCATGGTCGGGCTGGGTGCTTTGCGACAGGATCACGGTTTTGCTGGTGCTTGAGGTAGCGCCGCCCATGCCATCGATCTGCTTGGCGTAAGGGTCAGGGCTGCCGATGACCCGCAGCAGCAGTGCGTCACGGGCCGGCCCTGGAGCTTGCGCTCGCTCAGGGAGGTCCTGCAGGCGGAAGAACACGCCTTTGCTGGTGCCGCCGCGGATGTAGGTGGCGGGGATCTTGATTTGCGGTGCGTGTGCCATGGCTGTGCTGTCCTGTCTGAATATGCAATAACCCTTGGCGCCTGTTCTGCAGCCCATCACCGGCTTGCCGGCGACGGGCTGCAGAACAGGCGCCGACTACTCAGGCCGACGCCTCGAGGAAGTCCTGGGCGAAGCGCTGCAGCACCCCGCCCGCCTCGTAGATCGACACCTCTTCGGCGGTATCGAGCCGGCAGGTCACCGGCACCTCGAACCGTTCGCCATTGCTGCGCGTTATCACCAGCGTCAAGGCTGCACGCGGCTTGCGCTCACCTGCCACGTCATACATCTCGCTGCCATCCAGGCCCAGGGTCTTGCGGTCGGTGCCCGGCAGGAACTCGAGCGGCAACACGCCCATGCCCACCAGGTTGGTGCGGTGGATGCGCTCGAAGCCCTCGGCAACGATCGCCTCGACTCCGGCAAGCCGCACACCCTTGGCCGCCCAGTCGCGGGACGAGCCTTGGCCGTAGTCGGCACCGGCGACGATGATCAGCGGCTGCTTGCGCTGCATGTAGGTTTCGATGGCTTCCCACATGCGAATCACCTTGCCCTCCGGCTCCAGGCGCGCCAGCGAACCCTGCTGCACGCTGCCATCGGCCTTGCGCACCATCTCGTTGAACAGCTTGGGGTTGGCGAAGGTGGCACGCTGCGCCGTCAGGTGGTCGCCGCGGTGGGTGGCGTAGGAGTTGAAGTCCTCCTCCGGCAGGCCCATTTTGGCCAGGTATTCACCCGCCGCGCTGTCGAGCAGGATGGCATTGGAAGGTGACAGGTGATCGGTGGTGATGTTGTCCGGCAGCACCGCCAACGCACGCATGCCGCGCAACGTGCGCCCACCGGCCAAGGCGCCTTCCCAGTAGGGCGGGCGGCGGATATAGGTGCTCGTCGGACGCCACTGGTAAAGCGGCGCCACTTTCGGCCCTCGGTCTTGCTCGATAGCGAACATCGGGATGTACACCTTGCGGAACTGCTCCGGCTTGACCGCAGCGCGCACCACCGCGTCGATCTCTTCGTCGCTCGGCCAGATGTCCTTGAGGCGGATTTCCTGACCATCGACCACGCCCAGCACATCTTTCTCGATGTCGAAGCGAATGGTGCCGGCAATGGCATAGGCCACCACCAGCGGCGGCGAGGCCAGAAATGCCTGCTTGGCGTACGGGTGGATGCGTCCATCGAAGTTGCGGTTGCCCGAGAGCACCGCCGTCGCATAGAGGTCACGGTCGATGATTTCCTGCTGGATCACCGGGTCCAACGCCCCGGACATGCCGTTGCAGGTGGTACAGGCGAAGGCGACGATACCGAAGCCCAGTTGCTCCAGCTCCTTCTCCAGCCCCGCTTCTTCCAGGTACAGCTGCACGGCCTTGGAGCCTGGGGCGAGCGACGACTTGACCCACGGCTTGCGCGTCAGGCCGAGCTTGTTGGCATTGCGCGCCAGCAGGCCGGCGGCGATCACGTTGCGCGGGTTGCTGGTATTGGTGCAGCTGGTGATCGCAGCGATGATCACTGCGCCGTCAGGCATCTGCCCCGGCACCTCGTCCCAGGCACCGGCGATTCCCTTGGCCGCCAGGTCGCTGGTGGCAACCCGGGCATGCGGGTTGGACGGCCCGGCCATGTTGCGCACCACGCTCGACAGGTCGAAGCTCAGCACGCGTTCGTATTCGGCGTTGGCTAGGGCGTCAGCCCACAAGCCCGTGGCTTTGGCGTAGGTCTCCACCAACTTGACCTGCTGATCTTCACGGCCGGTCAGTTTCAGGTAGTCGATGGTCTGCTGGTCGATGGCGAACATTGCAGCGGTTGCACCGTATTCCGGCGCCATGTTGGAGATGGTCGCACGGTCGCCGAGCGTCAGGGCGCGTGCACCTTCGCCGTAGAACTCGAGGTAGGCGCCAACCACCTTCTGCTTGCGCAGGAACTCGGTCAAGGCCAGCACCAGGTCGGTAGCGGTGATAGTGGCTGCCAGCGTGCCGCTGAGCTCCACGCCGACGATTTCCGGCAGGCGCATCCACGAGGCGCGGCCCAGCATGACGTTTTCAGCTTCAAGGCCGCCAACGCCGATGGCGATCACGCCCAGGGCGTCGACATGCGGGGTATGGCTGTCGGTGCCCACGCAAGTGTCCGGGTAGGCCACACCGCCATCGCTGTGGACAACCGGCGACATTTTCTCCAGGTTGATCTGGTGCATGATGCCGTTACCGGGCTGGATCACATCGACGTTCTTGAACGCCTTCTTGGTCCAGTTGATGAAGTGGAAGCGGTCTTCGTTGCGACGGTCTTCGATGGCGCGGTTCTTGTCAAAGGCCTGCGGGTCGAAGCCACCGCACTCGACGGCCAGCGAGTGGTCGACGATCAGTTGCACCGGCACGACCGGGTTGACCGCCGCCGGGTCGCCACCCTTCTCGGCGATGGCGTCGCGCAGGCCGGCGAGGTCGACCAGCGCGGTCTGGCCGAGGATGTCGTGGCACACCACGCGGGCCGGGAACCACGGGAAGTCGAGATCGCGCTTGCGTTCGATCAGCTGGCCGAGCGAGGCATTCAGGCTTGCAGGGTCGCAGCGGCGCACCAGGTTTTCGGCGAGCACCCGCGAGGTGTAAGGCAGGTTGTCGTAGGCACCCGGCTTGATGGCCTCGACCGCGGCACGGGCGTCGAAATAGTCCAGGTCCGTGCCTGGCAGGTTTTTGCGGTATGCGGTGTTCATAGAATTATCAGGCTCGGTCACGTTACGGTCGTGGATACACGCACAGGCGCTGCAGTCATCATGGGAGCAGGGTTGCCGGCGATCGGGCCGGATCAGGCGGCGCCTTCATCGCCGGCAAGCCGGCTCCCACAGGTTGGCTACAGGGCCTGCTGTTTCAGCGCTGCTCGATCGGCACGAACGGGCGCTGCTCGACACCGACATACTCGGCGCTCGGGCGGATGATGCGGTTGTTGGCGCGCTGTTCGAACACATGCGCAGCCCAGCCGGTCAGGCGCGAGCAGACAAAGATCGGGGTGAACAGCTTGGTCGGGATGCCCATGAAGTGGTACGCCGATGCATGGTAGAAATCGGCGTTGGGGAACAGACGTTTCTGCTCCCACATGGTCTTGTCGATGGCTTCGGAGACCGGGAACAGCACCTTGTCGCCGACTGCATCGGCTAATTGTTTCGACCACCCCTTGATCACCTCGTTGCGCGGGTCGGACTCTTTGTAGATTGCATGGCCGAAGCCCATGATCTTGTCCTTGCGCTCGAGCATGCGCAGCAACTCTGCGGTAGCTTCCTGGGGATTCTGGAAGCGCTCGATCAGCTCCATCGCCGCCTCGTTGGCGCCGCCGTGCAGTGGGCCGCGCAGTGAGCCGATGGCTGCCGTCACGCAGGAGTACAGGTCCGACAGGGTCGAGGCGCAGACCCGGGCGGTGAAGGTCGATGCGTTGAACTCGTGCTCTGCATACAGGATCAGCGAAACGTTCATTACCTTGACGTGCAACTCGCTCGGCTTCTTGCCGTGCAACAGGTGCAGGAAATGGCCGCCAAGGGTGTCCTCATCGCTGGTGCAATCGATACGTACGCCATGGTGGGTGAAGCGGTACCAGTAGCACATCACCGCCGGGAACAGTGCCAGCAGGCGATCGGTCTTGTCCTGCTGGGCGTCGAAGGTCAACTCTGGTTCCAGCGTACCCAGCACCGAACAGCCGGTGCGCATGACGTCCATCGGGTGGGCGTCGCGCGGGATGCGCTCGAGCACTTCTTTGAGTGCCTGCGGCAGGTCGCGCAGGCCCTTGAGCTTGTGTTTGTAATCGGCAAGTTCTGCTTCGCTGGGCAACTCGCCGTATAGCAGCAGGTACGCCACTTCTTCGAATTCGGCGCCTGCTGCCAGGTCGCGCACATCATAGCCCCGGTAAGTCAGGCCGGCTCCGGCCTGGCCTACGGTCGACAGTGCGGTCTGACCGGCCACCTGGCCACGCAGGCCTGCGCCGCTGAGTACTTTTGCTTCGGCCATGGTGTTTCTCCTTTCTTGAACTTGTTATGGATATCGTTCTGGCTGATTCAGGCTGCCTGTACCGGCCTCATCGCCGGCAAGCCGGCTCCCACAGTCAACTGTGCAAGCCTCTGTATTGGTGCTGTACCTGTGTGCAAGCCTCTATCTTGGTGCTGTATCTGTGTGCAAGCTCCTGGCAGGCGCTGTACCTGTGGGAGCCGGCTTGCCGGCGATGAGGCCAGCATGGGCTCAGCCTTTCTTCTGGGCAAACAGCGCATCGAGGCTTTGCTCGAACGCGTGGTAGCCAATGGCATCGTAGAGCTCCATGCGGGTCTGCATGGTGTCGATCACATTCTTCTGCGTGCCGTCGCGACGCAGTGCGGTGTAGACATTCTCGGCGGCCTTGTTCATGGCGCGGAACGCCGACAACGGGTACAGCACCAACGACACGTCCACCCCTGCCAGCTCCTCGGTGGTGAACAATGGCG
Source organism: Pseudomonas putida (assembly GCF_026625125.1). NCBI lineage: Bacteria > Pseudomonadati > Pseudomonadota > Gammaproteobacteria > Pseudomonadales > Pseudomonadaceae > Pseudomonas > Pseudomonas putida. The sequence continues at coordinate 2,055,963 of NZ_CP113097.1, read as the reverse complement.
TGGCACCGAACTCGGTGATATTGGCCAGGATCGGCGCCTTCACCCGGTCGGCAAAGGTCTTGTACATCTGCAGTTCGGTAATGGCCTCAGGGAAAATCATGTCGGCTCCGGCCTCGATGCAGGCGGCAGCACGGTCCAGCGCTGCGTTCAGGCCTTCCACGGCCAGGGCATCGGTACGGGCCATGATCACGAAGCTGTCATCGGTACGGGCATCGACCGCAGCCTTGATGCGGTCAACCATCTCCTGCTGGGAGACGATCTCTTTGTTCGGCCGGTGGCCGCAGCGCTTGGCGCCCACCTGATCTTCGATATGAATGGCGGCAGCACCGAACTTGCTCATCGAACGCACGGTGCGCGCAACGTTGAAGGCCGAGGCGCCGAAGCCGGTGTCGACATCTACCAGCAATGGCAGGTCGCACACGTCGGTGATGCGCCGCACATCGGTCAGCACGTCATCCAGACCGGTAATGCCCAGGTCCGGCAAGCCCAGCGAACCCGCGGCGACACCCCCACCGGACAGGTAGATGGCCTTGAAGCCGGCGCGCTTGGCCAGCAGCGCATGGTTGGCGTTGATGGCACCGACCACCTGCAGAGGATGTTCGGCGGCAACGGCATCGCGAAAACGCTGACCAGGGGTGCTCTTCACAGTCATTTCTCACCTCAAAGGCTGTTGTTGTTGGCGTCCAGGTAGTGACGCTCGATGTTGCGTTTGGACGCGCCGATGTGGCGGCGCATCAGGAGTTCGGCAAGCTCGCCGTCACGGTCGGCGATGGCATCGAGAATGCGGTGGTGTTCGGCAAAAGCCTGGCGTGGTCGGTTGGGTGTGGCGGAAAACTGGATGCGGTACATGCGCACCAGCTGGTACAGCTCGCCGCAGAGCATCTTGACCAGGGTCTGGTTGCCACTGCCCTGGATGATCCGGTAATGGAAGTCGTAATCGCCTTCCTGCTGGTAGTAGCCCAGCCCCGCCTGGAACGCTGCGTCGCGCTCGTGGGTGTCCAGCACCCGGCGCAGCTCATCGATTTCGCCCTGGCTCATGCGCTCGGCGGCCAGGCGGCATGCCATGCCCTCGAGCGACTCACGGATTTCGTACAACTCGATCAGTTCGGCATGGCTGAGCGACACCACGCGCGCGCCCACATGCGGCACCCGCACCAACAGGCGCTGGCCCTCCAGGCGATGGATGGCCTCACGCAGCGGGCCCCGGCTGATGCCATAGGTTCGCGCGAGCTCCGGCTCGGAGATCTTGCTGCCTGGGGCAATTTCCCCGCTGACGATCGCAGCCTGGATGCGCCGGAAAACATTCTCGGACAAGGTTTCCGTTTCATCCGACATCGAGGGGCTGGGGGTCATGAGGTCCAGCATATTGTTGACACCTTGGTAAGCTCCTGAACAGAAACTAACGAAACAAGCTCAAGCAGTCAAAGCAAAATTGAACATTGTCGACAATCTTTCAGGCGCGAACTTAGTGAGTGATGGCGTTGTCAGATCGCGACGCGCTGGCGCCAAGGCCTCGGCGTGATAGAATGCCGCGCCTCCAACGGAGTATGGATAGCGTTTCTGTCATCCATTCATGTTGTTGACAGATCAACCGAGGAAGCTTGTGCAGTACCTGCCAGTCGCCTTGCCCCGAACCCAGCACAGCACCGCGCCAGGACTATGAGACTTACACCCGTTTTATTGCTGTTATGCCTCACCCTGCTGCCGGCCCTTGGCCAGGCGGCGGGCAAGACCGTGTACGGTCTTAATGAATACGCCCGCCTTGGCGAACTCGACCTGGAAGTGGCCGCCAAACTCGACACCGGCGCCAAGACCGCGTCCCTGAGTGCCCGCGACATCAAGCGTTTCAAGCGCAACGGCGAAAGCTGGGTGCGTTTCTACCTGGCCATTGACGCCGCCCATTCGCACCCCATCGAACGCCCATTGGCGCGCGTCAGCAAGATCAAGCGCCGCGCAGGTGACTATGATGCCGAATCGGGCAAGGCCTATACCGCCCGCCCGGTCATCGAACTCGAAATCTGCATGGGCCAGGCCCTTCGCACCATCGAAGTCAACCTCACCGACCGTAGCGCGTTCCAGTTCCCGCTGCTGATCGGTTCCGAGGCGCTCAAGCACTTCGACGCGCTGGTCGACCCAAGCCTTAAATACGCGGCCGGCAAACCTGCCTGTGCCACCGACGCTCCCAAAGCAGAGTAATCCCGATGCGCTCTCTTACCCTCCATCTGAAAGTCCTGATCACCGTACTGGTGCTGCTGGGCGTGGCGGTCACGGCTTATCAGATCTTCTTCCTCGGCATCCCGGTGACCGAAGACGAAACCGACGACCTCTGGAACATCGACGCCAAGGTCGAGTTCGTCGCCAACAGCAAGGACCCGGTCAAGGTACAAATGTTCGTACCGCCGCTGAACCGCGACTACGTCAGCCTCAACGAGAGCTTCATCTCCAACAACTACGGGGTCAGCGTCAACCGCGCCGATGGCAACCGCAAGGTAACCTGGTCGGCCCGCCGCGCCAGCGGCAACCAGACCCTCTACTACCGCCTGGTGCTGACCAAGCGCTACAGCAGCGAAAAGTCCGCCATCAAAGGCCCGACCTTCCGCGACAGCCTGGCGGTAGAAGGCCCTGAGAAGATCGCCGCTGAAGCGCTGATGGCGCCGATCCGCCAGCATTCCGCCGACGTCGAGACCTTCGTCAGCGAAACCATCAAGCGGGTCAACAACCTCAACGACGACAACGTCAAGCTGCTGCTGGCCGGCGATACCTCGCCCATGAAGAAGGCCCAGGTCATCGACCTGCTGCTGTCGATCGCGCATGTGCCGATGGAGAAGGTCCATACCATCCGCCTGGTGGCCGATACGCCGCAGTCCCCCGAACTCTGGCTGCGCAGCTTCAACGGCAACGACTGGCTGTACTTCAATCCGGACACCGGTGAGCAGGGCCTGCCCAGCGACCGCCTGTTGTGGTGGACCGGTGATGACAACCTGGTCACCGTCGATGGCGGCAAGAAAGCCAACGTCACGTTCAGCATGAACAACAGCGAGATGAACGCCATCCGCCTGGCCAAGCTGACCGACGAGAACACCGACGCCGACTTCCTCGAATACTCGCTGTACGGCCTGCCGCTGCAGACCCAGCAGACCTTCATGATCATGGTGATGATCCCGATCGGCGTGCTGGTGATCCTGGTGCTGCGCAACCTGATCGGCATTCAGACCCTGGGCACGTTCACACCGGTCCTGATCGCCCTGGCGTTCCGCGAGACCCAACTGGGCTTCGGCATCGTGCTGTTCACCGTCATCACGGCATTGGGCTTGTCGCTGCGCTCCTACCTGGAGCACCTCAAGCTGCAGATGCTGCCGCGCCTCTCGGTGGTACTGACCTTCGTCGTGGTATTGATTGCCGCCATCAGCCTGTTCAGCCACAAGCTGGGGCTGGAGCGCGGCCTGTCGGTGGCGCTGTTCCCGATGGTGATCCTGACCATGACCATCGAACGCCTGTCGATCACCTGGGAAGAACGTGGCGGCGGCCATGCCATGAAAGTGGCGATCGGCACCCTGTTCGCAGCGTCGCTTGCCCACCTGCTGATGATGGTGCCGGAGCTGGTGTACTTCGTCTTCACCTTCCCGGCGGTACTGCTGATCCTGGTGGGCTTCATGCTGGCGATGGGTCGCTACCGCGGCTACCGCCTGACCGAGCTGGTGCGCTTCAAGGCATTCCTGAAGAAGGCTGACGCCTGATGTTTGGCCTGATCAAGACGTGGAAAGCCCTGGAGGCCCGGGGCATCATGGGTATCAACCGCCGCAATGCGGACTATGTGCTCAAGTACAACAAGCGCAACCTGTACCCGATCGTCGACGACAAGATCATCACCAAGGAGCGTGCGCTGGCAGCAGGCATTCACGTGCCTGAAATGTACGGCATCATCGAGACCGAGAAGCAGATCGACAAGCTTCACGAGATCATCGGCGGGCGCAACGATTTCGTCATCAAGCCGGCCCAGGGCGCCGGCGGTGACGGCATCCTGGTGATTGCCGACCGCTTCGAGGACCGCTACCGCACCGTTTCCGGCAAGATCATCAGCCATGAAGAGATCGAGCATCAGGTCTCCAGCATCCTTACCGGCCTGTACTCGCTCGGCGGGCACCGCGACCGCGCGCTGATCGAGTACCGGGTAACCCCCGACCAGATCTTCAAGAGCATCAGCTACGAAGGCGTGCCAGACATCCGCATCATCGTGCTGATGGGCTACCCGGTGATGGCCATGCTGCGACTGCCAACCCGCCAGTCCGGCGGCAAGGCCAACCTGCACCAGGGCGCGATCGGTGTAGGCGTGGACCTGGCTACCGGAGTGACCCTGCGCGGCACCTGGCTGAACAACATCATCAGCAAGCACCCGGACACCACAAATGCGGTGGATGGCGTACAGCTGCCGAACTGGGACGGCTTCATGAAGCTGGCCGCCGGCTGTTATGAGCTGTGCGGCCTGGGCTACATCGGTGTGGACATGGTGCTGGACCAGGACAAGGGGCCATTGATTCTCGAACTCAATGCTCGCCCAGGGCTGAACATCCAGATCGCCAACGACACCGGGCTGACCCAGCGTACCCATGCCATCGAGGCGCACATCGAGGCGCTGGCCAAGGACGGTGTGACCGAGGATGCCGAACAGCGTGTGCGGGTGGCGCAGAGCCTGTTCGGGCACGTGCATCCGCACGGATAGCCTTGCCCCATCGCCGGCAAGCCGGCCCCCGCAGCATGGGCTACGTAGCCCCCGGGGGCCGGTTTGCCGGCGACGGCTGCAATACTCTGCTGGAAAATCACACTGGCGCTAGGCGCATTTCCAGCACAGGTCTACAATCGCCCTCCTCGCTTTTACATCGCCGTCCACTCTGATGCCGACCTGTACGCTCTACCCCCTGCCCTACCAGCCCGACCCCGCCGTGTACTTCGCCCGCCTGCGCCAGGCGCCCGGAGCGATCCTGCTCGACAGCGCCCGGCCAGGCGCCGAGCGCGGCCGCTTCGACCTGCTCAGCGCCTGGCCGCTGCAACACTTGCAGGTACTGCCCGATGAAGATGGCCGCGCCTTCCTGCAACGGCTGCGCGCCAGCCTGAAACAACTTGGCCGTGCCCATTTGCCCGAGGGGGTCGAGCTGCCATTTGCCGGCGGCCTGATCGGCTACCTCAGCTACGACTTCGGCCGACGCCTGGAGCACCTGCCGTGCCTGGCCAAGGATGATCTTGGCCTGCCCGACGCCCAGCTTGGGTTGTATGGCTGGGCGCTGGTGACCGATCACCAGCATGGCACCAGCCAACTGATGTTCCACCCCCAGCTGGCTGATGACGAGCGTGAGCGGCTGATCGCCTTGTTTGAACAACCCGATGACACTGCCAGCGGCGATTTCCACCTGCTCGCCGCCATGACAGGCGACTTGCAGCCTGGGCAATACAAGGCAGCATTCGACCAGGTTCAGCGCTACATACAGGCCGGTGATTGCTACCAGATCAACCTGACCCAACGCTTCCGTGCACCGTGCCAGGGCGACCCCTGGGGCGCCTACCAGGCAGTGCGCAAGGCCTGCCCGACGCCGTTCTCTGCTTACCAGCAACTGGCCGACGGCAGCGCCCTGTTGAGTTTTTCTCCGGAACGCTTCATCCGCGTCAGCCAGGGGCAGGTGGAGACCCGGCCGATCAAGGGCACCCGCCCGCGCTCGGCCGACCCGGCTGAAGACGCCCGCAATGCCGAGGCGCTGCGCCACAGCCCCAAGGACCGCTCGGAAAACCTGATGATCGTCGACCTGCTGCGTAACGACCTGGGCCGCACTTGCCAGATCGGTTCGGTGAGGGTGCCGGAGCTGTTCAGCCTGGAAAGCTACCCCAACGTGCACCATCTGGTCAGCAGCATCACTGGGCAACTGGCCAGCGACAAGGACGCACTGGACCTGATCGGCGACAGCTTCCCTGGCGGCTCGATCACCGGCGCCCCCAAGATCCGCGCCATGCAGATCATCGACGAGCTGGAGCCCAGCCGTCGCGCGCTGTATTGCGGGTCCTTGCTGTACGTGGATGTGCGCGGCGAGATGGACAGCTCCATCGCCATTCGCAGCCTACTGATCAAGGACGGCCAGGTCAGCTGCTGGGGCGGTGGCGCGGTGGTGGCGGACTCCGACTGGCAATCGGAATACGAAGAGTCGATCGCCAAGGTGCGGGTATTGATGGAAACCTTGCAGAGTCTGTAGCCCAGCGCTGGCTGCCCCAGCCGAGGGCCGGCACAGGCACAGCGTCTAGCCTGCCATTTTTTGTTACCATCACTTCATTACGAGCGCACAGCGCCACAGCCAAGATGGAAACCGCCTGATGAGCCAACCCTTCGACGTCGCCGCCCTGGCCGCGACCTACGCCAGCAAATCCCCGCAGGACATCCTCAAGCTCGCCTTCGAGCACTTCGGCGACGATCTCTGGATCTCTTTCAGCGGCGCCGAGGACGTGGTGCTGGTCGACATGGCCTGGAAACTGAACAAGCAGGTCAAGGTGTTCAGCCTCGACACAGGCCGCCTGCACCCTGAGACTTACCGGTTCATCGACCAGGTGCGCGAGCAGTACAACCTGCCGATCGAGATCCTCAGCCCGGACCGCGCCAAACTCGACCCGTTCGTCCAGGAAAAGGGCCTGTTCAGTTTCTATAAGGATGGCCATGGCGAGTGCTGCGGCATCCGCAAGATCGAGCCGCTGCGGCGCAAGCTAGCCACTGTGAGCGCCTGGGCCACCGGCCAGCGCCGTGACCAGAGCCCGGGCACCCGCAGCCAGGTGGCAGCACTGGAACTCGACAGTGCCTTCTCCACACCAGAACGCCCCTTGTACAAATTCAACCCGCTGGCACAGATGACCAGCGCGGAAGTCTGGGGCTACATCCGGATGCTCGAGCTGCCGTACAACAGCTTGCACGAACGCGGCTTCATCAGCATTGGTTGCGAGCCATGCACCCGCCCGGTGCTGCCGAACCAGCACGAGCGTGAAGGCCGCTGGTGGTGGGAAGAGTCGACCCAAAAGGAATGCGGCCTGCACGCCGGCAACCTCATCAGCAAGGCCTGAAGCAGCTGCAAGCTGCAAGCTGCAAGCCTCAAGCTGCAACTCTCCAGCCTCACGAAGAAAGAGCAGCCCACGCGGACTGCTCTTTCTTGAAGCTTGCAGCTTGAAGCTTGAAGCTGCTGTCAATGCACAGGCAACTCAACCCCGGCAAACAGCTCTTCGAGCTCTTGCTTGTTGTGGCACTGGATGGCCTTGGCCATGACTTCACGGGTCAGGTGCGGTGCGAATTTTTCGATGAAATCGCACATGAAACCGCGCAGGAAGGTGCCGCGGCGGAAGCCGATCTTGGTGATGCTGGCCTCGAACAGCTCACTGGCATCGAGCGCCACCAAGTCGCTGTCCAGCTTGCTGTCCACCGCCATCTTCGCCACGATGCCCACGCCCAGCCCCAGACGCACGTAAGTCTTGATCACGTCGGCGTCGGCAGCCGTGAACACCACCTTAGGTGTCAGGCCGCGGTGATTGAAGGCCTCATCCAGCTTGGAGCGGCCAGTGAAACCGAACACATAGGTGACGATCGGGTATTCGGCGACCGCTTCCAGCGTCAGCTTCGGCAATTTGGTCAGCGGGTGGCCCTGCGGCACCACCACGCAGCGGTTCCATTTGTAGCACGGCATCATGATCAGATCGCCAAACAGCTCCAGCGCCTCGGTGGCAATGGCGAAGTCGACGGTACCGTCCGCAGCCATCTCGGCAATCTGCATGGGCGAGCCCTGATGCATGTGCAGGGCCACTTCCGGGTACTGCTTGATGAAGCTGCTGATGACCGGCGGCAGCGCATAGCGCGCCTGAGTATGGGTAGTAGCGATGGACAACGTGCCCTTCTTCTCGTTGGAGAATTCCTGGGCGATTTGCTTGATGCTTTCGACCTTGCGCAGGATTTCGCCAGCGGTATTGATGATGCGCTCCCCCGCGGGAGTGACACGGGTCAGATGCTTGCCGCTGCGGGCAAACACTTCAACACCCAGCTCATCCTCGAGCAGGCGAATCTGCTTGCTGATCCCCGGCTGTGAGGTATACAGACTTTGCGCCGTCGCGGAGACGTTGAGGTCGTGGTGCGCCACTTCCCAGATGTAGCGCAATTGTTGAAGCTTCATAGGTTCCCCTCGAATCAGCGGTAAGTCAGCGGCAGCAGGCAGCGACGATATATAACTATATTAGTGGCTACCGAAATAAAAATAGAACTATTTTGTTACATGCCGCTCCGAAATTGCCCACCACCAGCTTCACGTTTTCCTACGGCCGAGATGCTGCGAAAGTGGCACCATGTACACCGGCACCGTGGCTAACTGCAGCAAGCGCACAGCGGTTCGACCAATCGGCACATCCACCCCGGCCCCGGCGCTGTGGCTGCCAAAAATCAGCAGGTCGACACTCAAACGCTGCGCCTGCTCCAGGATGACCTGAGCCGGATCACCCTGGCGCACCCGAACCGCCTTGATCACCGCCAGGTCCGCGTCCTCGCCTAATTCCTCACGGAAGTTCTCCAGCACACGCTGCTCGATGTTAGCCATCACCGTATTGACGCCCTCACTGTGCAACGCGTCGAGCGTCTGCTCATCGAGGTAGCTTTGCAAAAGGGATTCGGCGAACTGGCCCATGGGCTCTACGGCATGAATCACATACAGTTCCGCGCCGAACGTGCGGGCCAGGGCCAATGCGTGCTGCATGACAAAAGGGGCGTAGACACCGAGGTCGGTGGCGTACAGCATGGAGCGGATCATTCGACCTCCTCGACTGCCGTGGCGGCAGAGCAAGCTTCAGCTTAGCAGCGCGCCGGGCGCTCGCTCGGCCGCCCGGCGCACTGCCAATGCGGGCTGTAGAGGTTCAGCCAGCACGATTGGCGCGGTCGACGAAAGCCAGTGCCTGGTAGAGCATCTGCATGCGCGGCAGGCTGCAGCCTGCCGCTTGTGCCCGGGCCAGAGGCTCGGCATAGATAGCCTGGAGTTCCAGCGGCCGCTGCTGGACGTGATCGTGGTACATGCTCGGCCAGTAGTCGGGCATCTGCTCGGTGATCCGGAACAAGTGCTCGGCATAACCGGCTGGCAGCTCATGACCGCAGGCAGCAGCGCCCTGAACCACCTCGGCCATCAGCGCCCGAACAAGCTCACGGCTGTCAGCATCGGCCATCAGCGGCGAAGTACTGGCACCGAGCAACACCGAAAGGCCGTTGTAGGGGACGTTCCACACCAGCTTCTGCCAGCGCGCCTGGCCGAGGTCGTCCATGGCCTGGGAGTCGACACCCGCAGCGCGGAACAGCCTGGCGCCCTCCTCTACGATGCTTACCCCCCCATCGCTGGCGGGGCCGCTGTGATAACCCAGGTTGACTGCACCCAGTGCCTGATGGCGTATCACACCAGGGCTCACACGGTTGACACAGATGAAGCATAAGCCACCGAGCAAGTGCAGATTGCCGGGCAACGCTGACCGCAGCTGTTCCTCGACACCCAAACCGTTCTGCAGCAGCACCACCTTGGCATCGGGTGCCGAAGCCTGCGCAATCAGTGGCGCCAATTCGCCATTGCTGGTGGCCTTTGTGCCTACCAGCAACCAGTCGCACGGCGGCATGTCGGCAACGTTGGAATACGCCTGAACCGGCATCCGCCAGTCGCCGTGCACAGCGCTTTCCAGCCTCAGGCCATGCGCCCGAACCTCCGCAAATTCGCTGCGCAGCAGAAAATGCACGTCGAACCCGGCCCGCGCCAGCATCAGGCCATAAAAGCCGCCGATGGCACCACTGCCAATAATGCCGATGCGTGGTTTGCGAGGGTCCATGCTGATCTCCTGATCAATGTCGGTGTGCTTTTCTACACCGATTGAGGTGTTTTGCGCACCTAAATAGCAGTACAAGCTTATTGCACCAGGGAAAAACCCTGCACAGGCGCACTGCAGCCCATTGTCGCGCCCCCTGTAACGCGCTAAGGTTCGGCTCCCCGCTGCGAACATTCTTGCTGCTGGGCCGCACGGGGATTGCTGGCGGCCGGCACCGTGACCTGACGAGTAACACGATGGCTGATTTACCGATCGACGACCTTAACGTTGCCTCCAACGAGACCTTGATCACCCCCGATCAGCTCAAGAAGGAAATCCCCCTCAGCGCCAAAGCCTTGCAGACCGTTACTGCCGGCCGCGAAGTGGTGCGCAATATCCTCGACGGCAAAGACCATCGCCTGTTCGTAGTGGTCGGCCCCTGCTCCATCCACGACATCAAGGCCGCTCACGAATACGCCGAGCGTCTCAAGGTGCTGGCAGAGGAAGTTTCCGACACGCTGTACCTGGTAATGCGTGTTTACTTCGAGAAGCCGCGCACCACGGTGGGCTGGAAAGGCCTGATCAACGATCCTTATCTGGATGACTCGTTCAAGATCCAGGACGGCCTGCACATTGGCCGCCAACTGCTGCTGGACCTGGCCGAGATGGGCTTGCCGACCGCCACTGAAGCGCTCGACCCGATCTCACCGCAGTACCTGCAGGACCTGATCAGCTGGTCGGCCATTGGCGCGCGCACCACCGAATCCCAGACCCACCGTGAGATGGCCTCGGGCCTCTCCTCGGCGGTTGGCTTCAAGAACGGCACCGATGGCGGCCTGACCGTGGCCATCAATGCCCTTCAGTCGGTATCCAAGCCACATCGCTTCCTGGGCATCAACCAGGAAGGTGGCGTATCCATCGTTACCACCAAGGGCAACCCGTACGGCCACGTAGTACTGCGTGGCGGCAATGGCAAGCCGAACTACGATTCGGTGAGCGTTGCGCTGTGCGAGCAGGACCTGGCCAAGGCGAAGATCAAGGCCAACATCATGGTCGACTGCAGCCACGCCAACTCCAACAAGGACCCGGCCTTGCAGCCGCTGGTCATGGAGAACGTCGCCAACCAGATCCTCGAAGGCAACCAGTCGATCATTGGCCTGATGGTCGAAAGCCACCTGAACTGGGGCGCCCAGTCGATCCCGAAGAATCTGGAAGATCTGCAGTACGGCGTATCGGTCACCGACGCCTGCATCGACTGGCCTGCCACCGAGAAAACCCTGCGCAGCATGCACGCCAAGCTCAAGGATGTATTGCCCCAGCGCAAGCGCGGCTGAGCGTTGCCAGAAAACGAAACGCCGGGCATTGCCCGGCGTTTTTGCATGTAGAGACCAGCCCGGTCAGGCCTTGCTCGGATGACGCTGCTTGCGCTCCATGTAGCGCTCAACGTACGAGCAGGAAGGAATCACCGTGTAGCCCATCTGGTCGGCGTACTCCAGGGCCTTTTCGGTCAGCGCTGCAGCGATCCCTCGGCCGCGCAGGGCGTTTGGAACGAATGTGCGATAGATATCCAGCGTCTGCTTGCCCAGATCCATGTACGTCAGGTAGGCACGATGACCGTCCACGTTGGTCTCGAACTGATGACCGGCCTGGTCATGGTGGATGGTCAGCGCTTCACTCATCACTACTCCTCGCAGGTCTTTTGGGCAGACCTTTACCTTAACCGATGGTGGTGTATCCGGCGGAGGAACCCATTCGTGCAGAGCCTGCGCCACCTCTTGCCCCTTCGACCGCAGCCCGGTTGCAATGGTTCTTCCGGGCCCGGCCATCAAATAGTAGGCACGGCACCCCGGATTGCTCAAGGTGGCATCGGTTAAAAGTCACCGCCATGGGCAGCAAACCCTGCACGAACTGACCAGCAACATCGGCCGGACACTCTTGGGCGTTAGACGCACAGTGACCTTTAAAGTCACCGTTAGTTCAACAAAAAAGTTCCCTTACAACAATCGCTTGCGCCGCCTGCAGTGGCTGTTCGGAAAAAGCCTGGAAACCTTGTCAACCACCCCCTTCAGCAACATTTTTTTTACCATTCTTGCGTTCAGTCAGTTTACTTACTACAAGTAATGGGTACTATGTACGCCGGCCAGTTTCTCTTTCCTGAGAGATGGCTATTTAATAGAAAGTCCTTGAAGGGGAACACGATGAACAACGTTCTGAAATTCTCTGCTCTGGCTCTGGCCGCAGTTCTGGCTACCGGTTGCAGCAGCGTATCCAAAGAAACCGAAGCTCGTCTGACTGCGACTGAAGACGCAGCAGCTCGCGCTCAAGCCCGCGCTGACGAAGCCTACCGTAAGGCTGACGATGCAATGGCAGCCGCTCAGAAGGCTCAGCAGACCGCTGACGAAGCCAACGAGCGCGCCCTGCGTATGCTGGACAAAGCCAGCCGCAAGTAATAGTCCTCACGGATTGTTAAGAAGCCGACCCACTAGTGGGGTCGGCTTTTTTATTGCCGCTACAAAAGCAAACAGCACAAATGAAAAAGCCTGCACCAGGCGTTTGACCTGAGCAGGCTTGAGTCCTGTCGCCCTAAGGCTTACTGCAGTTCTGGAGGAATGCTCGACACCATCGGAGCCGCACCCTGGTTGTCGACAGGCACGGCAATTTCTACCGGCATACCATCTTCTGCGGCGACCACGTCGCGAACCATGTCCCAGTTCATGCGCACGTTGTTGGCGAGGTCTTCACGCTTGAGCAGCGCATTGATGACCGCAGTGTGCTTGTCGACCACCGAAGGATCGCCGTGGTCGTCCAGCGGCGTATGCGCTTCGAGGTATACCTTGCCACCACTGATGCCGAACTTGTACGGCTCGTTGATGATGCGCACCGGGGTACCGACGGGGACCATCTTCGACAGTTCCAGCACATTGTTGTTGAACATGCGGAAGCAGCCGTGGCTGGTGCGCATGCCAATGCCGAACTTCTTGTTGGAGCCGTGAATCAGATAACCCGGCACGCCCAGGGTGAACTTGTAAGGCCCCAGCGGGTTGTCTGGCCCGGCCGGCACCACGGTCGGCAGGATGTCACCATCGGCGGCGTGTTCGGCGCGGATCGAAGCCGGTGGCGTCCAGGTCGGGTTCGGGGTCTTGGCAATGATCTTGGTGTTGGCAATGGGGGAACCCCAGCCTTCACGACCGATGCCCAGCGGGAAGGTGTACACCACGCTCTGCCCTTTCGGGAAGTAGTACAGCCGGTATTCGGCAAGGTTGATGACCACGCCCTCGCGAGGCCCCGGCGGGAGCACATAACGGGTCGGCAGGATGATCTCGGTACCGGCGCCCGGTAGCCATGGGTCCACCCCCGGGTTGGCGGCGATCATCTCCAGGTAGCCGAGGTCGTTGGCAGTGCCGATGTCGGCAAAGGTGTCCTCGTACTTGGCCTTGATCACCTGCACCTGGCCAACGACGTCTTCACCGGGAGGCGGCAACGGCAACTCCAGGGCAACGGCGGGGCCTGCTACCAGCAGGCCGGCCAGGGTCAGGCAGCGGGTGACGGCGGGAAAGCGCGGCAACATCCGGTAAATCCTTCGAAAGGTGGGTCAAGAGAATCGATTGTACACCCCCACCGGACCAAGCGGGAGCCACAGGGGGTTTCCATGCGTTTCAGATGATGAAAGGCGCTCGCAGTTTCAGGCCAAGGGCCGCATCAAAGTTGCGGCCATACCGGGCGCATGCCGCGGCGCTGCGCGTCGAGAATCGCCCGGCACAGGTCGCACAGACGGCCGTCACGGTAGATAGAGCGCGGCACGCCGGACCAGCGGGGCTGTGCCGGTAGCAAGCCACCACACAGGGTGCGATCGACCGGCACACCCAGTTCGAGCTGCCGGGCGACAAGGTGAACGCGGATTTCCTGGCAGGCGAACAGATCGAGCTGCTCATCGGGCTCGATCAGTTGGTAGGCGTACAAGGACCAGGCAGGGCGCGGCATTGGGGGCTCTCGAAACGGGGGGCGCAACATTAGCCGAAAGCCGGCCCCGTTTAAAGCGTCAGAGCAAGGGTTTTATCGCTGGCCAGGCATTTTCCAGCAAGCGCTGCTGGGCCCCCTGCGCCGGATGGATGCCATCGGCCTGCATCATCTCTGGCACACCCCCTACGCCCTCCAGGAAAAACGGCACCAGCGCCACCTGTTTCTCCGCTGCCAGCTGTTCATACACCTTGGCGAACGCCGTGGTGTAGCGCACTCCGTAATTGGGCGGCAGACGCATGCCCAGGAGCACGACCTTGGCCCCGGCCTCGCGTGACCGCTCGATCATCGAGGCAAGATTTTGTTGCAATTGCTCTGGCGGCTGCCCGCGCAGGCCATCGTTGCCGCCCAATTCCAGCACCACCAAGCTAGGCTTGTGCGCTGCAAGCAGCGCCGGCAGCCGCGCCTGGCCCCCTGCACTGGTGTCGCCGCTGATCGAGGCATTGACCACGCGATCATCGAAACCTTCGTCCTTGAGCCGGGTCTGCAACAAAGAGACCCACCCTTGGCGGGTATCCAGGCCAAAACCGGCACTGATACTATCGCCGACAACCAGCAATGTTCCCGCCGCGGCGCTCTGGGCCAGGCAATACAGGGCCAGACCGGCACTCAACCACCATACTCGCATTGGATTCTCCATGGGCCCTAGCATTCTCGTTGCGCAGAACCTTAGCAAAGTGGTCCCCAGTGCGGAAGGTGACCTGACCATCCTGCACGCACTCTCCCTCGACCTCGCCCAAGGTGACAGCCTGGCCATCGTCGGCGCCTCCGGTTCGGGCAAGTCGACCCTGCTCGGGCTGCTCGCCGGCCTCGATCGCCCCAGCGCCGGCAAGGTCATCCTCGCCGGGCACGACCTCGGGCCGCTGGACGAAGACCAGCGCGCCCGGGTACGCGCCGAGCACGTCGGTTTCGTCTTCCAGTCGTTCCAGCTGCTCGACAGCCTCAATGCCCTGGAGAACGTCATGCTGCCACTGGAACTGGACGGCCGCCGAGATGCTCGCGAACAGGCCCGCACCCTGCTCGAACGTGTCGGCCTGGGCAAGCGCCTGACCCACACGCCACGCCAGTTGTCCGGTGGCGAACAGCAGCGGGTGGCCATTGCCCGGGCCTTCGCCGCCCAGCCTGCGGTGCTGTTCGCCGACGAACCCACCGGCAACCTCGACGGCCACACTGGCGAGCGTATCAGCGACCTGCTGTTCGACCTGAACAAGGAACGCGGCACCACTCTGGTTCTGGTTACCCATGACGAACGCCTGGCCAGCCGCTGCCGGCGCCTAATACGACTGGAAGCAGGCCGCCTGGTGGCGCCGGTGGAGGCCTGATGAAGCACATGCCGCTTTCCCGCTTGTGCGGCCTGGCGCTGCGCCAGTTGTTGCGCGACATCCGCGCCAGCGAAGTGCGCGTGCTGTTCTTCGCCCTGCTCGTGGCTGTAGCCGCCAGCACCGCCATCGGCTATTTCGGCGCTCGCCTCAATGGCGCCATGCAGTTGCGCGCCAGCGAGTTCCTGGGCGCCGACCTGGTATTGCAAGGCAGTGCGCCAGCGCGTCAGGAGCAGATCGACGCCGGTACCGCCCTGGGGCTGCGCCACGCCCGGGTCGTGGAGTTCACCAGCGTGGTCGGTGGTGACGCCGGCATTCAGCTGTCGAGCATCAAAGCCGCCGATGGCGCCTACCCCCTGCGTGGCCAGGTACGCAGTGCACCGGCGCCTTATGCCAAGGAGACACCCGGTGGCGGCCCGCCGCCGGGCGAGGTCTGGATCGAGCCGCGCTTGCTCGCTGCCCTTGGCCTGAGCATTGGCGACAGCATCGATGTCGGCATGAAGACCCTGCGCATGAGCCGCGTACTGACCTACGAGCCGGACCGCGCCAACAATTTCTACAGCCTCACCCCGCGGGTGATGATGAACCTCGCCGACCTTGAGGCCACCGGGGTCATTCAGCCCGGCAGCCGGGTCAGCTACCGTGAGCTGTGGCGCGGGGATGCGCAGCCCCTGGCACAGTACCGCCAGGGGCTGGAGAAGACGCTTGCGGCCAACCAGCGCCTGCTCGACACCCGCGATGGTAACCGGCAGATCGGCGGCGCCCTGGGCAAGGCCGAGCGCTACCTGAACATGGCTAGCCTGGTGGCGGTGCTGCTGGCAGGGGTCGCCGTGGCACTCTCGGCCAGCCGCTATGCGGCCCGGCGCCTGGACGCCAGTGCACTGCTGCGCTGCCTGGGGCTGTCCCGCCATCAGGCATTGGGCCTGTACTGCCTGCAACTGGCCATGCTGGGCCTGCTGGCGGCGCTGGTGGGCGCCCTGCTCGGCTGGCTGGCGCAACTGGGCCTGTTCCGCCTGTTGCACGGCCTGCTGCCGAGCGTGGTGCCGCCTGGCGGCATCGTCCCGGCCCTGGCCGGCATCGCCACCGGGCTGGTCGCCCTGGCCGGTTTCGCCCTGCCCCCGCTCGCGGCACTGGGCAAGGTGCCACCGCTGCGTGTACTGCGCCGTGATCTGCTGCCCGTACCGCCCAGCAGCTGGCTGGTCTATGGCGCCGCCCTGTTCGCACTGGGCCTGATCATGTGGCGCCTGAGCCTCGACCTGCTGCTGACCTTCGCCCTGCTTGCAGGCGGGTTGCTTGCCGCACTGGTACTGGGCGGCCTGCTGCTGGTTGGGCTGCGCAGCCTGCGGCAACTGCTGGCAGGCGCCCCGCTACCCTGGCGCCTGGGCTTGGGCCAGTTGCTCCGCCACCCCATGGCTGCCGCAGGCCAGGCACTGGCGTTTGGCCTGATCCTGCTGGCCATGGCCCTGGTCGCCTTGCTGCGCGCCGAGTTGCTCGACACCTGGCAGGCTCAACTGCCCAAGGACGCCCCCAACTATTTCGCCCTGAACATCCTGCCCGACGACCGTGAGCCCTTTGCTCAGCGCCTGCACGAGGTGAACGCAGCCTCCGCGCCGCTCTATCCGGTGACGCCTGGCCGGCTGATCCAAATCAACGAGCAGCCCGTGCAACAGATCGTCAGCAAGGATTCGGCCGGCGAGCGTGCAGTTCAGCGCGACCTCAGCCTGACCTGGGCCGCCGACCTGCCGGCAGGCAATGCCTTGACCGCCGGGAATTGGTGGCGGGCGCTACCGGCTGGCGATGAAATCCCTGGCGTTTCGGTCGAGGCGGAACTTGCCGCCAGCCTGAAGGTGCAACTGGGCGACCTGTTGACCTTCGACATTGGCGGCGAACAACGCCAGGCACGGGTCAGCAGCCTGCGCAGCGTGCACTGGGACAGCTTCCAGCCGAACTTCTACATGATCTTCCAGCCGGGTACCCTCCAGGGGCTGCCGACCACCTACCTGACCAGCTTTTACCTCGCGCCGGGTCTTGACCTGGATGTAGTGGCCCTGTCGCGGGCCTTCCCGGCGGTGACCATCCTGCAAGTCGATGCCTTGCTGGAGCAGCTACGCAGCATCCTCGCCCAGGTTACCCTGGCGGTGGAATATGTATTGCTGTTCGTCCTGGCGGCGGGGTTGGCCGTGCTGTTCGCAGGCTTGCAGGCAACGCTGGATGAACGCATTCGCCAAGGCGCGCTGCTGCGCGCACTGGGCGCCGCACGGCCGTTGCTGGTGAAAGCGCGGCGTATCGAGTTCGGGCTGCTGGGTGCGGCCAGCGGTGCGTTGGCAGCGCTAGGCTGTGAGTTGATTACCTTGGTGCTATACCGCTATGCGTTCGACCTGCAGTGGGCTCCCCATCCGTGGCTGCTGGTACTGCCACTGGCGGGCGCGCTATTGGTAGGCGGGGCTGGCGTGCTGGGGACACGGCGAGCGCTTAATGCCAGCCCGTTGGCGGTGCTTCGGGAGGGGTAGTATCTGAAGAGCTTGCTGCAAGCAGCGGCCATATCGAGATGCGGGCGTCATTTATTGAGAGTGGAGACAGAAATATCGGCCAGGCATTTAGGATAGAGAACAACGATGATTGACGCGACCAATATAAAAAAGGTCAGCTGGGGTCTACTGGGTGTATTTGTATTTTTTCTCGCCTTGGGACCTTCAAAGCTAAAGTTTTTCTGGCCTGCTTTTTTCATGATTTCCCTCGCCGCACTCGGGTGGACGCTACACCTGATTTACACGTGCGAGAAATTCACGACCTATATTCTGTCACTCGTACTCACTACGACCGGGATATTCTCATTGTTATCCTGCAACTTGGCCTATCATGCTGCTACAAGGTTCTGGAGCGGGGCCGATGGCGCTGCCTTCCAGATCGCACTGGCCCCAATGGCAATCACAGCATTGACATACCTAGTCTTGGTTAACGGAAAACCGTCATTTCACCCTTTCGAGCATGACGGGATCAAAGTCCAGCCTCGCCCACAAAGAAAGCAGAAACCGTCGACAGTATACAGTCCTCTGTTCATGGCTGGGGTGACCACCTTGGCGGCAAGTGCTTTTACCAAAGAAATCGGGATTCTTACCTCCGAACTGGTCGCCTCATTCGGACTGCTGGCTTGCTCCATGACTCTATTATTTTATGCACGCCACATAATCAGGGGAGTACGCAGCCTTCGCAACCAAGAGAAAACCATGCCCAAACCGTACACATTCATGCACATCGAAGGAATTCGTAAAGCCCGAAGCCATTGGTGGATGAGCAGGTTGTTTAAGTGGATTGCTTCATGGCGCGCATCCCCAGGCGCATGATTTCTCGTGATTACTGCGAGCAGGCAATTCAAGGCTGATACAGAAAAGCGATGGCTTCGGATAAATTACCCACCTTGGACCAGGTACCTGGCACTGACTAGATAACAGGCGAAATATGGCAACTAATCTTATCACCGAAGCTGGCTATCAATCCTTGAAGGATGAATTGGATTGGCTTTGGCGCGAAGAGCGACCTGAGATTACTAGAAAGGTAACCTGGGCGGCATCTTTGGGCGACCGAAGTGAAAATGCGGACTACCAGTACAATAAGAAACGACTGAGGGAAATAGATCGCCGGGTAAGATACCTCCGAAAACGGATCGAAGGTCTTCGCGTTGTTCCTTACTCACCTACCCAAGAAGGCAAGATATTTTTTGGGGCTTGGATAACCATTATCAACGAAAATGACGAGACTAAAATATTTCGTATTGTCGGCGGCGATGAGATTTATGACAGAAAGGGTTTCATCTCCATCGATTCACCGATGGCTCGAGCATGCATTGGCAAAAGTGTAGGGGATGAGATTTTGGTACACACTCCCACGGGCGTTGCTTACTGGGAGGTTACCCATATTGAGTACAAAGAGGCGGAGGCTAGTCCCCGGTTTATCAAGCCCTGACGACGCCGCCAAGATCAGCCAACCCTGCGTGAAGAGCCAGGATGCAGTGTTGGCTGTGCCACAGAAGGACTCGCTGACTAAGCACAGATGCTCAAAGGCTAGATGCAGCACGTACCTCAGCGTCGGGTAATCAGGCCCTGGCGTGCGATGCGGGTGAGATGGCCAATCACTTCGGCAGCGTGCTGTGCGGCAGGTGCCTGGATCACCGCCAGATCGAAGCGGTCGTTGCCGAACTGCTCCAGCCGGCACGCGGTTTCGGCAAACTGGATGAGGAAGGCGCGGGCCTGGCCTTTGCGACGGGACAAGCCTTCAAGATGACGCAAAAGCGTAGGCTGATGCTGGCCACCGAGCAGGATGCGCGGTGTGCGGGTAGCCTGGCTGGCAGGCAGTGGGCTCAAGCAGACACTGGTACGTGGGCAACTCATGGAGTATTTCTCCGCCTCGCAAATCCCGCTGGGCAGCGGTGGGAGGCGTCACCGAACCAGCGCTTTAGCGGTATTTCGGATGACCCGGGGCTGGGCTTTCCTGCGCCCCGCAAGTAGCTGTTTAAATCGGCGCAGGCGGTATGCTAGAGCTACAAGCGGCAAGCTGCAAGCCCCAAGCTGAAAGTCATCAACTCAAGGCCTGCAGCATGAGGCTTCAGCGGGCGATCAAGCGGTCCAGAGAGAAACGACCAGCGCCTTCGATCAGTACCGCGACGGTACCCGCCAGCAAAGCCAGGGCGAACTCATAGCCATTGTTGGACATGAACAGGCCGTTGCCGATGTGTACCGAAAAGATTGCCACCACCAGCGTCACTGTCAGTGCCAGCGCCGCCGGGCGAGCCAGCAGGCCGATCACCAGGGCCAGGCCGCCGAAGAACTCGGCGCTGCCGGACAGCAGGGCCATCAGGTAGCCGGGGGCCAGGCCGATGCTCTCCATCCACTGGCCAGTGCCCTCCAACCCGTAGCCACCGAACAGGCCGAAGAGTTTCTGTGCGCCGTGCGCCATGAAGATGATGCCGACCAGGATGCGGACCACGCTCAAGCCCAGGCCAGCGCGAGTGGAAAGCAGTTTGATGATTGCGTTGTTCATTGGGTGACTTCCTTGAAAGCTGCGATGTTGTGTTGGGATGGGCGCCATAATAATCGACCAAACAGATATTAAAATCGCAAAAAACCCAACATATAAATCGAATAGATCGATAAATCAGCGTTTACCGCTTCGCTCCAACGTTGCACGTTCACGGTTGAACGCCAGGAAGTACTTGTTCACGCTATTGACGAAGTTGACTGGCCCCATGCCCACCTGCTCCATCGCAACCCGTTCGGTCTGGAAGAACCATTGATTGCCATTGAGCCCACGCTTGCGGGCCTCGACACGCATGGCCTGGACCCGCTCGGGCCCAAGGTTGTAAGCGGCCAGCACGAAGGCCATGCGCTCACGCTCGTTGATCTTCGGGCTGGCGAAGAACTTGCGGCGAATCAACGCCAGGTAACGGGCACTGGCCTGGACATTGCCATCAACCGTTGCGGTATTGCTGACCCCGACCCGTTGCGCCGCGGCAGGGGTGATCTGCATCAGGCCATGCGCCCCGCCACTGCCGCGCGCCGCCGGGTTGAGGGTCGATTCCTTGAAGGCCAACGCAGCCAGGTTCAGCCAGTCGATCTGTTGCGCCTGGCCATGCTTCTGCAGCACCGCCCGGACTGACGCAAGGCGTTGACGGTCCTTGCGTGCGAGCGGGTTGTGCACGCGGTACTGGCGCCGATAGATGCGTTCAAAGGCCGCATCCTGGTTCTCGGGCGCCCGGTAGCCCTGCAGGAAGCGATCGACCGTAGCCTGCAGCAGCGTCGCATCGCGCCGCACATACCAGCGCATGGCTTGTGGCGGGCCCAGTTGCAGCCGGCTATGCAGGCGCAGGCGCGGCATTACCCGGGCCCAGCGCAGCGCGATCGGCCGCTCGACCACGGTCAGGTGATAGATGCCGGCCTGGACCATCTCCAGCACGTCCTCCACCGCCAGTGTCGAGTCGACCCATTCGATCTTGACCGGTGGGCGCTTGCGCAGCGCCAGGCGCTGGTTGATCTGCTGGATCAGCGCACCGGCGGCGCTGGCACTGGTCAACGCCACAGTGCGCCCGGACAACTGCTCGACACGGGTGAAACTGCGCTCGCCCTTGCGCCCTACCAACCACAACGGCACTTGGTCCAGGACCGGAGCGCTGCTGGCCACGCCGCCGACCAGGCTCGGGTCGAGCAACTCGCCCGGGGCGGCCAGGTCGCCTTCACCGCGCTGCAGAGCCCCGAGCAGTTGCTCTTTGGCTCTGGGGATGAGTTTGAGCCGTACCTGCTGTCCGTCGCCGGTCCGGGCGTTGAGGTAATGCTCAAGCGCACGCAAGCGGTAGTACTCGATACCGACGGGCTCGCCCTTGACCTCACCGGAGCTGTTGCGGCTTTGGTTGACCAGTACCCGCAGCACCTTGCTGGCGCGGATCTGTTCAAGGTCACGGGCCTTGTTCACCGGCACGGTGTGCTGCGGCCCCGGCAGGCGTGCGTAAGCCGGACCGACGAGCATCAGGCCAAGCGTCAGCAGCAGGGTGAGCAGGGATCGCAGCATGCGAAAACGTGTCCGAGGTCGGTGGGCAGCATCCATGTGTACGAGCCGCTCGTGATAAATGACGGTAAAAGACCCTGGCAAACGCCTGAAGTTCTTGGTTTTTCCGAAAATCACGCATTTTGCTATGCTGGCCGTCCCGCGGCACGAGGTAGCACCATGCAACTGATCGATATCGGCGTCAACCTGACCAATAGCAGTTTCCACGACCAGCAGGCCGCCATCGTCGAGCGCGCCATCGAAGCCGGCGTTGGGCAGATGATCCTTACCGGCACCAGCCTTGCGGTCAGCGAGCAGGCGCTTGAACTGTGCCAGCAACTGGACCCCGCCAGCGAGCACCTGTTCGCCACCGCCGGCGTACACCCGCACGACGCCAAAGCGTGGGATGCCAACAGCGAGCCGCGACTGCGCCAGTTGTTGAGTGAGGCGCGTGTGCGCGCCGTTGGCGAGTGCGGGCTGGATTTCAACCGCGACTTCTCCCCTCGCCCACTTCAGGAAAAAGCCCTGGAAGCTCAATTAGCGCTGGCCGCCGAGTTGCGCCTGCCGGTGTTCCTGCATGAGCGTGATGCGAGTGAGCGTTTGCTGGCGATTGTGAAGAACTACCGCGACCATCTGCCCGCCGCCGTAGTGCATTGTTTCACCGGCGAGCGCGACGCGCTGTTCGCCTACCTGGACATGGACCTGCACATCGGCATCACCGGCTGGATCTGTGACGAACGCCGCGGTACGCACTTGCACCCACTGGTGGGCAACATTCCCCGGGGGCGCCTGATGCTGGAAAGTGATGCCCCGTATCTGCTGCCGCGCAGCCTGCGACCGAAACCCAAGAGCGGGCGCAACGAGCCGGCGTTTTTGCCAGAAGTGCTGCGGGAGGTGGCGTTACACCGGGGCGAATCTGTCGAAGAGACCGCAACGCATACCACGGCAACGGCTCGGGCATTTTTCCAGCTGGCTTGATCGGGCATAAACGGTTTGTTGATACACGTCAAAACCTCCCAGGCGTGAGCGGGCACAATGATGGCACCTTGCCAATAATGTTTCCGCTCAACTCAGAGAAGACCTACCCATGGGTGCCTGGCTTAGCAATATTTCCCTGAAGTACAAATTCTGGGCCGTCAACGCAGTGGCCTTTGTCACCACCTTGATGCTGGTGCTGTTTGCCGTGTATCTGGAGCAGCGAGCCCGCGCTGAAGCGGTGCAGGCCCAGACGCAGTCCCAGGCAGAGCTGCTCGCCGCATGGCCGGCAGAGCGTGCCCTGCCCCGCCAGGCCAACGTGATCACCTGGCAACCCGGCCAGACCCCGACCTTTGCCGGCCAAAGCCTGGAGCCCCTGCGCCATGCACAAGGCTGGGTAGCCCTCCCGGGCGACTGGATCCTGGGCGATAACCCACTACGCGGCGCCCAGGTACTGCGCCATGGCGACCAGCAGGTAGCGGTACTGGCCCAGGCACCGAGCGTGCGCCAGGTGTTCCTTGACCGTTTTGCCAACTACGCGGTTTGTGTGCTGATCCTGATGCTGGCAATGCTCTGCGCCTCGCAACTGTTGATTCGTTTCCTGCTGAGCCAACTCAACACCCTCAAGGACGTCATGCTCCACGTGGAAAAAACGGGTGACCTGTCGGCCCGCGTGCCTCTGTCTTGTGGCGACGAAGTGGGCCAGATGGCCGGCGCCTTCAACGCCATGCAGTCGACCTACCACCGTGTGGTCAGCACCGTGGCACGCACCGCCGCGCAACTCGATTCGGGCGCCGCACGCCTGGCCTCGAGCATGAACGAGGTGCGCCACGGCATGCTCGGCCAGCAGAGCGAGACCGACCAAGCAGCTACCGCGATCAACGAGATGTCAGCCACCGTGCATCATATCGCCCAACATGCCGGCGCCACGCGCGACCTGTCGCAGACCGCCGACGTCCTTGCCGGCAGCGGCAAGCATGTCGTCGACCGCGTGCAGGACTCGATTGCAGGGCTGTCCAGCGGCGTGCAGCAGACCGCCGAGATGATCCGCCAACTGGCCGAGGACAGCCAAAAGATCAATGGCGTGGTCAACGTCATCCACAGCATCGCCGAACAGACCAACCTGCTGGCACTGAACGCCGCCATCGAAGCAGCGCGTGCCGGCGACCTGGGCCGTGGCTTTGCGGTGGTCGCCGATGAAGTGCGCAGCCTGGCCAAACGCGTGCAAACCTCCACCGACGAAATCACCGGCATGGTTGCCGACCTGCAAGCCGGTACCCGGGATGCGGTGGAGTTCATGCAGGAAAGCTCTTACAAAGCTGACGACTGCGTGCGCCAGGCCCAGGAAGCCGGCGCAGCGCTGGCCGAAATCACCGGCGCGGTGGCGCAGATGCGCGAGAGCAACACCCAGATCGCCGTCGCCGCCGAACAGCAAAGCCAGGTGGCCGAAGAAATGAACCGGGCGGTAGTCAGCATCCGCGACGTTACCGAGGAAACCGTACAGCAGACTGTCGATTCGGCCACCACCAGCAGCGAACTGGCAACCCTGGCCGGCGAGCTGAACAAGGCCATCGGCCAACTCAAACTATAATCACCATAGCCAGCCTCGATTGGCTGTGACCACTGGGCCGCACTAAGCTTTGGGCATGACCGTGAGGACCTGCCCATGAGCAAACGACTGCCCAACTTGCCCGCCTGGCAATGGCGCGGCTATCACCACAACCACCGCCACCCGACCAACCTGGTGCTGCACCTGATTGCCGTGCCGCTGTTCATCCTCGGTGCTCTGCTCGTGCTGTCAGGCTTGTTCGCTCTGGACCTTGGCCAGATCGCTGTCGGCATCATCGCCCTGATCGCCGGCCTAGGCCTGCAGCGCCACGGCCACCGCCTGGAGGCCGAGCAGCCAGAACCCTTCGCCAACCGCAAGGACGCCCTGCAGCGCCTGCTGACCGAGCAATTCATCACCTTCCCGCGCTTTGTGCTCAGCGGTGCCTGGTGGCGGGCCTGGCGCGAACGGCACAGACATCGGCGTTGACGCTCAGGCGAACACCGTGACCGTCTGGCGGCTCAAGGCCAGCAATTCGCCTTCAGCCGTCCACAGGGCAGCTGCGGCATGCCCGTACCCATCGCGGGCGTGTTCGGTCTCGACGCAGTAGCGGCACCAGTCCAACGTCGACAGGCTGGCAACCGGCTGGATGAATTCGATGGTCCAGGTCAGCGTGCTGCCTGCTGCGGGCTGCTTCAGGTACGGCATGAGGCTGGGTGGCCAGGCATCGACAAGCGCCAACAGGTGGGCCTCGTTGATCTGCTCCTGGGCAACATCCCGCAAGCGCACCCAACCGCCCATGTGGCGTGACTGATTACCGCTGAACGGCAGCCCGCCAATTGCCCAGCGCAGGGCTACATGGCGCATGAACTCTGGTGTGACACCTTTGATGTAAGGAAGCTCCGGGGCGGCTTGCTCAAGTGCCTTCATCTCCATGGCCGGCTCGGCAGGCACCTGCACCACCGATGGCCGCGCGGCACCGAAGTTGCCCTGGACCAAGGTCACCACCTGGTCATCCTGAATGGCTCGACCCAGCACGGTGCTGACCGCTTTGCCCTCGCGCAGCACTTCGACTTCGAAACGGATCGCAACGTCGGGCGCGGCGGGGGCGACGAAACTGACGGCCAGCGACCGCACCGGGCGGCTATCGGCGAGCTTCAGGCGCATGGCCTCATACACCATGGCAGCCATCAGGCCACCGAATACGGCACGCCCTTGGGCCCAGTCGGGCGGGACACTGACGCTATCGGGATGCGCTCGCACGGCGTCGAGCAGTTGGTTGAAATTCATGGGCCGGCTCCTGCAGCAGCGAAAGGTGTCAGCCAATACTAGCGAGCAACCTTGCGTCGAACAGCCCGCATATCGGTCATTTGCCGGGCTTGCGCCGTTCCAGTGCTGCCTGCAAGGCAGCCAGTGTCACATCGGACTGGCGCTCGGCGTCATCGAGCTCCCGCTCCCAATCGACTTTGCAGGGCGCAAGGTCCTCATGCGATTGAGCCTGCAACAGCCATTGCAGGCGGTCATGCCAATTACCCAAATCGCCCTGGGCTTGTTTGAGCAGGCGCTGCAACTGCTTCCCGGCATGATCGAGTTGTGGGTAGGCCTGGTCCCCATAGCGCACCCGCTTGATCAACAAGCGCAGGCGATGACGGTCGTGGGCCGGGTCCTGCAAGGCTTCGTGCAGCTTGCGCCATTGCTTGACCAGGCGTTTGTCGACGCGTTTACGCAGGCACTTGGCCAACCCTTCACGGCCCGCGGCGCGCAGAAACAGCGGAAAGGCATCGAGGATGGCCAGCACCCGGCTCAGTTGCGGGCTGGCGGCCACGCCGGCAAAGGTGGCAGCGCGCCCTTGCAGACGCCGCTGCCCCGCTTGGACAACGCCGCGCTGGATCAACTCGCCCGCCAGTACCTCGCGGTCACGTAGCGGCGTGGTCAAGGTGCCAAGGGCTCTCGCAGCGTCCTCCAGCTGCTCGACCCCCGGCAAGCCCCTCAGCGGCCGCAACAGGCTGCGCAAGCGCCTCAGGCCTATGCGCAGATCGTGCAAGGCTTCGCTGTCGGTATCGGCAGCAAGGCGCTCGCGACAAGCCAGCAGGCGCACCTGCAAGGCCACTACCTGGGCAACCACATGGTCGAGCATGCTGGACATTACAGCACTCCTCGGTCAGCGCCCGGCGCGCGACTCACGAATGTAGAAACGCGCCTTTTCGGCTTTCTTGGTGCAACCCTCAAACCCTTCGAACTGCTGCTGGGTCTTGGCCCCGGTCAACAACGACAACGCCTTGGAATAGCTGACGGTACCGGCAAAGCCTTCAGCCTTGGCCAGGTCGAGCTCCTTCCAAGCGGCATCGAGCTGCGACGCGCAGCTGTCACGGTAAGCCGTCTTGCCCGCGCAGCCGGCAAGGGCCAGGGCAATCAGAGGAAGGCAGATCCAGGCTTTCATCGGTAATACCTCGGAGGTTGAATACGGTGGCTGTTCGACGCTTGGGCACCTGAAAAGTGCCGCGCTCGGCAGGTTTTGCCTAGAGTCTACATTGAAGCACAGGCAACGCTCGGTGCATTGTAGGGCCATGGATGCAAAAGCCGGGGAAGATCATGAGCAAACGTGTAGCACTGGTGTTGGGGTCGGGGGGCGCGCGGGGTTATGCCCATATCGGCGTGATCGAAGAAATCGAACGGCGCGGCTACGAAATCGCCTGCATTGCCGGTTGCTCGATGGGCGCGGTGGTCGGGGGGATTTACGCGGCGGGCAAGCTCGATGAATACCGCAACTGGATCGAAAGCCTGGATTACCTGGACGTACTGCGACTGGTCGATGTCAGCTTCCGCCTTGGTGCCATTCGCGGCGACAAGGTGTTTGGGCAGATCCGCAAGATCGTCGGCGAAATCAATATCGAACAATTGCGCATCCCCTACACGGCAGTGGCCACCGACCTCACCCACCAGCAGGAGATCTGGTTCCAGGAGGGCTGCCTGCACCAGGCAATGCGCGCCTCGGCGGCAATTCCAAGCCTGTTCACGCCGGTAATGCAGGGCAACCGCATGCTGGTCGACGGCGGCATCCTCAATCCGCTGCCGATCGTGCCGGTCGTGTCCAGCCACTGCGACATGATCATCGCGGTAAACCTCAACTCCACCAACCAGAAGCAGTACCAGTTGCCTGTCATCGAGCGGCCGGCAGCGTTCAGGATGCGCTTTGACGCACTGATCAGTTCGCTGGGGGCGCGCATGCCGTTCCGACGCAAGCCCGCCGAGGAACTGATGCGCATCGAGCAGGAGATCACTGGCGAGGGTCTGGTGCCACCCAACCCCTGGCTGAGCGATACGGCCGACCCAGAAGCCCAGCAACCGGCGGCGGCACCGCAAAGCGAGGGTGCGCCAAAATCCGCCACGGGGTCGATCATCGTCGACAACGTGGGACCAGCGTCGCTGCTGGACCTGATCAACCAGAGCTTCGAGGTCATGCAGACGTCGTTGGCGCAATACAAGATCGCGGGGTATCCACCGGACGTACTGATCAACGTACCCAAGCGGGTATGCCGGTTCTTCGAGTTCTACAAGGCGCCGGAACTGATTGCCTTGGGCCGGGAGATAGCGCGGGATACGCTGGATAACTACGAGGGCGAAAAGCGCTGAAGCGCCCCCGGCGCTTACCCCGTGCCCCAGAAACGAAACAGGCCGCATCATGCGGCCTGTTTCGTTACCAGAGTGTCACTCAGTAGCGAGTGATGTCCGCACTGCCTTCCAGCTGCTTGCGGTATGCCGCAAAGTCCTGCTGGCCCGCACGCGAAGCGAGATAGCGGCGGATCTGCTGCTTCTCTTCATCGCTGGCGGCGGCACCGTCGTTGACGCCTTTGAGCTGCAACACGACCAGGCTGCCATCGGCCAGTACCACGCTGCCATATACCGGCTCGCCCTTGGCTTGCGGCTTGGGCAGGCGGAACAGCGCCTGCAACTCGGCCGGGTCGATACCGTCCTGGCTGCGGGTGACTGCTTCGTAGGCCTTCCAGCTCTGGCCTTCCTGGGCAGCATCTGCAGCGACCGAGCCGTCACGCAGGCCGGCGATCAGTTTGTCCGCCTTGACCTTGAGCTCGGCGGTCGCCTTCTCCTTGGCCAGGTGTTCGCTGATGTTCTTGGCCACGGCTTCGAGCGGCATCTGCTCCGGCTTGCGGTGCTCCTTGACGCGCAATACCACGGTGGTCTCAGGGTCCAGCTCGATGGCGGTGCTGTTTGCAGCCTCCTCCAGCACTTCCTCGGAGAACGCGGCCTGGACCACGGCACGGTTGGCCGTGATGCCCTCACCGCCTTCACGGCCGAATGGCGCCGAAGTATGCACCTTGAGGTTCAGGTCCTGGGCGGGCTGGGCCAGGTCGGCAGCCTCGTAGGCAGCATCCTGCAGCTGCTTGCTGGCATCGACATAGCGCTGCTCGACCAGCGGAGTCTTCAGGTCTCGCGTGAGCTTGTCCTTCAGGCTGGCGAAACTCGGGACTTCCGGCGCCTGCTTACCCAGCAGCTTGATCAAGTGATAACCGAACTGGGTACGTACTGGTGCTGACACCTGGCCATCGTCGAGCTTGTACAGAGCGTCCTCGAAGGCCGGGTCATACACACCCGGGCCGGCGAAACCTAGGTCGCCACCGCTGTTGGCCGAACCCGGGTCCTGGGAGAACTCCTTGGCCAGCTTGGCGAAGTCTTCACCTTTGGCCAAGCGTTGCTCGATCTCTTCGATGCGAGCCTTGGCCTGGGCATCGGTGACCTTGTCATTGACCTCGATCAGGATGTGCGCAGCGTGGCGCTGCTCGGCCAGGTTGGCGATTTCCTTCTCGTACTGGGCCTTGAGCTCGTCGTCGGTAACCTTCACCTGATCGAAGAATGCCGACTTCTTCAGCTCGACATAGTCGATGACCACTTGATCCGGCGTCATGAACTCCTTGGCATGCTGTTCATAATGAGCCCTGACCTCGTCATCGCTGACCTTGACCGCAGCCGGGTTGGCCTTGAAGGTCAACGAAGCGAAGTCGCGGGTCTGGCTTTCCAGGCGAGCGAAGGCGTCGACCTGCTGGTCGGTAACGAAGCTGCTGCCGGCAATACCCGTGCGGATCTGGCCGATCAGCATTTCTTCGGCAAGCATCTCGCGGAACTGCAAACGGCCATAGCCCATCTGGCGGATGACCTGGTCGAAACGGTCGGCGTTGAACTTGCCATCAACCTGGAATTCCGGCGTCTGCAGGATCACTTGATCCAGCGCGGCCTCACTGAAGGCGAACTTGGCATCTTCGGCACCCTGCAACAGCAGCTTGCGTTCGATCAGCCCTTTGAGCGCAGCATCGCGCAGCAATTTCTCATCCAGCAGAGCCGGGTCGAAATCCTTGCCCAGCTGTTGCATCAGCTGGCGGCGCTGCATGTCGGCCGCTTGGCTCAGCTCGTTCTGGCTGATGGTCTGGCCGTTCACCTTGGCGGCGTCCTGGCTATGGCTGGCGGCCTGGAAAATGGCTTCGAAGCCCGTCAACGCCATCAACACAACGATGAGGCCAATGATGGTCTTGGCAATCCAACCTTGTGAATTGTCCCTGATATTTTGCAGCATGCGTCCCCCAGAAACGGCTGTACCACTGCGTCGACAACCGCGGAGCGTGGGTAGAATCCTGATAAAAGAAAGGCGCATCCGAGGATGCGCCTTTTCTTAGCAAACGTGTCAGGCGGGAACGTTTGCGACCCGCCTTCAGCGTGCTCGAACCTGGCAAGGCCCGGTCCGGCTGAAAGAGACGACTTAGTTGACGGCGTCTTTCAGGCCTTTGCCAGCCTTGAAGCCTGGAACCTTGGCAGCAGCGATCTTGATGGTCTTGCCAGTTTGCGGGTTACGGCCATCGCGCTCAGCGCGCTCTTTGACCGAGAAGGTACCGAAGCCAACCAGAACGACGTCGTCGCCTGCTTTCAGGGCACCAGTCACGGAGTCAATTACTGCATCCAGCGCGCGGCCGGCTACAGCTTTCGGGATGTCAGCAGATGCGGCGATAGCGTCAATCAGTTCCGACTTGTTCACTCTAAGTCCCCTTATTTCTCTATTGAGTTTGTTTCTAAGTATGTAATGAAAAGCTTCTGAAACGAATGCTGGGTGGCCTGGTGACAATAGCGTGCCGCTTTATAGCAAGGCCCCGAAAATACTGTCAAGGAAAGCCCCCCAGCCAAAAACTACTAATGCGTGCTGATACGTTCCTTAGCATCGCCGTCGCGCTTTTCATCTTTCGCGACAATCTCAGGAGCCACATCTGGCAAGGGCTCCGGGGCGTATTGCAGCGCAATTTGCAGGACTTCGTCAATCCATTTGACCGGTTTGATCTGCAGATCCTGTTTGATATTTTCCGGGATCTCCTTCAGATCGCGAACATTCTCCTCTGGAATGATCACCGTCTTGATCCCACCACGGTGCGCCGCCAGGAGTTTTTCCTTCAGCCCGCCAATGGCCAATACCTGCCCACGCAAGGTGATTTCGCCGGTCATGGCAACATCTGCACGCACCGGAATCTGCGTCAACGCCGACACCAGCGCGGTGCACATGCCGATACCGGCGCTCGGGCCATCCTTGGGCGTAGCCCCCTCAGGCATGTGGATGTGCACGTCGTGCTTCTCATGGAAGTCGGCGGCAATTCCCAGGCTGCGGGCGCGGCTACGGACAACGGTTTGCGCGGCGGTGATCGACTCGACCATGACGTCGCCCAGCGAACCGGTCTTGATCAATTGCCCTTTTCCAGGGATGACCACCGACTCGATGGTCAGCAATTCGCCACCCACCTGGGTCCAGGCAAGGCCGGTAACCTGGCCTATCTGGTCCTGCTGCTCGGCCAGGCCGTAGCGGAACTTGCGCACGCCCAGCAGGTGCTCGAGCTGCTCATTGGTGACCTTGACCTTGACCTGCTTCTGGCCGGTGTGCTCCTTGACGACCTTGCGGCAGACCTTCGCAATCTGCCGCTCCAGGCCACGTACACCGGCTTCACGGGTGTAGTAACGGATGATGTCACGGATCGCCGAGGTGTCGATCTCGAGCTCTTCCTTCTTCAAACCGTTGGCCTTGACCTGCTTGGGCGTCAGGTATTTGACCGCGATGTTGATCTTCTCGTCCTCGGTGTAACCCGGCAGGCGAATGACTTCCATGCGGTCCAGCAGCGCCGGCGGGATGTTCATCGAGTTCGAGGTGCAGAGGAACATCACATCCGAGAGGTCGTAATCCACCTCCAGGTAGTGGTCGTTGAAGTTGTGGTTCTGCTCGGGGTCGAGCACTTCCAGCAGCGCCGAGGCCGGGTCGCCACGCATGTCGCTGCCCATCTTGTCGATCTCGTCGAGCAGGAACAGCGGGTTGCGCACCCCCACCTTGGTCATTTTCTGGATCAGGCGGCCGGGCATCGAACCGATGTATGTCCGACGGTGACCGCGGATCTCGGCCTCGTCACGCACGCCGCCCAGGGCCATGCGCACGAACTTGCGGTTGGTGGCGGCGGCGATCGACTCGGCCAGCGAGGTCTTGCCCACGCCTGGTGGGCCGACCAGGCACAGTACCGGGCCGCGAATTTTCTTCACGCGCTTCTGCACGGCGAGGTATTCGAGGATGCGTTCCTTGACCTCTTCAAGGCCATAGTGGTCCGCGTCGAGAATTTCCTCGGCCTTGGACAGATCCAGGCGCACCTTGCTCTGGGCCTTCCACGGCACCTGCACGAGCCAGTCGAGGTAGGTGCGCACCACGGTGGCTTCGGCAGACATTGGCGACATCTGCTTGAGCTTGTTCAGCTCGGCCTGGGCCTTGGCCAGGGCGTCTTTGGGCAGGCCGGCAGCTTCAATGCGTTTTTTCAGCTCTTCGACTTCGTTGTGGCCTTCGTCGCCATCGCCGAGCTCCTTCTGAATGGCCTTCATCTGCTCATTCAGGTAGTACTCGCGCTGGCTGCGCTCCATCTGCTTCTTGACCCGGCCACGGATACGCTTTTCGACCTGCAGCAGGTCGATTTCGGCATCCAGCATCGCCAGTACATGCTCGACACGGGTGGACAGGTCGACGATTTCGAGAATTTCCTGCTTCTGCTCGATCTTCAGCGCCATGTGCGCTGCCATGGTATCGACCAGGCGCCCAGGCTCCTCGATGCTGTTGAGCGACGACAGCACTTCGGCCGGGACTTTCTTGCCCAACTGTACGTACTGCTCGAACTGCGACAGCAGCGTGCGCACGAAGACTTCCGACTCGCGCTCGGCGGCGTCGGTTTCGTCGATCAGGGAAACTTCGGCACGGATGTGCCCTTCGACTTCGGTAAAGCGCTCGACTGCACCACGCTGCTCGCCCTCGACCAGCACCTTGACGGTGCCATCAGGCAGCTTCAGCAGTTGCAGCACGGTAGCGACAGTACCGACGCGATACAGGGCGTCTTCGCCCGGATCGTCGTCAGCGGGGTTCTTCTGGGCCAGCAGAAGGATCTGCTTCTCGCCAGTCATCGCAGCCTCAAGGGCCTCGATGGACTTCTCACGCCCCACGAACAGTGGGATGACCATGTGCGGGTAAACAACGACATCGCGCAATGGCAAAAGAGGCAAGTCGAGGGTGGTCTTCATGATTTCGCCTCTACAGCGGCCTTATGGCCGGAAACCGGTGGAAATGATGCTTGGACCTAATGTGGGGGCACGCCTGGGAAATTACAAGCGCTTGCACAGGAAAAGCAGAAAGGGGCCCGCATGGGCCCCTTTCTTGCTTGCTGCCACGGCACCGACTCAGGCGTCGGGCGCGACCTTGGCTGGCGGCTCGCTGTTCTCGTAGATCAGCAGCGGCTGCGACGTGCCTTCGATGACGCTCTCGTCGATCACCACCTTGCTGACTTCCTTCTGCGAAGGAATTTCATACATGGTGTCGAGCAGCACGCCTTCGAGGATCGAACGCAGGCCGCGGGCGCCAGTCTTGCGCTCCAGGGCTTTGCGTGCGACGGCCTTGAGTGCATCACTGCGGAACTCGAGGTCAACGCTCTCCATCTCGAACAGCCTGGCGTACTGCTTGGTCAGGGCGTTCTTCGGCTCAGTGAGGATCTGCATCAGTGCAGCCTCGTCCAGCTCGTCGAGGGTTGCCAGAACCGGCAGACGGCCGACGAACTCGGGGATCAGGCCAAACTTGACCAGATCATCCGGCTCGACTTCCCGCAGCGACTCGCCAACCTTCTTGCCCTCTTCCTTGCTGCGTACTTCAGCGCCAAAACCGATGCCACCTTTGGTGGAGCGGTTCTGGATGACCTTTTCCAGGCCCGAGAAGGCGCCACCGCAGATGAACAGGATGTTGCGGGTGTCTACCTGCAGGAATTCCTGTTGCGGGTGCTTGCGCCCCCCTTGCGGCGGAACGGAGGCAACGGTGCCCTCGATCAGCTTGAGCAGTGCCTGCTGCACGCCTTCACCCGAAACGTCACGGGTGATCGACGGGTTGTCCGACTTGCGCGAAATCTTGTCGATCTCGTCGATGTAGACAATGCCCATCTGGGCCTTTTCCACGTCGTAGTCGCACTTTTGCAGCAGCTTCTGGATGATGTTCTCGACGTCCTCACCCACATAACCGGCTTCGGTCAGGGTGGTGGCGTCGGCAATGGTGAACGGTACGTTCAACAGGCGAGCCAGGGTTTCGGCGAGCAGGGTCTTGCCCGAGCCGGTAGGCCCGATCAGCAGGATGTTGCTCTTGCCGAGTTCAACCTCGTCACCTTTCTTGTCACGCTGGTTCAGGCGCTTGTAGTGGTTGTACACCGCTACCGAAAGCACCTTCTTGGCACGTTCCTGACCAATCACATACTGGTCCAGGATGCCGCTGATTTCTTTCGGCGAAGGCAATTTGTGCGCGCTGCTTTCGGCCTGGGCTTCCTGCACCTCCTCTCGGATGATGTCGTTGCACAGGTCGACGCACTCGTCGCAGATAAATACCGAGGGCCCGGCAATCAGTTTGCGCACTTCGTGCTGGCTTTTGCCGCAGAAGGAGCAATAAAGCAATTTGCCGCTGTCCTCGCCGTTACGGGTGTCAGTCATTCGATCGATCCAATCCGGTAGGCTTGCAACACAAGATGAAGGCAATTGCGGGCTTTTTCAAGTCCGCAGGTAGGCGCTTGGGGCACCTACCTGCTCTGGCACCTGGGTTCAGGAGGCCAGTTGCCGCTTGTCGTATACCGAGTCGATCAGGCCGTACTCGGCCGCGCGCGAGGCGCTCATGAAATTGTCACGCTCGGTGTCGCGCTTGATGGTCTCCAGGTCCTGGCCGGTGTGGTAGGCCAGCAGCTCGTTCAGACGCGCCTTGATGTTGAGGATTTCCTGGGCGTGGATCTCGATATCGGTCGCCTGGCCCTGGAAGCCGCCGAGCGGCTGGTGAATCATCACACGCGAGTTAGGCAGGCAGTGACGCTTGCCCTTGGCACCGGCGGCCAACAGGAAGGCCCCCATGCTGCAGGCCTGGCCGATGCAGATGGTCGAGACGTCCGGCTTGATGAACTGCATGGTGTCGTAGATCGACATGCCAGCCGTTACCGAGCCGCCTGGGGAGTTGATGTAAAGATGGATATCCTTGTCCGGGTTTTCCGCCTCGAGGAACAGCATCTGTGCCACTACCAGGTTGGCCATGTAGTCTTCTACCGGGCCGACCAGGAAGATCACTCGCTCCTTCAACAGGCGCGAGTAGATGTCATAGGCACGTTCGCCACGGGCGGACTGCTCGATAACCATCGGGACCAGGCCGCCTGCGGCTTGGATGTCAGAGCTCTGCTGAATATAAGAATTGCGGGACATGTCCTGCGCTCACTCCCAAATAGTCATGGCTTGAATACGCACAAGCCAGCGCGAAGGCTGGCTTGTGGGGGCTTCCTACGAGAGGGCCGCCTTACTCAGCTTCGGCAGGCGCCTGAGCTGGTTTTACGGCTTCTTCGTACGAGACCGATTTGTCGGTCACAGTCGCTTTCTGCAGAACAGTATCTACAACTTGCTCTTCCAGCACAACCGAACGCACCTCGTTCATCTGCTGGTCGTTTTTGTAGTACCAAGCGATGACCTGCTCAGGCTCCTGGTAAGCCGAAGCCATTTCTTCGATCATCTCGCGAACCTTGCCTTCGTCCGGCTTCAGTTCGAACTGCTTGACCACTTCAGCGACGATCAGGCCCAGCACCACACGGCGTTTGGCTTGCTCTTCGAACAGCTCGGCCGGCAGTTGTTCAGGCTTGATGTTGCCACCGAACTGCTGAACAGCCTGGACGCGCAGGCGGTTGACTTCGTTTTCCAGCAGCGCTTTCGGCACTTCGATCGGGTTGGCGGCCAGCAGACCGTCCATGACCTGGTTCTTCACCTTGGTCTTGATCGCCTGGCGCAGTTCACGCTCCATGTTCTTGCGAACTTCGGCGCGGAAGCCTTCCAGGGTCGATTCCTTGATACCGAACTGGGCGAAGAACTCTTCGTTCAGTTCTGGCAGCTGAGGTGCCGAAACGCTGTTGACGGTGATGGTGAACTCGGCAGCTTTGCCTGCCAGGTCCAGGTTCTGGTAATCCTCAGGGAAGGTCACGTTGACAACGCGCTCTTCGCCGGCCTTGGCGCCAACCAGGCCGTCTTCGAAGCCTGGGATCATGCGGCCGGAGCCCAGTACCAGCTGGGTGCCCTTGGCCGAACCACCGGCGAAGGCTTCACCGTCGATCTTGCCGACGAAGTCGATGTTGACCTGGTCGTCCTTCTCGGCAGCGCGCTCGACGGCCTCGAAGCGTACGTTCTGCTTGCGCAGCACTTCCAGCATGTTGTCCAGGTCGGCGTCAGCCACTTCGGCGTTCAGACGCTCGACGCTGATCGACTCCAGGCCGGCAACGGCGAACTCTGGGAACACTTCGAAGATGGCGACGAACTCCAGGTCCTTGCCCTTTTCGAACGACTTCGGCTCTACGGCAGGCGCGCCAGCCGGGTTCAGCTTCTGCTCGACGATGGCTTCGTAGAAGGAAGCCTGGACCAGGTCACCGAAGGCCTCTTGACGGGCATCGGCTTCGAAACGCTGGCGGATCACGCTCATCGGCACTTTGCCTGGGCGGAAGCCCGCGACCTTGGCGCGCTTGGCAGTCTGCTGCAGACGCTTGTTGACTTCGTTCTCGACGCGCTCGGCCGGAACGGCGATGGTCATGCGGCGCTCGAGAGCGGAAGTGTTTTCAACAGAAACTTGCATGGATATTCCTCGTTGCACAGACGTTAGCCGGCGTTAGCCCGACTCCAGAATCAAGGGCAAGCATTCTAGTGAGTCACGCACCAGAAGTCACCCCACTCGGGACGACGGGAAACCACGCCGGTCGATTAGCTTGCAAGGCCCGCACGGCGTATCGCCGGGCCTCTATATATAAGCAGGCTGCGCAACGCCAGCGGCGGCACGCAACCGTAATACCTTGTCAAACAACTACAACCCAAAAAAGCGCGTTCATTCAGGGTCGAGTTCATTGAACTGGCAGTACTCTTCCCAGGCCATACCCAGCGCTTCGGCCACTTCGCGATGGGTTTCCAGGCGCATGGCCTGCAACTGTTCAGGGCTTTCGGCGATCAACTGCAGCGCCAGCTCCCAAGGCTGGATGCCCTGCTCGTCGGCGGCATCGTCGAACGCCCATTCGATCTGCTGGGCCTGCTCGCGCGCATCCAGCCCTCGGATTTCCTCGAGCAGTTGCGGATTGGCCTCGGCGAAACGCTGAAGCGCCAGCGCCTGACGGGCTTCTTTTGCAATCATGGATAGATCCTTTGCCGGCCTAATCCAGCCGGAGTTTCAACCGACTGAAATCTATCAGCTTTTATTGGGGTGTCACCAGAGGATTGCAAGGGCTGGCAGAGCAAGTCACGAAGTTGTAGCACGTAAAGGCACCACACCTCGGGCATTCACCAGCCAGCCAGGCAATGAGGGGCCGCTTTGCGCCCCATCGCTGGCAAGCCTGCTCCCACCGGGACCGCGCAGTTCTTGAGGGCTAGCGATACCTGCAGGAGCCGGTTTGCCGGCGATGGCTGCATGGGTACGCGCTC
This sequence comes from Pseudomonas putida, assembly GCF_026625125.1. NCBI lineage: Bacteria > Pseudomonadati > Pseudomonadota > Gammaproteobacteria > Pseudomonadales > Pseudomonadaceae > Pseudomonas > Pseudomonas putida. The sequence goes on along the minus strand of NZ_CP113097.1, from coordinate 2,018,718 downwards.
TTGCGCATAACGCAGAAACAACAAAGGCGCCTGATCATACGATCAAGGCGCCTTCGAAAATATGGGGTGGACGATGGGAATCGAACCCACGACAACCGGAATCACAATCCGGCGCTCTACCAACTGAGCTACGCCCACCATAGTGCGGTGCAACGGTACAACTTTACAAAAACATGCTTACAAAAACATGGTGCGGACGAAGAGACTCGAACTCTTACAGCTTGCGCCGCTGGAACCTAAATCCAGTGTGTCTACCAATTTCACCACGTCCGCATAACGCTTAAAACAAAGGCGCCAGATCTACAATCAAGGCGCCTCTGAAGAATATGGGGTGGACGATGGGAATCGAACCCACGACAACCGGAATCACAATCCGGCGCTCTACCAACTGAGCTACGCCCACCATATCGCTTTACTGCCTTACTTGCTTGCCCAAGCTGCCTAATGGCGCACCCGGCAGGACTCGAACCTGCGACCATCCGCTTAGAAGGCGGATGCTCTATCCAGCTGAGCTACGGGCGCATAAGCGTAAAGCCTAACCGAATGAGCAATATGAAAACCACCCATTCTGCCCGACTTCGCCAACCAGTGCTAGGCTGTGCCCGACAAGTGCGGCGAATCTTATAGGCGACCCGTATAAGCGTCAACACCTTTCTATAAAAAATTTAAATTATTTAAGGGGTTAGGGGATTTGCCCGACCACCCGCCTTTGCCCTCGGGCCGTGTCGTGCGAGAATGCGCCCTCTTTATTGTTCCTTTCTCGATGGTTAATCACGCGTCTATGACTGCACACCTAATCGATGGCAAGGCGATCGCCGCCAACCTGCGCAAGCAGATCGCTCAACGTGTCGTGGAGCGTCGCCAGCAAGGCCTGCGCACGCCGGGCCTGGCGGTGATCCTGGTCGGTACCGACCCCGCCTCCCAAGTCTATGTCTCGCACAAGCGCAAGGACTGCGAAGAGGTCGGCTTCATTTCGCAGGCCTTCGACCTGCCCAGCGAAACCACGCAGCAAGCCCTGACCGAGCTGATCGACCGCCTCAACGACGACCCGGCAGTGGACGGCATCCTGCTGCAATTGCCGCTGCCGGCGCACCTGGATGCATCGCTGTTGCTCGAGCGTATCCGCCCGGACAAAGACGTCGATGGCTTCCACCCGTACAACATCGGCCGCCTGGCCCAGCGTATTCCGCTGCTGCGCCCGTGCACCCCCAAAGGCATCATGACCCTGCTGGAAAGCACAGGTCAGGACCTGTACGGCATGGACGCCGTAATCGTCGGCGCGTCCAACATCGTGGGCCGCCCGATGGCCATGGAGTTGCTGCTGGCCGGCTGCACCGTGACCGTCTGCCACCGCTTCACCAAGGACCTGGCCGGGCATGTCGGCCGCGCCGACCTGGTGGTCGTGGCTGCAGGCAAGCCTGGGCTGGTCAAGGGTGAGTGGGTGAAGGAAGGCGCCATCGTCATCGACGTGGGCATCAACCGCCAGGAAGACGGCAAGCTGGTCGGCGATGTGGTCTACGAGACCGCCCTGCCCCGCGCCGGCTGGATCACGCCGGTGCCGGGCGGCGTCGGCCCGATGACCCGGGCCTGCCTGCTGGAAAACACGCTGTATGCGGCAGAAGAACTGCATAAGTAAGTTGGCCTGACCTGAAAACGGCACCTCTGGCAGGTGCCGTTTTTTTGCCTTGGATGTCTCACGTTGCCGACGGTGTATCGGCTTCGGCCTCTAGCCGGTCACTTGCGCGCCGCCTCCCACGATTTCAGCAGCTCGTCATAGCTGACCGTCTCGCCCTTGGGCTTCTCGTTGGCCAGTTTCGGTTTTGGCGCCCCTGGCTGGTCGAACCAGTACTGTGCGTCTTTTTCAGGGTTCAGCTTAGGCGCGCAGGTGGCCTGGGCATTGGACCGCTGCAACCGCTCCATCATGCGATCCTGATCCCGGGCCAAGCCATCCAGCGCCTCTTGCGGCGTTTTCTCGCCACTGGCCACTTCGGCGATATGGCTCCACCACAGTTGGGCCAGGCGAGGATAGTCCGGCACATTGGTACCGGTCGGGGTCCACTGCACCCGCGCCGGGCTGCGATAGAACTCCACCAGCCCGCCAAGCTTGGGCGCAAGGTCGGTCATGGCCTGGGAGTTGATATCCGATTCGCGGATAGGCGTCAGGCCAACGATGGTCTTTTTCAACGACACCGTCTTGGAGGTGACGAACTGGGCGTACAGCCAAGCGGCCAGGCGCTGCTTCTCGGGGGTGGATTTGAAGAAGGTCCAGGAACCGGTGTCCTGATAGCCCAGCTTCATCCCCTCCTCCCAGTAAGGCCCCTTGGGCGAGGGCGCCATGCGCCACTTCGGGGTGCCGTCGGCATTGACCACCGGCAGCCCCGGCTTGGTCATGTCGGCGGTAAAGGCGGTGTACCAGAAAATCTGCTGAGCGATGTTGCCTTGCGCCGGCACCGGGCCGGCCTCGGAGAAGGTCATGCCTTGCGCCTCCTTGGGCGCGTAGGCGCGCATCCAGTCGACATACTTCTGCGTGGCATAGACGGCCGCCGGCCCGTTGGTGTCGCCGCCGCGGGTCACACTGGAGCCCACCGGGTGGCAATCCTCCACGCGGATGCCCCACTCGTCCACGGGCAAGCCATTGGGCAGGCCTTTGTCGCCACCGCCAGCCATGGAGAACCAGGCATCGGTGAAGCGCCACCCGAGTGAAGGGTCCTTCTTGCCGTAATCCATGTGGCCATAAACGCGCTTGCCGTCGATTTCCTTGACGTCCTCGGTGAAGAACTTGGCGATGTCTTCATAGGCCGACCAGTTCACCGGCACGCCCAGTTCATAACCATACTTTTCCTTGAACCTGGCCTTGAGCTCGGGCCGCTCGAACCAGTCAGCGCGGAACCAGTACAGGTTGGCGAACTGCTGGTCGGGCAACTGATAAACCTTGCCATCCGGCGCGGTGGTGAACGAAATGCCGATGAAGTCCTTGAGGTCCAGGGTCGGCGAGGTGTAGGCCTTGCCTTCGTTGGCCATCAGGTCAGTGATCGACTCCACCTTGCCGTAGCGAAAATGCGTACCAATCAGGTCAGAGTCGTTGACCCAGCCGTCGTAGATGTTCTTGTCCGACTGCATCTGCGTCTGCAGCTTCTCCACCACGTCGCCTTCCTGCAGCAGGTCGTGGGTCAGCTGGATCCCGGTGATCTCGCTGAAGGCCTTGGCCAGCACCTTGGACTCGTACTCATGGGTGGTGATGGTTTCCGACACGACATTGATCTTCATCCCCCGAAACGGCTCGGCGGCCTTGATGAACCACTTGAGCTCCGCCAACTGCTGCTCCGCCGTCAGGGTCGACGGTTTGAACTCGCTGGCGATCCACTTCGATGCCGCATCCTCATACTGATCGGCCCACGCCGCACTCGGTACACCGGCCAGTACCAGCAACGCGGCCAGGGTCAAATGTCGCCGGTTATATTTGTCATGGAACATTGTCATCTCCCGATTGAGTTATTCCCCGGAGCCGTCGCTCAGCCCCAGCGCAGCACCACCACGAGCCAGCCCAGCGACAGCAGCGAGGCCACCCACAAAGGCCAGTCGCTGACCCCGACTACCAACAAGTGCAGGTAGGCGCTGACCAACAGGCCGATGAACAACCGGTCGCCACGGCTGGTGACGATCGGCAGGAAGCCACGCCGTTCCACACAAGGGCGGCGCAGCTCGAACAGGGTCATGCACACCAGCAGAACGCCCACAGCGGCGAAAAACAGCGCGGTGGGCAAGGTCCAGGCCATCCACTCCATGCGTTGCCCTCCTCACACCCGGCCCAGGGCAAAGCCCTTGGCCACATGGTTGCGTACGAACCAGATCACCAGCATGCCCGGCAGGATGGTCAGCACCCCTGCCGCCGCCAGCACGCCCCAGTCGATGCCCGAAGCAGACACCGTGCGGGTCATCACGGCGGCGATCGGCTTGGCGTTCACCGACGTCAGGGTGCGCGCCAGCAACAGTTCAACCCAGGAAAACATGAAGCAGAAAAACGCCGTCACGCCGATGCCGGAACCGATCAGCGGGATGAAAATCTTCAAGAAGAAACGCGGGAAGCTGTAACCATCGATGTAGGCGGTTTCATCGATCTCCTTCGGCACGCCCGACATGAAACCCTCGAGAATCCACACCGCCAGCGGCACGTTGAACAGGCAGTGGGCCAGGGCCACGGCAATGTGGGTGTCGAACAGACCGATGGACGAATAAAGCTGAAAGAACGGCAGCAGAAACACCGCCGGCGGCGCCATGCGGTTGGTCAGCAACCAGAAGAACAGGTGGCGGTCACCGAGAAAACGGTAGCGTGAGAACGCATAAGCCGCCGGCAACGCCACCAGCAGCGAAATCAGTGTGTTGAGGCACACGTAGTACAGCGAATTGATGTAGCCGCTGTACCAGCTGGCATCGGTGAAGATCACCCGGTAGTTGTCGAGGGTGAACGCCTGCGGCCATAGGGTGAGGCCACCGAGAATCTCGGTGTTGCTCTTGAACGACATGTTCAGCAGCCAGTAGATCGGCACCAGCAGGAAGAAGAAGTACAGCAGCAGGGCCAGCGTCTTGCGTGTGCTCATGGCCTAGTCCTTGTCGGCGTGGGTCATGGCGGTATAGAACAGCCATGACACCAGCAGGATGATCAGGAAATACACCAGCGAAAACGCGGCCGCCGGGCCCAGGTCGAATTGCCCGACCGCCATGCGTGTCAGGGTCTGACTCAGGAAGGTCGTGGCGTTACCCGGCCCGCCACCGGTCAGCACGAACGGCTCGGTGTAGATCATGAAGCTGTCCATGAAGCGCAGCATCACCGCGATCAGCAGCACGTTCTTGAGCTTGGGCAACTGGATGTGCCGGAACACGGCCCAGCCCGAAGCCCGGTCGATGCGCGCGGCCTGGTAATACACGTCGGGTATGGCCCGCAGCCCCGAGTAGCACAGCAATGCCACCAGCGATGTCCAGTGCCAGACATCCATCACCAGCACGGTGAGCCAGGCGTCGAACGGGTCGCCGGCATAGTTGTAGCTGACGCCAAGCTTGGCCAGCGTGGCCCCGAGCAGGCCGATATCGGCGCGGCCAAAGATCTGCCAGATGGTGCCGACCACGTTCCACGGGATCAGCAGCGGGATGGCCATGACGATCAGGCACACCGACGCCAGGCGCCCCTTGGTTGGCATGGTCAGGGCAATGGCGATGCCCAGCGGGATTTCGATCAGCAGCACACAGGCGGAATAGATGAACTGACGCAGCAAGGCATCGTGCAATGCCGGGTCGCGCAACACCTGGCGGTACCAGTCGGCGCCGACGAAGTAGCGGCTTGACTGGTCGAAAATGTCCTGCGCCGAATAGTTGACGACCGTCATCATCGGCATTACGGCACTGAAAGCCACCAGCAGGAACACCGGCAGCACCAGCCACCAGGCCTTATTGTTCGGCACCTTGTTCATGGCACGGCCTCCAGCAGCACATCGTCGACGTACAGCAGCAGCCACTGCATCGGCAGGCCGACCCAGGCGTGCGCCGCCGGCACCGGGCGATCTTCTGCCAGGCGCGCCTTGAGCGACACGCCGCCGAGCACGAGAGTGACGATGCGATAGGTGCCCAGGTCCTCGACATCCAGCACGCTGGCAGGCAGGGCGCCATCGAATGGGGCGTCCCACAGTTGCACGAACTCCGGGCGTATACCCACTTGCAGGCGCCCGGCGTTCGTCGCAGCAAGGCGTTCGCGCAGCCCGTCGGGCAGGGCCAGGTGCACATCGCCGAACGCGACCCCGCCCGCGTCGGCGCGCACGTCGATCAGGTTCATCCCCGGGCTGCCGATGAAGTAGCCGACAAAGGTATGCCGTGGCCGCTCGAACAGCTCACGCGGGGTACCGAACTGGACAATGCGCCCGCCATGCATCACCGCGATCTTGTCGGCGAAGGTCGAAGCCTCCAGTTGATCGTGGGTCACGTAGATCATGGTGATGTTGAACTGCTCATGGATCTGCTTGAGCTTGCGCCGCAACTTCCATTTCAGGTGCGGGTCGATCACCGTCAACGGCTCGTCGAAAAGAATCGCCGAGACGTCATCGCGCACCAGGCCACGGCCCATGGAGACTTTCTGCTTCTCGTCGGCGCTGAGGTTGCGCGCCTTTTTCTTCAGCAGCGCGCCCAGGTCGAGCACTTCGGCGATCTCTTCGACTCGCGTGCGCACCCTGCCCTCGTCCAAGCCCTGGTTGCGCAGCGGGAACGCCAGGTTGTCGAACACCGTCATGGTGTCGTAAACCACTGGGAACTGAAACACCTGGGCAATGTTGCGCTGCTGCGGTGAAAGGTCATTGACCGGCTTGCCGTCGAACAGCACCTGGCCATGGGAAGGCGTGAGCAGCCCCGAGATGATGTTCAGCAACGTCGACTTGCCACACCCGGAAGGCCCGAGCAACGCATAGGCACCGCCCTGCTCCCACACGTGCTCCAGTTGATGCAATGCGTAATCGCCCTCGCCGGCGGGTTGTCGGCTGTAGCTGTGCGCCAGTTGGTGCAGGCGGATTTCGGCCATCAGGCGCTCCTTGCCTGGCGCAGGCCCGGTGCCTGTACCAGTGCTCCGGCGCTGTCGAAGACGAACAGCTTGTGGGTGGGTATGAAGATCCGGATCGGCGTATCCACCTGATACTCGTGCACCCCCGGCAGATGCAGGACCATCCGCCAATGCTCGTTACGCACGTGCAGGAATGTCTCGGAACCGCTGATCTCGGCCAGTTCCACCCGCACCGCCAGCTCCAGGTCATCGTCATGGGCCGGCACCAGGGTGATGTGGCTGGGGCGCACCCCAAAGCGGTAGTCGCCGTCGCCCAGGCTGCGCAGGTCGACATTGCGGGCGAAGTGCACGGCCTGGGCCAGGCTCACCTCATTGCCGCTGATACGCCCCGGCACCAGGTTGATCGGCGGTTCGCTGAACAGCTCGGCGGCCAGCACGCTGCCGGGCCGCTGGTAGACCTCGGCCGTGGGCCCGCTCTGCACGATCCGCCCCTCGTGCACCAAGGTAGTGGTGCCCCCCAGCGCCAGCGCTTCGTTGGGCTCGGTGGTGGCATACACGGCAATGCAGTTGCGCGCGGCAAACAGCTCGCGCAGCTCCTGGCGCAGCCCTTCGCGCAGCTTGTAGTCGAGGTTGACCAGCGGCTCATCGAACAGAATCAGCCCGGCATCCTTGACCAGCGCCCTGGCCATCGCCGTGCGTTGCTGCTGGCCGCCAGAAAGCTCCAGCGGCAAGCGTTGCAGGTAGGGCTCGATGCGCAGCATCTCGGCTGTTTCCTGCACCCGCCTATGGATCTGGGGCTCGGCCATGCGCGCCTGACGCAGGGGCGAGGCGATGTTTTCGTAGACACTCAGGGTCGGGTAATTGATGAACTGTTGGTACACCATCGACACGTTGCGCCGGCGCACCGGCACACCCGTGACATTCTCACCGGCCATCAGCACGCGGCCACGGTCGGGGCGGTCCAGCCCGGCCATCAGGCGCATCAGGCTGGTCTTGCCGGCCAAGGTCCGGCCGAGCAGCACGTTAAACGAGCCAGGCTCGAAATGCACAGACGCGTCGATGATCCAGGGCTGGTTATCGACGCTGCGGCTGACCTGTTCCAGCACCAGGGACATGGCAGGACCTTGTTATTGTGGTTGTCCGGCACAAATAGCCAGTTCCGTGCCAGTTCCCTCGCGCCGCTCTGGCCTGGGCCCCAGGCGGTGGCGGCAGGCCAGCCGCGATTCACAACTGAACACTTTCGCTGAACACCTGAACAGTGGCGGGTTTGACAATGAACAACGGTGGACGACACTCAACAGCGGTCGGCTGATAACAACAATCACACAGGACAGGCCCATGGCCACCGCCCCTTCGCCCCATGCCCAACTGATCCAGGCCTCCTGGGCGCGCTGCCGTGATCACGGCCTGCAGCCACAGAGCGCACCGGACTTCGATTGCCTGACCCGGGCCGAACTCAGCGCCCTGCTGGAGCGGCGCCAGGCCCTGTTGCACCACACCCGCGATGCCGTGCTGCCGCAGTACACGCACCTGCTGGGCAATGCCAGCTACCTGGTGATGCTCGCCGACGCCAGCGGCTGCCTGCTCCAGACCTGGGGCTCGCGCCGCTTCGTCTGCCCCCAGCACCAGCACGGCTTCAGTGCCGGCGCCCACTGGCACGAACGGGGCGTGGGCACCAATGCACTGGGCACCGCGCTGGTCTGCGCCGAGCCCGTCCATGTCGGCCAGGACGAACACTACCTGCGCCAGAACCGCTACATGTCCAGCGCCGCCACCCCGCTGTACGATGCCCAGCGGCAACTGGTCGGGGTGCTCGACGTGGCCAGCGACGGCTACCTGCCCGCCTCCCAGACCCTCGGCCTGGTGCGCATGATGGGCCAGAGCCTGGAGAACCGCCTGATCCTTGCGCAGCATGCCGAACAGCACGCCCAATTGCTGTTCAACAGCGCTTGCGACAACCTCGACAGCCCTTGGGCCGGGCTGCTGGTGTTCGATGAACGTGGCCAGGTGCTCGCCGCCAATCATCGAGCCGATAGCCTGCTGGGCGGCAACCCGCTGCAGCAGAACGTCGAGCAACTGTTCCAGATCCCCTTGTGCCAGTTGCTTGCCCACCCCCAGCAGCAGCCATTCGCCTTGCAGGCAGCCGGGCGCAACCGCCTTCACTGCCAGTGGCAGGCAGCGCGACAAAGCACCCCACGCTCAACGCTTGGCAATGGCGACCCACGCATGGAAAAGGCCCTGGCCCAGGCCAGGCTGATGTTGGAAAAAGACATCCCGTTGCTGGTTCAGGGTGAAACCGGCGTCGGCAAGGAAGTCTTCGTCCAGACCCTGCACCGCGCCAGCAGCCGTGCTCGCCAGCCGTTGATCGCGGTCAACTGTGCGGCGATCCCGGCAGACCTGGTGGAATCGGAGCTGTTCGGTTACGACAAGGGCGCCTTCACCGGCGCTCATCACAAGGGCAACCCCGGGCTGATCCGCAAGGCCAACCAGGGCATCCTGTTCCTCGACGAAATCGGCGACATGCCGCTGCCGACCCAGGCCCGCCTGCTGCGCGTGCTGCAGTCGCGCAGCATTCAACCCCTGGGCAGTGGCGAACCGGTAGCGGTGGATATCCGCGTCGTCTCTGCAAGCAATCGGGACCTGGCCGAAGAGGTGCGTGCAGGGCGCTTTCGGCAAGACCTCTACTACCGCATCGCGGCAATGGCAGTCGTGTTGCCGGCGCTGCGCGAGCGCACTGACCGGCGAGCGTTGATCGAACACATCCACGCACGTTATCGCGACCCTCAGCAACCCCAGTACCTGGGGCTGCCCATCCTCGATCTGCTCGACCGGCACCCGTGGCCAGGCAATGTGCGCGAGCTGGTGAGTGTGATGCAGGTTGCGCTGGCGTTGGCAGGGGATGGGCCGGTCAGTGTCGAGCATCTGCCTGGCGGCTTTCTGGCTGAAGCACATGAGCGCCCGGTGTCGAGCGGCGGCAGTGAGCATGAAGCAGACCTGCACAGCCTGCTGAAACGTGCCAATGGCAATCTCTCGGCCGTGGCGCGGGGCCTTGGGATCAGCCGGACGACACTGTACAAGCGCCTGCGCGAGCAATGACCGGTGGCCGGCAGCCGATTCGGCTGCCCGCGCCCCGAAGTCAGCCGCACCCGCTGCGCGCAACGCCTCATTCAGCCGGCATTTTCCCCCCTGCGCGCCCGACAATATCCCTACAGCCCAACCCGCACGTTGCAGGGAGATGCCATGACCCGCTTCATCGATGTGCAAGACCTCGCCCGCCTGGTCAACCGCAAAGGCCTGGCCACCTGCCTGGTGGAGATGGCCGAGTACATCCGTCAGGACTACCTGCGCTGGCACGATTTCGAGAAGTGCCCGCGCCTGGCCAACCATTCCACGGACGGCGTGATCGAACTGATGCCCGTTTCCGACGCTGGCCGGTATGCCTTCAAGTATGTCAACGGTCACCCGAAGAACACCCGCCTCGGCCTGCCCACGGTGATGGCCTTCGGCGCCCTGAGCGACGTCGGCTCCGGCGCGCCACTGCTGCTCAGCGAGATGACCCTGACCACAGCGATGCGTACTGCCGCCACCTCGGCCCTGGCCGCCCGCTACCTGGCGCGTGAAGACAGCCGCTGCATGGCGCTGATCGGCAACGGCTCGCAAAGCGAATTCCAGGCCATCGCCTTCAAGATGCTGCTGGGCATCGACGAGATCCGCCTGTACGACATCGACCCTGCAGCCACCGCGAAGCTGGTGGCCAACCTGGCAGGCCGCCCCGGGCTCAAGGTGATCGTCGCCCATAGCGTCGCTGAAGCCGTGCGCGGTGCCGATATCGTCACCACGGTCACGGCCGACAAGACGTACGCGACCATCCTCACACCGGACATGATCGAACCGGGCATGCACCTGAATGCCGTGGGCGGCGACTGCCCGGGCAAGACCGAGCTGCACCGGCACATCGTCGAACGGGCCCGGGTGATCGTTGAGTACGAGCCGCAAACCCGGGTCGAAGGCGAAATCCAGCAGATGCCGGCCGATTCGCCGGTCTTCGCATTCTGGCAGGTGGTCGCAGGCCTTGTGCCGGGCCGTGAAAGCGCCGGCCAGGTGACCCTGTTCGATTCGGTAGGTTTCGCACTGGAAGATTTTTCGGCGCTGCGCTATGTGCTCGATACCGCGCTCGCGTTGGGGATTGGCCAGGAGATCGGGCTGGTGCCGATGCTGGAAAACCCCAAGGACTTGTATGCACTGCTGCAGCCTCGCGTAGTGGCGGCCCGCTCAGTGCACCGGGCCGACAGCGCCTGCGCCTGACGGAGCTTGGGCTGCTGGGCAGCCCACTCGCCAGCGCGTGAGGACGATCCCCCGATAACCGCCTAACCTGTTCATGCCCCCGCTTTCAACAAAGAAGCACCGCGCATGGACACCAAGGACGCCACCTCTGCCCCGCTGGACCGCATCGACCAAGCCATCATCGACATACTGCGCGTCGACGGTCGCATCACCTTCGAAAAACTCTCCACCCTGGTCCACCTTACGCCGCGCCCCTGCCTGGAACGGGTACGCAAGCTGGAACGGCGTGGCGTGATCCGCGGTTACGGCGCAATCATCGACCTGCAGAAAGTCGCACCAGGGCTGTCGCTGCTGGTGCTCGTCGCCCTGTCCAACCTGAGCGGGCGTTCCTCGCAAAAGGCGTTCGAGGCCACCATGCTGGCCTGCCCTGACGTTCATGAATGCCAGCTGATCAGCGGCCATTTCGACTACAGCCTGCGCGTGCGCTGTCGGGACATGGAGCACTACCGGGTGCTGAGCGAAAGCTGGATGAACGACGGCGCCCTGCACATCGATAAGCTCGTGGCACACCCTGAACTGGCGTCGGTCAAAAGCAGCGCCCCGCAGCCCTGAACGGGCAGAAGTTGGCAGGCTGCTTGCTAACACCGCCTCAGGTATTGGCAATTGCCGGCCACGGCGCATCCTCTCAATCGGCAGCACGCACCGAACTAGAGCCTGGCAAGTCGAAATGCCCCACAACTGGTCAGACCGGTAAGGCCAAAAACCCTTGCATATTCGGATTTTTCGCTTGAATTTGCAGCCGAAATGACTTTTTTGGCACCAATAATTGAACTGCACCCCCGACCGATGCCCCGGCCTGACCAGTTCTGAAACTGCCTTTTTGAGCGAATTAGGTCGAGAAACTGAAATTGATCTGCGAGTAGCCTGGCTGGTAAGAGCATCTTAATGCCCTAAGCAATCAGCTCGATATCTTTGATAAGGAGAGGCAATCGGATTATACGTCAACGACGTGCTTCATAAGGTACCAGTCTGGTCAGACCAGAGATCGCGGAGATAGATTTTTGGCGCTTTTCGCCCCTACGTTCCAATAACAGGGCACTACCAAACCGCACCCGCAGCCGCTCCCTCTACCATACGTTGAAGCTCAGACCAACGCTCTCCGCGCATCAATAAACACCGTAATCAATTCTCAACAGGTATTCACAGACATGGCGGTAGCCTTCATTATCCGCGAGGAGACTACAGGGGGTTCGTCCTCCGAGGCCAAGGGCGGGTTGAATGAGCCAATCAGACGCCAGACGATCATTACCCAGAACGAACGCCGCCTGACTTCGCACCTGATCCTTACGGGCAACAAAACAACGGAACTGACTACTCCAGCAACGGGGCTCTGCTGAAGGACAAGGGGCGAGTAAACTTATCACTAGCATATGGTTCTCCACTATCACTTAATGCCCCTCGGGCCAGCGTGGCCGTACGTCGCTACACGGTCGACGGCTGCTCCCCTCGCTCAAAAAGTTATTTTGTAAACTGGTCCGGCTAATAAATCTGTTCAGGTGCAGTTCAATTTTTGCTTCACACTGGATGGACCGCATTAGCCAATTGGCCCTCAGCTGCCCTTGGGCCGACTTCGTGTGCTTCGGCTTAGACCCCAATCCGGATTTTCTACCACTCAGCGTTGGCAACGTGGTATCAGAGCTTTGACGCTCGGTCTTTTTGAAGCGCTTCGGGATGACGGCATTCACATCGCGACCGAAATGTATCGGCCTATCTGAAGCCGAGTTCGCAGGAAGCGATAGAAATCGCAAAGTAATTCTATGCGCTGCTCCGCCAGTGAGCAAAATGCTCCCCCGATTGGCATTGCCGCATCCCTGGCAGGCAAGCGTGAACAGCCGCGAGCGCGCCCCCAATGTTGACGGATAGATCGTGTAAAAACGAGTCGAGCGGCTGGTCCATCACCGTGGCTTGGCGCAGAAACGCGGCGGACTAATGGAGGCCCCCATGGCGAGATGCTATGCAGCCATGACGTCCAGCTTAGAGCGGGTTCTCGCGCTCAACTCGACTCGCCTCGCCTCGCCTCGCCTCGCCTCGATAGCCAGGCTGTGCGAACCCCTCGGCAGTTGCCAAGCCCAGGCCTGGGCCGGTTTCGATGCTCATGAACCACACTCAGGGAAAGTGCTCCGCCATCTAGAACAGAACGCTCAAGAAACGCGGAATGTAGTGATTGTCCAAGTGCAGGCGTGTAACTCGTAAGGGTTAACCTCGCCCTTTGTAGACCTCACCTACCAAGGTGACGTGGATAGCCGGAAGATCGCTCGGCTGTCCGCCGACAGGAGCATTGCGGTCGGCTGCATTGACCAGCTTCAGCGCAGCCTCCGCGTTTAATGGCTTGCCAGGGTGGTTCAGATACCACTCTCGGGCTTCCTGCTCGTTCAGCCCTTCAGGTATTTCCGGAACGTACGGCCAGACGTAGATCGGCGTTCCCGGCTCGATGCGCCAACTGTCGGCCAGTGTTCCCACGTCCACAGAGTCGTAACCGAAGTCGGACATGAGGCTCGATACCTTGGCCTTGGCTTGTGCGTCATCCCCGGCTATAGGCAGCGTAGTGCGCTCAGGGTTACCGGCTGGTCGTGCATTCGCGACCAAGTGATGGAAATCAAGGTTGTGCAGCGCTTTGATGACCTTGGACCCACTCAGGTGTGCCTGGATCATTTCACTGGTAGTGAGTTTTCGTTGATCAATGTCGTCGAAGCGACCGTCGCGAGCGCTTGGGTAGTAATTCATGGTGTCGACGACAATCTTGCCAGCCAGATGATCGGCCGGCAGCGACTTGAACACCCCCAATGGAAGGGCTGCCACAATGATGTCCGCCGCTTTGGAAGCCTCTTCCGCGGTGCCTGCCCGAGCCTTGCTGCCCAACTCGTCGAGAAGCCCCTTCAACGATTCCGGGCCACGCGAGTTGGCAATCACCACTTCATAACCTGCCGCGACAGCGAGACGAGCAATGCCGCTGCCGATCATGCCCGCACCGATAACACCTACGGTTTTGCTCACTGGATAATCCTCGCATTGAATGCTTTGAAAAAACGTGAGTTAACTGTAGCCCGGTCAGCAGGTCGGACATAGCTCAGTAATTCGAATGCAGTGCTGCACAACATTCATTAATCACGGTATGCCCATAGTATGGCTTGCTAGGAAATCCTTCGCTGCTGAAGTGCTTTGAGCAGGATGCTGAATGCTTGAGTGGGCTGCCTTCGGCTGGGATAGAAAAGGTGATAACCGGCAAGAGGCGGACACCATGGCTCCAGCACCCGGACCAGCAATCCGTCGGCAACAGCCTGATCAGTGTAGTGGGAAGGCATATAGGCCAAGCCAAGTCCGTCGATGGCAAATTGTCTGGCGAGTCGGGCATTGTTGACGATGAGTTGGCCGTCGACCCGCACGCTAACCTCCTCGTTCTCAACGTTCTCGAATTCCCAAGGAGCTAGACCACCTAGAGTGGGGAATCGCATGCCGATACAGCTGTGAGAAGTCAGGTCCAATGGGACATTTGGGGTTCCCGCTTTCGCCAAGTACGTCGGTGAGCCGACCACAGCCATCTTAATTGCCGGTCCGATCGGCACAGCGATCATGTCCCGAGCGATCTGCGCTCCCATGCGAATGCCTGCGTCGAATCGTTCCGAAACGATGTCGGTTAGCACCGAGTCAACAGTGATCTCGACCTTGATGCCCGGGTATTGCGGGAGAATATCCGCCAATGCCGGCGCCAATACTTTTTGCGCCGGGTGTTCGCCAGCAGTGATTCGAACTGTTCCCGCCGGCTTACCTTTCAGGTCCGACAGTCCATCAAGCGAAAGAGCCACGGCATCAAGGTGTGGCCCAATCTCGTCAAGCAGACGCTGGCCAGCCTCGGTGAGGGATACGCTTCGAGTCGTCCGGTTGAGTAACCGCACGCCCAGGCGCTCCTCAAGCGAGCGCATGGCATGGCTCAATGCTGAGGGAGAAATCCCTATCTTTGCAGCTGCACGGGTAAAGCTCATCTCGCGAGCCACCGCCAGGAAGCAGTTCAGTTCATCAGTTGAAGCGCGGGGCATTCCTGAATCTCGCTCAATAACGTTCATCCATTCTACCGTTATCCGCCGATCCAGGTGCTCCAGCTTTTCCGCGCTCCCCTGTCTACGCGAAAGGCGCTGAGGTTTTTTTCTCAGTACCGATCACTTGCTGATGTTGGACAGAACGCATGCAGCGCCGAACTTTCACCGTTGATAGTCGTACCACCAGCGTGCAGCGCAGGTGCCATTTTTAGGAACCCAACAGGAAAGGGTAGCGCCGGTTGAGTCAACTCGTCCAGCCGGGTCAGCTCCTCGGCAAGCAGTTTGATATCCAAGGCAGCTACGTTCTGGTTCAGTTGCTCAAGCGTCCGGACGCCGGTAATTGGCGCCGCCACGCCGGGGCGGCCCATGACCCACGCTAAGGCAATCTGGGCAGGTGTCGCGCCGTGGGTTTGGGCAATCGACGCGAGCACGTCGACGATCTCGAAGTGCTTGTCATTGACCTGCTTGCTCATCACTGCGGCCCGGCCACCTGACACTTCATCTTTGTTCTCTCGCGTGTACTTACCCGTCAACCGCCCACCGGCCAGTGGGGACCAGGGCATTACGCCAAATCCAAGCTCCTGGGCCATGGGTATCTGTTCGGCTTCGCTTGTCCGTTCAGCCAGCGAGTATTCGAGCTGCAATGCGATGAACGGGCTCCATCCTCTGAAAGCCGCCGTCAGCTGAGCCTGACCAGCTTTCCACGCGGGGGTATCGGAGATCCCCAGATATCGAACCTTGCCAGCATCCACCAGATCATTCATCGCTCGTACGGTTTCTTCCATCGGCGTGTACTTGTCCCAGTTATGGAGCCAGTACAGATCGATGTAATCCGTGCGAAGCCGACGTAGAGACTCCTCGCAGGCAGCGATGATGGATTTGCGATTGGAACCGCCCCCATTGGGATCGCCAGGGAACAGGTTTGTGCTGAATTTTGTGGCTATCACCAGCCTGTCGCGCTTCTGCTTGTCATACGCCAGGTGGTCTCCGATGATCTTTTCTGAGTGCCCCTTGGTGTATCCGTTGGCCGTGTCGATGAAGTTGCCACCCAACTCAATGTAACGGTCCATGATCTGCTGGGCCGCTGTCGGCGGGATACCCCAGCCCAGCTCCTCACCAAACGTCATGGCGCCAAGGCACAGGGGACTGACGCGAAGCCCCGACCGGCCAAGGGTAATGTAGTGATCTAAAGACATATCTTCCCCCTGAATACCAAATGACTGGTAGCTCGCCTCCAAGCCGAATGGCTGTCGACGAAGTGCGGTTCAGGGAAACCGTACGTGGAGATCGGTTGGAATTTAATGCGCAGATCCGGGACGTGGTTGTGAACAACGTGCATAAATCAGCCCAGCGACGGGCTGGTCAAATTCAGGTTCCGCGTTCTTCGTGGGATAGGCGGCACTCAACTATAGCTGAGTCGGCAATTTCCGATTGATGCGTTTCTCAAGGCTGTCCCGTAGCAACCGAAACACAGTGAGAACTCGACGCGGAGTGACTGTTCGTTGAGGGCGATAAAGGTAGATCGGCCAAGTGGTTCGCTCAATCTCCGGCAGCACCTCCACTAATTCGCCGCGAGCCAGAAACGGTTCACAGCTCACCTCCTGAATCGCACTGAATGTGCGTCCACAAAGTGCCGCGTCGAGCTGACTGTACACATCAGCCGCAATGAATCGCGGTTTGGCGGGCTGGAACTGAAGGTCTGGCCGGATATACCAAGGCCAAGGCCTCCCAGAATTCGGATTTAGGACGACCCCTAATGGGAAGCTCTTCTGCAGGTCTTCCAGGTCGCGAGGAATGCCCACACGCTCGATGAGTGCCGGCGAAGCTACGATACGGTCCTGGGTGCCGCCGACGTAGCGAACAATCCAGCGGTTGTCTGTCGGGTGACCCAAGCGAACACCTACGTCAATCTGCTCGCTGACAACGTCCAGCGCGGTGAGCGTAGGCCGCCAATCGAGTGTCAGCTGAGGGAATTCCGCGATGCCTTCAATGAGGTCTTTCAGCACTTCTCGCATCAAGGGGAATTCGGGGACGGTCACTCGGACAACACCGACCATTTCATCCGAGGAAGGTATACGGCGGTATTCAAAAAGCTGATCACTGTCCGCGATCAGTTGTCGAGCCTGGGGCAACAACTGCTCCCCAAAGGTGCTGAGGCGAATCTGGCGGGTACTTCGCTGAAACAGGACCTCACCCAATTCCTTCTCCAAGGCTGCGATGGTACGCGTAACCACCTGAGGGGACATGCCCAATCGTATGCCAGTTTCTCGGAATTGAAGGGTCTCTGCGGCCACACAGAATACCTTCAAGGCATCGAGACGATTCAGCATGGTTACACCTGGAGGAATTATAAAATCCAATACTATCAATTTTTTGTTAACGATCACCCGACTAAGCTGATCCCCTGTCATTCACTGTGATTGGATTCAGGGCTTTCTTGCGATCCAACAGGAGGAAAGCAATGCAGTTTCGCAAACTCGGAACGATTGAGGTTTCAGCGATTGGTCTTGGATGCATGGGATTCAGCCACGGCTACGGAGAGGGGCCGGATCGTAGCGAGTCAATCAAGCTGATCCGCCAAGCTTATGAGCTTGGCTGCACTCACTTCGATACTGCTGAAGGCTATGGTCACGGTGATAATGAGGTCCTTCTCGCCGAAGCCCTCAAACCCTTCCGGGAGCATATCGTCGTGGCGACTAAATTCTATATCGACAAGGCCTCAGCAGAGGCTCCGGTGGAATCTCAAATTCGCCAGCATCTGGAAGCCTCTCTCAAGCGCCTGGGGACTGATCACGTCGAGCTTTACTACCAGCATCGGATCAGTCCACATATTCCAGTCGAAGACATTGCCCTCACCATGCAAAAGCTGATCGACGAGGGAAAAATTGGGGGTTGGGGCCAGTCTCAGCCCACGGCAGAGCAGATCCGCCAAGCTCACGCCGTAACGCCTTTGTCCGCCGTCCAAAGCGAATACTCCATGATGGAGCGGATGTTCGAACAGGATGTAATCCCGGCCTGCAAGGAGCTAGGTATTGGCTTCGTACCCTTCTCGCCATTGGCGAGTGGATTCCTCTCTGGAAAAGTGCAGGCAGATGCCACGTTCCAAGGTGACGACGTTCGCCGAGTAATCACTCGCTTCTCGCCCGATAACATGGCTGCCAACCAACCGTTGCTCGACCTCTTGCACCAGTTTGCCAAGGAGAAAGGTGCAACGCCTGCCCAGGTGTCACTTGCCTGGATGCTCGCCAAGGAGTCATTCATTGCCCCGATACCAGGATCGCGCAAAGCCGCCCGGATCGAGGAGAATTTGGGTGCAGCAGATGTAGCCCTCACCAAAGCGGAATTCCAAGCGCTGGAGGCTGAGCTTTCAAAGCTGAGCATTCACGGCAACCGGACCGATGCAGACATCGCCAAACTCTACAAATGAGTGAAATAGGCCGTGATGACGACGTTTGGTGAGTGGCGACAGACAGACCTGTCGAGCCTCCAACGAGATACAGATGTTGCCATCCGGTCTGTTCTTGTTGAGCCGCACCTTTATCCTTTTCTGCAATTGCTTCCCGCCATCGGGATTAACAAACCAACGAGAGAACAGTTAATTCTGGTGCTTGGGCCGACATATGCCTTCAAGCACCTGGCCGATTCGCAAGGCTCGATGGCCTGGCTGAGATTCCGCATTGAGGGTGATCAATATCAACTGGACTCCTCGCCAGGTTACGATTTCACGCAAGCAGCGAATGCAGGGGGGCGCTCGCTGCGTCTTACCTCCCTAAAGGCACAGACGCTAGGTAGAACAGAGCAATTCCTGGAGTCCCAACGTTGGCTTGACGAGGTAGATATCCCGATCGCTGTCGATCGCCCTTACCACGGAGACGCAAGCGCATACCCGATCGACCCTAGTGGGGAGCTTTACACCCATGCCGCTACCTTGCAGAGCGCGTGGCCGGACGGTATGCCCTATTGTGTCAGGGTGTTCTACGCCTCAATCTGCAACAAGGTCCTGTTCATCTACCAGTGGTAAACTGGTTGCTGGTCCGCATTAAATTTCCTTCCGATGGCAATTTTCCCATCGTGCGCTCGCCGTTTTGGGATGTGCCACCAAGCGTGGTCGGAGGTTCGTCAGGGAGCTACGGTTTTGAGTTCATCCAGTAGTTTGAGAAGCTGGCCGAGTTTTTCCTCCCCGAACTGTTCAACCAGGCGACGATAGTTACTCTCCATATCGCCAGACATTTCGACGAAACGTTGCTGTCCCTGCTCCGTCAATCCTACCAATACACGTCGTTGGTCTTCGGGTGAACGCCAGCGGCGAACCAGGCCATCTCGCTCTAAGCGGGTAAGTACTCCTGACATACTTGGTTTGAGAATGCAGGTTGCCTTCGCCAATTGATGACTTTCCAGTTCTCCTTGCTGCCGAAGAATGCGGATGACCCGCCACTGCTGCTCCGTGAGGTCTCGGGCATTCAGTGACGGACGGAAAAAGGCCATAGCCGCTTCCCTCCCCTGAAGAAGAGATAAGGTCAGCGAAGGTCTTGGGCTAGACATATAGTATTCATGTGAACTAAATGTTCGATAGCTTAGGCAAGTCGTTATCCCCGCGCAAGCTCTCTCGCCGCCGTACCCTCCGCGACATCAAGCAGTGAAGGCCCTGCCTTCGCTGACCCTCAAGATCACAGAGCCCTTCGTCAGAATCAAATCTAGCCATCATCACTGCGCTTGACCATTGTTAACATCTTAACTATAAAGGAAACATGTTTACCAATCTGGTCGCCACCCTCATGATGCGATCAGACCCACCAGGAGACAGTTGATGCCCCCTATTCCGCACGCTAGAGCGAACGGAACCCTCTTCGGGATCGCGCTGAACTACAAAGGTCTGCTTGATCAACACCTAGCTGACTTCCACAAGCCGCCGTACAAGCAGCCCCCCCTGAAGCCGGTCTTGTTCATCAAGACACCTAACACTCGCAACGAGCATAAGGGTGTGGTTGTTCGCCCCACCGGAGAACGCCTTCAGCCTGGTCCAGCTCTCGGGGTTGTCATTGGTAAGCGCGCAAGCCGAGTGAAAGAAGCCGACGCTCTGAGTCACGTTGCCGGCTACGCCATCGTTAATGAATTCAGCCTCCCAGAAGACAGTTATTACCGACCAGCGGTGAAGGCCAAGTGCCGCGACGGCTTCTGCGCTGTCGGCGAACAAATCATCCCTGCCAATGAAATTGCTACGCCCCAAGACCTCACCATCAAGCTCTACGTAAACGGCAAGGTTGTTCAGGAAAATACCACCGCTAATCAGGTGCGCTCCGTTGCGCGCCTGATTGCCGAGCTGAGCGAGTTTATGACCCTCGACGAGGGCGACGTGTTGATCACCGGGACCCCAGAAGGTCGCGTGGATGTTCAGCCAGGAGATTTCGTGGAGGTTGAAATCACAGGCCTTGGCCGCCTGGCGAACACCATCGTCGCCGAGTCGGAGGACCAGGCATGAAGCACGCACGCATCCGTTATGAAGGCAATGTCCACAGTGTCACCGTCGAGGCCGATAACACCTTGCGCCTGGCCGATGGCCGGCTGCTGGCCGAGCATCAGGTCGAGTGGCTGCCACCCGCCACCGGCAGCATGTTCGCCCTGGGCCTGAACTACGCCGACCACGCCCGCGAACTGGCCTTCACCCCGCCCACTGAGCCGCTGGCCTTCATCAAGTCGCCAGGCACCTACACCGGCCACGACCAGGTCACCTGGCGCCCGGACAACGTCGAGTACATGCACTACGAGTGCGAGCTGGTCGCGGTCATCGGCAAGCCGGCAAAAAACGTCAAGCGCGAAAACGCCCTCGACTACGTCGCCGGCTACACCGTGTGCAACGACTACGCCATTCGCGACTACCTCGAGAATTACTACCGCCCCAACCTGCGGGTGAAGAACCGCGACGCCACCACCCCGGTCGGGCCGTGGATCGTCGATGCCGCCGACGTGCCGGACGTCAGCAACCTCAAGCTGCGCACCTGGATCAACGGCGAGCTGAAGCAGGAAGGCACCACCGCGGACATGATCTTCGACATTCCGTACCTGATCGAATACTTCTCCAGCTTCATGACCCTGCAACCCGGCGACATGATCGCCACCGGCACCCCGGAAGGCCTGGCCGACGTGGTACCAGGCGATGAAGTGGTGGTGGAAGTGGAAGGCGTGGGCCGGCTGGCCAACCGAATCGTCAGCGAAGCTGATTTCTTCAAGAACAACAAGGCATGAGCAGCATGATCAAGCACTGGATCAACGGCCGTGAGGTCGAAAGCAAAGACACCTTCGTCAACTACAACCCGGCCACCGGCGACGCCATCTGCGAAGTCGCCAGCGGCGGTGCCGAGGAAGTCGCCCAGGCTGTCGCCGCGGCCAAGGAAGCCTTCCCCAAGTGGGCCAACACCCCAGCCAAGGAACGTGCCCGACTGATGCGCAAGCTGGGTGAGTTGATCGACCAGAACGTGCCGAAGCTGGCCGAACTCGAGACCCTGGACACCGGCCTGCCGATCCACCAGACCAAAAACGTGCTGATCCCCCGTGCCTCGCACAACTTCGATTTCTTCGCCGAAGTCTGCACGCGCATGGACGGCCACACCTACCCGGTCGATGACCAGATGCTCAACTACACCCTGTACCAGCCCGTGGGTGTGTGTGGTCTGGTGAGCCCGTGGAACGTGCCGTTCATGACCGCCACCTGGAAGACCGCGCCATGCCTGGCCTTGGGCAACACCGCGGTGCTGAAGATGAGCGAGCTGTCGCCGCTGACCGCCAACGAACTCGGCCGCCTGGCGGTCGAGGCCGGCATTCCCAACGGCGTGCTGAACGTGATCCAGGGCTACGGCGCCACCGCCGGTGACGCCCTGGTCCGCCACCCGGACGTACGCGCCATTTCCTTCACCGGCGGCACCGCCACGGGTCGCAAGATCATGCAGACCGCTGGCTTGAAGAAATACTCGATGGAGCTGGGCGGCAAGTCGCCGGTGCTGATCTTCGAAGATGCCGATCTGGAGCGCGCGCTGGACGCAGCCTTGTTCACCATCTTCTCGCTCAACGGCGAACGCTGCACCGCCGGCAGCCGGATCTTCATCCAGGAGAGCGTGTACCCGCAGTTCGTCGCCGAGTTCGCAGCGCGCGCCAAGCGCCTGATCGTCGGCGACCCGACCGATCCGAAGACCCAGGTCGGCTCGATGATCACCCAGCAGCACTACGACAAGGTCACCGGCTACATCCGCATCGGCATCGAGGAGGGCGCACGTCTAGTTGCCGGTGGCCTGGAGCGCCCGGCGGGCCTACCGGCGCACCTGGCCAAGGGGCAGTTCATCCAGCCCACCGTGTTCGCCGACGTGAACAACAAGATGCGCATTGCCCAGGAAGAAATCTTTGGCCCGGTGGTCTGCCTGATCCCGTTCAAGGACGAAGCCGAGGCGCTGCAACTGGCCAACGACACCGAATACGGCCTGGCCTCGTACATCTGGACGCAGGACATCGGCAAGGCCCACCGCCTGGCACGCGGCATCGAGGCTGGCATGGTGTTCATCAACAGCCATAACGTGCGCGACCTGCGTCAGCCATTCGGTGGCGTGAAGGGGTCCGGCACTGGCCGCGAGGGTGGACAGTACAGCTTCGAAGTGTTCGCCGAGATCAAGAACGTTTGCATCTCGATGGGCAGCCACCACATCCCGCGCTGGGGGGTGTGACTCTTTCCACTGAGCCGGGAATTGAGGCAGTTCTGACGGATCGCCAACGTGCCGGCTCGGTGGCCTTACAACAAGAAGGAGATTCATCATGGGCAAGCTGGCACTCGCAGCCAAGATCACTCATGTCCCCTCCATGTACCTGTCCGAGTTGCCTGGGCCGCGCCATGGCTTCCGCCAAGCCGCGATCGATGGGCACTATGAGATCAGTCGCCGCTGCCGTGAGCTGGGTGTAGACACCATCGTGGTATTCGACACCCATTGGCTGGTCAATGCTAACTACCATGTGCTGTGCGGGCCGCATTTCAAGGGCCTCTATACCAGCAATGAGCTGCCGCATTTCATCAGCAACATGGAATACGAGTTCCCCGGCAACACCGAGCTCGGCAAGCTCCTGGCCGAGGAATGCAATCGCTTCGGTGTCGAGACCATGGCCCACCATGCGACCACCCTGGGCCCCGAGTACGGCACCTTGGTGCCGATGCGCTACATGAACCAAGACCAACACTTCAAGGTGATCTCGGTCTCAGCACTCTGCACCTTCCACTATCTGGCCGACAGCGCCCGCCTCGGCTGGGCCATGCGCAAGGCGGTGGAAGATCACTACGATGGTACCGTTGCCTTCCTAGCCAGCGGATCGCTTTCGCACCGTTTTGCTCAAAACGGCCAGGCCCCGGACTTTGCAACGAAGGTATGGAGTCCATTCCTGGAAACCCTCGACCATCGCGTGGTGCAGATGTGGGAGAACGCTGAATGGGATGAGTTCTGCGGGATGCTGCCAGAGTACGCGGCCAAGGGCCACGGCGAAGGCTTCATGCACGACACGGCAATGCTGCTTGGCGCCCTTGGCTGGTCGAAATATGACGGCCACGCCGAGATAGTGACTCCCTACTTCGGCTCTTCGGGCACCGGTCAGATCAATGCGATCTTCCCGGTCACTCCGCAGGATGGCTCGGCCATTCCATCAGCACAGGCTGCCAATCCGGGCGCAGTGGTATCAACCAGCCGCTTGTGAACCGCCCCCGCGCCTGCCCTCCATAAGGACGGCAGGTTGCCGCCCTGACGAGGATCTACGTCATGCCCCACCTGGTACTGCTCTACACCCCCGATCTGGAACGCGATGCCGACATTCCTGGCCTGTGCCGCGCCCTGGCAGACTGCATGCTCGAACAGCGTGACGATACTGGCAAGACCGTGTTCCCCGTCGGTGGCACCCGCGTGCTGGCCTACCCCGCAGCCCACTGCGCGGTGGCTGACGGCAGCGGTAACTTCGGCTTCCTATATGCCAACCTGCGCATGGGAAGTGGCCGCAGCAAGTCGGTGCACAACAGCGTCGGGGACAGCTTGCTGCAGGTGCTGAAAAGCCGCCTAGACGAGCTGCTGCAAGAGCGCCCGATCGGCATCACTTTGCAAATCGACGAGAGCACCCAGCAAGTGTTCGACGCCAAGCACAGCACCTTACACCCCCTATTCAATCGCCCGGCCTGACACCTGCCGCGCGCTGCTCACCTTCTAAAGAGACAAATCATGCTTGATAACACCTTCATCCAGCAGGCCGCTGAGCGACTCGACCAGGCCGAACGCACTCGTGAACAGGTGCGCCAGTTCTCTCTTGACCAACCTGCGATCAGCATCGAAGACGCGTACGCCATCCAACGAGCTTGGGTTGCCAAGAAGATTGCAGCTGGCCGCAAGCTGGTAGGACACAAGATCGGCCTGACGTCTCGAGCCATGCAAGTTTCCTCTAACATTACCGAGCCTGATTACGGCGCGCTGCTCGATGATATGCTCTTCGACGAAGGCACCGACATTCCCTTCGAGCGCTTCATCGTACCTCGCGTAGAAGTCGAGCTCGCTTTCATTCTGGGCAAGCCTCTCAAAGGGCCGAACTGCACTGTGTTCGATGTTCTTGAGGCCACCGAATGGGTGATTCCAGCACTGGAGATCATCGACGCACGGATCCAACAGGTAGACCCGCAGACGCAGGCTACTCGCAAGGTCTTTGACACTATCTCCGACAACGCAGCAAACGCCGGCGTGGTTATGGGCGGTCGCCCCGTCCGTCCGACCGACATCGACCTGCGCAAGGTTCCAGCAGTCCTTTACCGAAATGGGGTAATTGAAGAATCCGGTGTTAGCGCAGCAGTTTTGAACCATCCCGCGAAGGGTGTGGCTTGGCTCGCCAACAAGCTGGCCCCATACGACGTTACGCTTGAACCAGGTCAAATCATTCTAGGCGGCTCGTTCACTCGACCTGTCGCGGCACGCCCAGGCGACACTTTCCACGTGGACTACGACATGCTGGGCAGCATTGCCTGCCGCTTCGTTTAATTGCAGGAGCTCCTAGCAATGAAAAACTCATTCAAAGCACGCCTGAAATCCGGCGAGCCACAAATTGGTCTGTGGCTCGGACTTGCAGATGCCTATTGCGCGGAACTGGCTGCCAATGCAGGTTTCGACTGGCTCCTGCTGGATGGAGAACACGCGCCAAACGACATCCGCTCACTGCTTAGCCAGCTGCAGTCGGTAGCCCCCTACCCCTCACAACCCGTAATTCGTCCGGTCGTTGGCGACACAGCACTGATCAAGCAGGTCTTGGATATCGGGGCTCAAACATTGCTGGTTCCAATGGTCGAGACAGCCGAACAAGCACAGCACCTGGTGCGCTCCGTCACCTATCCGCCATCTGGAATCCGGGGGGTTGGCAGCGCCCTTGCCCGCGCCTCTCGCTGGAACACCCTACCTGACTACCTGAACCAGGCGGACCAAGAGATCTGCCTTCTGGTGCAGATCGAGAACCGTGAGGGTCTCGATAATCTGGATGCGATCGCTGCGGTCGAGGGCGTAGATGGTGTTTTCATCGGCCCTGCCGACTTGTCTGCAGCAATGGGGTATCGAGGCAACCCTGGCCACCCAGAGGTTCAGGCTGCAATCGAAGATGCGATCGTTCGAATCTGTAAGGCAGGGAAAGCCGCAGGCATTCTCAGCGCGGATGAGAAGCTTGCTCGTCGCTATCTCGAGCTTGGCGCCACGTTCGTGGCTGTAGGTGTGGACACAACTGTCTTGATGCGCGGGCTACAAACTCTCGCAGCACGCTTCAAAGATACTCAGCTTCCACTTCAGAATGGCGGGGGCGTGTACTAACCCACTCTCTGCACCAAGTGCTAATTACGCAGCCCCCTCAAACCTGGTTGACGGGGCTGACCCTCTTGAGCTCGTCCAACAAGTCCAAGAGATCTCGCAGACTGTCCCTACCCAATCCCATCTCCAGCCGGTCATAACACTGGTTGATGTCTTGCTCAACCAGCCCGTAAAGCGCTTGCCCATGGCTCGATAGGCTAACCAAGACGCATCGCTGATCGACCTCTGAACGCTGCCGGCTCACCAACCCTTGAGACTCCATTCGCTTAAGAATCCCAGTCAAACTCGGCTGGAGAATACAAACCAGCTCTGCCAGTCGGTACATCTCTGTTTGGCCGTTCTGATGAAGGACACGGATCACCCGCCACTGCTGACTGGTAACGCCATACTTGTTGAGTACGGGCCGGAAGAAGCTCATTGCCGAAGCCCGAGCCTGGAGCAATGCGAGCGTGAGGGAGACTCGATAGGTTGAGTTAGACATTTGAATCCACAGAGAAGCATGCCAGCGCCTTGTGCGAGGAGCAGATATCGGAATAGAGAGCGCATGGGATGGAACTCGAAACATCAATGGGCCCGAATCCTCGGCAAGGGATCTATGCTATTTGATCAGGCCCGTTGAGTAGCATTGAGTCGATAACAAAGCTTACGAGGACTCAGCCTTGGCTAGACGGCAGTCGCACGACCAAGCCGTCCAAACTCGGACTTACCTTCACCTGGCAACCGAGCCTGGAGTTTTCCTTCGCCTCAAAGGCGAACTCCAACATGCCCTCTTCGTCACCCTCTGCAGGCCCGACCGTGTCGAACCACGGCTCCTCGATATAGCAGTGACAGGTTGCACACGAGCATGCACCACCGCACTCGGCTTCCATGCCCTTCACACCGTTTCGGACTGCTGCATCCATCAGCGAGTGGCCATCGGCGGCATCCACTTGCTTTTCAATCCCATCAGGCTGGATGAACGTAATTTTTGTCATTTTTAGCGCCTCTGCACAGTTAACATGTTAACCAAGTAAACGCTATTCACAAGGTTCTGGCAAGCCCCTTTACCCTCCATTTGTCACCTCTTTCCGATCCTTCTCTGGCCTCGAAATCACTTGATTATGCGATGCAAAAAACGCAGCAAAGTCAATGGATACGCACCTCGCAGCCACTTTGCAAGCGGCTAAAATAGACCCAAAGGCATCAGAAACGAAACGGCAATTTAGTTAACATGTTGACTTTTGGCCTTTGCAGGAATAGCCTCGAAATCAAGCCGTACTTGCTCAAGCGAATGAGGCGGCGAGCAGAACCAAAAAAACAAGAACCTGGCCTCAAAATCAGGAAGGACTGCCATGAACCGTTGCGCTTGTCTGACATTCCCCGAACCGCTGGCGCCCAAACCAGCCGGCGCCACTGCCTTTCCTCAGCCGGAGCCCTCCGCGCTGAAAGGCTATCAAGCTGAGCCCCGTGCTTTTGATTGATCGACGTTCCGAACACCCAGCATTGCGCTGAGGGTGAGGTCGTTGCGTGGCTGCCTGACACATCAGCAACCGGTCGAGCAAAGCCTAAATATTTCATCCACGATAGGCATGACAAATGAACATCATCGCTTCAACAGGAAAATTTGTTGACGTCGAAAACGGCGTTATCGATCGTAAGATTTTCTCTGATGCAGATATCTACAAAAAAGAGCTGGAAACGGTTTTTGCTCGCGCCTGGCTGTTCGTTGGTCACGAAAGTCAAATCCCGAACCCGGGTGACTTCTTCTCTTCCCGCATGGGTGAAGAGTCGGTTCTCCTGGTTCGTGACAAGGCCTCGAAAGTCCACGTGTTCCTGAACTCCTGCCGCCATCGCGGCATGAAGGTGTGCCGCTACGAGTCCGGGAACACCTCGCTGTTTACCTGCCCTTATCACAGCTGGACATTCTCGACCGATGGCCAACTCCGTGGCGTGCCAATGGCCAAGGACATCTACGGTGACTGCTTCGATAAAGCCGACTGGTCGCTGATTGAGGTCGCCAAACTGGCAATCTACAAGGGCACCGTGTGGGCCACGTGGGATCCGGAAGCACCTGAGTTCATGGACTACCTGGGCGATGCGGTCACTCACTTGGATCTCGCCCTGGATCATCGTGACGGTCGTCCAGGTGGATCGGAAGTGGTTGGCGTCCACAAATGGATCTTCCCTGCCAACTGGAAATACGCTGCTGAGAACTTCCTCGGCGATACCTACCACAACCCAAGCCACCGGTCGGTTGACCTGATCGGCATCGGCCCTTCGGCTGAGCAGGGCGTGAAAGGTCGCCGTGACAACGAGCTGGAATTCTCCAAACACGTGTGGGTCAGCTTCCCGCACGGCCATGGCGTGCACTCAGCCGTTCAACCTGAAGGCCAGGAGTATGTCGAGCAGTTCAAAAATGACCCGGAAATCGAGCAGTACTTCCGCGACAACTTCAATAAGCGCAAAGCTGCCAAAGGTGACGCTTACCGTCTGCGTCCATTCGTAGGCACGATCTTCCCGAACACCTCGTTCCATGGCACCCAGCCGCGCAGCCTCTGCGTGTGGCACCCACACAGCCCAAATGAAACTGAAGGATGGCGCTTCTTCCTGGTAGACGCTGATGCGCCCGAGAAGGTTAAGGACTTCCTGCGCCACTACTACATGCGCTATTCGGGCCCTGCTGGCATGACCGAACAGGACGACATGGAGAACTGGCTGTACGCCACGAAAGCTTGCGGCGGCACCATTTCCAAGCGCTACCCATTCAACTATCAGCAGTCGCTGAACAAAAACACGACCGACCCAATCGTGAACGGCCTGCGCATCAAAGGCGACGTGAGCACCTCAGTCACCGAGCACATGGCGCGCGGCTTCTACCTCCGTTGGCAGGATTACATCTTCGAGAAGGACTGGAGCGTACTCAGCGGCGAGCACGACCCACGTTTCCAGAACCGGAGCGAGTGAAATGAGCAAAGTAGTCATCGTTTCTGGTGGCACTTTCGGCCTGGGCCATGGCGTCGCCATGGGCCTTGCCAGGTCGGGCTACCAGGTAGTGGCCTTTGGCATTGGCCAAAAACAGGCAGGCAGCATTGCGACCAATACCATCGACGCAATGAATCAGGACGCCAGGGCCGAAGAGCTTTCGCTCATCGCGCTGGAGGCCGACGTTACGCTTGAGGCCGATGTAGATCGTGTCATTAACACGACTCTCGAAGCCTATGGGCGTATCGATGCCGTGGTGAACAACGCCGCAATTGGCCCACTGGGTACGGTATTGAATACGGCGCCAGAGCTTTGGGACAAGATCCTCGCAGTCAACCTGCGCGGCCCGTACCTGATGGCTCGAGCAGCCATCCCCCACATGGAAAGCCAAGGTGGCGGAAGCATCGTCAACGTGGGATCCGGTGCAGGTTGGGGGAAACCCAATATGGCGGCGTACGCCGCCAGTAAGGGTGGCCTCGTTGCCCTGAACGCCGCCCTGGCTCTTGATCACTTCTCGCAAAAGATCCGCGTGAACATGGTCATACCTGGTGGCGGCGGAATTGATGCCGGCATGACCCGAGGCCGACTCGAAGAGGCTGGTGCTGCATTCCCGACCAATTTCGTGGGGTCAGTGGCAGGCCGCGCGATTAATGGCGAGGACATGATGGCAGCCATCCGCTTCCTCATTTCGGATGATGCCCAAGCAATCAGCGGCACCATCATCGATGTGGGCTGTTTCGCTCACCAAGGCTCCTCTATTCCATTGGGTAAACACTCATGAGCACCAAAGAATTCCTGACCGAGCATCTGGACATCACGCCAGAGATCGCGAGCTTCTTCTACTACGAAGCCGATCTCATGGACGAGCGCCGCTACAACGAGTGGCTTGAGCTGCTGCATGAAGACATCAAGTACTTCATGCCCATGCGCCGCAACGTCAAGTTCGGCCAGCACGCAGAAAAAGAGAACACCAAGCTGGGCTCGGATATCAGCTGGTTCGACGAAGGCAAATGGACACTCACCAAACGCGTCGAGCAAATCCTGACGGGCGTTCACTATGCGGAGGAGCCGCTGTCGCGGATCTCGCATCTGATCACCAACGTACGCGTCCTGGAGCAAAACAAGGATGAGAACGGCCTGCGCACGGTGAAAACCAGCTGCCGCTTCATGGTCTACCTCAACCGCGTTGAGTACGAGGTCAACACCATGGTTGGCAAGCGCTACGACACCCTGGTTGAGACCGCACATGGCTGGCGTGTACTTGAGCGAGAAATCATCCTCGATCAAAACGTCCTACTCGTTAAAAACCTGACTGCATTCTTCTAATGACTATGATCAATCTCTACGAAATCAAACCAGGCGACAAACTTGTCATCAAAGGCGGACGCCACGTCGTCTGCGTTGAAAACATGGGCGATGGGCAGTGGGTTGAAGTTGAAGACTCCAGTGGCCGCGAGCTTATTCATAGCCAGGACATCGTCGAACACGCAACCCAAGAAGAGATCTAAAGCCATGCTGCGCTTTCACTATATGCCGAGCGACTTTCACCCATTGCTGCTAATTGTAGGGGAGCGCAGCGACGTTTCACAGCTTCAAGAATTCTTCTATGCACTGTCGATCAATCCACGCGATGTAGATATCAAGGAGCTCGCCTTTGTCGCATCGGCAACTCACGATATCACCATCAAACTGGTGGATGACCACCGGACACGGGGCTTGATCCTCCATCGAACCCCAGAATCTCGCCTGGAATGGGAAATCGACCGAGAAGCTGCGGGGATGTTTGCTGAAGAAATCGCAGAATCTCTCGACTCCGGCAACAAGTCGGGCTCAAGCTTCTTGGAAATTGGATACGTTGGAGAGATTCGCGCCAAAGTGATGTTTGGTGAATTTGACGATAGCTACTTGCTGCCCGGAGTATAAGAAATGAAAGTTGTGATTGTCGGAGCAGGCCAAGCCGGAGCAACTTGCGCATTCCGCCTTAGAGAGCATGGCTTTCAAGGTGAGGTTGCCATAATTGGTGAGGAGGCGGTTCACCCCTATCAGAGGCCACCTCTGTCGAAGAAATACCTTAATGGGCTCGCACCGATCGATGACCTCTTCATCCGACCGGCGCACAGCTACGATGAGGAAAAAATCGACGTCCATCTCAATCTCAAGGTCGAGAGTGTCGATACTCAGCGCAAAGAGGTCATCACTCAGGCTGGCCAGGCGTTCCCCTACGACAAGCTTGTCTTCGCAACGGGTTCGCGTGCACGCCCCTTGCCGGGGCTGCCAAGCGAAGGCCTGAAGAACGTCTATACATTCCGTGACTTGAAGGATGCGGATGCGCTGAACAGCTACCTGCAGCCAGGAAAGCGCATGGTGATCATCGGCGGTGGCTACATCGGGCTGGAAATCGCTGCTGTCGCACGCGCATCCGATGTCGAGGTGGCGGTAATTGAGCGAGCAGAACGAATTCTTCAGCGCGTGGCCTGCCAGGAAACCTCCAATTTTGTTCGTCACTTCCACTGCAAGCGTGGTGTGCGGATTTTCGAAGGTGCTGAGGTTGCGCGATATGACGTCCAGGACGGTGCCGTATCCAGCGTTCTACTCCAATCTGGAGAAGAGCTGCCGGCAGACGTCTTGGTAGTTGGCATCGGCATCATTCCAAACGCCGAACTCGCTAGCGCAGCAGGTGTTGAGCTGAAGCTGGATGCCATCAAGGTCGATGCGCAGTGCCGCACCTCCGTCGACTCCATCTATGCGATCGGTGACTGCACTAGCTTTGATTTCAACGGCAGAACCATTCGACTGGAATCGGTGCAGAATGCTCTAGAGCAGGCCGACACAACCGCCCGGGACATCTTGGGCCTCGCTGGCAGCTACGCTCCGAAACCTTGGTTCTGGTCTGACCAATATAGCTACAAAATGCAAATCGCAGGCCTGAGCTTTGATCACGACCACGTGATCTCCCGGATCACTCCGGATGGCTCAAGCGCAAGCTTCTGGTACTTCAAAGGCGAAGTACTACAAGCCGTCGATTCGATCAGTGATCCACGCGCGTTCATGCTGGCCAAAAAATTCGTGGGCACTGCCGTGGCGAAAAAAGGGCATCTGCCTGACAACAGCCAAGATTTGAAAACAATCTTTTCATAATCGCTGACATCTTGGTTTTCTTGACTTTTCTGCTGCGGTACGATTCAGCACAGGGGCGTCTTCAGACGTCCAGTAAATGACTTGAAAACCAGGATAAAAGCATGTCACCCACAGATCAGAATCTGGACTTTCGATACGCCGAGCACTCTTTAGCTCTTGCGTGTCTGCGCGCCAGAGACGCGGTGGTTTCAAACTTCTCGCCAATTCTGCAGGAGCTGAACGTCACCGAGCAACAATGGCGAGTAATGCGCATTTCGTTTGAGTATGAGGAGATTCCATTCGCTGACTTGTGCCGATTGAGCTGCATTCACAAAGTCAGCATGGCGCGTATTGTTTCGGCTCTAAGCGACCTGGGCTGGATGGAGAAGCAAAAATCTCAGGTTGATATGCGCGCTTATACCGTTTCATTGACGGCTGAGGGGCGCAAAGTAGCCCAACGCGCGGCGGATGCGACTCAAGCGATTTATGACGATTTGTTCGAGCGATATGGCCGCAAGAAAGCCGAATTGCTGCTAGAGCTTTTGAAAGACCTGGAAAAAATTAGACGCCAACCAGGGTAGTTTATGCTTCGCTGTGCTTTCCGTGAGCCATGCATGCGACCATGTCGCTCTTACCCAGAGCGACTAAGCATTTAAACATACCCACCATGCCTCTAAGAGCTACAAATGGAGACTGCGCTTGCTCCTCCATAAAATTCGCAATCTTAAAAACAATCGATACTTAGAGAGTGCCTTGCAATGAAAAAAACTGGTGGAATGATCTTTACGGAAAGCCTGATTCGTAACGGCGTCAAAGATCTCTTCATGATCCCTGGCATTCAGCTCGACTGGGCTGTAGACGCTCTGCGCCAGAAGGATGGCGAGGTGAAGCTGTTCGTTCCCCGCCACGAGCAAACCACGACTTACATGGCGGATGGTTACTTCCGTGCGTCCGGCAAAGTCGGCACCGCGATGGTCGTACCAGGCCCAGGCGCTCTCAACGCAGGCGCAGGCCTCTCGACCGCCTATGCCTCCAACTCTAAGGTTATGTTCCTGACCGGACAGATCTGCTCCAAAGGCATCGGCAAAGGCTACGGCCTGCTCCACGAGATCAAAGATCAGACCGGCTTCGTTGCTGGCTTGACCAAGTGGAACACCCTGGTTCAAAAGGGCGAAGATATCCCAAGTGCTGTGGACGAGGCGTTCGCGCAGATCAACCAAGGCCGCCCCCGCCCAGTCGGCGTCGAAGTCCCGCACGATTTCCTGCAAGAAAGCTACGACCTGCCTGATGTAGCACCGGAGGTGCCAACCCTGGCTGTCGCTAAGCTCGATCAGACGCTGATCAACGATGCTGTAGCACTGATCAACGAGGCCAAGCTGCCAGTGATCTATGCAGGTGGCGGATCGCTGTCCACCGCTTCGCGTGCAGGTATCTTGGCCCTGGCTGAAAAAATCGGCGCCCCAGTGGTCATGAGCGACAATGGTCGTGGCGCCATCAGTGATCGTCACCCTCTTGCGATGAACTCGCTTGCTGGCCGTGCTGTATTCGAATATGCGGACTTGGTACTCGTGCTGGGCAGCCGCTTCATGGACGTGCTGAGCCCTGACACTTCCTGGCCAATGGAGAAGGCCAAGTTCATCTTCGTCAACATCGACGCTGATGACATGACCGCTCCTCGCACGCCAAGCGTCGCCATCGAAGCTGATCTGGGCGATGTAGTTCCTGTGATCGCCAACTTGGTCAAGGCTCATAAGGCCCTAACCAATGAGCAAGCCCTGTCTGTGAAAGATTGGGCCTCGCAACAGATTGAGGAAATTCAACCGCAGGCCAGCTATGTCGCTCAGCTGCGCAACGCGATGCCTGATGATGCAATCTTCGTCAACGAACTGACTCAGATTGGTTACCTGGCACGTATCGCCTTCCCGGTGTATGAGCCTCGTACCTACATTGGCCCAGGCTACCAAGGCACTCTGGGCTACGGTTTTCCGGTTGCCCTGGGCGCTGCAGTGGGTGGCGATGGCCGTCGCGTTGTATCGATTACCGGTGACGGCGGCTTCGGCTGGAACCTCCAGGAACTGGCTACCGCCAACCGCTACAACCTGCCTATCACCTTGATCGTCTTCAACGACGGGCATTACGGCAACGTTCGCGCTATCCAGAAGCGTCAGTTTGGCGCTGAAGTGGCGGTAGAGCTGGCCAACCCTGATTTCGGACTGCTGGCACAGTCCTTTGGCGTCGACTTCGTTTCGGTAGACAACCCGGAAGATCTGGGCAAAGCAGTCAGCGAGTCGATCACCAAAGACGGCCCACTGATGATCGAAGTAAAAGTTGGGGTGATGCCAAGCCCATGGCACCTGCTGCGCCTGCAGCCGCTCGGTGGCGTGGCTGCCCCTAACACTCCAGCCAACCCCCTGAAGGCCGTATTCTCATGATCGAATACAACAAGTTCTTCAGCCAGGGCAGCGCTTCGCGCTGCTCCGGCAACACTGGCTATGACGTGGTCTCCCCCGTCCTCGGTCGTGTGGTGGGTCGAGTTACCTTCGCCTCGCTGGCAGACGTCGATGATGCTATTTCGAGCGCGAAGCAGGGTCACCGTACCTGGAGCAAGAGTTCTCTTTCCGAGCGAAAAACAGCGCTCTCCGAGCTATCGACTGCGCTCTCGGCTCGCAATGAAGACATTGCAGAAGCTCTGGCCCTAGAGATAGGTTGCCCGAAATTCCTGGGGCAAAGCATGCAGCTTGGCATGGCGACCAAAGGCATTGAGCTGGCGATTGAAGGCATTGATCAGATCAGCTGGGAAGAGACTATCGGTAATGGCCGGGTTCAGCGCGTAGGTGCAGGCGTTGTAGCAGCTCTGACACCATGGAACTTCCCACTGCATCAGATTGTGGCCAAGGTTGCCGCTGTGATCGCTGCTGGTTGCTCAGTAGTGCTCAAGCCCAGCGAAGTGAGCCCTGGTGTTGCTGAGATCTTTGCCGAATGCGTAGCCGAGACTTCGCTGCCGGCAGGTGTGTTCAACATGGTCTGGGGCGGCGCCGATGTCGGTGAGTACCTCGTCACTCATCCCGACATCAACCACGTGAGCTTTACGGGCTCCACGCCCGTAGGCAAGGCAATCATGGTGAAGGCGGCTGAAAGCCTTAAGCGCCTAACGCTTGAGCTCGGCGGCAAGTCTGCGGCGGTCGTCCTGGAAGATGCCGATCTTGATGCCGCCTTGCCTCACATCGTGCGCATGTCGCTGGCCAACTCTGGCCAGACCTGCGTCAGCCAGTCCAGGATTATTGCTCCACGCAAACTCGTTGCTGAAATCACCGAGCGCTACCTCAGCGAAGCCAGGCAATGGAAGCTCGGTGACCCTTGCCAGGCAGATACTCGATTGGGCCCAGTCGCCAACGAAAAGCAGTTCAGGCATATACAGCGCATGATACAGACAGCGCTCGACGCCGGCGCTGTTGTTCGCTCTACGGGAGACCTGCCCGTTGCCGGTTTTGAGAGAGGCTTCTTCATTGCCCCTACCATCGTGAGCAACGTCGACCCTGCTTCTGAGATCGCACAACAAGAGGTCTTCGGGCCTGTGGTTTGCCTGCTCCCGTACGACACCGAGGAAGAAGCGGTCGAAATCGCCAATTCCACAGATTACGGTCTCTCTGGTGCGGTTTGGTCGCGCGACCTGGAACGAGCGAATAAGGTGGCCGAACAGTTGCAGACCGGCCAGGTCATCATCAATGGGGCGCCTCAGAACCTGGCGACCCCTTTTGGTGGTTGGAAAAATTCCGGCTTCGGTCGGGAGAATGGCAAATTTGGCATCGAGGATCTATTAATCTTCAGATCAATCCAATGCGCGTAGATTTGTAACTTTCAGTTGTTGGAAGCCGGGGTTGCAAATCTCGGCTCCCAGCTCTTTATCCGAATGGCCTATACTTTAAAATCCCAACAGCCAACGCAATGGAATGGGAGCTTACTAGTTATAGGCTAGAATAGTTTGATTAACGCCGGCAATATTGCCAACGCCGGTCAGCGTCATCGCTCTGTCAAGTTCCTCGATGAGCAGTGATAGCGCCCTTCGTACTCCTACTTCGCCACCGACAGCAAGGCCGTAAAGATACGGCCGCCCAATAGAGCACGCAGTGGCACCCATGGCCAGCGCCCTTAAAATATGAGATCCCCGCCGTATTCCTCCGTCACATACGATAGCCGCTTCGCCACCAACGCTATCCGACACCTTACCAATTTGACTGATAGCAGAAACCGCGCCATCTAATTGCCGCCCGCCATGATTGGATATGAGGAGAGTATCACATCCAGCTTTCACAGCCTGGACTGCATCTTCAGCGGCTAATATACCTTTAACGGCCAATGACCCTTTCCAGTGACCCCTTAGCCAATCGATATCTTTCCATGTCAGTCCACGGTCGAATTGACTATTAACGAATTGACTAACACTTGGGCCGCCACTCATTGACGCTAACTGATCGCTCTTAAAATTTCCAAACTCGAAGCGATCAACGTTGCGCAAGGCGGATAATGACCAGCAGGGGCGGCGCGCAAATTTAAGAAGATTAGCCAATCCTAATCTAGGCGGCACGCTCATACCATTACGCCAGTCCCGTTCTCGGTTCCCTCCCATGGGAGTGTCCAGAGTCACAATCAACCCGTCGTAACCAGAAACACGCGCCCTTTCGATGAGATCAAGTGTAATCCCTTTATCTTTGAAAATATAGATTTGGAGAAGCTTCGGCCCGGTAGCGCAGCTAGCAACCTGTTCAATTGAATAGGTCGAGAGAGTCGAAAGGGAATAAGGGATGCCTAATGCTCCAGCAGCCCTCGCTACCGCTAGCTCTCCATCTCGATGGTACAGTCCGGACAATCCTGTCGGTGATATCATGATAGGCGCCGTGATATCTGAACCAAACAGCTTAGCGCCACGATAGATTCGACTGACATCCTTTAGCACTTTGGGTATGAGTTTAATTGCATCATAGTCACTCATGCTCTCGCGCAAAGTGGTTTCATCTTCCGCACCGCCATCCATGTATTCGAAGACAGGCTGAGGAAGTGACTGGCGAGCCGCACAACGAAGATCAAAAATATTACGATACTTTTCCACTAAAAGCCTCCGCCGACC
Source organism: Pseudomonas putida (assembly GCF_026625125.1). Taxonomy (NCBI): domain Bacteria; kingdom Pseudomonadati; phylum Pseudomonadota; class Gammaproteobacteria; order Pseudomonadales; family Pseudomonadaceae; genus Pseudomonas; species Pseudomonas putida. The sequence continues at coordinate 1,981,752 of NZ_CP113097.1, read as the reverse complement.
ATGGCGATCCACACCGCCCAATACCATGAGAACAAGTAGTAAACGCAGGAAGATCGAGAACTTATTTATAAAATACGAAAACAAAAAGGGCCAAGAGTTTTAACCCCTGACCCTGAATGCTAATGCCCTTGTCGCAAGAGCACAGAATATGATCGATCGCGCCGTCAGTGCTTATAAGCACTATCAATACGATCAACCAGGCGTGTCATCGCCGCGAAAACATCTTCACCAGCACCGTATTTTGGATTACTACTGAGTGTTTGTTTTGCGCACTGTTGGAGGACAGCTTCATCAATCGCGACCGCGCTGCCGAGCGCAGCGGTTGCCACTTGAACTTCACATGCGCGCTGCAACCGCCATAGCAGCGAAAATGCGTTGGCTATAGAGCTCCCCATCACCACCGGCCCGTGATTTTTCAACAGCAGCACCGGCTTTCCGTTGCTGCTCTCCAAGATTCTATGCCCCTCTTCTGCGTGAAGAGTAATACCTTCGAAATCATGGTAGGCCAACTTATTATACAGCATTGCCGCATAAAAATTGGTAAACTCTAAGCCTTTCTCACTGCAGCACACAGCCATCGTGGGTGTCGTGTGAATATGCATAACACAGTGAGCGTCCGGAACTTCTTTATGAATCACGCTATGAAAAGTAAAGCCTGCAGGATTGATTGGCCAATCTGAATGACCGATGATATTTCCTTCAATATCAACTTTCACCAAATTAGAGGCTGTCACTTCCGAATAGTGCAGCCCGAAGGGGTTAACTAGAAAACATTGCTCGGCACCTGGAACCTTGACCGAGATATGGTTATAAATGGATTCACTCCACCCCAACATATCAAAGATTCTGTAGCACGCGGCCAGCTTTACTCTTGCCGACCATTCCTCGTCACTGAAGCGCTGGGGACGCTCGTAGTAATTACTCATAACTATTCCTCAAATATCCTATAGCAGCTTAGCTTTAGCCAAGCGCACTGGTATACCTATTAAGCCCACATGGCTAGCCAGCGTCAGAGCGCGTCATGCCCTGCTGGACCTTCACAGCGATAACGAGCAATACGGCTGTAGTCAACATCCAGAACACGCCCAACCAGCCGGTAGCCACGTAGCTCCCTGTCGCCTCGCGGAGCATGCCATTGGCTGTTGGGCTAATCACCGATCCCAGAATCCCGCAGCAACTGATGGTGGCGATACCCATGGGCCTGGCGAGCCGAGACAGAATGGTTGGGGGGATTGTCCAGAGAATAGGCATGGCAGAAAATCCTCCTGCGGTCGCCGCAACCAGACCAATAAGCTGCAGGGAGGGATTACCGGTAAGGGTAGTAGCGAACCAACCAAGCGCAGACAAACTCGCGGCAAACGCGAAATGATGAGCACGCTCTTGGCGACGATCTGACGATCCACTCAGCAGCGGCATCATAATAATGGCTGCAAGTCCAGGAATTGCGGCTGCCAAACCAATATTAAGTACGCTCGATCCGCTAAATATTTCCCTGATGATCAATGGCGACCAAGTGCCCAGCGTACTCAAGCTCGCAACCAGAGCGAAATAAGCAAAACACGTTAACACGAAAGGAGTGTTGAGCAGTGGCTTAAGCGAAACTCGACTCTTCTCGACTTTGCCTGTCACCTGCTCAGAGGCTAGCTCAGCCGTCAATGCTTTGCTTTGCGCCTCCGTTAGCCAGCGCGCTTTATGAGGACCATCTGGCAGATACTTGAGCACCATCAGGCCCAGTATGATGGTAGGCAGAGCTTCAATGATAAACATCCACTGCCAGCCATGCATGCCAAGGTAGCCGTCCATTGATGCCAATATGCCGCCGGAGAGCGGCGACCCCAGCATTATGGCCATGGGCTGAGCAATCATGAAGAGCGCGTTAGCACGACCGCGCTTCGCTGCGGGGATCCAAAAGGTTAAGTAGAGCAGCACACCTGGGACAAAACCGGCCTCGGCAATCCCCAGCACAATGCGTGCAACATAGAGTCCCCATGGTCCCGTGGCGAGACAGGTGGCCATGGAAGCAAGCCCCCATGTGATCATAATCCGAGCGATCCACCGCCTAGCACCGAAGCGCTCAAGTAGCAGATTACTGGGGATTTCGAAGAAAAAGTAAGCTGCATAGAAGAGCGTGCCAGCCAGTCCGAACTGGGTAAGCGTCACGCCCAAGTCCGAGTTCATGGTGATGGCCGCAAATCCAAAATTTATACGGTCAATGTACGCCATGACATAGCAGGCAAATAATAGCGGCAGCAGATGTCTAAATGACTTTTTAACTGCTTCATCTAGCGCAGTGCGATCGTCCGCAGGTGCGCGGTGTTCCGGTGCATATGTTGCACTCTCCATCATTCTATTCTCCGCTCGGGATGTTGTTTTTTTTGTACACACGTAACCTCCTACAACGGCGGGGAGGTAGGCAGGTGGATCGAAGCTGCCAGGCACCTCTAGGAAATACCCAACAGAGATTTTTGTCAACATGTTCACTATTTTTCTAGGAGAGCCAATGGCCGAGCACACCGTCCGTCGCCCCTTCCATGGGGTGTAAAAAAATGAGCTTGCCGACCGATTTTGGCCACACAAAAGTCATAACCACTTGTTTTACAAAAGGAAAAACACAAAAAACTTGTGTAAATTCGGGCTCTCTGATCAGGCTAGAGCCCGTAATCTGATTGCAGATCGGCTGCATGGCGTTGCCCGCAAACCCAGCTGGCCTCGAAAAAAATGTGACAGAATATGGTAAACATGTTAATCATCTACTTGACGCTGAGCTGTCGGCGCCATCGCATTAGGACGGGTTCCTCCATTGGAGCTGGCAGCTAGCCGAAAAGAGTGGAGGTACTTGGAATCTAAAAGGTAACCGGAGCGAGAGGATTCGGTAAGCCGATCGCAAGATTCGCTTATGTAGAATAGTGAATCGTTTAACGGCTGCCAATTATTTGCCCCTGCCCTCGCCTCTCCAACGCAAGCTTGATAAGTGCCATAAAAATAAGAAGGTACCGCTATGACAAGCAAAATCGCATCAGCTGCGCTGATGGCTTTCCCTGTGTTTCTTGATTCGTCCTTCGTTTACGCCGACTTCATCAAAGACAGCAAAGTCGGCGCCGAATTTAGAAACTTTTATATTAACAAGGATTTCCGCCAAGAAAGTGCCTCTCAGAACAAAGCCGAAGAATGGGCGCAGGGCATGATAGTGCGGTTTAGCTCTGGTTTCACACCTGGAATGATTGGCGTAGGGTTAGACGCGCTTTTACTCACCGGCCTCAAATTAGACTCATCGCCTGACCGTAGAGGTACCGGCCTTCTTCCATACGGGGCATCCAATCGCCCGGAGGATAGCTATAGCGAGTTAGGCTTAACTGGTAAACTGCGGGTGAGCAAAACTGAAATATTGATAGGTACCTTGCAACCTAAGTTGCCGGTTGTCAATTTCAGCGACAGCCGGATGCTCCCATCCACCTACACCGGAACGATGATCAGCTCCAAAGAGTTGGATAACCTCACTATTAACCTCGGCCGCATCGAAAAAGAAAACCTGCGAGACTCGTCCAGCAATGATGACCTACTGTACTCACGAGTGGGGGCTTCACACTTAGACTATGCCGGGGCTGTCTATAGTGCTTCGCCAAGCTTTTCGCTCTCTTATTATGCTTCTCAGCTAGACGATATATACAGGCAGAGCTTCATAGGTGGCATCCACACCTACTCGTTCTCGAAAAGCATCTCACTGAAGTCCGATATTCGTTTCTTCCATTCGACGGATTATGGTGAAAAAAATCTTTCAAGCCCCTCTAGAGTCGATCGAGGAACAATTGATAATAATTTTTTCAGTGCCTTCGAGACCCTTTCGTGGGGTGCACATAAGTACACTATTGGCTACCAGAATCTTTCCGGGGATGGAGACTTCCCTTACTTAGGAGTAGTACCCTACTCCAATAACCTTTCGTTAATCGGTGCGTTTACTAAGGCCGATACTGATGCCATGCAGTATCGTTACGACTACGACTTCGCAGGGATAGGAATTCCGGGCCTCACATTGATGGCGCGTTATGTCAAGGCTTCTCATGTACGCACCGCTGCCGTCTCAAGCGGAACGGAGGCGGAGCGCAATATCGACCTGTCCTATGTCGTGCAAAGCGGTCCGTTGAAAAATGTGTCCGTTGCCTTGCGAAATGGTCGGTTTAGATCCGGCAGCGGCCTGACTAACGATATCGACGAAAATCGTATAGTAATCGGTTACACCTTAAGTCTCTGGTGATTTAGGTTGAACCTGGGGGTATTGGCCAGGGCTTTCCAAGCCCCCAGACACCTAGCCCTATAACTTCATGCGCAGTCGTGCTCAGGCCACCTTAGTAAAAAGATGTAAAGCGAATCATTTGGAGCGACCCCTGCGCGTTCCAGGATCGCCCCGGCGTCTCGCGGTATGGCCAGTTGACCGCGAGCTTATAGTCAGCGTTTTAGGAGGTCTAGGGCAACGTCTACAATCATATCCTCCTGTCCACCGACCATACGGCGTTTGCCCAGCTCAACAAGGATGTCGAGTGCTTTCAGGCCGTATTTAGCAGCGGCGAGCTCGGCATGCCGCAGGAAGCTTGAGTAAACCCCCGCATAACCTAATGCTAAAGTTTCGCGGTCAACCCTTACTGGGCGATCTTGCAGGGGGCGAACGATGTCGTCCGCTGCATCTAGAAGCGTGTAAAGGTCCGTACCATGGTTCCAGCCCAGGCGGTCTGCGGCGGCGATGAACACCTCTAATGGCGTGTTGCCTGCGCCTGCCCCCATACCGGCCAGGCTCGCATCGATGCGATTACACCCTTCCTCGACGGCAGTGATCGAGTTGGCGACGCCGAGCGCGAGGTTATGGTGAGCATGCAGGCCAGTCTCGGTCTGGGCCTTGAGGGTTGCCTTGAAAGCGCGGAAACGCTCCCGCACATCCTGCATGCTCATCGCCCCACCGGAGTCGGCCATGTACACGCATGTCGCGCCGTATGTCTCCATTAGCTTGGCCTGCGCAGCTAACTGTTCAGCCGGGATCATGTGGCTCATCATCAAAAAACCGACCGTGTCCATGCCCAGTTCGCGAGCATATTCTATATGTTGTTTCGACACGTCCGCTTCGGTGCAATGAGTGGCGATTCGCACACCACGAGCCCCAGCGTCGTAAGCGGCTTTCAAATCATGCACGGTTCCGATGCCAGGTAGGAGCAAAGTGGTAATCTTTGCGCGCTTAGTAACGTCCGCGACCGCTTCAATCCATTCCAAATCAGTATGGGCAGCAAAGCCGTAGTTGAAACTCGATCCTTGAAGGCCATCGCCGTGAGCCACTTCGATCGAGTCAACCCTGGCTCTATCCAGAGCGCGGGCGATGTCCTGCACGTTCTGTATTGAGTATTGGTGACGGATCGCATGGTTGCCATCTCGCAGCGTTACATCCGAAATATAGATTTTTTGTCCAGGGGTAGATGTCATGTCGTACTCCTTAGGCGTTGAGCATCGACTTCGCCATGCGCTCGGCGGTGGCCAAGGCAGCGGAGGTCATGATGTCGAGATTACCGGCATAGGCTGGCAGGTAATGGGCGGCCCCCTCGACTTCCAGGAACACCGTGGTTTTTAAGCCGGAGAACTGGCCTAGGCCAGAGATGTTCAGCGGCGCATCCGTAGGGATGATGTCGAATTGAACTTTCTGCTTCAGGCGGTAACCAGCTACGTAGGCCTGCACCGCCGCAGTAACCTCTTGGATGGAGGCCTCAATTAGCTCCTGATCTGCGGCCTCACTGAGTACGAAGACGGTATCGCGCATCATCAGAGGCGGCTCGGCAGGATTCATCACGATGATCGCTTTGCCCTTGGAAGCGCCGCCGATCATCTCGATGGCTCTTGAAGTTGTTTCAGTAAACTCATCGATATTGGCGCGGGTACCAGGACCTGCAGATTTGCTGGCAATCGACGCGACGATTTCGGCGTAATGCACCTTGGCCACACGCGATACTGCCGCGACCATGGGAATGGTAGCCTGGCCGCCACAGGTGACCATATTGACGTTGAGCTGCCCCAGATTCTGTTCGAGGTTAACCACCGGCACGCAGTAAGGTCCAACGGCTGCCGGCGTCAAATCGATTAAACGAATACCCGGTTTAGCAGCACGCAATATCGCGCTGTTGTTGAGATGGGCGCTTGCGCTAGTGGCATCAAATACGAAATCGATATCGACGAACTCTGGCGAGTTAACCAGCCCATGAACGCCGTCAGAGGTAATCGTAATGCCCAACCGCTGGGCCCTAGCAAGACCATCGGAGTTGGGGTCAACACCAACCATGACCCCCATCTCTAAGTATTTGGCATTACGCATCACCTTTATCATCAAATCAGTGCCAATGTTGCCCGGCCCTATAATCGCTACCTTGAGTTTCTTTTTCATAAATATCCCCTGCAGCTCGCATACATTGGTTACAGATCGCTGAACTGGACGCCAACCATGCCAATGCCCTCAATCACCGCTTCAAATTGGTCACCCATCGCCACCGATACCATCGGACCCAGTGCGCCGGTTAGGATGAGATCGCCGGCCCTAAGTGGGGTATTCATGCGTGCCATGGTCGAGGCCAGCCAAGCAGCAGCGTTCAACGGATGGCCGAGGCATTCTGCGCCTGAGCCCTGGGAAACCACTTCACCATTGCGAGTCATGGTCATCCGCGCGTTGCGCAGATCTACCCCTTCCAAATTCCGCAGCGGACCGCCTAGGACGAAACAACCACTAGAGGCGTTATCGGCCACGGTATCCACGAAGCGAATGTTCCAGTCTTTGATGCGTGACCCGACGATTTCCAATGCCGGCAATACCCAACCTGTCGCTGCCAGCACGTCGAGGAAGGTGGTGTCCACTGAAGGCAAGTCCCTATGCAGCACCAAAGCAATTTCGGCTTCGATCTTCGGCTGCATGACACGATCAAACGGCACGGTGTTGCCGTCGCCATAACACATATCAGCGAAGAGAGTACCGAAGTCAGGCTGGTCAACTCCGAGTTGCGCCTGGACTGCCTTGTTGGTCAACCCAATCTTCCGGCCAATGATGCGACGGCCTTCGGCCTGTGCAACAGACACATTTAAGCGTTGAATGGCGTAGGCGGCGTCTGCCGCTTCGATGCCAATTTCTTCACGCAGCGGGCGAATACTCCGTCCGCTAGCTTCTGCGCGGCGAAGCGCTGCAGCGAGTGTTTCGAGGGTGTCTTTCGATACGCTCATAGTTTTTTTCTCGGCCTAGCGAAGGCACGTTAGGTCTCAATGGTTCAGGAAATCCAGCACAAGGCGGTTAAAACTTTCGGCATGCTCCCATTGCACCCAGTGGCCGCACTTATTGAATACATGAAGTTGCGAGTTCAGGATGCCGGCGTTCAAGCGGTAGCCTGTATCGACTGGCACAAAGCGATCATTGCGGCCCCAGAGGATCAGAGTATCCGCCTTAATTTCCTCTAAGCGTGAACCCTGGTCGGGGAACTGCTTGGAATTGGCTTGCAAGCTCTTGACAAAGTTATCCAGGTGATCGGGCCGTGCCTTGATATTGATCAGGCGGGACCGCATCAGGTCTTCGGTGATGTCGCTTGCGTCGTACACAAACACATTCATCATCTGCTTTAGATTGTCTAGAGTAGGCTCCCGGTACAATGCGCCAATCAGCTTGATACCCTCAGTAGGCATTGGTACGAACGCGCTTACCCCGCCGGTGCCTCCGCCCATTAGGACTAACTTGTCGACATTGCCTGGGTTCGCAAGCGCAAACGACACGGCGCTGTGGCCACCCATGGAGTTGCCAAGCAAAGAAATTTTACTGAGTCCTAACTCATCGATAACCGCCTTAACTACACGGCCATTAAGTTCAGAGCGCGATTCAGCACAGATAATTGTGTCGCTCTTACCCCACCCTGGGCAATCAATTAGTAATAGACGGAAGCCGGCATCGACCAAGGGATCGATATTGCGATTGAAGTTTGCCCAACTCGTGGCGCCTGGACCGGAGCCGTGCAGCATTACAATGACTTTGTCGCTGCTCCCGATATCGTTATAGTGGATATTCCAAGAACGACCAGCGTCGCTAATGGTGACAAACTTACTAGTGATTTCTTCATTGAAGCGACTCATTGGGTTTCCTCTGCTGCAACGTAACAAGCCGAAATAAATCAGTCCAAAGCAGCGCTCAGGGCACCGAAGCCCGCGATCCACTCGGGAATTTCTCGGTAATAGCGGCCTTGAGTTTTATAGGGGCCGAAAGCACGAAGCGCGGCGAAGGCGGCCATCCAAGTTTTTACTTCATGGGTTGACTTACCAGCTCGCGCCGACAGATCAGCATTCACAACGCTGTCGAGCTGAGCCAATTGGCCATCACTCAAAATGTCGAGGAAGTTTTGATCCCACTCAGGATTCAGTGGATGAAGCGAGTGCTGGTCTTCGACAAAACGCTGCGCGGCCATGATTACCCGCTGAGTCCGTAATTCCCGCTCCCTCGCAGGTAATTGGCGACCGCCGCCTTTCAATCGGTTCGCCATGTGGGCATCTGCGGTTGCCAGCTCAGGTACCGGGGGCTGATGCGACAGTCCACCAGAACCGATGAACAGTACTCGTTTGTCTAATTTGCTAGCCCATCGACCAATGGCTTGTCCCAGCATGCGAGCACGCTGAAAATTCGGAAGCGGAACGGCCACCGCATTGATGAATACTGGGATTACCGGACATCGACCCAGCGCACCAAAGAACAACTCCAGCGGCTGCGCCGCGCCGTGATCAAGCTGCATGTCATAGGACACTGCAGCATCCACGCCGGAATTAAGTACGAAGTTTGCGCAATCCTCAGCCAGAGCCTGAGGCACGTCGAGAGGACCCGCCAAGGAACCGAAGTCGCCAATTGCATGCGCGCCCATCCCGATACAAAACGACGGCATAACATCATAGAAAAAACCGTTGAAGTGGTCGGGCGTAAATAAAATCACCAACTCTGGATTAAATTGATGAATGCGTTTGCGTGCTGCCATAACTACTGCCCCCACTTCCTCGAGCACCGTTTGAGGCGGGTCAAAGTGCCCAACTAGCGGAGTGTGCGACATGCATTCCAGCAGCGCCTTCATATCAAAAATTCTCCTGTAAGTGGGTCCACTGATTAATAAATCATGCACATTGATTGCAAGCCCGCCCCCGAATAATCTTTCACCCCAAGCACCTTGACTTACACGGGCTCTTCAGAAGGTGATGACTCGGACTTTTTCCCACAGTGCAGCTATATCACTTACGAACACTAACCACGGACGCTGCCGGCAAGAATTCGCACCATCTCCGTAGCTCAGTTAGATACTGAGATAAAAGTAGCCATTAGAATACTGAGTAAGTGAATGGATGTTTTCATAGTGCCGAGTCTAAAAGCAAAAAAAAACCGCATCAATTGAAACGTCGGCTCAGTGCAACATGTGCACCTGCATGTTGAAGAGCAGGAATCAGGCGGTCACCTCGCACACCCATTGTTGAGCGCTCCCATCCTGACGAAGGCGATACTCTATGTGTTCAAGGCAGGTGCTACATCGCAGCGGAGGAAATTCTTGAGGCCAACCCAAAGTCAGCAGGGGGCGGAGGTGCACATGTTGCACGCCCGAATCGTTGTCATTGAAACAAACGAGGCTGCTTCTTAGGATGAATGGAAGCCGGCAACCCCAACACCGGCAGCCTGAGACAAAGGAATAGCACCAATGAATGAGATGATTTATCCGCCCTCCGTACGGCCGATGGTCGAAGAGCAAGAATCTGAATTTAAAGTCCAAACAGCCGCTTATCGCGGCAAAGCGATTTTTGATCGCGAAATGAACGAAATTTTTTTCAGCACATGGATCTACCTGTGTCACGAAAGCGAAATAGCTAGAACCAATGACTTCAAATCCACGCAGATAGGAACACGTCCGGTCATTGTTACCCGAAGTTCCAATGGTGACATAACCGCCTTTCTGAATGCTTGCCCACATCGTGGCGCGACGCTTTGTCGAAGCGAGAAAGGGAATGCTCGAGCATTCGTGTGTCCATACCATGGCTGGTCGTTCCGCCCCAATGGTCAGCTCATAGGTATCCCAGATGACCAACGTTATCACGAGTGTTTTGATAAGTCAGATAAAAATCTGAAAACGCTCCCTCGAATCGCGTCATACGGCGGTCTAATTTTCGGATCATTCAATCCGGACGTGGAGCCGCTTGAAGATTTTCTCGGTGGTATCAAGCCGCACATTGATATCTGGCTGCAGCGAACAGCAGGCTCTAAGTACTCCGTTTGTACTCCTCACCGGTATGGCTATGATGGAAATTGGAAATTCCAAGTTGAAAATGTTTACGACGGTTATCACCCTGGATTCGTCCATCGGTCAGCGTTTAATACAGTCAAAAAATTTGCCGGCTCGTTTGAAAACCGGGCACTGGATGTCGCCGTGCGTCAGGAAGGGTTTACCCGAGGTTATTCAGAAGGTCATGGCACCCTGGAGGCGGGTGCGCCGCTGGAGTCAGGCGACGTAGATGCAGAAGCACGTTCAGATTATCAACAGAAACTCATTGAGCTCTTTGGTGAAGAAGGCGCGGCCGAAACTCTAACGAATCGTCAATTCTTGATCTTCCCCAACTTGGTGATTTTCGATTTTAACATTCGAGTGATTCAGCCAATCGATCACGATAAAACCGAGGTATATTCATATCCACTGTTGATCGACGGAGCTCATGAATCCATTAATGCTAACCGCATGCTCGATGCACAAACTCGAGTTGGAACAGCAGGAATACTATCAGCTGATGACACTGATGTATTTAACGGCAATCAAAACGCTTTGAATGCAATCGGCTTTGACTGGATCACGCTCAGTCGTGGATTGGGCAAAGAGCAAGTTAAAGCAAATGGCGAACGGGTAGGCGTCTACAGCGACGAAGTGCCGCAGCGTGCATTTTGGCGTAAATGGGTCGCGATGCTGTCCAATTGAAGGGAAGTGCCATGAAAGAAATTCAGCAGTTGATCCAATCAGAAGCACGTTTGCTCGACCAGGTAAAATTGGACGAGTGGCTCGATCTATTCACTCAGGATGCCCGTTATTGGATTCCTATGGATGAGAATGCCGACCCTTTAAAGGATTCCTCAATTATTTATGACGACATCCCACGATTAAAAATGCGCGTCGACCAGATTATTCGCCAGAATCGAGTAGCGCAACAGCCGGCGTCGCAGACCTTAAGAATGATCAGTAACATTGACATCATTCACAGTGAAAACGCTGAAACAGCGGAAGCAACTTTTGCAATGTTACTGATGGAGATGCGCTCAGGCGATTGGCGGCAACGCGGCCTGGGCCAATTAAATCACTATCCTGCCCATTGCTCCGCGTCCTTTGAGAAAGAAGGCGGTCAATGGAAGATCAGTAAAAAGATTATCCGCTTACTGAACCGCCATCAGCCAATATTTGGCCTGTCGTTTCTCATGTAAATGCACCGTCATCTCGGGAATTAGATATGCTTGCTCTGAACAAAACGGCCGCCGGGCTGGGCAACGTCTCACTTCAGGAAATAGACGTGCGCCGACCAAGTGCTGGCGAAATGCTGGTCAAGGTGAAAGCTAGCGGCCTCTGCGGCACTGACATGAGTGTGTACAAAGGTGCGGGTGCGTACGCTCAACGTATGTCATATCCTACCACGCTTGGTCATGAAGCTGTTGGCGAAGTCGTCGAATTAGGAGACGTACAGTCTAACTTTAAAGTTGGAGATTTAGTCAGCCTGGAGAGCCACATACCTTGCCGGATATGCCTTACCTGCAAATCAGGCAATACGCATATCTGCCCCAACACCAAATACCCTGGCATAGACATTAACGGAACTTTTGCTGAGTTTGCAACGGTGCCCACCTGTATTGCCTGGGTAAATCCACCCGGCATTTCGATAGAACAAGCTGCACTTCTCGAACCTTTAGGTATTGCTGTAAATGCAACGCTTGAGGGCAAAGGTGTTGCCGGAAGGACTGTTTTGATAAACGGGTGCGGTCCTATAGGTTTGATGAACATTTCAGTTGCGAAGCATTTTGGCGCAGCGAAAGTATTTGCAATTGACCACAACCTCCATCGACTTAAAGTTGCAACGGAAATGGGAGCAGACGTCACTTTAGACCCTGCAAAAGTTAACGTTGCTCAGGCAGTAAAAGAGATGACTGCTAACGAAGGCATCGATGTAGTTTTCGAATATACCGGCAGCGTGGAAGGAGCAAGAAATGCATTTGCATTTATTGCCGTTGGGGGTGAGTTGAAATGGTGCGCCACGCCGAATCAAGCATTCGAATTTGATTTCGGGCTCTGGCGAAAGTCGCGACCGACAATTTACAACATTCACGGACGAAAAATCTGGAGCACGTGGCATGTTGCGTCAAATCTAGTGCATGCCCAAAAAATCAGTCTAAATCCAATTATCAGCCACCGCCTCCCACTGTCAGACGCGGTTCGAGCGTTTGATTTAGTGATGGCAGGCGAAGCCATCAAACCGTTGCTAATTCTGGAATGAGGAGGTCATGTGGAAAATAGTATTTTGTTGAAGGTAGCCCGCATTAGAGACGTCGCACTGGGCATACGAGAGATCGAATTGCTCGCTGCGGATGGAAATACAAGGTTGCCGGAATTTAGTCCTGGAGCACACATCGAGATCAAACTTACCGAAAACCTTTATCGCTGCTATTCCCTAGCAAACAACTGTGCAGATAAGAACCGGTACGTAATTGCCGTGCACAATTCCCCTGAGAGCAAAGGTGGATCGCTTTTTATTCATCATAATCTTAAAGTAAATGACATTATTTCCTCGTCCCCTCCGCGAAACAATTTCCCACTCAACGAGGCGATAACCCATAACATATTGATTGCAGGCGGCATCGGCATTACCCCACTTTTATCCATGGCTTATCGCTTAAGCGCTTTGGGTACATTGTGGGAGTTGCATTACTGCTGCCGGACCGAACAGCATGCAGCCTACAAGGAGGAGCTGAGTAGCCTCGCTGAACAGTTTGGCGGCAAGGTCCACTATCATTTTGATCAAGCGGGCACTGTCCCAAGTTTGAATATCGCCCACCTCTGTAGCGTGGCCAGCGCTGACGCGCATCTTTACTGCTGCGGCCCCCAAAGCATGCTGAATGCTTTCGAAGCGGCCACAGTGCATAGGAAAGCGACCGCGCACCTTGAATATTTTTCAGCAAAAGTGCATGCTGCAAGAGATGGCGGATATGAAATCGAGCTAGCAAGAACCCGCGCTATATTTAATGTTCCTGCGGGAAAATCTATTTTGGACGTTGTATTTGAAGCCGGGATATCAGTACCCTCCTCCTGTCGGGAGGGGATTTGTGGAAGTTGCGAAACCCGAATCATCAGCGGCGAAGCGGATCATCGGGATGCGCTTTTATCCGATGCGGAAAAGGCGAGCAATACCACTATGATGATCTGCTGCTCGGGTGCTAAATCAAAGCGACTTGTGTTGGATCTATAAAAGCTCTCGACGGAGTTAGTATGCCCCAGAGTGTTAAGCCAAGTATTTATCGGACCTCTCAAACCTTACAGAGAGGTTTGGAGTTGATACAGTGCTTCAATGGAATGGAAAACACTGCCAGCACTGTTTCTGATCTCAGCAAGCAAACGGGCTTGCATAGGACCACGGTCAAACGCCTCCTTGAAACCTTGAGAGTGGGTGGATTTGTCAAATATGACCCTATCACAAGTCTTTACAGCCTAACTTTCCACGTGAATAGCTTGAGTTGCGGCTATCGGGAAACGGTAAGAGTGGTCGAGATCGCCGGGCCCGTCATCAAGGAAATTTCCAAGCAGATTGCCTGGCCGTGCTCGATTTTAATTTTCGACCACGATGAAATGGTTGTACGTAGCAGCACTAGAGCGTACAGCCATCTCTCTTTTCATTCTGTTTTGCCTGGACGACGGTTGCCACTGCTTAAAACCGCTGCCGGCAAAGCTTTTTTTGCCTTCAGTTCGCCGCAGGAACAAATCGCCATACTCGAGATACTGAAAGAAAAAAATGATCGATATTCGCTGCTTGCGACTGACACAGAGTATGTACGGCAAGTGATCGAAGAGACACAGGGAACTGGCTATGGCATTAACAGTGGCGACTGGGAGGAAGAGCCAAAGTTTGGGGCCATATCGTTCCCGATAATTATGGACGGTCAAGTGATCGCATGCCTTAACTGCATTTATCTGTTAAATGCAGTAATGAAATTGAACAATCTCAATCACATTGCCACTGCGCTTATAAATGGGAAAACAAAAATCGAGCAACTAATTCGCCATTAACACACAGGTTTGTTCTTAAATCTTTGTCAAAGCTGCCAACGAAGTAGCTTATGCATAGGATCATTCATCATCTTCCGCGCGCCTCCTAGAGCAGGCACATTTCCTGCTCTCTGCCCTCGGCTGAACGCCAAACACCACGATAGAGTGACCATATAGGCTTGCTTCTTCAGCAAATCCACGCGCCACACTACCGCCAACTCCAGTTCGCACCGAAGACAACGGTCCTGTCAGGAGTGTCCACGTAGCGGTGCGCTAGTCACATCCAATACAAATGGCTGGTCAAGCTGAATGCACATAGGTGGTCCAATCAGTGCAATTACCGAGCTAGCGCCGCGCTTGTGCAGCCAGCTAGAGCGAGATTGTTACCTCGTGGAAGTCTCGGCACAGCTCCTCATGAGGAAATGTTCGGACCGGTAGAGATGCTTGTATCAGCCTGGCTGCCAGCCAGCCATGGAGCCTTCCTCTCAGCTTGCAAGAAGCCGAACACCTCCTTTGGAGTTCTTTCCAACCCATACTGCATTTGGGGTGTGCCTGATTATGTACCGGAGGACAGGTCGCTACGATTGCGGACCTCCTGAAGCCTGATGTTGCTTAGCGGATGAGCCGTCGCATTCAAGGTATCAACCCTGGAGGGGGTATCAGTCGCTTCTCGAAAGCCCTGGTCACGCAGCACGAGTTGGAGGCCGAAGGTTACTCTTTTGCACAAGGCACCGAAGCCGATTGCTTCAATCGCTTTGGACATTCCTATGCAGAGCAGCAATGGGCTGTGGTGCCACTCAGGCATCCTCAATATTTGCACCATGCTTACAAAATCAGAGCTCTGGATGAACCGCTCGGGCAGTTGGGCGGTGAGGATCATGCACCCTGGCAATGCCGCGATCAGTGAGCTTGATTTTCTTATCAGTCACAAAAAACTTTCAGCTTCGGAAGCTGCAGACATTTGGCTCGCACGTCAGTCGGCGCCGGCTCAAGCTTGAATCAGTGGCGGGGCCTCGTGCCCCGCCACAGGGGGTGCGGATGGTTCAGGTGACAGGTGATCGAATCGGCGATGATGCCGATATTGGTCGACGCTGGGCTGTCCCGGAACTGGGGATCGTTCGGCAGAACACTGAGATTTGAGCTACATGGAGCACGACTCTGAGGCAAGTCAAGACTTACTGGGTGGCCCTTCAGCGTAACCACTCAGCGAATGGAGCATGCGGCTCAATGTAGCGGGCAGCCGATTGCACATCGCGCCACCCCACATAAGCCATCAACGCCTCGCTGCTCCACTGGTTGCGACTGGCCCAGGTGGCGAAGCCGCGGCGTAGCGAGTGCGCCGAATAGCCCTGAGCCTCGGTGCCACTGCGCATGAGCGCGCCGCGCAACAAGCGGGAGACGCTATTGGGATGGAGGGGCTGCTCACCGAGATGCCCCCAGCGGTCGATTCCCCGAAACAGTGGGCCCTGCGTAATACCGCTGAGCGCTAGCCACTGTTGCGTGGCTTGCACCGGACACAAGCGTTTCAGCGCCGGCATAGTTAGGTTTCGGCCACGATTGTCGCGGTCGGTCTTGCTCGTTGGCAGAAACAGCTGCAGGCCCTCCCCTTCATCAATTCGCACATGCTCGGCTTGCAGCCGACACAGCTCATCGCCGCGGAAAGCGCGCCAGAAACCCAGCAGGATGAGCGCTTGGTCGCGCGCCGCACGCAGACGCTGCTCCGGCTCACCGCTCATCAATTCGTCAGTCAATCTGTCGATGCTGGTCTCGAGCACCTGCAACTGCAGCGCTAGGGCCTGTTTGATCGGTTGTGGGTGCAATGCCTGAATGCCACGCAGTGTGTCGCGCACCTGCGCCGTCTTGGTCGGGTCGGGAAAACCACGCTGTTGATGCCACTGGGCCAATGCCGCCAGGTGTGTACGCAGGGTATTGGCACTCAGCTTCGGACCATAAGCCGCCAGGTATCCCACTACACTGGCACTGGAAGCCGGCAGTAACCCGCCCCACTCCCCTTCGAAGTGCTCGATGGCCTGGGCGTAGCGGCGCGCGGTGCTGGCCCGGCGTGCCGCCTGCTGATAGCGCTCCGCGTCGCTCACTTGACCTCCTGCGTACCGCGCTCACACGCAAAATCCAGCCAAAATGCTCATCGTGTTCGAGAAATCCGTATTCTTGAACGTCAGTCCGTCGCCTGTGCAGCGTCGATCCCTACGCTCGGTGTACGTGTACGCGCATACTGCCTGTACGGTACGAAATCGTCGGAGTCAGACCATGGCCCGCTCCGGAATCAATAAGGCGCTGGTGCAACGGGCGCGTGACGCGCTGCTCGCCCGCGGCGCTCACCCAAGTATCGAGGCAGTGCGAGTGGAACTAGGCAACACGGGCTCCAAAAGCACCATCCTGCGTTACCTGCAGGAACTGCAGATAGCTGAACCGCACCCGCCAAGCGTCAGCCTCAGTGAAGAGTTGCATACCCTTATCAGCAGTCTAGCCCAGCGGTTGGCCGCCGACGCCCAGGCAGCCGTGGCGGCAGACCGCGCACGCCTGCAACGACAGCAGGCGACGTATGAGCAGCAGCGCGCAGTGGATCAGGCCCGCTTTGAACAACTGCAGCTCGCGCATGAAGCGGTGTCCTCCGAACGACGCGATGCGCAGCAACGGGAGCAGGCGCTGCATCAGCAGGTCCAGCAGCTCGAGGGTGAGCGGCAGCGTCTGCTCGCCGGTGAGCAGCACCAACTGCATCTCCTGGAGGAACGCGCCCGCCAGATCGCTTCGCTGGAAGACAAGCATCAGCATGCCCGGGATGCGTTGAGCCATTATCGACAACAGCACTTGGCGCAGCGGGAGCAGGAACTGCAGCGACACGACCAGTTGGTGCAGCAGCTGCAACTAGAGGCGCGCCGTCTCCAAGAGCAGCTCATGAGCAAACAGGAAGAGTTGGCCCAGGTGTACCGCGACCTTGAGCGGCTCACCCGCGAGCAACAGAATCAGGCCCTGGCACTGCGCGACAAAAACACAGCACTTCAACGTCTTCAAACGACCCTTACGGAAACCCACAGCGCCTGGCAAGCAGCCGAGCAGCACGCCCAGGCGCTGCACGTTGCGCATTCGGTGCTGCGGGAAAAGGCTCGCCGTTATGTGCTGGATCATCGAGACGATCGCCGCGCCTTGCGCGCCCAAGCAAAATTGCTCCACGATGAAGGCCAGCAGGTTTCGACGTCGAAGCGTGACGGTGACGGATGACCGCTCGCCTCCATGCAGCGGATCTTCAGATCGCCAAGGTGGAATCTAAGCTGTCTCGATCAATGACAGGAGCGGCCCGTGAAACGAACCCTTGAAGGAATGGCATTGGCCGGCGAACCTCTGCTACGTCAGGCCTTGGAGGCAGTTCGCGCTCTCCACCGGGCGGAAGACGCCGGCGCCTCGGCGGATGAGCTGGCCCGCCTGCGTTTGTTAGCCGACTCCCTGTATCACGCGGTGGTGGATTACCAGTTGCTGGTGACGGGTGACTGCTTCGAAGCCATTCACTGAGACGCTTACGATGCCCAAGCACCCTAATGTCCTGTTACCCGATCACCCGGCGTATAGCGAAGCGGTCGATGCCATGCGCCGTTACCATGCGGCACAAAGTTCAGGTGCTGCACCCGAAGAAGTGGAACGCTTGCGCCTGAAAGCTGAAGCCTCATTTCAAGCCGTAACAGAGTATCAGCTTCGCGCGTTCGGCAGGTCGAGCAACGGAGTACACTGAATAGGCGCAAAAGGCCGACTGCCGGGCGCGGCGTTGAACTCGTCCAGGAGATCCGCGCCCCCTTCAAATTGGCCCACCCTGGCGCCGGAAATGAGAGGCTCAGCCAAGCACCCCCTTCAGGGGTTCGGCTGATGAGGCACTCCGGGAGATTCAAGATGAGCGTTCGAAGATCAACCGAGAGCTCGCAGCATCCGCAGCTCGCGTTCCAGTCATGCTACCGCTCGGTCCTGAAAGCAGTGGACTCCCGCTACGACATTCGTGGTTATGTGTTGGCTGAATTGGTCAGGCTCTGCCTGGACAATCGCGCAAGGATACCGCTCATTCACCGTCCCCACTACGATCAGTACGTGAGCCCCGAGGCGCTGGCATTTCTGGAACATGCCACCGCTCGCTTACTCTTCGGCCCGGCTGGTCGATTTTCTTCGCGCGAATACCATTACTTGGTCTCGATCGATCCTCCGCCGCTATAGCACGCCGCCCACTTTGTAACGAGCGCACTGTGGTCACGGGACTGCGCAGAAATGCCAGCAGGTACAGGCCAAGTGGCCGTCTTGAGGCAGTCAGCGACCATCACGGAAGAAGTCGTCCCTAGCAGCCAGCCCGAAATCATCTTGAGGCAGCTGGCGATCGTCTTCAAACATGTGTGCGGTGCGCCGCTCTTGCTTAAGGTAAGCAATGGCCGTGAAAAAACAGCCTTCGCACAGATGCAGCTCGTAGCGTTCGCCGTCGTGCACTGCACCATAACCCCAATGCGCCTGCAGCATGCCGTATTGCAGATTGCCGCTTGCCAAACGGGTGGAGCAACCGCAAACGTCGCAACGCACATCCACCACGGCTTCTGTTTCTACCCGACCAGTGATTTTCATCCGAGCACTCCCCTGCCAACGTCCCTGGTTTCACTTGGCGACGCTGGGACATCAATGCTGGGCGAGGGATGCCTGCAGTCGCTGCGGGTTAGCAAGGAAGTTCAGCAGCCTATTCTTTCCTGCTATCTATTGAGATTACATAGTGGAGCACCACACAGCGCAGGGATCCTATGCGCCCTTTCTGATCACGGTCATCTTCTTGCTCCACTGCGTCGAGGCCTTTTCTTGGCGGCAGCGAGTACCTTGTCTGGCGCAAACGCCAATAGCGCTTTCGGTGCGACACCGTGCAGGGACGCATTTTCAGTCTGGAACCAAGCCGCCATTGACCATACGTCCATCTTGGTAGAAAGCACGGACAGCACATCGGACAGCCCTAAAAGTGGTTGGTATCCCCGGCTACCGTCCAAACCATAGATAGGGAAATAGTCCACCTTGCCTGGACGGAGCGAGAAGATCAGTCGATCCGCAAGCAACTGTTTGGGGTCAAGTGCGCCGTCAGTGGTAGCGGAAGACGCAAGCTGGATCCATTGCTTGCCTGATATCCAGTCCCCGCTTTGAAAGATTCTGGAACGGATTATCCCAAGAGAAACACCTGTCTCCAGGATTGACCGGGGTACTGACTCCGTAGGAAGGAAGCAGTCGATGATCACGTCGAGCGCTTTCTGGGGATACTCGCTTAGCCGCCACTCGAAGAGGTCGTTGTACATCTGCAACCCGCCGAGGTATGCATCGATCGTCTGATCGGAATTGGCCTCAATCGACAACGTAGCAATCAGGGCCGACTGACCTTGAGAGGGGTCCAGTCCGGCGGGAGGCTCGCGGCTGGTTTGGATATGCGCGTAGGGAGTGGTCACAAGCACCTCCAGCGAAGGGCCTAAGACGGCTGCGGCAGCAGCTGCTTATCTCCACCTGGGAATTGCCACAGTGTTGATAGCAGTATGCGGCACCCTGCTTTCTATCCTGAGTTTTCCGATCAACCGCTAGCGCTTGGGCTGGGACCAGCGGCGTTTCCCGTGTTTACTGACAACGAGTAATCGCCGCGGGGACGAGGATTGCAGCATGAGCACTATCCAGCGCGCTGCTGACGCCATGCGCGCAGCAAAGAAGATCGTCTTCTTCACGGGCGCTGGCATTTCCGCTGAAAGCGGAATACCGACGTTCCGCGACAAGCTGACCGGGCTGTGGGCGAAGCACGATCCTGAGCGCCTGGAAACAGCAAAAGCCTACCGAGAGAACCCTGCGCTGGTATGGAGCTGGTATCTCTGGCGACGCCACCAGGTTAGCCAGGCAAAGCCTAATGCGGCTCATCTTGCTATTCCCCAACTGGCCACCACTGGCAGGGACATATCCGTCGTCACGCAGAACATTGATGACTTGCATGAACGCGCCGGCTCTTGTCCGGTGGTTCACCTGCACGGCAGTTTGATGGATGTAAAGTGCTTCGCCTGCCAGAGGCCTGGGAAATTGTCTTCTGCTCAACTGGAGGTTCCGGAACAAGGACGGTTTATCGAGCCGCCCCGTTGCACTCGCTGCAACGGAAAGCTTCGACCCGGAGTGGTCTGGTTCGGAGAAAACCTTCCAGAAGACGCCTGGCGGTCAGCAATGCGACTCGTGGAAAGCTGCGACCTGCTGATCTCCGTGGGCACCTCCGGTGTCGTCATGCCGGCAGCTAGTATTCCGGGCTTAGCCTTATCGGCAAAAACTACCGTGATCCATGTGAACCTTGAAAGCGTTGGCTTGGGAGGGTCGGACGAGATAATGCTGACAGGAGCTGCTGGAATGGTGTTACCAGCGCTGACTCAGGCCGCAGGGTTTGGTGATGTCACGCAGCCTGGAGATTGTATTTAACGAGTCACGCCTCCCCTCTACTCCTCTGGCGACGTGCACATTTTTTAGCACAGATTTTTACATGCTTCGCCCCAGCAAATTCAGTACTTTGGGAGCTGCTGCACGAGCTCCTCGTGACAGACTCTTACACATTTCAAGGCAGATTCTTTACTCGCTATCCAACCTGCTTTTGCGTCTTACCTCCCTCAGGTGGCTGCTTCTTCAGATTCGTGCTTATCTTTGGGGCCATCATTATGCTGGCCAGAGCGGTCAGTTCAGGTGCCCGGAAATAGCGGTCATGCGGCTACGGCGATTTGAGCAGGAGCGATGGCCCTGCTTCGATAAATGAGGTTCAAGGAGAAGCTGGTCGGTGAAGATTAGAAGATTGATGATCAAGAACTTTCGAGGTGTCAGCGAGCTGGAGTGGAGCCTGCCGGATCGCCACATTTTTTGCCTGATTGGTAAAGGTGATTCGGCGAAGTCGACGCTCCTGGAAGCGATCCGCTATGTGTTCTACCCCCAGTGGAACCTCACGCTCAGCGATGCCGACTTCCATAAGAGCAACATCAGCGAGCCGATTATCATTGAGGCAACGATTGGCGACCTAGTCGATGATTTCTGCTCGCTGAAGAAATATGGACATCACCTACGAGGATGGGATCGCGAAACGCTGGCAATTGTCGACGAGCCAGATGACCACCTAGAGAACGTCCTGACAGTAAGACTCACCGTCAGCAAAGACCTAGAACCCCAATGGGTTGTGACCTGTGATCGAAACCCGGAAGGCATCCAATTCAAGCAGGCTGATCGTAACAAGGTTAGCGTGGGATTGATTGGCGCTTTCAGCGAACGACAGCTGTCCTGGGCTACCGGTACCGCCCTGTCGAAGCTGACCGAAGCACAAAGCCTGAATGAACTATTGGCCGACGCGTCCAGAACCGCTCGATCATCGTTGGACGTTGATCGAGCTGAGACTTTGAAAAATTTTGACGCTGCAGCCACTAAATCGGAGGAGATCGCCAAGCTACTCGGGGTACCTGTTACCGACACCTTCAAGGCTCACCTTGATCTGGCGTCCATCAATCTAAAAGTGGGCGGGCTAGTTCTACATGATGGCGAAATTCCACTGCGCCAGTTGGGGCTTGGGTCGAGGCGCATGCTGCTCTGCGGGATCCAAAAAATGGGGTTGGATGAAGGCCATATCACCCTGCTTGATGAGGTGGAATTCGGCTTGGAGCCTCATCGTATCACCCGGCTGATCAAGCACATCAGGGAAGACAAACGGGGCCAGTACTTCCTCACTACACACTCTCCCACAGTGCTGCGCGAATTGACCATTGAGGAGCTTTACGTAGTACACAGGAGTGGCGGTACAGTCCAGGTAATTCCAGCCGCCCAGAAAGGCCTGGAAGAGCACGGGTTGCAGGGGAAAATACGCTCCAGCTCCGATGCCTTCCTCGCCAAAAAGGTCGTGGTGTGCGAGGGAGCCACCGAAGTCGGGTTCCTCCGAGGCTTGGATGACTATCAGGTTGATAAGGCCAAGGATCCATTGTCATTCCATGGTGTGGCCTTACTGGATGTAGCAGGAGGGTCCAAGGTCAAGGGCATCTCAAAGGCATTCAAAGCACTGAACTACAACGTCGCGGCTTTCGCTGATGCCGATGCTGATGAGCAATTTTCAGCTGCAGATGCGCGGGAGCTCGAAGACACGGGCGTTCCCGTTTTCATGTGGAGCGACAAGCTCTCGTTGGAAGAGCGGGCCTTTCAGGATCTTCCCTGGACCTATGTAGTGCAGAGCCTGCGCCTGGCTCGCGACAGCCTCAATTACCCGGTGCGTGACCAAATCGCCTCGAAACTCGGCAGAGCGTTGGACAACGATTTTGATAAGTGGGAAGACTCTCCTGAACTGAGGAAAGCTATTGGCAGCGTGGCCAAAAAATCCGGCTGGTTCAAAGACATTACTCGGGGAGACCTGTGGTTCAGATCAGTAAGCCCCATTTTCGAAGACGAGCAATTCTCTAAAACGAACCTTGCTAGCCAATTGAACAAGTTATGGGCCTGGATAGAAAATGTCTGAAGAACTGGCCTTAAAGCTAAACGCCTGCACCAACAAAGGGTACGTCATCGCTCCTGCTGGGTATGGAAAGACGCATCTCATTGCACTGGCCGTGCGCGCGTCCAGTGGAAGACAGCTTGTCTTGACTCATACCTTCGCCGGTGTGAATTCGATTAAGGCAAAGATGGCAGCGTTAGGGGTACCGGCGACGATGTACCAGGTGGATACCATCGCGAGCTGGTCACTGCGCCTTTGTTTAGCCTACCCCAAAACGTCGGGGTGGATCACTGATGCTCCTACTGATGAGCAATGGAATCAGCTTTACGATTGCTGCTCCGGCCTGCTGGCGAAATCATTCATTCGCAAGACGATGTCGAGCACCTACGCCGGTCTGTATGTCGATGAGTATCAGGATTGCTCTGAGCTCCAGCATTCATTGGTGTGTGCCGTGGCAGACGTCTTGCCCTGCAGAGTTCTGGGCGATCCATTGCAGGCTATTTTTGATTTCGATGACGCCAAGCCAGTTGATTGGGCTGCAAGTGTTTACCCAGCCTTTGAGTGCCTGGGTGAATTGAATATCCCATGGCGATGGGCTGAGAATCCAGTGCTAGGGGCATGGCTTAAAGACGTACGCAGACGAATCCAGTCCGGGCAGCAAATCGACCTATTCGCGAACCGGCCGCCGTGCGTTGTACGGCACCGTACCGATCCACAGAACCTTGAGTCGAAGCAATATTTCACGCTGCTAGAAATGCTGGCTCACGGTGACAGGGTCATTGCGCTGCACGGTGGCGCGCAGCAGCTGAAGAATAAAACGCACCGGCTGGCCTGTCGCATGGCTGGTCGCTTTTCTTCGATCGAAGAAATCGAGGGAAGAGAGCTGCACGCGTTCCTGAAGAAGGTCGGTTCGGCAAAGAACCATCAAAAAGCCTTCCTTTTGGCGGTAGAGTTCGCCAAGAAGTGCTTCACGGGCGTATCCAACGTATTAACGGCAGGCACAAAACGCGGAGAAGCCACCGCCCTGCGGAAAACCACTAAATATCCAGCTATTCTGCACGCCGCCAATGCTTATATCGAGAACCCGTCCAGTGCGCACCTACTGAAGTTCTTTGAGGAACTGCAGTCCAACTCGAGAACAGGTGCCTATCGCCGCGACCTGCTGAATCGCCTGATTCAGGTTCTCAAGATGCATCGCGAAAACACAGAGTTAACGCTGACGGAGGTCGGAAAAGCGTACCAGCGAGATATGAGGCACATGGGTCGACCAACCCGGCACAAGAAGCTCATTGGTACCACTCTGCTGGTTAAGGGGTTGGAATTTGATCATGCGGTCATTCTCGATGCAGACTCTCTGGATGCGAAGGATCTCTACGTTGCGATGACGCGAGGCACTAAAACATTGACGATCATCGGCGATAGCAGATACGTCCCGATAAGATGATGGCCGCGAACATCCGTGTGATGTCCAAAGAGGAAGGTTAAGATGCGCGAGGAAGGTTTCGCCGCACTGGCAGCTCGATCTGCTCAAGTTCGAAATGAGCATCGACTGCTGTTGGAGGGGTTGAAGGCGTTTGAGCAAAGACTGCTGGAACTGGTTCATGGACTGGCTATCCGAGCGTGTAGCAAGCATATCCTACTCGAGGAATTCAACGATAACGAAGGCGAACCGATTGGTCATATCATCGGCTTCATGGGCTTTGATGGTAGGGAGTTGTACGTCGCTGCCAAGGAGGAGCCGCATCCTTCATGGGAGGACGATAACTACACCGTGCATCCAGTGGATCAAGTGGGTATCGAGTGGCAGCGCCGCTTATGCCATCCTGATGTTCTCAACTCTCTGCTTCACGAACTTGTCGTTGAGCTAGACAAGGATCTCCATCAAACCGCTCCGCTGGTAGCCTCGCTTGCGCATTACGGTGCAGTGGAAAAAGCAAAAATCGATGCCGATATCGACGCGTACTTCGATGGCACAGTCCTCTACGAGTTCTGGCTCAAAGCCCGCAAAGCGGTGGACTCGGACCCGGAGCTTTCCATCACCCTTAGCTGCTCTCATCTGGAAACGGCCTTGAAAAAATGCCTCAAGATGCTTGGGGCTGTCGACTACGAGGACGAACCAGTCACAGGCCTGATGAATAAACTCATGAAGCGCTTACGGCGAGGGGACGTGATGGACGAGCACACAAAGCAGATGCTCAACGGTGCGCTTACGGTCTGCCACGGTATCGCCACGAATCGGAATCAAAAAAGCGTCGCGCATGGCAAGAGCGAAGGATACATACAACCGACAGCGGACCTTGCACAGACACTGAATCACTTGGCCGGCGTTATTTCAGTCTTCGTCATCAAGCACACTAATCTGCTCAAGGCCCAACACTCGGTTTGATCAGGCGGCGGTTTCCAAGTGACGCTCCATCGAGTGACCGGAACTCATTTGCCGAAGCGATTTTTGCTTTGCTAGGCCGCCCTCCCTTGCCACTGGCTTGGACGGGATTGAAGGCTGGCCATCTATCGCCCAATCCACGGACCAAGTAGCGATTGGTCCGGTCCATCTCGTTTCCTAAATCGTAGTAATCGGCTTGCTTGTAGGAAATCAGGTCCAAGTGGTAGAGGCGGTTTAACGATCCGGGGATCTGGTGTGTAGGTACTCCCGACAGCCGGGAGATCGTTGAGTAATTGATCGTAGCGATGTTGTAGTTCTTACTGCTTCTGAAGGCGCAGATGACCAAGAATACCTTCAGCGCATACAGGCTCAGCGCACTGTATTCAAACTGGTGCAACACCAGTAGCTGCGTTCTACTTCCATCATAGAGACTCGACTTGGGCAGCTTCCCGTGAAAGCTGTCCTCCCAACCACTGAGCTGGAGCACCGTGCCTTCTCGGATCGGCGAGTCAATCTTCTTCAGCAATCCTTCCTGAACCAACCGCTTGAGCGATCGGGCCACAATCGGCCTGGACATCCCACAAAGAGCGATCAGCTTCGGGTAAGTCGTCCTGACTTGCCCAGTGTGGTAATCCGCAAGCATGCACAGGCTGATAAAGAGCCTGAGTGCAGCAATGCTTGCGTTCTGCAGGGCTCGGGTCCTGGCATCATCCCCAACACGACTGTCGAACGCCGTGATCCCTCCACCTTGAATCCACTTGATCGGTAGCCGAGCAAAGTCGGCGTTCTCCTTTCTAGGCATGATCAGTTCCTCCTCCAAACAATGACGACCAGCGCCACGGCGAGAATCATCACCGCACACAGTGCAAGATTCAGTGGATCTGCAGTAAGAGCCGCGGCGAAAGTGGTGGCCAGTAGGTCCATTTGAGAGCACTCCGAAATCGTGATGGAGTCATTCTTCAGCTCTCCCACCCCTGAATCTAGATGATAGATGATCAATAAATGTCGCTCCAGCTCCCAGATTACGTGGCTTTCAGCCGCTTTTCATTAGTTAATTCCAGAGTTTCTTAATGACTCTCAGAAATGCTAAATTGAATCAAAATAACGTTTTTGATGGAGGCAGCATGATAGGATTTGTAGAGGCTAAATTAGGGGAGCGTCTGAGGCTTGAAGGTGCTGTGCCCTATGTTCGACGAATGCGTAGCGGCACCTACATTCTCGAGATTGCATCGACTCATGGGGTCCATATTCTTCAACGTCAACGCGGCGGTGCACGAGAGTTCAAGACCTTCGAAGCACTGCTAAGCCTGCTGACGGATGAAGGAGTGGTCGAATTCGCTGTTGTGTTAGATGATGCGAAGGTGGTCCCGGCCGGCAGTATTGCGCCATGGACACGTCCCCCACATCCTGGAGAGGTGTCCCGCGCGTCATGGCGGCATGACTTCGGAATTCCTTTCTGACGGCCGCCTTGCGCTTTGGAAGTAAGCGGCGGGTTGACCTACCTTCAGAGTCGGGCGGCAGTTGAACAAATCCAGGTCGGCTCAACGAATGCTTGGGCATGTGGCGGCAGGGTATTGTGTTGGTGACCTCCTCCACGTCGGTATTAGGGCTAGCAGATATCGCTAGCTGGAACCTTTAAATACCTTGAGCTCTCAAGGGCATGCTTGTCTGAGTGGGCGTCGTGAGCCTGCCTGCCCGCTAATGGCCAGACACCGCTGCCTCACTAGCTCAGCGCTTGCGTCGTATCTTCAATCGGGCTTTCCGTAGCTCATCTCTGGGCGACCGCCCCTCACCTATTGCCGCACCGCGCTTGATGTTCAGGCTGGGCTAACCTGAAATGTGACCTACCACACTGCTTAAAATCTGCACCGAACGGTTTCAGTCAAGCGCCACAGGCAGAGACTGATTGTAACGTCAGAGGCGCAGCAATCGATGGGCCTCAGTGGTAAACACTGTGTGGATGACGCCACAGAAGGAGTATTCATGCCTCAGAGTGGAATCAGCAGAGTGCAGGTACGCCGTGCACGGGACGCCTTGATAAAGCAGGGCAAGCATCCCAGCGTGGAAGCCGTTCGGGCCTACCTCGGTAATACTGGCTCCAACAGCACCATTTCCAGATACCTCAAAGAGCTCAAAGCGAAAGTCTCCTCCTCCTCTGCTACCACCCAGGCTGCCGAGCCGGATAGCCTCATGGGTGATTCTCCGCATGTGGTACAAGGCACCGAGGAGCCCTCGGTGAGACTTATGCAGCAACAGATTTACCGTCTCGAGCATATTCAGTATCAGGACCAGTTGCGACAGCTCAAAGAGTCCGCGATCAGTCTGACCAGGCAACTGCAGGATGCTCTAGACCGCAGCCATCTCCACTTAGTAGATGAGCGTGCGGAGCAGATGCAAGCCTTAGGCGAGGGGTTGGAGCAGTTGCAGGCCGCCTTAAAGGTCACTCAGACGACACAGCGGCGCCAAGACGCCGATAGGTATTTGCGCAGTGACAAGCAGCTTGATGAATTGAAGTCCAATATTAACGACCTGAATGGTCAGCTTCGGATGCGGCAACAGGCTCTAACCGAAAGCCAAGCACAAATTCAACTCTTGCTGCTCGAGCGGGCGGGTCTGCGCGCCAGGCTTAGGGAACAGCTTCTGCTGGTCCGTCAACTCCGCCAAGACCTCCAACAACG
This sequence comes from Pseudomonas putida, assembly GCF_026625125.1. Classification (NCBI taxonomy): domain Bacteria; kingdom Pseudomonadati; phylum Pseudomonadota; class Gammaproteobacteria; order Pseudomonadales; family Pseudomonadaceae; genus Pseudomonas; species Pseudomonas putida. The sequence goes on along the minus strand of NZ_CP113097.1, from coordinate 1,953,894 downwards.
CGGCGCACAGGTCAGTCAACTGCAGCAGATGCTGGAACGGGTCATACCGGCCGCTATGGGCTGATAAACAGCGGGTTCAGTTCGGCCGGAATAATCATCAGCAGCAACAGTTGCCGGACGAGTGAGAAGAAGAATGCATGATATTTGAAAAGGACCACCGCAAACGCCAATACTGCCGGTAACCAGGCCAGCCATTGTAGAACACGAAACGTGCGCCGCAGAGTCCTGCCCTGCTGATCGACCTGGTCAATGGTCACCTGCAGCAGAGTTTGAAGTTTGGGCGGATAGGTCCGCAGCTTGGCTTTGAACTCGTCAAAGATCACGTTGAAACTGTGCAGAAGGCGCTCGGTCTGCAATCGTTGATTATGCAGCACCAACAGCAGCACAGTGGTGACCACGCACAAGCCAAGCAAAATGACCAATGCCTCAAGTCTGCTCTTGGCTGTATGCAGCGGTATGAGGGCGGCGAAGGAGATCGGCAAGGCCAACATCTTTCCGGCGATGTCGCCCAACACACCACTGAGCTTACTGCCGTAGTCCAGCTCCGCTTGCGCCACTTCCCGGCGAGCGCGATCGAAGGAAAAGCGGTACACATAGGTTTGCAAGTTCGCACGATAGGTGGCGAGCACCTCTCGCCACTCCCGCACCACTGCCAACAATCCCGTATCCCCCTCATGTTTTTCGATAACGCTGGCCACTGCCATGCGGATCATCAGCTTGCGCTCACTGAGATGAGCCTTGCTTTCATTTTTCGAATGGAGGATTTCCTCCAGCAAACTGAGGTGTGGCAATGGATAGTCGGCGAGCGATGCGTCGACCCGTGTCGCCAAAAGAAAGGTTCGAGGCGGCTTCTCGCCGTCAGGGGGTAAGGCGAAAAAAAGGTTGAATCCATCCGGATCACTGTCCCGATCGACGCCAACGGCCAATTGAGCGAGCAGCTCAATCAGCCGACACAAGCGTTGTAGTTGTGAAATCACGGGCGGCAACCAGTCATCGCAGTCTGCCCACTCCAATGTCTGTATATACACGTTGCGAGGGAAACGCCCCTTCCCAAGCGACCCGTTGCGCTGCACGAATTCGCGCACATCGATGTAAAAACGGCCGTTTTCGTTGCCTGGTAGATGGAAGTCGAAATCCAGCTCACCTGGTTCGTCATCCACCACCTCCAAGGTACCGTAAGCAGGTGGTAACACGGCACATGCGGCTAAGGCAGCTTCGATTTCCGCAGTAGCCTGTCCCTTGTAAGAAAACAGACCATCGCGTATTTCTGGAGCGCCGACGGCCCGATAAAGTCCGACCACGAAGGCGAACATCAGCCGGCCCTGGCCTTGAGTTCTTTATCGATGAGGGCCACCAGCTCAACGCTCAGGTTGGACAAGGTCAGCTTGCGCTTCGCAAGGTCGTAATAGACGTCTGCTGCTGGATCTTCGCCCAATGCGCCGCGGTCAAACTGCAGCACCCAGTTGCTGGCCTCGCCTTTGATACGGGTTTTCTGACGCAAAGAGGTGGCGTTTACCGTGAAATCATCCGGCACCCGATTTTTTTCGTGGTTGAGAAAGTCCTTGAGCCCAGCGATGTCTTCTACCAACTCGGCTGGCACATGCTGAACAGCGACATGGCAGATGGCGTCGAGGCGCGCTGACTTGCCTTCCTCCAATTGCTTTTGCAGGTAGCGAACAACCGCATCCTTTGCGCGATAGGCCAGTGCTTTCAACGTGTTTTTGTTGCGAAAGAATTTATACACTTGGTCGATGGCGTTCTTGGTCGCGCGCCCGGATGCAACACCCTTAGCGCAGCCGAGTGCAGCAATGAAATAATCCGAGGCTTGGCTGTCGCGCCCACGGCTAATGAAGCATAGGTAGGTGACGTCCAACTCATCGTCAGCTTCCACTTCACCGTTTTGCTGCTCCTGTGCCTGGGCTGCAGCCTGTTCCGCCGCGTGGATCATCGTGAATCGGTCCACGTTTATCCGTGCGGCCTGCTGGACCTTACTCAGGTCGATTTCTTGGATAGCCGTGGGAACGTAGTTTTCATCGAGCTGAATGGCACCGCGCTCCTTCATGCTGGCTATCAGAAAAAAATTCTCGCCAGCCGAGGTGTATTGAGCGCAGAGGATATGCCCGCCTGTGGACAGCACCTGCTTGGATGCCTGATCCACCAGTTCGTCCATGGCCAGGTGCGTCAAGTCAATGAAGCATTGAGCTTCGTCAGGTCCTGCGACGAAATCAGCAAAGCGGTTCGGAAAAGGCCCTTGACGATCATCGGCGGCAAACTGGCCGTAGACGACGCTGTTACCTTCCTTACCAATCAGACCGTTGATCCCCTCCACCAATGACTGCAGTGCAGGGTTGTCCGGCTGAAGGATCACTTCCTTCTTCACCACCTCACCGACAAATTCAGTGTGGGCCAATTTTTTGAAGCTGTGAATCACTGCGGTATTGAGGGCGAACATGGCCAACATCCAGTGTCATGACATCATTTTGAGATTGCAAAATAGCACTTCGCCGGTCGAAATACAGCCCGTTTTTTACCCTTTTACCGTGCTCACGCTTCGGCAAGAGGCGGCGCTGATAGATAGCAAAATTTGCAACTCACTGGCACTGCGGGGCCCTCTAGAATCCGAAGCGTATACTCTGCCTGAACATAGACAGCGGCTAAACAACCGTCCCCGAAGGCTGCTGTCACCAGGTAAAGGGTGCCAGTCGCAACCAGCCCAGGTGAGAAAATCTGTCGTTTTGCCTCTTGTCTTGATCAGGCGGGCGACTGCCCTCATTTTCACTTTGTGTCATTGTCGAGAATGCCGCCCTGAGATAGCTCTTGTCACAGGCGAGGAGATAGTCGCCGCTGAAAATCAGAATTTGTAAGCTCATTCCAAAGCCAGCGTCTAGCCAACGCCGGGTTTCTACCTTTTCTCGAACCTAACCACTCAGTTGCTTCCTCCTGTGCTGCCTGGACCCACCTTTCCCAATCCGGAAGACTAAAAAGCAAACGGCTCTGAAGAGCATCAACCATCGAAGCTTTTTTCAATGGGAGATCCCGAATACATTTATAGAGCGGCACGGCAACCGGACGAAACGGAGCAAATATTGAAACCACCAAGAGGTATGCGGCGAGATTCTTAATCACCCACAAACGCTGTAAGTGCAGAGAACTCGAATCGTCACGCAGCAGAAGCACAATCTCACAGAGCCGTTTTGGATCTGGCACGTCAATCCATTGTCGCATGGAAGTTGGACTGAATTTACGCATTGCATGATCTGCGGGCAAGATTGAATCAAAACATCTCGGAATTTCGGCGTTTGCTCTGACGTATTTTAAGTCTTCCCACAGTGGATCACTCCATACAGCCCCGAGGACCGGATAGGATGCTATCAAGGAATCACGCTCTGCTTCCGAAATCTTCGCGCCGCGTAAACGGCCGCCCCACTTATGGCTCTGCGCCTCGACAACATCAATCTCGCTGCTACCAGCACACAGTCGCATACCCAACGCATAGCCCTTATGACCGCACTGAAGCTCATCGGCCAAGGTATGCACCAAAAGCATACTCCGCAACCGTTCGACTTGCCGATTGACCTCTAAATCTCTTCGCATCGCCTACACCTACACCTATGCCTACATCTGTCCTACACAGATATCCCACCCCCGCCGTGCGCCAAATCTGAAAATGCAGAAACTTTTTTATTTTAACCATAAGAAATTCAAGCACTTAAGATTGTAGACCTCAAAAAAGAGATACCTAGCTATTTTAGTTCCGGGTTGGATAATTGGCCATACATAAGCCAACCTACAATTTCTGAAGGGTGACGCCATTGGAAATACCTATCGGATTGCACAAGCCGGAAAAGTGTGGCTATTACGGTAAGCACTTGCTTTTTTTTCCCTCACGTAAAAACCGGCGACAGGAAATTTGTAACAGTGTGCTCGAAGCAGACTATTGCGTGCTGCTGGAATGGGACAAGCAGGTCGTGCACTACGACAGTCAGCCAGGCGTGCTGGAGGTCAGGGTAGGCGGACATAAGCAGCGTTATCGCCCAGACTTCAGGGTAGAAACAAGCGAATCGACGTATTTCACCGAAGTAAAGTATGACTTCGAAACAATTCACCCAACCGCCCGAGCAAAACTCTGGGCAGCTTCGGAGATGTTAGCAGAGAAAGGTTATCGGTTAGCTTTCGCTGATAGTAGAAGCATCCGCTGTGGGCATCGACTTACCAACCTCAAATTTCTCTATTTCCATTCATTTAATGTCAGCGACGAGGAAAAGGTAGATTGTCATCGCTGGCTGGGAACTTTTACATACCCGGTGCGTTTACGTGAGTTGATTTACCCCGACGCAGCTGTCAGAGAGCGCGCCATCTACCGAGCGCTGTTCGAGGGGAAGATATCGGTAGACTTCAACGAACAGATGACCTTCAACAGCCTAGTTGAGCAAACATGATGAATATAAAACCCAAAATTCCGCCACATTCATCAACGAATTGTTCAAGACGGCGAAAGCTGCGCCGGGCCATCACACGATACCAGAGCAGTACTCACAACAGGACACTCAGGGAGAGCCGACCACTGGAGTAAATACCATGCCGAGCCCAAAAGTAGGTGAAAAATATAAAATGAACGGAAAGGTGTATTCCGTCCTTTCGATCACCGAAAAGACAATATCTATATGTTCGGCGCTTTACCATCATCACCGATATCTAACTCCCCTCGACTTTGAACAGATGCAACAAAGGGGGCATCTTATACTTCATGAAAAAACCCCTTCGGAAATCAGCGACTTCGGCCGTCTAAAGTCGTTAAAAGAAGTTGAGCAGAGAAAAGTCGCGACACACCAAGCTTTCGCAGAACTAATATTGAACCGTTTCGGTGGCCGCATGCCTAGAAAGGAAACCGAGGCAGCAGTTCGAGAGTTGGCAAATAAGCTCGAACTCGACCACCCCCCTAGCTATTCCACGGTTCGCTCTTGGAAAAACCGATACCTTGAAGCCAATCGTAATCCTATTGCCTTGGCACGTGTAGTAACCAAGCATCGCCCGCCCTATTGGCATACAAGGGTAGAGGAAATAATGGATCAATACATTGAGAATGAATATCTCACTCCTGAGCGCCCCACGCTAATGCAGACATATAAACTCTGCAGAGGAGATATTGCCCGGCAAAACGAGGACCGAACGCGTTTGGGTCTGGCTCTTTTTTCCATCCCTTCCTATTGGACAATGCGTCGGCGAGTCGACCGCTATGAGCGCTATTACGTGACCAAGCAGCGCTATGGTGTTACCGAGGCCAAAAAACGTAGCAAGGCGAGCGGCCATTTATATGTAGCTCAAGAACTAGCCGCAGCCAGTTATTTTGATTCTAAACAAATGAACAACATGATTATTCACTCAGGGTCGGGCCTATGCGGAAGGCCTGTTCTTTCGTGCCATTTTAACCCTCCCAGCCGATATGTAACTGGATGGGATATCTCCTTTGGTGCGCCTTGCGCGGAAAAAATGTTGCAGGCCACCATCCATTCAATAGTGAAGTACGGGAAACCGGCTGGAGTTATTACAGATCACGGACCAGAGGTCTTGAATGTCTGGTCCCTTTCGTTCTTCGAATCACTCGGCATCATCCCTGACTATGTACCAGTGCGTGACTCCGATGCCAAAGCGATTGTGGAGCGCTTTTTTTTGACGGTTAAACTTAGTTTTTGCAATATGTTTCCCGGATTTACCTTCGGCTCAGCTGATGAGCGAGGGGATTATCCATCAGCCGATCTGGCATGCGCAACATTAGAGCAATATCGGCAGGCATTTGCTATTTGGTTGGATGTTTATCACAACACTGTACACGACTCACTGCACATGACACCGGCCCAAATGAGGGCGAGACTCGTCGAAAACTCGCTTCCCGCAGAGCGCTATTGTCTCGAAGAGCTAAATCAGCTCTGCCTAAGCACCTGGAGGCTTAAACTTGATAAAGGCCGAGTTCTAAAGTTCGGTCTTAAATGGTGCGGCGACGGAGTTGCAGAGGTTCGGCAACGCTTAGGAAAGGATCAAACCGCCATCGTACGCTTCAACCCATGTGATTTAGGGAAGGTGTGGGTATCGCACCCTGACACGCCAGATGAATGGCATGAAGCCGAAGGCACTCGATTGGATTACCAAGCAGGTCTTTCACTCTCCGAGCATCAATTCATAAGATCTAAACTTAGAGAGCGCAGTGACTCCTCATTCAACCCCGACATGGCCTGCATTATGCTCTTGGGACTCAATGAATTGATTGAAGAATACAAAAAAGAAAACCAAAAGAAAGGTCTACTTCCGACAAAAAAAACTCACCCGCATGCTAGCGACAGGTCCACAAAGACCTCATCAGATACTGAAGCAACTCTCAATGACCAGTTGCCACTGAACACCACTCACTTTAAAGAGAATATTTCCGCGTCGACAGGCTTTGGAACTTATCACCTCTCAGACCCACATCAGGAGGACGAACACAAAGATTAAAAATGTCATAACCACCTTCTATAAACACTAACTGGGCGTATGAGACTAGCATCATATAATTTTTCAAAGTGAAACCAGGAACTAGCATTGGAGACACTCATGACGGATAAAATCAACCAAAAACTTAACCACCTCATAGAATTCACAATTGCGCACCCAATGTACAGTCACGGGTTACAGACGCTTCGCCGAGCCGCCGAAATTAGACTGGGAGGAAGACCGGACAGTGGGGCTGCTATATTTGGGAAATCCGGGACGGGAAAAACACATCTTTGTACAGACTTTATCCGTGACTTTGTAGTACCCCACGAAGAAATTGAACCCAAAGGTCGATCTCGAATCATGCCCGTAATCTATTGCAGAGTTCCGTCCGAGTCGACTGTCAACTCAGTGATGGTCAAAATTCTAGCGACAATGGGAGTTTTCCTAAACAGACCAACTCTCGGGACCTTAGAATATCAACTATATCAAAATTTAAAAAACTGCAAGACCCAGCTATTGATACTTGACGAGTTTCCACACATATTGAAAAGCATGACTGAAAATATTATCAGAGCTGCAGGTGACTGGGTCAAAAATCTATCAGACGATTTTCGAGGTCTGATCCTAATTGCGGGCGAACCTTTTTCCGAGAAGTACATCGACTCGCGCCAAGCCATGGGAGATCGCTTCCCCTTCCGCGTCTATTTTGAGCCTTTTTCTCTAACAACTGAGGAGAACGCACAAGACTTCGAGCGATTAATTAGATCATTTGCGATGGAAATAAGTAGCTCAATGGGCTTCAATGACATGCCCACCTTAACCAGCGAAAAAGAGCTATATGCACTTTATGCTCTAACCTCAGGGAATTTACGCCAATTAAGAAACATTTTACATGGCGCATGTGAAGTTGCCCTTAAGCGGGGTGATAAAATCCTTCACATTAATGATTTTAGCTATATAAGCCAAACTGAGAAATTCAGTTGTCGCCTAACTGAGCACGACCCATTCTCGCTAAGCGCTAAAGAACTACGAAAAATAATACTCGAAAAAACAAAAGCGAAAGCAAACTAAATGGCCCAACTCAACTTTATACCCTATCCCCTACCAAATGAGAGCCCCCTCTCTGTCTTGTATCGTTGTGCTCACTCAAACGGATTCAGAAATCTGACGGAACTTAGCGCTGCTTGCGGAGGACTACACTATTGCAGCCTGACTGAAGCGCTAACACTAAATAGCCGCACCCATAATTTTCTTCTCAGCCAATGCCTTGCAAATGAACAAGACGCCCTGGAGAGGTTATTTTTTAGAGCAATCGTTAAAAACAATAAAATCTACTTTCACTGCGGCAAAGTTGATTTACCTCGATTAGTTATTCGATCACGTCTGACTGTGTGTCCAGAATGCATCCGAGACGGTCAAATGAATATAATGCACACATTTGAGTTTTCGGCGGTGTGCCCCATTCACGCAGAAGTCTACATCTCAATTTGCCCCGCATGTCAAAAGCCCCTTAACTGGAAAAGAATTAGAGATTTTCGATGCGCATGCAATTTCGACCTAAGGCAATCCCCACCCAATTACGCTGACAACACATGGTCTAAATATGCATACGACGCCTATCTAAAAGGTGACCAAACTTTCTTCGACCGCCTTGAACTCGTGACTTCAAGCAATCCTTTTTTCCCCTCATCGGACAGGCATGCTGATGTATTAGACAGTTGTATACGAATGGCGTCGGGTAACAAAACCGCCTTCTTCCATGAAATGCACTGCTTACAAGCACGCTACCCCAGCCTGCACAAGCGCTTAATTTTGGCACCCTATATATTGATCAACGACCCAACCATTAGCAACTACGCATTAGAATATTACTGCAACACACTTCAATCCAAACCACAAAGCCACGGACCTAACTGCGAATGTTCCAACCTTCCTTTCACTAGGCGCGAAATGCAATTTGTGTTAGATAGCAAAGAAGCCACATCTAACCTCATCGAATCTGACAACTGCACCAAAGTAAGGAAAGTCACAGCCCTTATCAAGTCCCAACGACACTTTAAATATCAAAACCTATGCCTTACCCTTGCTCAGCATCAATCCTTAGAATGGGATACCGTTGACATACTTGCAAACCCTGCAGACGAATTCAAACCTCTCACCACAGATCAAGCCGCAGTTGAACTTGGCATATCAGACAAAGCCACATCTGAACTGATCGTAAACAAAACGCTTAAATCCATCCTAATAAAAACAAATCGAGTCACCACAAAAGCCTGGATAGAGGACTTCAAAAGAATATACGTAATAGATGCACAGCTATTTTATCTACCCCTGATAGACAATCAAGCTGTGAAGCGCTTACTTGAACATACCCCAACCATTGAAACCGGTGGCAGGGTAAGAGTCCACCTAAAAAAGCATTTACCACAATACATCAGGGACGTCTTGGAAGCCGGCTATCCGGATCACTCATCTTCTACAAAAAAATTGTTGATCGACATAAATTCTGCAGCTGCACTCCTAAACCTCAATCGCACGGACATTGGAGAGCTAATAAAACTTGGAGTTTTAACGCCCTCCGAAGAACGTGAAGGACTTATCCGAAACCGCAAATATTTCACTGAAAAGACGATGGCACAAGCTATACAGTGGCGAAAAAAACACTTGCGCGTCAGCGAAGCAGCAGAGCTTGTCGGTTGCAGACCACGTTCTTTTGTACGATGCTATTTAGACACGCATTATATTACGAGCTTTAAACTCGACCACGCCATGGTAACATTAGCTGATGCAAAAAAATGCGCACGACACTTTCAGAAATACACAGTCGGCCTTAAAAGACAGTGCTTTGTCTGGAGCGATCCATTTACTATCCGATACAAATCGCGTTATATCAAGCCTCTTCCTAAAGAGCATCCAGATGCTATTCCTGGGTTAGTAATTTTTCATCGGAAGGACTACTCTCGAAAACGCCGTGAGTCATGACAGTGGTTTTGAATCCTTGCGATCCTCCTGCGCATGCGCGACTTGAACATTAGAGCTTCTCTCCGTTCTCCCTAAGGCACCCCACTGGCTAAATTTCAGGCCGCGTAAAGGGGATCTCCATTTCTCCTCCAATTGTAGCACATCAATAACGTGCCTCATGGCACTCATCTAAAAACACTGGACAAACCGGTCTGACCGGTTGAGAGTGCTAGTGTGGATTTGGATGCCCATACAGGCTGTAAAATGCAAAATGGATGCAAAGGAAAAATCGCAAGCTGTGCTCATGGAGTCCTAACCTATTGATTTTGCTCAATTGGGTTTCCTCTTCAGGTGCTCATACAAGTTTCGCGCTTTTATGACCTCGCGCTGAACAAACCGGTAAGACCACAAAAATAAATAAGTCCTGCGCTCTTTCGCCCCGTGCGGCACCGAAGCAAGGACACCGATCAGAGATCACTCCCATGCTCAAATGGTGCTCGCGTTCGATCTTCCTGCAAGTCGTGCTCGGCCTTGCCCTTGGCATCGCCTGCGGCCTCAGCTTCCCCGACCTTTCCCTGCAGCTCAAGCCTCTAGGCGATGGCTTCATCAAGCTGATCAAGATGCTTATCGGCCTGATCGTCTTCTGCGTGGTGGTCAGCGGCATTTCCGGTGCCGGCGACCTGAAGAAAGTCGGGCGCATCGGCCTCAAATCGGTGATCTACTTCGAAGTGCTGACCACCATCGCCCTGGTGATCGGCCTGGTGTTCGCCTTCAGCAGCGGTATTGGCAGCGGCGCCAATATCCACCTGGATCAGCTCTCTGCTGCCGACGCCAACGGCCTGGCCGAACGCGGCCAGCATATCCATGGCGCCACCGCGTTCTTCATGGACCTGATCCCCACGTCGGTGGTAGGCGCCTTCGCCGACAACAACATCCTTCAAGTCTTGCTGTTCTCGGTACTGTTCGGCAGTGCTTTGAACCTGGTGGGTGACTCGGCCGCCGGCATTTCGCGGTTGATCAACGAACTCAGCCACGTGATTTTCCGCATCATGGGCATGATCGTGCGCCTGGCGCCGATCGGTGTCTTTGGCGCCATCGCCTTCACGACCAGCAAATATGGTCTGGAGTCGCTGCAGCACCTGGGTGGCCTGGTGGCGTTGTTCTACCTGACCTGCGCGGGCTTCGTACTGATTATCCTGGGCACCGTGATGCGCCTTTCGGGCCTGAAACTGCTGCCGTTCATCAAATACCTGCGTGAAGAGCTGACCATCGTGCTTGGCACCGCCTCCTCCGATGCAGTCCTGCCGCAGATCATGCGCAAGCTCGAGCACCTGGGCATTGGCAGCTCCACCGTTGGCCTGGTGATCCCGACCGGCTACTCGTTCAACCTCGACGGCTTCTCCATCTACCTGACCCTGGCCATCGTGTTCATCGCCAACGCAACGGGCACCCCCTTGGAGATGACGGACCTGCTGACCATCCTGCTGGTGTCGCTTGTGACGTCCAAAGGCGCTCACGGCATCCCAGGCTCGGCGCTGGTGATCCTTGCTGCCACCCTCACCGCCGTGCCGGCGATCCCGGTGGTCGGCCTGGTGCTGGTGCTGGCAGTGGACTGGTTCATGGGCATTGGCCGGGCGCTGACCAACCTGATCGGCAACTGCGTGGCCACCGTGGCCATCGCCCGCTGGGAAAAAGACATCGATCTGGAACGTGCGCAGAATGTGCTCGATGGCAAACCCGGCTTTGCCCATGCCCCACGCAAGCAGCCCAACGCCCATCAACAGGAATTCTGAGCCCACGTGGCCGGCGTTGACGCCGGCCCTCAGGAGAAAATCGTGATCAGCTCATCGACCGTCGTCAACTCAGTGGTGGAAAAACTGCGCCAAGCACTGGCCCGCGGCCAGTGGCGCTCCGGCGACATGCTACCCGGCCAGCGCGAACTGGCCGAACAACTGGGCATCAGCCGCCCCAGCCTGCGCGAAGCGGTGACCGTGCTGGAGACCCTCGGCCTGGTGCGCTCCATGCCGGGCAAGGGCGTGCTGGTGCTCGATGCAGAGCCTGCCGTGCTGGAACCAGGCGTCGACAGCAGCGCCGCGGCCAGCCTGGCCGATGTCCTGGAGCTGCGCTACACCCTCGAACCCTTCATCGTCGGCCTGGTGGCGCAATCGGCCAACAGTCAGGACATCGGCCAGCTCCGCCTGATCCTGATGGACATGCGCGAAGCGCTGGATGCCGATGACAGCGATGCCGGGGCCAAGGCCTACATCGCCTTTCACGAGGCCCTGTTCGCGCTGACCACCAACCCGATTTTCCAGAGCGTGGTACAGCAGACGGGCAATGCCCTCAAGCAAAGCGCCAACATGCTGCGCAACTCACCCGAACACCTTGCTGCGCGGCTCAAGGAAAACGAAGCCGTGGTACGCGCCATTCGCGAGCGCAACAGCGCCCAGGCCAGCGCCCAGATGCGCCAGCACATCCTCGCCGAAGGGCAGCGCATGGGCATCGAACTGAACATCCCGGATGAGCATCCGCGCCAATGACCCCAGGAGAGCGACCATGACCGCCTGCGCCCAAGCCGCCCACCACCTGCCTGCCCTGCTCGCCGCCGGCGAAACCCGGCTGTCGGCCGAGCAGATCTACCCCCGCCTGTTCGACGCGATTCTCGAGCAGCGCCTGCCGCCCGGCAGCCTGCTGCCCGAGCAGGCACTGGGCAACGCCTTCGGCGTCAGCCGCACGGTAATTCGCCGGGTGCTGGGGCGCCTCTCGGACCAGCAGGTGGTGGTGCAGCGCCCCAGCCACACCGCGCACCTGGCCGCCCCCGACCCGCACCAGGCGCGCCAGGTACTGAGCGCCCGCCGCCTGGCCGAAACCACCCTGATCAGCCTGGCGGCGCAACGCGCGCGGCCGGCGCAGATCCGCCAATTGCGTTCGCTGGTGGAGCGTGAGCGCCAGCACCACGAACGTGGCGAACGGTGTGCGGCGATCCGCCTGGGCGGCGAATTCCACCTCAAGCTTGCCCAGGTGGCCGCCAACGCGCCGCTGGCACGCTTTCTCAACGGCCTGGTGCCGATGACGTCACTGATCATCGCCCACTACGAATCACCCTGCTGCGAGCACTGTGCCTGGCAAGAGCACGCAGCGATCATCGATGCCGTGGAGGCCGGTAACGCTGCAGCGGCGCTCGCGCTGATGGGCGAGCACCTGGACCGCCTGGAAGAAAAACTAGACCTGGCCTGACAGGACGCAGGCGCAGCCGATCGCCGGCCCTATACTCGGTTAACCACCTAGCCTCGAAACCCGGGAGGCGGTCGTGTGAATCCACGTATCCTCGTGCTGCTCTGCCTTCTGCTCGCCCTCGGCGGCTGCGCCGGCAAGCGTCCGCCTGCCCCGCCGCCCGCCGTGCTCACGCCCGCCGCCTGGCAACGGATTGACCAGGAACTGATCGATGCCTCGGTAGGCGCTGCTGGCTCGGCCAACGACTATGCACGGCGCTCGATGCGAGTGTGGAAAGAACAGGTACAGCAACGTACCGAGAGCGACTTCATTCCCTGGTTCACCGGTTACTGGACCCAGCAATGGCTGACCCTCAAGGTCGCCTGGTACAAGCTCAACAGTGGCGAGGGCCGCGAGCCTGCGGAAAAACGCCTGGCCCTGTACCTGCAGGAGCAGTACCAGAAGCGGGTGATCGAGCCGGTGGCCGAGCAGATCAACCCCGAAGTCATCCGCGACCGCGCCTGCGAATTGTACGTGCAGCTGTTCGGCCAGCAACTGCCAGCCATCATCCAGCGCTACAACGCCCCGCCCGACCAGCTCAGCCAGCGCCTGAACCGAATCCCGGCCATTGCCCTAGGGCCGCCGCCGGCACGCAATGCCAGCCTTTATCAATTGCTCAAGGCCAAGCCGCTCGATCAGCAACCCGCCTGGCTCGCCCTGCGCGACCACCTGCACCAGCAAGCGGCCAAAGGCCCGGGGCAGACCGACATCGGCCTGTCGTCGGTGGCGACCCGCGCCAGCGAGAAGCTTGGCGCCACCCTGGCCCCACGCGGCATTGCCAGCGCAGTGGCCAGTGCGGTGGGCAAGGTGGCCGGGGCGATGATCTCGGTGGCGGCCGCCGGCTACGGCATGATCACTCACGACCGCGATCACCCGGAGATGGTCGAGCAATTGCGGGTGATCCTCAACGTGGCGCTCAATCAGGAATGGCAAGAGCTGATGGAGAACCGCCAGAGCGGCGCCATGGCGGGGGTGTACTACCTGTCAGGGCAGGTCGAGGACAGCTTGCTGGCCAGTGCGCCGCGGCCCGTGCAGCAGGCAGTGCAACCGCAACCCCCTGCGCGCCAGGAACCCTTGTTGATTCGCCTGCCGCCATAGCGGCACCGACACCCTCAGGCGGTGGCCATGGCCGATGCTGGCAAACCGAAGATCCGGTCAAACCCCCAGTTGTAGGCAAAGGTGTAGCAGGGCACCAGGATGATGAACGCAAGGTCCACCAGGAACGCCTGGACCAGACTCATGCCCAGCCACCAGGCGATCAGCGGGATCAGGTACACCACCAGGGTCAGCTGGAAGCCGACAGCATGCACCACCCGCCGCGCCACGCTGCGGCCGCGCTTGGCCTGGCGGCTCTCCCAGTACTCGAACAGGCTGTTGTAGATCAGGTTCCAGAGCATGGCGATGGTGGTGATCATCACCGCCAGCGGCCCAGTATGCGAAGCCTGGGTATCGGACAAGTAAGCCAGTCCCAACGTCGACATGCACAAGCCAATCAGCTCGTAGAACGTCACGTAGACCAGTTTGCGTTTCAATCCCTGCACCGGGTTTACCTCATTGGGTATCAAGCGAAGGACGCAAGATTGATTCAAATATATTGACAGACAAAGTCGGTAGCTTTCAGATTCACTGATAGGAGGCCGACATGAATTTTTCCAGTGACAATATCCAGCTGTTCCTCGCCGTACTCGATCGGGGTTCGTTTTCCGCAGCGGCGCGCACCCTTGGCCGGGTACCCTCTGCCGTCAGCATGGCCATCGGTAACCTTGAAGCCGAACTGGGCTACTCGCTGTTCGAGCGCGGCCCGCGCGAGGTTCGTCCTACCGCTCAGGCTCTGGCGCTAGAGCCACACGCCAGGCTGATCGCCGAGCAACTGGGGCTATTGCAGGTGCACGCACTGGAGTTGTCGCAAGGGCTGGAGAGCAGCCTGACCCTCGCCGTGGTCCCGGACATAGATCAACGGCCGCTGTTTGCCGCCATCGCGAGGCTTGGCGAGCGCTACCCGCTGCTGGACATCCGGCTGCTCAGTGCCCCACAGGAAGACGCACTGCAGTTGCTCGACAGCGGCCGTGCCGACCTATGCCTGGCCTTCGCTGGCCTGCACGTCGATGCCAGCCGGGGGTTCCAGCACATTGGTACGGAGTCGCTGGTTGCCACCCTGTCACCCGCGCACCCGGCACTGCGCGACGGGCGCATCCGCTACCTGGAAGACCTGATCAACGTGCGCCAGATCCTGGTGCGCAGCCGCGACCTGCCGCTGGCCGACCCGCGCGCGCTGATCGGCGCCACGCACTGGTCCACCGACAGTTTCGACTTCGCCGTACAAATGGTCGAAGCAGGCCTGGGCTGGGGCGATTTGCCATTGGCCAGGGTGGCGCCGCTGATCGCTGACGGGCGCCTGGTACGTCTGCGATTTGCAAATACCCGCAACGAACTACAGTTGCCGATTCATGCCTTCTGGCGCAGGCAGCAACCGCTGCGCCAGGCGGCGCGTTTGCTGATCGAACAGCTAGCCAAATGCTAGCGCACCGTCCGTCGAAATCGCCTCAGCCTAGTGACGTAAGTGCTTCAATTTTTGTGGGATTTGCCGATAGCAGAGTGGACAGGCCCATCGCGCCAAAAGCGTGCAGTGCCCTTCCCTCCATGGCTCAAGGTCTCGAAACATGAACCTGAAATTTCGCCACAAGATCCTCCTCAGCGCATGCGGCGTCGTGGTGCTGGCTTTTGCCCTGTTCACGCTTTACAACGACTACCTGCAACGCAAGACCATCACCCAGAACATCGCGTCGTCGATGCAGCAGTCCGGTGCGCTGACTGCCAGCAGCGTGCAGAACTGGATGAGCGGGCGCATCCTGGTGCTGGAGAACCTGGCCCAGGACATTGCTGAACAAGGGGCAGGCGATACCCTGGCCGGGCTGATCGAGCAGCCGTCGTACACGAAAAATTTCCTGTTCACCTACCTGGGCCAGGCCAACGGCGTGTTCACCCAGCGCCCCGACGCCCAAATGCCGGCCGGCTACGACCCACGCCAGCGCCCATGGTACGGCGCCGCGGCCAGCGCCGGGCAGACCGTGCTCACCGCCCCTTACCAGGGCGCGGTCGGTGGCCTGATGGTGACCATCGCCACGCCGGTGAAGCGTAACGGCGAAATGCTCGGGGTGGTCGGCGGCGACCTGACCCTCGCTACCTTGGTGCAGATCATCAACTCGGTCGACTTCGGCGGCATCGGCCACGCCTTCCTCGCCGACAGCAGCGGCCAGGTGATCGTCAGCCCCGACAAAGACCAGGTGATGAAGAACCTCAACGACATCTACCCAGGCTCGGGCCTGCGCGTGGCGGCCGGCCTGCAGGACGTCACCCTCGATGGCCAGCAGCGGTTGATCTCCTTTGCCCCGGTGGCGGGCTTGCCGTCTGCCCAGTGGTATATCGGCCTGTCGATCGACAAGGACAAGGCCTACGCCGCCTTAAGCCATTTCCGCACCTCAGCGATCATCGCCATGGTCATTGCCGTGGCGGCCATCGCCGGGCTGCTGGGCTTGCTGATCCCGGTGCTGATGCGCCCGCTGACCACCATGGGCCGCGCCATGCGCGACATCGCCGAAGGTGAAGGCGACCTGACCCGCCGCCTTGAGGTACCGCGCAAGGACGAGTTCGGCGAACTGGCCACCTCGTTCAACCGCTTCGTAGAACGCATTCACGCCTCGATCAGCGAAGTGTCGTCGGCTACGCGGCTGGTGCACGACCTGTCGGAAAAGGTGGTCAACGCCTCCAATGCATCGATCATCGGTTCCGAAGAACAGAGCATGCGTACCAACAGTGTCGCGGCGGCCATCAACCAGCTGGGTGCCGCCACTCAGGAAATCGCACGCAATGCTGCGCACGCCTCGCAACACGCCAGTGGTGCCAGCGAACAGGCCAATGGCGGGCGCGAAGTGGTGGAAGAAGCGATCAACGCCATGACCGCCCTGTCGCAGCGCATCAGCGAGTCGTGCGAACAGATCGAAACGCTCAATGCCAGCACCGACGAAATCGGCAAGATCCTCGACGTGATCAAAGGCATTTCCCAGCAGACCAACCTGCTGGCGCTCAACGCCGCGATCGAAGCGGCCCGTGCAGGTGAAGCCGGGCGTGGGTTTGCCGTGGTCGCCGATGAGGTGCGCAACCTGGCGCACCGCACCCAGGAATCGGCAGAAGAGATCCACCGCATGATCACCAGCCTGCAGGTCGGCTCCCGCGAGGCGGTGCACACCATGAACACAAGCCAGGTGTCCAGCGAACAGACCGTGCAGGTCGCCAACCAGGCCGGTGTACGTCTGACCAGCGTGACCCAGCGCATCGGCGAAATCGATGGCATGAACCAGTCCGTGGCCACTGCGACCGAAGAGCAGACCGCCGTGGTCGAGAGCCTGAACCTGGACATCACCCAGATCAATGCGCTGAACCAGCAAGGGGTGGAGAACCTCAACCAGACGTTGCAGCATTGCGATGCGCTGGCGCAGCAGGCTGGGCGTTTGAAGCAACTGGTGGGCAGCTTCCGCATCTGAGGTGACACGCCGGCAGGCTCGTCTCATGCAGGGGGCGAGCGGGCCGGCGTAGAAGGCCAGCGGTTATAACCTAATAACGAACAAGTCTATTTGGCTATATAAACTACCTATATGCTGGCACCCATCCGATCACGGGCAAAGCTGGGCAGTCGAGTAGCGTATGGATGTAGGTTCTTTCGGTTTCACCATAGCCGGGCTGGTTGTGGGGTTCATCGTCGGCATGACCGGCGTCGGTGGCGGTTCGCTGATGACGCCCATCCTGCTGTGGTTTGGCATCAGCCCGGCCACTGCCGTGGGCACTGACTTGCTCTACGCCGCCATCACCAAGGCCAGTGGCGTCTGGGTGCACAGCCGCAACAAGAACATCGACTGGAAAATCACCGGCCTGCTCAGCATGGGCAGCGTCCCGGCCGCAGCGCTGACCCTGTGGTTCCTGAGCACCCTGCACACCGACACTTCGGCGCTCAATGCCATCATCAAGCAGGGCCTGGCGGTGGTGTTGATCCTCACTGCACTGGCGATCCTGTTCAAATCGCGCCTGCAAGCGTTCGCCAACCGCCATGCCGGTGACCATTACCAACTCAGCGACCGCAGCCTCAACATCCTTACCGTACTCACCGGCGTGGTGCTGGGTGTCATGGTCACCCTGACTTCGATCGGTGCGGGTGCCTTGGGCACCGTGGCGCTGTTCCTGCTCTACCCGTTCCTGGTCACCCGGCGCCTGGTGGGCACCGAGATCGCCCACGCGGTGCCGTTGACCCTGGTCGCAGGCCTGGGCCACGCGGGCATGGGCAACATGGACTGGTCGCTGCTGGGCTACCTGCTGCTGGGCTCGTTGCCTGGCATCTACCTGGGCAGCCACCTCACCGGAAAGATCTCCGACCGCGTGCTGCGGCCCTGCCTGGCGGGCATGCTGTTGCTGATCGGGTACAAGCTGGCGTTCTGAGGCAAGGTTTTGCGGTGAGCTGGGTTGGCCGTTGTGCAGGCCATTGCAAGCCGGACTCACCCCAGCCGCAAGCGCCAGCGCCCGGTAAAGCTCAGCTGAACACGTGACAAAGGCAGCACATCCATCTGCCGATGGGCCGCCAAGGGGCAACCCAGCACCTGCACCAGTACCGCGCGAATGACCATGGGATGCGTCACCGCCACCCACTCGCCCGGCTCATCGAAGGCCGCCAGCCACCCCGCCATGCGCTGGCACAACTCGGCGAACGACTCACCACCATGTGGCGCACTGTGCGGGTCGTCCAGCCACAACGCCAGCGCCTGCGGGTGCTCAACCTGCAACCGCTTCAATGCCAGCCCCTGCCAGCGTCCCAGGTCGCAATCGGCCAATGCCGGCTCGACCTGCGCCAGTGCCGAAAACCCGTCCGCCGTTTCCCTCGCACGCCGCTCCGGCGCGGTGAGGATGCGCGTTTCAGGCGCCACGGCGAACGGTTGGGCGAGCATCGGCAGAATGCCGTCGTCGGGGCCGTGCAGGTGCCCGGTCTTCTGGGCCGTTGTCAGGGCATGACAGATCAGGGTCAGGTGTACGGCTTTCACCAGCTGGCTTCTTCTTGGAGGACGGCCGAATGGTTTAGCACGCCGAGGTTATTTTTTCCGCAACAATGTCGCGGCTGGGGAGGAACACTGCGTTACGATGGTCAGTCCAAATTAGGCGAAATGCCACTAGAGTCGAGCCGAATGCCAGCCAGTCCCTCCTCACCCAGCCCGTTGCTGCTAGCCCTGCGCGAGGGCACCCGCGATTGCCACAAGTCGCTCGAAGCACGCCTGCCATTCTTTGCAGCGAGCTTCGATGCCGCGGCCTACAGCCGGCTCCTGCAAGCCTACTATGGGTTCCACGCGCCCCTCGAAGCTCGCCTGGGTGACTACCAGGAACCGATGAGGGCCAAGACACCCGCGCTCACGCTGGACCTGCAAGCCCTGCATCTGAGCGCCGCTGACATCGACGCCCTGCCCCTGTGCCAGGCGCTGCCAGGTATCAATGATGAGGCCGGTGCGCTGGGTGTGATGTACGTTCTGGAGGGCTCCACCCTGGGCGGCCAGGTACTGAAAAGGGCAATGGCAGAGCGCCTGGGGCTCGGCCCGGCCAACGGCACAGCCTTTTTCGATGTATACGGTGCGCGGACCGGCGACTACTGGCGCCGCTTCCTCGACCGCCTTGGCCAGGCGTCGAGCGCACCTGCAGCGCAGGCCGCCACCGTGCAGGCGGCCATCGAAACATTCCGGAGCTTCGAGCGCTGGCTTGAGCAACGCAACGTGCTTGGCCAGATACCTGGCTGAAGCGAGGGCCCGGTTTCATCGGTGATCGCTGGTCCCGTCGAGCGCTCGGGCTATTACAGCTCTGCTATGGGCGCTGCTGCGCAGCCCAATCGCCGGCAAGCCGGCTCCCACCACGACCGCGCAGCTCTTCAGGGCTGCGCTTTACCTGTGCAAGCAACGGTCCTGCCCAATTGCTAAAAGCCGGCGCAAATCCATGTGGAAGCCGGCTTGCCGGCGATAGGGCCTGCTCAGGTAAACAGGTGCAGCAGCCCCCACACTGGCACCAGCCCTGCAAGCCCAACCGCCAGCCGCGGCCAATACGGCAACTGCACGACCAGCAGCATTGCACCGAGCGACATCATCGCCAACCAGGCTACCGGCGCCATGGCCCAGCCCCAGACCTGGGCGCACAGCAGCAGGCTGATCATCAGTGCCAGCCAGCCAGCGCCACGCAGCACCCTGCGCAGTGGCCGCGGGCAAGGCCGCTGCCATACCTGTTTATAGTGCCGTTCCAGGCCTTGGCAAAGGCCAAGCATACCGGCATAGGCGAACAGCGCGCCGCCTGCGATCAACATCATCATGCGCCTGCCTCCACGCTGCGCCCTGCCCTGGCCCTGGGTGCATGCAGCATTCGCCCGCCTTGATGCACGCGCCACGCCACCACACCGAGCAACACCCCCAGCACCATTGCGCAAGCCACCACGCCCAGGCGCAAGGCATCCCCCAGCCCACCGAACAGCCCAAGGCCCATGCACAGCAGTGCCGTCAGCCCCAGTTGTTCCACCCACGCCCGGCGCGCAGGCCTGATACCCGCATGCAGCAGCGCAAGCAGCCATGTACCAAAGAATGCCCGCACCTCCCAGGCCTCGCGCTGTACCAGCTCGACCGGCAGCAGGCGGCTGGCCCACAGCAAGCCGACACAGGCCAGCAGCAAACCGGTGACGAAACCGACATTGCACACCTCGGCAACCCGGTACCAACGCCGCGCCGACAACTGCGCGCTGGTGCTGGCGTACTTACGCCCACGCTTCACGCAAAACAGCACCAGGCCACTGGCGATCATCACGCAGCTGATGACCCCACACACGAAGTACAACCAACGCATCGGGTATCCGCCAAACTGGGCAAAATGCAGGCCGACCATGACCCGCTGGGTCAGGGGAGCCGCGCGCCACTCAGTCACATCGCTGAGCAGCTGACCGCTGACACCATCGAATACCATGGCCTGCCCCTTCGACAGCGCGATGCGATTACCCAGCTCAGGGCGAATCTCGATACGCGCCCCAGCGGTATTGGGGTTGCGGATATTGAAACCGGCTATGGGCCCCAACCGTGCCTGCGCCTGGGCCAGCAGCGGCACCACATCGACCAGCGCCGCGGGCTGCCTGGCCAAGGCCCTCGGCTGCTCCAGGCGGGCGTTGCCCTGGGCCTTGAAGTAGGCCCGGTTGTCCCCGGCGAACAGCGCATCGACACCTGCAGGAATGTAGATGAGCATGAAGATCACCAGCCCGGTGTAGGTGATCATCAGGTGGAATGGCAGCAACAGCACGGCACTGGCGTTGTGAAAGTCCAGCCAGGAGCGCTGGCCCTTGTTCGGCCGGAACGTGAAGAACTCCTTGAAGATCTTCTTGTGGATGACAATGCCGGTGACCAGCGCCGCCAACATCACCAGCGCCAATGCACCGACCACGAAAATGCCCCAGTTGCGCGGCAGGTCGAGGGTGAAGTGGAAGCGGAAAAAGAAGTTGCCGCCAACGCTGTCGCGTACCGCGATGGCCTCGCCGGTCTGCGGGTCGAGCTGTACGCCACCGCCATGGCGCCGCTCCCCGGTAGACACACGCAGCCCGGGCGAGCGATCGGTGGGCAGGCTGATGCCCCAGTTGCCGGCCTGCGGTTCATGGGCCTGCAGGTAGGCAATGGCGCGCTGCGCGGCATCGGCCTGGGTCACTGCATTGGCCGGGATTTCCGGCTGCATCCAGTGGTTGAGCTCTTTGTCGAACACCGCCAGGGTGCCGGTGACGAAGATGGCGAACAATAGCCAGCCGACAACCAGCCCACCCCAGGTGTGCAGCCAGGCCATCGATTGGGTGAACGTGTTCTTCATGCCAGCCACTCCAGTACCTGGGGCCAGAAGCCGATCAACGCCAAGGGTGCAGCCAAGGCCAGCGGTAGCCAGGCACGCACCGCGTCACGGCTGGCGAAGGCCCAAAGGATGACTGCGGTGTAGAAGACGAAGGCCGGCAGGGTCGCGACGATGACCGCATCGGCGGGGGACAGGGGCAACAGCCGGGCCAGGCAGGCGCTGGCGGCATAGGTGAGTGCGTAGCCGCCGACCAGCGCGGCGCTGCTGCGCGAGAGGATCAGCAGCCAGGCGGGTTTATTGTTCATTGGCACATTTCCTGGTAGTCGCATCGAGGCAAGCCCGCCCCCCCATTCAATCCACTTGCGTTGTGCCAGTGGGGTATCTGGAGAAGCGGGCTTGCGCCGAGAATGGGCCGCAGTGCGGCCTCAGCATCAGAACGAGATATTCAGGGAAGCGAACAGCGCACGCCCCGGCTGGTTATAGGTGTTGGCGCCCGAGCTGCTGGCATTGCCACCGCGATAGATCTGCTTGTCGAACACGTTGTTCACGCCCACCCGCACGTCATAGTTGGCGTTGAACTTGTACCCGGCGCTGACATCCACCAGCCCGTAGGCCTCGACATCCTGCTGCGCCTCGGCGTCGTAGTCTTCCTCGGTGCGGTAGTTGTAGGTCGGCGACTTCTGCTTGCCGTAGTAGGTGCCGGCCAGCTGGAACGAAAGCTTGTCGGTGGCGCGCCAGTCCAGGGTGCTGTTGAGCGTGTACTCGGGGATCACCGACAGCGGCTCGCCCGTCTCACGGTTGTCGTTGTCGAGCATCCAGGTCAGGTTGGTGTTCCAGTCGAGCACCGGCGTCAGTTCGACGAACAGGTTGCCCTCGATGCCTTCCACCCGCGCCTCGCCAGCATTCTCCCACTGAGTCACACGGCGGCCGCTGTTGATGGTGTAGAGCACATCGGTATCACCGATGATCTTGTTCTTGTAATCGTTGCGGAAATACGTCGCGCTGGTACGCCAGGTGCCGCGGTCATACAACAGGCCGATTTCCTTGTTGACGCTGATTTCCGGCTTGAGGTCGGCATTGCCCTGCAGGTAGCAGCCCCCGGAGTTGCTCTGCTGAATGCTGCAGCCGTTGCCGCGGCTGTAGAGCAGGTAATTGGGGTTGGACTGATACAGGTTCGGCACCTTGTAGGCCCGTGCGATACCGCCCTTGACCGACAGCGCATCGGTCAGCTTGTGCGACAGGTTGAGGCTGGGGCTGAAGTTGTCGCCAAAGGTTTCGTGGTGGTCGAAGCGCAGGCCCGGGGTGACGGTGGTGTCGCCCAGCACGATGTTGTCCTCGACGAACAGCGCGTAGCTCTTGGCGGTCATCTTCGAGTCGCTGCGGTCGAAGCCACTGATGACGTCGCTGCCACCGCCGCTGGGGTCGAAGCTCTGCGGGCGGAACGAGCCCTGGTCGTTGAGCGATTCATAAAGGTATTCGCCGCCCAGGGTCAGCACATGTTCGGTATTGCCCAAGGCCAACGGCAGGTTCACCTCGCTGCTCAGGCGAGTGTTGCGCAGCCGCGACATGGCTGCACCGCTGTCGTTGATCGCACCTTCAGGGCCACCGGCCAGCCCTTCGTTCAGGCGCCAGTTGCGCACGTACTCGTAAGCCAGGCTGGTCTTGCTGGTGCCCCAGCTGAAATCGCCCAGGTGGGTCAAGTCATAGGTGTTGCGCTGCATGACGTTGGTCTCGTGGCCATACAGGCTGGAGATCAGGTCGACATTGCTGCCGCCGTTGCTGTTCATGGTGTCGCCGGCATAGAGGTTGCCCTGGCGGCTGTAACCGGCGCTGGCTTCCAGACGGTGCTCGTCGTTGAGCCTCCAGCTCAGCAGGCCGTTGATGTCCTTGTTGCGCACGCCCTCACGGCCGGCGACCAACGCGCTGTTGGCGTGGTCGGCGTTGATGTCCAGGTCATCGGCGTCGGTCTTGGCCAGGCCACCGTACAAACGGAAACCGAGGTTGTCGGTGAGCCCGCCGCTGAGGTTGAAGTTGGCACGACGGCTGGCACCCTCGGCGCTGTCCTCGGGCATTTGCGTGAACAGGTTGAGGCTGCCCTTGAACGCCTCGGTGGGCCGCTTGGTGATGATGTTGACCACCCCGCCCATCGCACCCGAGCCGTAGCGCGCCGCCGCCGGGCCGCGCAGGATTTCGATGCGCTCGACCGCCTCGGCCGGCACCCAGTTGGTTTCGCCGCGGGTGTCGCGGTCGCCGTTCCAGCCGTAGCGCACCGCGTTGCGTGCGCTGGATGGCTTGCCATCGATGAGGATCAGGGTGTTTTCCGGGCCCATGCCGCGCAGGTCGATCTGCCTGTTGTTGCCACGCGCACCACTGGCGCTGTTGCCAGTCAAGTTGACCCCCGGCTCACGACGGATGATGTCGGACAAGTCATTGGCCGGCGGGCGACGCTTGATGTCTTCTTCAGTGATGATCGACGAACCCAGCGCCTGACGCGCTTCGCGTTCTGCAGTGACCAGGGTGTCCTGGATCACCAATGCGTCGTCCGCCACCGGCATCTCCACTACCTCACCAGGTCTGCGCTCCACTGTCTCGGCGGCGCTCGCCATCATGGCCGGTGACGCCAACGCGACGAACGCCAGGGCCAGGCTGTTGGGTGAAGTTCTGCACTGCATTGACACATCTCCTGCGATGGGTAAGCGAAGGGCACATCCCTGCCAGGAAGCCGGAGGGCCCACGCCCACCGGCCTCGCAAACACTGTTCGGGGGCCAACAGGGTTGGTAAATATAGTGATTCTCAAATGGGTTTAAATCTTATTTACGAAACTTACATGTTTGCACCGGAACTTTTCCTACGCGTCATCAGCCCGTGTACAGTCACTTCTGCCCCGCCATGAGACGAGACAGCGTTTCCATGCTCCCAGCCGCTTTGATCTTCCTGCTCACCCTCACCCTGGTCATCTGGCAGCCCAAAGGCCTGGGGGTTGGCTGGAGCGCCACGCTCGGCGCCGTGCTGGCCCTGGTGTTCGGCGTGGTATCGCTGCATGACATCCCCACGGTCTGGGCCATCATCTGGAACGCCACCGCCACCTTCATCGCCCTCATCGTCATCAGCCTGCTGCTGGACGAAGCGGGCTTTTTCGAATGGGCGGCGTTGCATGTGGCGCGCTGGGCCCGCGGGGACGGGCGCCGGCTGTTTGCCTTCATGGTGCTGCTGGGCGCGGCGGTATCGGCGCTGTTCGCCAACGACGGCGCGGCGCTGATCCTTACCCCGATCGTCATGTCGATGTTGCTGGCGCTGCGCTTCTCCCCAGCGGCGACCCTGGCCTTCGTCATGGGTGCAGGCTTCATCGCCGACACCGCCAGCCTGCCGCTGGTGGTGTCCAACCTGGTGAACATCGTCTCGGCGGACTACTTCGACCTGGGGTTCAACGCCTATGCCTCGGTGATGGTGCCGGTGAACCTGGTGGCCGTGGCAGCCACGCTGCTGGTGCTGTGGCTGTATTTTCGCCGCGACATTCCGCTGCGCTACGCCACCGAAGACCTCAAGGTGCCGGCCATGGCCGTGCGCGACCGGGCAACGTTCCGTGTCGGCTGGGCGGTGCTGCTGGCATTGCTGGCCAGCCTGTTCGTGCTCGAGCCCATGGGGATCCCGGTCAGTGCCGTGGCCGCAGCCTGCGCAGCGGTACTGTTCGCCGTCGCCGCCCGCGGCCATGTGATCTCCACCCGCCGCGTGCTGCGCGAGGCCCCGTGGCAGATCGTGGTGTTTTCATTGGGGATGTACCTGGTGGTCTACGGCTTGCGCAATGCAGGCCTCACCGACTCGCTCGGCGACGTGTTGAGCTGGCTGGCGGGGCAAGGGCTGTGGGCAGCCTCGCTGGGGACCGGCCTGGTTGCGGCGCTGCTGTCGTCGGTCATGAACAACCTGCCCAGCGTGTTGATCGGCGCGCTGTCGATCGAGGCCAGCGAGGCGCAGGGTGTGGTGCGCGAGGCGATGATCTATGCCAACGTGATCGGCTGCGACCTGGGGCCGAAGATCACCCCGATCGGCAGCCTGGCTACGCTGTTGTGGCTGCATGTGCTGGCGCGCAAGGGCGTGAGCATCGGCTGGGGGTATTACTTCAAGGTAGGGGTGCTGTTGACGGTGCCGGTGCTACTGGTGACCTTGGCAGCGTTGGCGTTGCGCCTGAGCCTGTGAAAACGCTGTCGCCGTCTATCCTGACCAGGTGACTGTGCGGCGCACGCAGGTTGAACAACGCCCCCCGCGAGATGGGATGTTGGGACCCCGATTGCGTCGGTCGCGTGCACGCCATTTCGACCAATGGGGGGACATGCCATGTGCGGACGCTTCGCCCAGTATCAGGGCCAGGCCGATTACCTGCGTGAACTGGCGGCCGGGCAGGAGGTGATAAGCGGTTACGACAACGTGCCCATTGGCCGTTACAACGTGGCCCCTGGCAGCTGCGTACTGGTTATGCACAACCCGGGCAATGGCCTGCGCATCGACCCCTGCCATTGGGGTTGGGCACCGTTCTGGGCCAAGGGCCCGCAACCTGCGCCGACTACCGCACCGGTAGAAGCCGTGACCACCGGCACGTTTCTCAAGGCGTTCTGGCCTCAAGGGCGGGCACTGGTCATGGCCGACGGCTGGTATGAATGGGTGAGCGACCCGCACGACCCCGAGCGCAAGCAGCCCTATTTCATCCGCCTGAAAAGCCAGGCACCGATGTTCATGGCTGCGCTGGCTCAGGTACGTGCAGGATCGGAGCCGAACGAAGGGGATGGCTTCGTCATCGTGACCGCAGCGAGTGAAGCGGGAATGGTCGATAGCCACGACCGCCGGCCACTGGTACTGGCGCCGGCGGATGCATGGACGTGGATCGACTTGCAAGTGCCTGCCGAGGAGGCCGAGCGGCTGGCACGGGAGCGGCGCCTGCCGGTGGAGGCCTTTGAATCGTTTGCGGTGGGCAAGGACGTGTCGGATGAGCGTGATGAAGGGCCGCAGTTGATCGTGATGCAGCCCTGAACACGATGCGGGTCGCCTAGACCTGCAATTGCACCTCCGGTTTCTGCTCCAGCAGCGACCAACCGCCCTGCCCGTCCACTTCCAGCCTGTGGGTATGGAACCCGGCCAACGTGCTGCGGTGGCCGACACTCACCAGCAAGGTCTGCGGCATCTCATTGCGCAGCAGCGAATACAACGCATGTTCCAGGCCTTCATCCATCGCCGAGGTGGACTCGTCGAGGAACACCACCTGCGGCCGGTTGAACAGCACCCGCGCAAACGCCAGCCGCTGCTGCTCACCCACCGAGAGGATATGCGACCAGTCGCAACTGACCGCCAGCCGATCGGCCAGGTGGGCCAGGTTGACCTGGCGCAGCGCCTGCTGCATGCGCACTTCGTCCTCAGGCTTGCTGTCGGTTGGGTAGGCGATGGCGGTCCGCAGATCGCCCAGTGGCAGGTACGGGCGCTGCGAGAGGAACAGCGCCTCGGTAGCGGTGGGCCGCCTGACCTCACCCTCGGCGTACGGCCAAAGCCCGGCCAAGGCGCGCAGCAAGGTGGTTTTACCACTGCCCGAAGGGCCTTTGATCAGCAGCGCCTGGCCGGCCTGCAGGCGCAAGTCGAGGTCGGCGATCAGCGCGTAGCCATCGGGGCGCATCACCTGCAACCCCGAGATATCCAGGGCATGCGCCTGCTGCTGGGTGCTGACCCGCGGCAACGTGCTGGCCTGCTGATTGGCATCGAGAAAACCGGTCAGACGGTCGAGCGTGGCGCGGTACTGGGCAAAGGTGTCATAGGACTCACGGAAGAACGACAGCGCATCCTGCACCTGGCCAAACGCTTGGGAGGTTTGCATGACATCCCCCAGCTTGATCGCGCCACTGAAGAAGCGCGGTGCCTGGAGGATGAACGGGAACACCACTGCCACCTGGCTGACGCCCAGGTTGAAACCGCTGAACTTCAGGTTCCGGAACACCAGTGCCCAGACATTGACGATCAATGCCCCGAAGCGACCTAGCAAGGTCCCCCGCTCCACGTGGGCACCCTGGTAGAACGCGATGTTCTCAGCGTTTTCCCGCACGCGCATCAGCGCATAACGGAAGTTGGCGGTGAGTTTTTCGTTGAGAAAATTCAGGCGGATCAACGGCTGCCCGAGGCGAAAGGCAATCCAGGTGGCGATCAGCACGTATACATAGACGGCGAACACCATGGCCCGGGGGATTTCCACACCCGCTACCGCCAGCGGCGCCGACAGGCCCCAGAGGATGGCGGTGAAGGCCACCAGCGAGACCAGCGCGCTGACCGCGCCTAGCGCCAAGGTTACCGAGTTAGTGACGAAGGCGGTGACGTCCAGTTCGATGCGCTGGTCGGGGTTGTCTACAGGCTCGGCGAGAAACTGGCCGCGGTAATAGGCGTCACCGTGCAGCCAGTCATTGGTCAGGCGCTCGGTCAGCCAGACCCGCCAGCGGATGCTGAACGCCTCCGTCACGTAGAAGGTGAACAGTGAACGAAGCACGTGAAGGGTGGCCAACACCGCGAACACGCCCAGCAAGTACCAGAAGGCGGTCCGGTCGAGGGCCTGCAGGGCACTGTAGAAGCCGTTGTACCAGAACGAGAACAGTACGTTCATGCGTACCGAAAACAGCGTCAGCACCAGCAGTGCGGCAAACACCAGCAACGGCCGCCAGCTGCGCCTGAAGCTGAAATAGGGCCCGGCAAGCTGCCAGAACTGGCTGCCCCAGCGCGTGTAGCGCACAGCCAAGGCAGCGGCGGCAGTGAAGCCGATCAGGGTGATGAGTGAAGCGATTGCAAGCCAGCTCAGGCTCTCTTGCAGGGCCTGGTGCCAGTTCATGTCCATGGTGCGTACCCGTGACGAGTGTTTCCGCGAGCGTAGCATTGCGCAGGCAGTCGTCAGGCATTCATGACGGACATTTCATGTTGTCGGCACTGCCCCTATCACCGGCAAGCCGGCGCCCCTGGGGTGCAAGCGCTTGCTAGCGACGGGGCAGCGCAGACGAACGCTAAGCCAAGGCTTCCATCACCTTGGGGTCCAAGCCCTCCCCGGCATGGGCCTGGGCCCACTCCCCCAACTGCCTGCGCATCGCTGGGGTCCAGAAGTTCTGCAAGTGCTGCTGCACCCCTTGCACCGCCAACACATGATCAGGCTCGCTGTCGAAGTAATGGGCAATCTGGTTGGCCATCTTGACTAGGTTTTCGCTGCTCATCGGCGCACCTCGGCCTGTTCAGGCTTGCCGGCCGTGCGCCGCTCCTTGAGCAGGCGCCGCTGTTCATCGCTGAAGTCCTGGTAGCGCTTTTGCCACTGCGACGGGTGGAACACCTTGACCACCTCCACCGCCGTTACCTTGTATTCCGGGCAGTTGGTGGCCCAGTCGGAGTTGTCGGTGGTGATCACGTTGGCGCCGGACTCGGGGAAGTGGAAGGTGGTGTACACCACCCCCGGTGCCACACGCTCACTGATTTTGGCGCGCAGTACCGTCTGCCCTGCACGGCTGCCGATGCCGACCCAGTCGCCGTCATGGATGCCGCGGCTTTCGGCGTCAGTGGGGTGCAGTTCCAGGCAGTCGGCAGCATGCCAGGCGACGTTGGCGGTGCGCCGGGTCTGGGCACCGACATTGTACTGGCTGAGAATGCGCCCAGTGGTCAGCAGCAGGGGGTAGCGGCTGTTGACCTTCTCGTCGGTGGGCACATAGCCGGTGAGCATGAAGCGCCCCTTGCCCCGCACGAACTGATCGATGTGCATGGTCGGCGTGCCGTCGGGCGCGGCTTCGTTGCAGGGCCACTGCAGGCTCCCATGGCGGTCGATCTCGGCGTAGCTGACGCGGTGGAAGGACGGCGTCAGGCGGGCGATTTCGTCCATGATCTCGGACGGGTGGCGGTAGCTCATCGGGTAGCCCAGGGCATTGGCCAAGGCCACGGTGGCCTCCCAGTCCGCCTTGCCGGCCAGCGGCTGCATCACTTTGCGAACCCGCGAAATGCGGCGCTCGGCATTGGTGAAGGTGCCGTCCTTTTCCAGGAACGAGCTGCCCGGCAAGAACACGTGGGCGAACTTGGCCGTCTCGTTGAGGAAGATGTCCTGCACCACCACGCACTCCATGGCCCGCAGCGCAGCCGTGACGTGCTGGGTGTTGGGGTCGCTCTGGGCGATGTCCTCACCCTGGCAGTACAGCGCCTTGAAGCTGCCGTCCAGCGCCGCTTCGAACATGTTGGGGATGCGCAGGCCCGGGTCGGGCTGCAGGGTTACGCCCCAGGCCTGCTCGAACTCGGCACGCACGGCCTCGTTGGAGATATGCCGGTAGCCTGGCAGCTCATGGGGGAACGACCCCATGTCGCACGAGCCCTGCACGTTGTTCTGCCCCCGCAGCGGGTTTACGCCCACCCCTTCACGGCCGATATTGCCGGTGGCCATGGCCAGGTTGGCGATGCCCATCACCGCGGTGCTGCCCTGGCTGTGTTCAGTCACGCCCAGGCCGTAGTAGATCGCTGCGTTGCCGCCTGTGGCATACAGCCGGGCGGCGGCGCGGATCTGCTCGGCGGGCACGCCGCACACGGGGCCCTGCACTTCAGGGGCGTTTTCTGGGAGGCTGACGAAGTCGCGCCAGCGGGCGAAGGCCTCACTCTCGCAGCGCTCGTCGATGAAGCGCTGGGCCAGCAGCCCCTCGCTAACGATCACATGGGCCAAGGCGTTGAGCATGGCCACGTTGGTGCCCGGGCGCAGTTGCAGGTGCAGCTCGGCACGGGCGTGGGGCGAATCCACCAGGTCGATGCGCCGCGGGTCGATCACGATCAGTCGCGCGCCTTGGCGCAGGCGGCGCTTGAGCTGCGAGCCGAACACCGGGTGGGCGTCGGTGGGGTTGGCACCGATCACCAGGATCACGTCGGCCTGCATGACCGAATCGAAACTCTGGGTGCCCGCCGACTCACCGAGGGTCTGCTTGAGGCCGTAGCCGGTGGGCGAATGGCACACCCGCGCGCAGGTGTCGACGTTATTGTTGCCAAACGCCGTGCGCACCAGTTTCTGCACCAGGTAGGCTTCTTCGTTGGTGCAACGGCTGGAGGTGATGCCACCGATGGAATCGCGCCCGTACTTGAGCTGGATGCGGCGGAACTCGCTGGCCGCGTAGGTGACCGCCTCATCCCAGCTGACTTCCTGCCACGGGTCATCCAGGTGCTTGCGGATCATCGGTTTGGTGATTCGGTCAGGGTGGGTGGCATAACCCCAGGCGAAGCGGCCCTTGACGCAGGCGTGGCCGTGGTTGGCGCCGCCGTTCTTGTCCGGGACCATGCGGACCAGTTGGTCACCCTTCATTTCGGCACGGAACGAGCAGCCCACGCCGCAGTAAGCGCAGGTGGTGATCACCGCGCGTTCCGGCTGGCCGATCTGCACCAGGCTTTTTTCGGTCAGTGTGGCCGTCGGGCAGGCTTGCACGCAGGCACCGCACGACACGCATTCGGAGGTGAGGAAGTTGTCACCACCGGCTGCCGCCACCCGCGACTCGAAGCCGCGCCCGGTGAT
Source organism: Pseudomonas putida (assembly GCF_026625125.1). NCBI lineage: Bacteria > Pseudomonadati > Pseudomonadota > Gammaproteobacteria > Pseudomonadales > Pseudomonadaceae > Pseudomonas > Pseudomonas putida. The sequence continues at coordinate 1,922,770 of NZ_CP113097.1, read as the reverse complement.
GGTCAGGGCGAAGGTGCCTTGGATATCCTCGCAGGCACGCACGCAGCGGCTGCAGACGATGCACTTGCTGGGCTCGTAATCGAAGTACGGGTTGGATTCGTCCTTCTGCTCGGCCAGGTGGTTGGCGCCGTCATAGCCGTAGCGCACCTCCCGCAGGCCGACTTGGCCGGCGACCGTCTGCAGTTCGCAGTTGCCGTTGGCCGAGCAGGTCAGGCAGTCGAGCGGGTGGTCGGAAATGTACAGCTCCATGACGTTGCGGCGCAGGTCGGCCAGGCGTGGCGTTTGGGTGCGCACCACCATGCCTTCGCTGACAGGCGTGGTGCAGGACGCCGGGTACCCGCGCATGCCATCGATCTCGACCATGCACATGCGGCAGGAGCCGAAGGCCTCCAGGCTGTCGGTGGCACACAGTTTGGGGATGCTGGTACCCAGCAGGGCTGCGGCGCGCATCACTGAGGTGCCCGCCGGTACGCTGACACTGCGCCCGTCGATGTTCAGGCTGATCTGCACATCACTGTGGCGTTCAGGGGTACCCAGATCGGTCTCGGGGTCGAAGTAATTGATCACTGCGCGGCCTCCGTGGTGGTCAGCCCGAAATCGGCCGGGAAGTACTTGAGGGCGCTGGCCACCGGGTAGGCGGTCATACCGCCCATGGCGCACAGCGAGCCGTACTGCAGGGTGTCGCACAGGTCGCGCAGCAGCAGCGCCTGGTCATGACGCTCGGTGAGGTCGCTGCTGGCGATCAGGCGGTCGACCACCTCCATCCCGCGGGTAGAACCGATGCGGCAGGGCGTGCACTTGCCGCAGGACTCTTCGGCGCAGAACTGCAGGGCAAAGCGCGCCATGCTGGCCATGTTCAAGGTGTCGTCGGCCACCACCACGCCACCGTGGCCCAACATCGCCCCCATGGCGGCGAAGGCCTCATAGTCCAGTGGGGTGTCAAAGTGACTGGGCGGCACCCAGGCACCCAATGGCCCCCCGACCTGGGCGGCCTTCAGCGGCCGGCCACTGGCGGTGCCACCACCGTAGCCTTCCACCAGTTCCCGCAGGGTCAGGCCAAAGGCGCGCTCTACCAGGCCGCCATGGCGGATGTTGCCGGCCAGCTGGAACGGCATGGTGCCAAGCGAACGCCCCATGCCGAAGTCGCGGTAGAACGCCGCGCCCTTGGCCAGGATGGTGGGCACCGAGGCCAGGGTGAGCACGTTGTGCACCAGCGTCGGCAGGCCGAACAGGCCCTGCAGGGCCGGTAGTGGCGGCTTGGCGCGGACGATGCCGCGCTTGCCCTCGATAGATTCGAGCAGCGCGGTTTCCTCACCGCAGATATAGGCACCGGCACCCACCCGTACTTCCAGGTCGAACGCCTGACCGCTACCGGCCACGTCGGCACCGAGATAACCGGCGTCGCGGGCGATGACCAAGGCCTGATCGAGCACGCGGATCGCGTCGGGGTATTCCGAGCGCACGTAGATATAGCCCTTGTCGGCACCCACCGCGAGGCCGGCGATGATCATGCCTTCGATCAGCAGGAAGGGGTCACCTTCCATCAGCATGCGGTCGGCAAAGGTACCGGAGTCGCCTTCGTCGGCGTTGCACACCACGTACTTCTGCCCTGCCCCGGCGTCACGCACGGTGCGCCATTTGATACCCGCCGGGAACGCTGCACCGCCACGGCCGCGCAGGCCGGAATCGAGCACGGCGGCCACCACGTCGGCGCCGCCCAGCGCAACGGCTTGCTCAAGGCCGGCAAAGCCACCGTGGGCGCGGTAGTCATCCAGCGACAATGGCCGGGTGATGCCGGCGCGGGCGAACAGCAGACGTTGCTGGGTCTTGAGGTAAGGGAGCGCTTCCACGGGCCCGAGCGCCAGCGAATGGCTGCCGGGGTCGGCCGCCAATGCATCGAGCAGCGCAGGCACATCCTCAGGGGTGACCGGGCCGAAGCCTTGCCGCCCATCAGCGCGCTCGCACTCTACCAGTGGTTCGAGCCAATACAGGCCACGCGAACTGGTGCGCTGAATGTCCAGCGCCACCTGCCGTTGCTCAGCCTCGCGCAGCAACGCCTCGACAACCTGGTCGGCACCCACGGCGCGGGCCACCGAGTCGCAGGGGATGAACAGCTTCAGCATGCTGTGCCCTCCAGGCAACCGTTGACCAGCGCGCGAAGGCGCTCAGGGGTCAGGCGCGCATGCACCTGGCCATCGAGTTCAAGGGCCGGCGAGCAGGCGCATGCGCCCAGGCAGTACACCGGGCGCAGGCTGATGGCGCCGTCGGCGCTGGTGCCATGGTCGTCCAGTGCCAGCTGTTCACGCAGCTGTGCGGCCAGTGCCTCGCTGCCACGGCTCTGGCACGATTCGGCGCGGCACAAGCGCAGGGTATGGCGTGCCGGCGGCGCGGTACGGAAATCGTGGTAGAAGCTGATCACCCCGCGCACCTCGGCCAGGCTGAGGTTGAGGGCATGGGCTATGTCGGCGACGGCGGCATCCGGGATGAAACCGATGCTTTCCTGCACGGCATGCAGGATCGGCAAGAGTGCACCAGGGGTGTCCTGGTGGCGGCTCAGGATATCGTGGATAACGGGCAGGTGAAGCAATTGATCAGGCATACAGCGGACCTCGGCATCACGGCCCCCGCCAGATTGTTGTAGTAGGCAGGTGACCGGCGTGTTCTGCTGCGGCACACCGCCCACGTCACGGTCGCGTGGTTGTCGGTGGCCTCCTTGCCGCTGGCCGTGCGTCTGCGCGCACTGGGCTCAAGGGCATTTCACAAGCATGGCACTTGTGGCGCCGAACGGATGCACGCGAACGACCAGGCGCATCCTGAAACCGACCAGAGGGGCGGTCAGCCCAAAACCACATGCGGCAAGAAGCGTGAACTGTCCTTGGTGATAAGCGAATCATCTTCACGAATGCCAAGCCCTGAGGCCTTGTCGCCGATCACCCACGAACCAATCAGGGTGTAACTGTCAGCGAACTTCGGCAAAGGTGCAAAAGCCTGCAGAATATAGGGCGCATCGTCATAGGGCCCGTCTTCAAAGACCCGCCGCCCATCCTCGGTGTGGATATCCACGTTGGCGCCCTCACGGGAGAAGTACGGCTTGCGCACCCAGCCCTTGGGCACCGGGGCCTGTGGATTGTCGTCGACAAAGGCCGGCAGCAGGTTCGGATGGCCTTCGAACCACTCCCACAATAACGGCAGGATGCCTTTGTTGGAGATCAGTGCCTTCCAGGGCGGCTCGACAAACTGCGTGTCGCAGCCGGTAATCGCCTGGCCGAAATCCTCATGGAAGATGTGCTCCCACGCATGCAGCTTGAACAGGCGCTGGATGGGCTGGCTTTGGAGGTCGACGAACCGGCCATTGTCGTGCAGGCCGATGTCTTCCAGGTCGATATGCCGTGTGCGGACACCCGCATGCTCAGCCATCCTGCGCAGGAAATCAGTGGTGCCACGGTCCTCCAGCGAGCCTGAGATGGTCGAGAAATAGAACGTACCCTGCCCCGGCATCGCGGCAAACGCCTGCACCAGGTCTTCGGCCAGGGTATTGAACTGGCTGGCGTGCGCAGGCAACAGCCCGCGCGCTATCTGCTCCTCCAGCCAGATCAGCTGGAAGGCGGCCGCCTCGTAAAGCGAGGTTGGCGTATCGTAATTGGCTTCGATGAGTTTCGCCGGGCCATTGCCGTCGTAACTGAAGTCAAAGCGCCCGTACAGGTGCGGCTGTGCCTGCTTCCAAGACCTACGCACCAGGTCGAAGAAGGCCGGAGGGATGGCCAGGCGGGCCATGAGCGCTTCGCTGTCGACGATGCGCCCGACCGCCTCCAGGCACAGGGCGTGCAGCGCTTCGGTCGGCGCTTGCAGGTCTCGAACCACCTGAGCTTCGCTGAATTGGTAGTAGCCGCTCTCGTCCCAGTAACGCTGGCCTTCGATGGTGTGGAAGGCGAACCCCTCACGCTCGGCAGTCGCGCGCCAGTCGGGGCGCTCTGCCAGCTCTACCTTGCGCATGCTCACCCCCCGAAAAAGCTACCGGACTTGCCACTCCAGCCGCTACGGGCTGTGGCCTGGCTGCCAAAGCCACCCCGGGTGATCGACCCTGATGAGGCTGCGTGAGGATCCTTGCGGCTCCATCTGCCGCCACCGCCGGACGAACCTGCGCTGCTGCTTTGTTCATCCTCCCTGGCACGCTGGATTTCACCCAAGGCCCCATTGTGCAGCCCAGGGCGCGTTGCACTGCCGTTGGCGTACACAGGCTGTGCGCGGAAACGACGGTCGCGGCTCCGGGCCTGCCCGAGCAGCATCCCGGCCACCGCGGCGCTGGCAATATGCCCATAGCCCCCACCCTGAGCGTAGCCAGCATCCAGTTGTGACTGGGTCACCTCAACGGCACTTTCCAGCTCGAACCCGTTCATGCGGGGCATGTACCGCCCATCGACGGTGGTCAGGCAATTGTCTGCACCGAACTGCGCCTCACACGCGCTCTGGAACGCGAACGTTGGCGCCTGGCGAAGATAGTCGCTGTGCGCCTGCTGGTAGGCATCGGTGCAGACAGCGATCGGCATATAGTCATTTACGCAGGCAGCAACGGTGTCGTAATTGGTCTTTTGGCTGACCGTATACAATTCTTCCTGCGGACCACAGGCCGTCAGCGCCAGTGGTAACGAACCGGCCAGTACCAGCTTGAAGGAACTGCGTTTCATCGGCGATTTCATTGGCACCCTCCTGCTCAGGCCGAAGGTGTCATGCAGGCCGAGTTCAGAAAGCCGACGCTGATGGCCACGCTTGCGGCGTAGATGGCAGCTGCCAGCTCGCCCTGGGCGATGCGCTGGGACAGGCCACGCAGCACCAGGCTGGTCAGGCCGAAGGCGATCAACTGCACCACCGCTGCGATCACCACCCAGGCGACGAAGTCGAGAATGCTGACGCTGTAGGCGATGATGTTGCTGGCCGGCAGCGAAAAACCGATCAGCGAACCACCCAGAGCAATAGCGGCTGCAGGGTTGTTCTGGCGGATCAGGGCGAACTCGCGGTGCGGCGTGAGGCGGGTGTAGATGAACTGGAACAGCCAGAACATCAGCAGGGCCACACTGATATAGAGGATGAAGCCCGTCACCGCCGAGGCGTTGAGGGACAGGCGCAAAGCGTCGAGCATGGGAAATCCTTGTCAGGTTACGTGAAAGTCCGTGGGGAATAGGGTCACACCCAGCGAGGTGGTGTAGGTGAGCGCACCGTACTCATCTTCTTCGACCGACAGCAGCAGAGATTCGCGCCGGTACGGCAAACCGGTGTCACGGGCATAGAGCATGCACAGGTGCTGGATGCGGTACCGTGCTTCGGGGCTGGTAACCGCCTCGCACAGCGCAACCCATTCGGCGAGCCCCGCTTCGCGACCCCATTGCCGGGAATACAAATTACCTTCGTGTTCGAAGATCGGCATGCCGGCCTTCGGTGCGCTACCGGTCAGGCTTTGCAGGTGCTCCTGGTCATTGACGGCGACTGCGCTGTGGTAGCCGAACAGCACGATATCGCCCGGTTCGGCGCCGTTCATCAGCACCTGTAACCAGTAGTCTTGATTGTCCAGGTAAAAACGCACCAGGCGCACCGATTGGCCGAGGTCGACCTCGCCAACGGCCCAGACTGTTTCCGGGCCAGGTACCTGAAGCGCTGAGATGCCGTCCAGCAACGGTTTCAGTGAAGGGGCAGGCGTGAAGGTGCTGCCACTGCGCAGGCCAAATAGCAGGCTGGCCTGGTGTAAAAGCGACATAGAAAGCTCCCTGGGGTCGCGGCTATCCTTGCTGAGGGCGGCACATTAGCGGGTTTCAGTGCCAAGACCAAGGCTGACCCTGCGTGGAGGTTTGACGCTCGTGATGCGTGGGGCCTACTGGCCTCATCGCTGGGTAGCGGCCAAATCCAAGTTCGGGCTTGCAGGCCCGGCCACAGTTTTTGCAGCGGCCCAGCGAGACTAGGGAGCTCGGATTTCCATTGCAATGGCTCAAGGGTGCTGAAAGGGTGATTCAGAAACGGACTACAAGCCAGCATCCCGTATCTGTAGGAAACCGTTAAAAACCATACTGCGGGAAGATGGGCAGAGACCTTTCACATCGTTCACTCACGTTTTCCGCGGCCCTCACTTGCCTATGAACAGGCGAACATCCAGCGCTCTTGGTAAACTAGGACATCCTTTTTATGAGGCTGGTATTGACGGGGTAGCTCACCGCCACATCCGCCTTGTTACTTGCTTGTATTCCTTGCCATTTTTTCGGTGTTACCCAGGTGAATGAGGCTGATTCACAGCAAAAGCCCGAATAAGTTGGTACCCAAATGCGTAGACCTGAATGCTCCTAGATACTGCAACCCCACAAAACTCGCGCCCTGAGCCGTCACGCCGCTTCAGCGTTGCGCCGATGATGGACTGGACCGACCGCCACTGCCGGTTCTTCCTGCGCCTGCTATCCCGGCACACCTTGCTCTACACCGAAATGGTCACCACCGGTGCCCTGCTGCACAACGACGCGCACCGTTTCCTGCGCCACGATGTGTCCGAACATCCGCTTGCCCTGCAGCTGGGCGGCAGTGTGCCGGCCGACTTGGCGGCCTGCGCGCGCCTGGCCGAACAAGCGGGCTATGACGAGGTGAACCTCAACGTCGGCTGCCCCAGCGATCGGGTGCAGAACAACATGATCGGCGCTTGCCTCATGGCCCACCCGGCGCTGGTGGCCGATTGCGTCAAGGCCATGCGTGATGCGGTGTCGACGCCGGTGACGGTGAAGCACCGCATTGGTATCAATGGCCGTGACAGCTATGCAGAACTGTGCGACTTCGTCGGGCAGGTACGGGACGCCGGGTGTCGCAGTTTCACCGTGCATGCGCGCATCGCGATTCTCGAAGGGCTTTCGCCCAAGGAGAACCGTGAGATCCCGCCGCTGCGCTACGACGTGGCTGCGCAGCTGAAAGCGGACTTTCCGGACCTTGAGATCGTGCTCAACGGTGGCATCAAGACCTTGGCCGAGTGCCAGATGCACCTGGAGACGTTCGATGGGGTGATGATGGGGCGCGAGGCGTACCACAACTCGTATGTGCTGGCTGAAGTGGATCAGCTGCTGTTTGGCAGTGCTGCGCCGGTGGTCAGCCGTAGCGAGGCGATGGCGCAGTTGCGGCCCTATATCGTGGCGCATATGGAAAGTGGCGGTGCGATGCATCACGTCACCCGGCATATTCTGGGGTTGGGCCAGGGCTTCAAAGGGGCGCGGCGGTTCCGGCAGTTGCTGTCGGCGGATATTCACAAGGCGCCGGAGCCGCTGGCGGTGTTCGACCAAGCGGCGGAGTTGTTGCAGGGGCGGTAAGGTGGCCTGGCGGGCCCTATCGCCGGCAAGCCGGCTCCCACCGGGACCGTGCAGTTTTCGAGCGCTGCGCTGTAACTGTGGGAGAAAATGGATTGAAGCCCAGATGCCATTCAGTCGAGCGATTTGCGGCCCATCGCCGGCAAGCCGGCTACCACCGATCGCGGGTGAAGCTTTCAAGGTGGTGGGGAACCTCGTGCTGGCGGGTGACTCAAATCATCACCCCAGACAATTCGCCACCGCCCCGCTGGCCCCTTGAGCGGCCGTCGGGGCTCGGGTAATGTCGAGACATCGCACAGGACAGAGCACGCCATGACTTCCAAGCTGGAACAACTCAAGCAGTTCACCACCGTGGTCGCCGACACCGGGGACCTGGACGCCATCACCCGCCTCAAGCCGGTCGATGCCACCACCAACCCGTCGTTGCTGCTCAAGGCTGCCGCCATCCCGGGCTATGCCGACCTGCTCAAGCAGGTCAAAAGCGATGCCAAGGGCAATGTCGACCTGGCGTGCGACAAGTTCGCCGTGGCGGTGGGCGCGGGCATTCTGAAAGTGATCCCTGGGCGCATCTCCACCGAAGTGGATGCACGCCTGTCGTTCGACGAACCGGCACTGCTGAGCAAGGCCCGCCAACTGATCGAGCTTTACCAGGCCGCCGGCATCGCCAAAGACCGCGTACTGATCAAGCTGGCCTCTACCTGGGAAGGCATCCGCGCCGCCGAGCAGCTGGAGAAGGAAGGCATCCAGACCAACCTGACCCTGCTGTTCTCCTTCGCCCAGGCACAGGCTTGCGCCGATGCCGGTGTGTTCCTGATTTCCCCGTTCGTGGGCCGTATCTATGACTGGTACAAGAAGAGCACCGGCCAAGAGTACGTGGGCGCCGATGACCCTGGCGTCCAGTCGGTCACACGCATCTACAACTACTACAAGGCCAACGGCTACGACACCGTGGTCATGGGCGCCAGCTTCCGCAACATCGGCCAGATCGAGCAACTGGCTGGCTGCGATCGCCTGACCATCAGCCCGGAGCTGCTGCAGCAACTGAGCGATGACCAGGGCGAGCTGCCGCAGGTACTCAAGCCGGGCAATGCCGGCGAGGCCAAGCAGGTGCTCAGCGAAAGCCAGTTCCGCTGGGCGATGAACGAAGACGCCATGGGTACCGAGAAACTGGCGGAGGGCATTCGCCAGTTCGCCCGTGACCAGGAGAAGCTGGAAAAGCTGATGGCTGACAAAGCCTGATACATTTTAGGTTTGCCAGGCGGGCGGTGAATGTTCAGCATTTTCCGCCCGCTTTGCTTTAGCCTTGCAACAAGCGTTCTGAATTCAAAGGCCTGTTCGCGACGGTTCGCCGTGACTGGGCCGATTAGCCACCAGAGCTGTCCATGACTTCCTCCCCTTTGCCCCTTGTTCTCGCCGGCCCTGTACTGCGCCGCCTGGAGCCTAAGCGCCTGGCCATCTGGCTGGTCGGCAGCCAACCCTTGCAGCTCGCGTTCAGCTTGGACGGCGCGGCGAAGGTGGATTGCCAGGTAGTACCGATCGGCGAGCACGCCTTCATCCACCTGCTGGACATCGACTTTGCCCAACCGCTGCCCTGCAACGTCGAACTCGAATACGACCTGCTGATCGACGGCCAAGGTATCGCTGACTGGGCGCCGCACCTGCTCTACCCAGGCCGCCAGCGGCCAAGCCTGGTGCTGCGCGACCGCCTGGATCAGCTGCTGCACGGCTCTTGCCGCAAACCGCACCACCCCGCTGCCGATGGCTTGCTCTGCGCAGACAGGCTGCTACAGGCCTGTACGCGCCCCGAAGAGCGCCCGGCCGTGCTGTTGATGACCGGGGACCAGGTCTACGCCGATGATGTAGCAGGGCCGATGCTTCGGGCCATTCATGCGCTGATCGAGCGCCTAGGCCTGTTCGATGAACACCTGGACGGCGCAGTCGTGGCCGAAAGCAAGTCGCTGTATGACCACCCGGCCAGCTATTACCATCGCGCCGACCTGCTGCCGGCCCAGGAACGTAACGAAACCCTGCGCGAGCGATTCTTCGGCGGCAAGCGCAAACCCATCTTCTCCTCAAGCAATGCCGACAACCACCTGGTGACGTTCGCCGAAGTCATGGCCATGTACCTGCTGGTCTGGTCACCCACCCCTTGGCAACTGGTAGCGCTCGACATGCCTGCGGGCCTTGCCGACCCGCACCAGGCGCGCTACCGCAAGGAACTGCCGCTGATCCAGGCGTTCGCCGACAACCTGGGCCAGGTGGCGCGGGTGATGGCGCACTTACCTTGCCTGATGATCTTCGACGATCACGACATCACCGATGACTGGAACTTATCGGCGCAGTGGGAAGAAACAGCCTACGGCCACCCATTCTCGCGACGCATCATCGGCAATGCCCTGCTCGGCTACCTGCTGTGCCAGGCCTGGGGCAACGACCCGCAAGGCTGCAAGGCGTTGGTCGGGCAGTGCCAGGCGCTGGCCAGCCCGCAACTGGACAGCCAGCAACACGACCACCTGATCGGTGAACTGCTGCGCTTTCAGGGCTGGCAGTTCAGCCTGCCAAGCAACCCGCCCCTGCTGGTGCTGGACACCCGCACCCGGCGCTGGCGCAGCGAAAGCGACCTGGCCAAGCCTTCCGGCTTACTGGACTGGGAGGCGTTGTGCGAACTGCAGCAAGCATTGCTCGACCACCCTTCGGCGATCATCGTGTCACCGGCGCCGATCTTCGGGGTAAAGCTGATCGAGACGGTGCAGAAAGTGTTCAGCTGGCTGGGCCACCCGCTGCTGGTAGATGCCGAGAACTGGATGGCCCACCGCGGTGCCGCCCAGGTGATCCTGAATATCTTCCGCCACTCGCGCACGCCGGGGCACTACGTGATCCTGTCAGGGGACGTGCATTATTCGTTCGTGTACGAGGTGCTGATTCGCCAACGCCAGCGCAGCCCG